>JAQYTJ010000011.1 GCA_028724885.1 Bacteroidales bacterium | reverse complement strand
ACTTCTTCCGGAGGGTTTGAATATTCGTATGCGATTCTTTATTCACATCTTCGACAAGGTTTTGTAAAACCTTGAAGATAGATTTCGATTATTCACAATCGTAGGCAATGGTGATATTCATTATAAGCGCCGAGGACACGTATCCCCATTGCCAACCCTGGTTCTGGAAACCGGGTGGGCGACGCAGTCCTTCATTACAAGCCAGCCGGTGGCACTATACCGTCGCCCATAAATTCTCGTCCTTCTAAGCGAGGACATGGATTATACTTTGCAACCACATCGACCACAGCCTCGCCGGCAGCCCCACATCTCACGATGACGGGAGAAAATGTCCATCCTTCAGTCATCCGGGCTTGACTAGGAATCTGGGCTCGTTTATCCCCGTCATCCGGACTCGATCCGGAATCTAGGCTTGCGAAGAACAGATCCTGAATCAAGTTCAGGATGACGGGAGAGTCGTTTAGGATGACGTGGTAGGTCGTACATGATGACGGGGGAGTCGTTCAGGATGATGTGATGTGTCGTTCAGGATGACGTGATGCGTCGTTCGTGATGATGGGGAGAATAGTTAAGGATGACGTGGTGTATTCTTAAATACAGGTTTTTGGACTTGATCCTTAGAATTGACCTGAAAGTCATTCGTGATGGATGGTACAAAGGAAGCCGATTACGGAAAATGCCTCTCAGGTATCCTGAGGGGCATTTTTTCAGTGGAGATGGGCGGAGTCGAACCGCCGTCCAAACAACGTACCCAGCAGCTTTCTACACGTTTATTCTTCCTTTGGTTTTCGTCAGCGGCCTGCCGAAAGACGGGCTAACCGCAGCTTATCCTTTAAATCTTAGCCGGCTTTAGAGGAGTCCGCCGGAGCATCCTTCCTGAATGATACCCCGAACTCGGACAGAGAAGGATTGAAGTCCGCGGGATACTCGTCCGGGCCGCAGCCTTGGCGGCCGGGATTAAGCTAATCGACTTGGTCAATTAGGCAGCGAGTGCGTAGTTGTTATCAGCAACTAATTTTTCGGCATCTTAGATTAACGGGCTGGCCACCGAAGAAGCCCGACGTGCTTACCACCCGGAATCATTGCTGTCAAAACCAGAACATCCCCAAGTAGTTTTCTTTTTTATACTGCAAATTAAAGACAAAAGTTTCAACTTTGGAATTATTTATGAAAATATTACTTAATTTTGATTGAGAATGCTAGCGCATGCATATGAATAAGGAATTCGATTCGCAATTTAAGCTTGATGTAAAGAGCGATTTTGATCGTATTTATGTCTCGTACTATTCTCGCATGCGCAGATTTGCCCAATCGTATGTTATTTCTGCTGCCGATGCAGAGAACATAGTGCAAGATGTTTTTGTCAAACTCTGGTCAGGACATTCTATCATTACTCTAAGAACATGCGTAGATAATTATCTGTTTTCGCTCGTAAAAAATAGGTGCCTTGACTTCTTGCGTCACAAATTAGTCGTTGACAGCAGCAGAAAAGACCTCGCAATGAATCTCGAGTCTCTTGAATATATTGATGAGCAGATCTCAGAAGACATAGACCTAGAAAAAGTACTGGTCGAAGCTATCGACAGGCTTCCTGAACGATGTCGTAAGATTTTTCTTAAAAGCAGGCTGGAAGGGAAAAAATATAAAGAAATAGCAGAAGAACTGGGTTTATCTTCAAATACTATTGAAAATCAAATGAGCATTGCTCTAAAAAAACTGCGAGAGGACTTACGAAAATTTCTTCCAGCTATCCTTTTTTTCATAGTCTAAAAAAGATGAAATTTTTTTAGTGGTTTTTTGAATTCCTCCGTCTTAATTATGTAAAAGGCTAAAAGTATTTCCCGCATAATTAAGGCACGGAAATGAATGATTTAATTTCTAAATATTTCGAAAATGCTCTTTCTGAGAAAGAGAAAAAAGAATTGTTCTCTCTCTTAAAGAAAGAGGAAGAATTAAAAAAAGAGTTTAAGGAAGCACAAAATATATATGGGCTTTCTTCTTGGCTTTCCCGAAAAGAAGATATAGGGGAAGGCCTCGCAAGTCTATCACGCTTCAAGAAAAGAAACGTTCGTAATAAGAAAAATCTGCTCATTTTATTTGCGTACGCTGCGTCTATATTTCTGGCAGTCATTATCACGAAAGTGACTTATGACCAGAAGACTCATTCTAGTAAGCTTGCCTCACAATATGAGGAATTCGTTTCTCCTTATGGACAGCATGCAGTTGTAAAATTACGCGACGGCTCTATGGTTTGGCTCAATTCAAACACTACACTGAAGGCATACCCAATGAGCAAAGATAAAGGAAGAAGAGTGGAGCTTGATGGAGAAGCTTATTTTGAAGTAGCGCACGATGAAAAATACCCATTCACCGTTTCCACTAAGCGTGCAGAAATTAATGTGCTCGGAACAAAATTTAATGTGTTCGCATACAATAATGTCACAAATTTCTCAGCGTCTCTCATCGAAGGATCTCTCCGAGTGACGAATAAAGGCGAAGAAGGGATATCTGCTATCTTGAGACCTGACGAGAAGGCGGAAATCATCGATGGCAAACTAATCAAGTCGGAAATTGACAAAGCAGATGTATTATCGTGGAAAGACGGCATCTACACGTTTGAGAATATGACACTGACAGATATTGCCAACAGACTGGAAGTCTATTATGGGACAAGACTGGTGATATCTGATGAATCACTATCGAATGTTAAATTTAGTGGGAAATTCCGACAAGGAGATAGAGTGGAGAATATTTTAAAGGCTTTCCAGACAATTAACCCATTTGTCTTTGAGAGGCTGGAAGATGGCTGCATTGAGATTAAACGAAAGTAATACTTTTTAAGATTTCCATATAAATCATAAAACACTAAAAATTGCATTTATGAAACAATTGCCTAAATTTCAGATAGCTCTGAAAATTTCAGGTCTTCTCCTAACGCTATTTTTCTTTTCTGTGTTTGCTGGAGCAGCGAATTCGCAGAACCAGAAAATTAACATCGTAGGGAAGAACTTGACAGTAAAGGAATTAATCAGGCAGGTGGAGTCTCAGACCGATTTTCTTTTTGTTTATAGCGAAAGCGAGATCGATTTGGACCTGAAAGCGAATGTGAGTAGTGGCAGCTACACAGTCGAACAATGCCTGAATGAAGCTATTAGGAATACCGATGTAAACTATTCTTTCGAGAGTGGCTATATCGTGCTCACGAAAGCTGCTTCTGGAAAGAAAACTCAGTCCCCTCAGTCTTCAATTTCAGTCCGAGGTGTCATCAAGGATTCTCAAGGACAACCTGTAGCGGGAGCCAGTATCTTAGTTAAAGATACTCAGAATGGCACTTTCACTGATGCTAATGGCGAATATTTTTTAATTGATGTCCCAGCAGATGCCGTTCTTCAGATTAGCTTTATAGGTTTTGAGACACAGGAAATTTCTGTGAATAGCCGGTCAGTTGTAAATGTGCAGCTAAAAGAAGACACAGAAATGCTTAACGAAGTCGTCGTCGTGGGTTATGGCACCAGAACTCGAAGAAGCATTACTGGTGCTGTGGATCAGGTAAATAGCGATGCGTTCAAAGATAGGCCAGTTTCTAATGCTACTCAGGCTCTTCAGGGTGCTTCTGCAAACCTGATTATTCAGAATAGGAATGCCAATCCTAACGACAATAGCATGAACATCAACATCCGAGGCGTGAGCACGATGGGCAATAATGACCCTTTGATCGTTATCGATGGCCTTATTTCTAGTTCTTCCACTTTAAATACGTTGAACCCTAACGATATAGAGAACGTTTCTGTATTGAAGGATGCCGGAAGCGCTGCAATTTATGGTTCTAGATCGGCAAATGGAGTTATTCTCGTTACCACAAAGAAAGGCTCAAAGTCTACGAAGCCTGTATTTACATTCAGTGGGCAAGTTGGCGCTCAAGAACCTCATATTCTTTTCCACCCTGTCAAAGGCTGGCAGAATGCCATGCTGAGAGATCAGGCGAATATAAACGTAGGTGGCGATCCGCAGTTTACGCCTGCTCAGATACGAGACCTTGCTGAACATGAGGATAAGGAGGAGTGGTATTATGATCAGATCATAAAGACTGCCCTCCAGCAGAACTATAATTTCAGCGTTACGGGAGGAAGTGATAACACTACATATCTTGTTTCGGCGGGGTATTATAACCAGAGAAGCAATTTCGTAGGTAATTATGGAGTGGAGCGTTACAACTTCAGGACAAACATCACTACTGAGTATGGCAGGCTGAAACTTACCTCTCAGTTAGCGTATAATCGTAGAAACAATAGAAATGTCGCTGGTGGCACGGGAAACGTTATCATCAACTCTTCCCGCATACCTCCATATTATTACTACCAGTTCAAGAAAGATGGGAAATATCTCGTTAATGATGTTGTTGGCGATGATAATACGATGGCCTTGCTCAAAGATGGCGGTTACGAGAAAAGCGATAATGATAACGTCATAGGCAGTCTTAATATGGACGTGAAGATAATAGATGGGCTGAAAGCTACAGGACTCGTGGGACTGGATCTTACCCAGTATCATCGTTTCCGTCGCGACCTCAAAGTCCCTCTTTACTCGTCCGCTGACCTTGAGAACCCAGTCCTTTACATGCATTCGAATACATTCGTACAAGACTATAACAGCAAATATTATACATTAAGCACGCAATTCTTGCTGGATTTTGATCGCACATTCGCTGAAGTTCACAATGTGACCGCAATGCTTGGAGTCTCGAATGAGTCTTATACGAGTAGAGGCAGCCAGATAGGTTGGAAGTACACAGATGAAGACCTTGGATTGCCTACAACAGATGATTCAATTCAGGACACAGGCAATTATAATACGAATGCCGGAACGGATCAGACCAGCATCACGTCTTTCTTCGGAAGGACAGGATACAACTATAAAGATAGATATTATGCCGATTTTGCTTTCCGCTACGATGGCTCATCAAAATTCGCGAAAGACAAGAGATGGGGTTTCTTCCCATCAATATCAGGGGGCTGGCGCATTTCTGAAGAGCCTTTTATGGATACATATAAGTCAAAGCTCGGTGACCTTAAACTAAGGGCATCTTACGGTGTGCTGGGTAACCAGAATGTAGACAATTATTCTTATCAGACTGTTTACCAGATGTATAATAATGTCTATACTTTTAATGGCACTACTGTGCCAGGTACTGGTTTTACTTATGGGAATACTGATCTAACTTGGGAAAAATCTGCTAACTTGAATATAGGAGCCGATGCCACATTTCTTCATGGGAACTTATATCTATCGGTTGATTACTTCCACAAGGTAACTTCAGATATTCTGCTTTCTCCAGAAGTGTCGTCAACATTCGGCGCTTCAGCTGCGAAAGAAAATGCAGGAAAAATGAAAAACGAAGGTTTTGAAGTGACGGCTAATTACAGGCTCAAGACAGGTGACTTCTATCATAATTTTAGCTTCAATCTGGCTGATTCTAAGAACGAAGTGACAGATTTTGGCGGCAAAGAAAGAATAGACCAGAATGACCAGCTCTATAAGCTTATTCGCGAAGGTGAGGCTCTTGGGTCATATTACGGATACACAACAGATGGCTTTTTCCAGAGTTATGAGGATATAGATAATAGCGCTCTTCCTGTAGGCGCATCTGTTCAGCCGGGAGATGTAAAATATGTAGACCAGAATAATGATGGCGTGATTAATGAGAAAGACAGAGTGGTGCTTGGCAATGCCTTCCCTCGTTTTACTTACGGGTTTACATATTCTTTCGAGTGGAAAGGAATAGACTTCAATTTAATGATACAAGGCGTTGGCAAGCGTTCTATGTATCTGCGCGGTGAGCTCATAGAACCGTTCCATTCAAATTATTCTTATTGCATTTATAAGCATCAGCTGGATTTTTGGACCCCGTCTAATCCAGATGCGAGATGGCCGCGCCTTGTGGCTCCAGGTTCATCATCTTCCACTAACAACTGGTGGATGACTGGTTCTGATATTTACCTGCTTGATGCCTCATATCTTAGAGTTAAAAATATTACGATAGGATACACTCTACCTAAAGCATGGACAACTAAGGTCGGGCTGCAGAGAGTTCGGACCAGCCTCACGGCTGAGAATCCGTTCTTTTTCACGAAGAACAGTTTCGTTGATCCAGAATCAACAGAGTTTGGAAATAACATGGGAGGAATTGGCAGTATTGGTGCAAACAGCGGACGTAACTACCCATCCCTCTCCTACTATGGTTTTGGCGTGGAAATCGAATTTTAATTGGCAGGCACTATGAAGAATATTACAAGATACAGTATTCTGGCAGGGATAATGGCAATCGTGCTATCAGCATGCAATGATTTGAACCTTGCTCCAACTAATAAGTTCACTGATCTGAACTATTGGACTTCAGAAGAGAAAGCCAGCTCTGTGCTCAGCATGGCATACAATCAGATGTCAAATGCAAGCAAAATGTTTGCAGATGAAAGGCTTTCCGACAACCTTTATGAAGGAAGAGGGAGTTCTGATGAGAAGTTGATAACTTCTGGTCAGGCAACAGTAGCTCTAGGTCGTTTCGCTTCTGAATGGTCCGACTGCTATTCTGGCATAAAAACTTGCCACACGTTCCTAGAGAACGTCGACCGTGTACCAAACATGGATGAAACGCTCAAGTCAAGGATGAAAGCTGAAGCGCGTTTCATAAGGGCTTACCTTTATTTCAGGCTTGCCAATTTCTATGGTGACGTTCCATTTTTCGATCATGATATCTCAGTTGAAGAGTCGAACACCATTGCTCGCACACCAAAAGCTAACGTAATAAATTTCGTTAGGACGGAACTTAACGAAATCGCAGAGATTCTTCCAACGAAAGACGAATATTCTACTTCGGATAAAGGACGCATCACGAACGGTGCTGCCATGATGCTTCTTGCTAGGACATATTTATATGAAAATGACTATGAGAATGTCGCTGGCATCTGTGAAAAATTCATGTCTGGCCAGTATGGTCAATACTCCCTTTTCCCAGATTATTCTGGAATATTCCTTCCTCAGAATGAATATAACGACGAGGTAATTCTTGACATAGGATATACCGATGAACTGAGGACTTGGATGACTATGTACGATGGTATTCCTCTCTCTGTAGGAGGGCGTATTAATAGTTTCGCACCTACTCAGGAATTAGTCGACGACTACATCATGAGCAATGGAATGGCTATTACAGAACAGGGTTCAGGGTATGAGGAAGATGATCCCTATGTAAACAGAGATCCTAGATTCAAGGCCACGATAGTTTATCATGGATATCAATGGACTAACGGAGCGGGAGTTACTTCTACTATCTACATCAGGCCAGGTTCTTCTGCTGAAGCAGGAGCAACTAATCTTGATGAATATGCTGGACAAGGCCAGAATACTACTCCTTCAGGGTATTATCTACGTAAATGGTTCGATCCTACAGCGCCTACAGGCATGAATTCTGGTCTAAATATAATACTCATGAGGTATGCCGATGTGCTTCTAATGTATGCAGAGGCGCAAACTGAGCTTGGAAGGATGAATGAGACTGTCTGGAACAGTACTATTCGTGCGCTGCGTGCGAGGGCGGGATTCACAGATGCATCTGCATTGAATTATCCTTCATCGGGCAATATGAGAGGCATCGTACGTAGAGAACGCCGCTGCGAGCTAGCAATAGAAGGGACTCGTGTATTCGATATCAAACGTTGGAAGACAATCGAGGCTGTTCTAAATGGACATCCTCATGGAGCTAAGTTTGCTGCTGAGAATACTAAATACATTGAGTTAGATTTGAGGGCATTCAACAAAGACAGGGATTACCTTTTTGCAGTGCCTCAGTCTCAGAGAGACATCAATCCTAATCTGACGCAAAATCCAGGATATTAATAGATTATTATTATGAAAATCAATTTCCTAAAATATATCATCCCATTGTTTATGTGTGTTGCTTTTGTGGCATGCAGCAGTGAGGGGGAAGTAAGGCATCTTGGGGTAAGCCCAGTAAGCAAGCTTTACCAGCCGAACGATAATTTTGATGTCGCTCTTCAGGCCTCGGCATCCGCCAGCCTGTATTTCGAGTGGGAACCTTCCATCGTGGAAGATGGCGGCATGGCCCTTTATGAGGTAGTTTTCGACAAACCTGACGGCGATTTCTCAGATCCAGTCTATATCGTGACTGCCGATAACTATGGCTCTCAAAATCATGCGACTATTACCCACAAGACACTAAATCAAATTGCCGCTGCTGCAGGCGTAGAGTCGGCTGAGAAAGGAACGCTCAAATGGACAGTTTGGGCATCAAAGGGGGTTAACCCTGTTAAAGCAACGGAAGAGCGCAGTCTGAATGTCATAAGGCTTGCCGGTTTTGCCGAAATTCCTTCTGAATTGTACATCACAGGTGATGCTACTGAGGTAGGCAGCGATATTTCAAAAGCAAGGAAAATGAAGAAAGTCGCGGATGGAGAATTTGAAATCTATATGAAACTCACAGAAGGAAAGACTTTTAAATTCGTCAGTGGAACTGGGAACTCACCAAAAGAATATTCTCTTAGCGGGGAAAAACTAGTCGAAGGTGGCTCCACGACTGTAACGAAGACTGGAATTTATAAATATTACGTCGACTTCAATGTTGGGTCATATTCCTCAAAAGAAGTGGCAAAAGTGAATTGGTTCCTCAACTGGTCCCAGAAAAAGATAGAACTTGAGTATCAAGGCCTAGGTGTCTGGGGAATAAGCAACTATACCGTTGAGAACCTGACTGGAAACGATAATTCTGACGATCGCTACAAGTTTAGAATGGAAAGTTCGGATGGGGAGACGGAATGGAGAACCTTGATTAATACGGACAGTAAGCCATCTGGGAATGATAGCTATTTCTATATGACAGAGAAGACAAATGTTGAGCAGTGGACAAATAACGAGGTTTGGAAATCTCCATCTACTGCAGGATGGAGCGGCCAGACTTATGATGTCACTTTCTCTCTGAGTACGCTCAGCGAATATACTCATAGTCTGACCATTAAATAATTACAGATAAATCATGAAAAAATTCATTAATATTTCAACGATATCTTTGCTGCTATTCCCTATGCTCATATCATGTTCGGACAATATGGGAAAGACAGACAAAAGCCTTGATGCTGTCTCGACTCTCGTAGAGCCGGCAGATGGCAAAGAGGTTGTGCTCGAAGCTTCCAATACGGCAAGCGTATATTTTGAGTGGGCTGCCGTAGACGAAGAAAGTTCTGGAACAGCTTTGTATCAGATAGCATTTGACAAACCAGAAGGAGATTTCTCTTCCCCTGTTTATTTGCTGAATTCAGACAACAATGGATTTCAGAATCATGTGACTATCAGCCATAAGCTTCTTAATCAGATAGCCGGACTTGCAGGCATTGGGACATCAGAAACTGGAATTCTTAAGTGGACTGTTTTTTCAACAAAGGGGCTTAAGAAGATAAAATCTTCTGCGGAGAATGGAATCACGATAACACGTCTCGCTGGCTTTGAAGTAGTACCTATTGACGTTTATGTTACTGGCGAAGCGAGTGAAGGCGGTACAGACCTCTCCAAGGCTCCTAAGATGAAAGCAGTTGCTGGAGGAGAGTTTGAAATCTATACTTATCTTAAGGGTGGTCAATCTTTCCATTTCACGGATGGAATGCGAACTTTCTACACGGCCGAAGGCTTAGTGAAAGAAAATGGCACTTCTACCGTTGAGAAAGATGGCGTTTATAGAATAACCCTCGATTTTAACACAGGCGCTTGTACATACACCCTCGTCAATCGGATAGGGTTCTATTTCAGCCCTCAAGGCGAGATCCTATTTGGCCTTCCTTATGTTGGCTATGGAGTATTCCAAGCAAAAGCTACAGTGACATTTAAGCAGGAGAGTTGGGGTAGAGACGAACGTTATAAATTCAGAATGTTCGTGCAAGAGAACGGAGGCGCAGACCCAGAGAAGGAATTGGAATGGGGAACTCTTAATAGTACTGATTCCAGGCCTAATGCCAGCAGTCCGGATTCTTACTACTATATGAAACTTTTCGATAATCTTTCACAATGGGAAAATAAGTGGAAACTCAATGGGGCATTCGATGGCGTTGAAGCTACATACACTGTCTACCTCACGGCTGACGGCCCTTACACGCATTCTATTTCATTGTAAAATTGGAAATGCATGTCCGGAGGTGGTGATACATGCCTTATTCCCGACAGTTTAATTATTAGTCGCAGATGAAAAAAAATATTTATTTCCTAGCTGCATTTGCTTTTTTTCTGTTCTCTTGCGGTAATGGCGATAGTGAGGGAAATGGAGGTGACGCTAAGGGTGAGGTAAACTGGAATAACGCCGCAGATAGCACGGCAAACTCTTTAATCTCCAATTTCTGGAATGCCGGAGTTAAATACTTTAATTATGACAGCAATGGCAATTTGACCTTTCATTACTGGCCTCAGGCTCACGCGCTTGATGTGCTGATAGATGCCTACAATCGTACGAAGGATAGCAAGTATCTGATGTATTTCAATCAGTGGTACGATGGAGTAAAGGCAAAGAATGGTGGCTCTTTCTGGAATGAGTATTATGATGATATGGAATGGAATGCTCTTGCTATGCTAAGATGCTACCAAGCAACGAATGACGCGAAATTCAAGGAGGCAGCCTTGCAGATTTGGGATTGGATTAAAGAAGGGTGGAATGATAACGCTGGAGGCGGAATCACTTGGAAGAGGGGAATGGAGTATAATAAGAATGCCTGCTCTAATGGTCCTGCTTGCATTCTGGCAGCACGTCTTTTCCGAGAGTTTGGGGACGAGAGCAATAAAGAATGGGCTTTGAAAATATATAGTTGGGAAAAAGAAACACTCTTTGAATCTTCTACGGGAAAAGTGTATGACAACATAAACTCGAATACAGGTGAGATTCAAGACTGGATATTCACTTACAACGAAGGCACCTTTATTGGCTCTGCTGTTGAACTTTATAAAATAATGGGAGAGAAAGTTTACCTGAATGACGCTGTGAAAGCAGCGGATTACACTATTAGTGTTCTCGTAGATAATTCAATACTTAAAGATGAAGGAAATGGCGATGGCGGCTTATTCAAAGGAATATTCGTCCGCTATTTCGTCGATTTGATTCAGCAAGATAGGTTGGATGCCGTAAATAGAAAACGCTATCTTCAATTCATCAATGCTAATGCTGAAACTCTCTGGCTCACAGGAACGAATAAGCAGCATGTCTATTTCGGGACGAACTGGAGGAATGCCCCAGCATCTGCAACTGGGCTGACTGAACAACTAAGCGGCAGCATGTTGATTGAGGGCACTGCTTTGCTTGCAAATAAGGATATGATATGAAAAAATTGTCAATAATTTCGATTGTTTTCTTATGCGTCACTGCTTGCTCGAATAGTGAGAAGCTGACGCAGTACGTCAACCCTTTCGTAGGGACTACGACTCTGTGGGAGTCAAAAGACCTTGGTTACACTCCGCAAGGAATTAAGCGAGCCTGGGGTGCTGAGGCCTTCCCTGGGGCAACCTTGCCGAATGCCATGATTCAGGCAACTCCCGTGACAGCTTTTAGGAGCGGCTCCGGTTACCAGTACGAAGATAAATTCATCTATGGGTTCGCTCACACGTCAAAGGGCCATTGGAACCTGCTTCATCTGCCAATCCTGCCTGTCACTGGCGATGTTGGTGCAAAAAACTACGAGTCCACATACAGCCACGACAACGAGTCGGCGCATCCAGGATATTATCAAGTCTTCCTTGAGAAATACAATGTGAACGTCGAAGTGACCACGACTCTGCGGTGCGCCTATTACAAATGTACTTTCAGACCTGAGGATGAAAAAAAAATGCTCGTGGACGTTTCGCGCACGAACAATAAGGTCAAAGATTGGAGCATCAACAAGGATGGTGAATATACATTCTTTGGCAACCAAGATGCAGAGGGAAATATAAGATTCTATGCCCAATGCAATTATAAAGTGTCTGATATCCGGGCTATTAAAGACGGAGAGCACGAGGTTGCCATCGTGACTTTCGCGAAAAGCAAGGACAACAAGCCTTTCGAGTTAAGAATAGGCTTTTCCTTCGTAAGCATCGACAACGCCAAAGAGAACCTTAAAGCCGAGATTGGAGATAAGTCCTTCGCCCAAATAGAAAAAGCAGCCGATGTACAGTGGAACGACCTGCTATCTTCAATAAAAGTCGAAGGAGGTTCTGACCACGATAGGCATATGTTCTATTCCACTCTCTACAGAGCATTTTTGTGGCCTTGCCTAAGAAGTGACGTGAATGGAGAATATACCGACGTGAAAGGTGATGTCGTGAAGGCGGATTTCAACTACTATACTCTGCCGTCATTCTGGGATGACTATCGCAACAAGCTAGTCCTCTTGGAAATGGTCAGGCCAGATGTTGCCTCAGACGTGATTAAGGCAATCACTGACATGGGCGAGAAGAGGAACGGCTATATGCCAAGCTTCTTCCACGGAGACCACGCATCTACATTCGTGGCGGGAGCATGGCTGAGGGGAATCAGAGATTTCGACCTTGAGAAGGCCTACGAGCTAATGCTAAAAAATGCTACGTTGCCCGGCAATGGCGGCAGGCCATATCTTGATGAATATCTTGCTAATGGATGGATAGCAGAGAAAGACACCACGAATGTTCCTATCTGGGACGAGTATAAGGCTGCCGTCACAAAAACAATAGAATATGCCTACGATGACTATGCTGTCTCTTTGATTGCTAAAGAGTTAAGAGACGATAAGAATTACAAGCTGCTGCGGGAGCATTCCATGAACTACAAAAATCTTTTCGACCCAAGCACAGGATTCTGGAGAGGAAAGATTGCGGATGGTTCGTGGATCAAGGATTTCGATCCTTATCACCCATACTACGCTTACATGTTCCGCGAGGCGAACGCATGGGAATCGTTATTTTTCGCACCTCACGATCCAGAAGGCATGATAGCCCTTTATCCTAGCAAGGAAGCCGTTGAAATGAAGCTTGACTCCCTATTCAGCGAGCCATGGAGGAATTATGAAGCCTACAATATGACAGGTTTCATAGGCAATTACTGCCATGGAAACCAGCCAGACCATAGCGTGCCGTATACATATTACTTCATCGGGAAGCAGGAAAAAGCCCAGGTGATTCTGGATAGCCTCATGAACCATTATTACGGAATGGGCAAGGAAGGCCTAGCTTACGCAGGCATGGACGATGCAGGAGAAATGTCTTCATGGTATGTGTTCAATGCGATCGGGCTTTACACCTATTCGCCTGCTGACCCTGAGTACATTGTGACGGTTCCAATTTTCGAAAAAGTCAATTTCCGTCTTGGGAATGGCAAGTCGTTTGCGATCAGGAGGGAAGGTAACGGAAGGAAAATCACTGGAATAAGGAGCGGAGACAGGCAGGTAGACGGTTGGTTCGTATCGCACGATGAACTTCAGAACTGGGGAGAACTGGTAATCAGTACCACGGGAACAAGGTAATACTAATATTTTTATTAATTTTGCGATGCAGGAGCTAGGGCCGATGACCATAGCTTCTGCAATTGTCGCTATGGAACAGATCTGGGATCCGCTGAGAAAAAAGATGGTGGCTCTGACGCCGGAAGAGAAGGTGCGCCAATGGTTCATCGGCGTGCTTCGCGAGCAGGTGAAGGTGCCGTCCTATATGATGATGAGCGAGGTGGCAATGAAATTCGGGCAGAAAGATTTCAGGGCGGATATATTGGTGTATGGCCGCGACACGGCACCGCTGATGGTGGTTGAATGCAAGCGGGAGGACATAGAGATGACGAGGGAGGTGCTGGAACAGGCGCTGAAATATAATATGGTGCTGAGCTCTAGATATATAGCTATCACGAACGGAAGGAAAACCTTTGGCTTCGAGAAGGTGGGGGAGACCTACCAGCAGATGAAGGCTTTCCCAGACTGGGTGGCCATGCAGCAGAGAGGAGAGAAAGGGAAGAGGCGAGAAGCCATGCAGCAGAGTGGGGGGCAAGGGAAGAGGCAAGAGGTCGAGCATAAGAATGATAAATGAATATTTTGAATGCCAGAGACTATAACAACGCAATATCTTGATAGGCCTATTTTCGGCATCGTGTCGGCAGTCGCGGAGAAAATGGGAGTGAGAGCATTCGTAATCGGCGGTTACGTAAGGGACTGCTTCCTGGGGAGGCAGAACGATGACATAGACATCGTGGTGGAAGGCAGCGGGATAGACCTTGCCAAGGCAGTGGCAGAAAGCATCGAGAAGGGCGAGAGGCATCGCTGCAATGTGTCCATATTCAAGAATTTTGGCACGGCAATGCTCAAATTCCACGGAGCCGAGATAGAATTCGTGGGAGCACGTAAAGAGTCATATACTAGAGATTCCCGCAAGCCTATCGTTGAAACGGGCACTCTTGAAGAGGATCAGAAGCGCAGGGATTTCACCATTAATGCGATGGCCTTCAGTCTTCAGAAAGAAAACTATGGAGCGCTCATCGACCCATTCGGCGGAATAAGAGACTTGGCAGCTGGCATAATCCGCACGCCGCTGGAACCGGAACAAACCTTCAGCGACGACCCGCTGAGAATGCTTCGAGCGATACGTTTTGCCACGAAGCTGAGTACGCCTGAACACACCTTTAAAATAGTTCCCGAAGCCCTCAGGGCTATGAAAAAGATGAAAGACAGGATGACCATCCTGTCCCAGGAGCGCATAGTCGAGGAACTTGACAAAATGTTGATGACAGATGTCCCTTCTATCGGATTCTGGCTGATGGAGGAAACCGGTCTGCTGGAATACATACTTCCGGAACTTTTGAAATTGAAAGGAGTCGAGACCTTGTATGGCCTAGGGCACAAGGAGATCTTTTCTCACACCATGCAGGTCTTGGACAATGTCGCGGCTGAGGAGACAAAGGAGATTGCGGAAGGCTTGCTGCACGATTATATTCCTAAGGAGGACGGCGACGGCTTTATCGAGACTGTGCGGACGCAGCCATACGTCTGGCTACGCTGGGCTGCTCTGCTGCACGACATCGGCAAGCCGGCCACCAAGCGTTTCGACGCCCAGACGGGCTGGTCCTTTCACGGCCACGAAGTTGTAGGAGCGAAAATGGTTCCTGGAATATTCAAAAGGCTGAAGATGCCTCTTAACGAGAAGATGAAATATGTCCAGAAACTTGTCAGCTTGCATCACAGGCCCATAGCCTTGGTGGATGACGAGGTTACCGATTCTGCTGTACGCAGGCTCCTGTTTGATGCTGGAAATGAGATTGATGATCTCATGCTCCTCTGTGGGGCAGACATAACGTCTAAGAATCCGCTGAAAGTCGCCCACATCAAGAACAATTTCGAACTGGTCAAGGCAAAGCTCGCCGAAGTTGAGGCAAAAGACAAAATCCGCAATTGGAAGAACCCTATCACCGGCGAACATGTCATGGAAGTCTTCGGCATCGGGCCATGCAACACAATCGGTGTATTAAAGGAATATGTCAAAGAGGCCATCCTTGACGGCAGAATCGACAACACCTTCGAGGCTGCTGACGCTTTGATGCGAGAAAAAGCTGCAGAACTGGGTCTGAAACCAGTCCTGCAATAAACATATTCCTTATTTCTTCCACTTAGGGCCTTCGCCGCTTAGGGTTGGATATTGCGAGGTGAAATGCGGCCAGCCGTTTTCCCAGACTATTTTGTCTATGAGCATGCAGCGGCCTTTGTAGTCATTGCCCTTCCAGTATGAATGATATGCCATCCAGTCTTCACCAGCGTCATCGGTGATGATTTGGGCATCGTGCCCCGGCCCGATGAAAGTTGAGTCTGGGCTGGAGGAAAGGATGATGTTCGAATAGTCGGAATCCAGCAATGATTTGCCATCAGGACCGACAAAAGGCCCTTCAGGACTCTTGCTTCTGGAAACAACGACGTGGTACGTGCTGCTTGAACCCTCGCAGCAAGAGCCCTTCGAATTGAACATGTAGTAATAGCCGTTACGTTTAATTACGTAAGATCCTTCCATATTGGTCGCTCCAAGCTTAATTGGCACTGCGCCTTCTTTTATGGACAGCCCGTCATCCGAGAGTTTGACCACCCATATTCCTGAAGTCTCTCCAAAACTACCCCAATACAGGTATTTAGTCCCGTCCTCATCTATGAACAGCATCGGGTCTATGGAATTGCCTACGCCAGTGTTCTGGTACGAGACGACCATTCCCTTGTCCTGGAACGGCCCTTCAGGCTTGTCCGAGGTGGCAACTCCACTTGCACTCAGTTCCATATTGCCCCATACTCCTATCGCATAGTAAAGGATGTATTTCCCATCCACGTAGTTGATGTCCGGAGCCCAGAGCCTTCCGCCTGCGCTCCTAGGCTTCCAGTCCGAAGGCATGCCATCGCCTACTGCCTCCCATGTCACCATGTCCTTGGAACGATAAACAGGCAGGTTTGTCTTCTTGTTCGATGTGGAATAGGCGTAGAAGTAACCAGTGCGAGCCCTGTCATCGAGGACTGTCGGGTCCGGGCAGTTATGACTGATTACAGGATTTGCATATGCAGTCATGACCAGATCTTTTCCTGAAGATTTATTGTTCCCATTGCAGGATGCGATGACTGCAAGCGGCACAAGTGCTGCGATAATAAATAAAAATCCTTTTACTTTCATATTGACTATCAATTTATTGAAATTTCACATCTGCCATCAGGTAATGAAATGTTCCGTCCACGATGGATGCTTTTCCATTCTCGAATTTGATCTGCACTATCGCAGTCTTCCTTGGCTGTACGGAATTTACGCTCCCATGTGTGTGGAATACGTATTGCCAGTTGCCATCGGCATCCTTGAATAGGTCTCCGTGGCCGGTTCCGTTCTGGCCTATGTTCGATTTGGAAATGATAGGCTCTGGCTGTTTCGTCCAAGGTCCGACAGGTGAATCTGATGTGGCGACCCCCACGCAATAATCCTGGCTCCTGTAGTCGTTCGCAGAGTAAAACAGGAAATATTTCCCTCCCTCTTTTACGACAGTTGGACCTTCTGTGACTGGCCAAGATGCATTGGATGTGTTCTCCCAGGACTCGGTCGCTTTTATGCAGAGTTTCGCCGTTTCTTCCTTCATAGAGGAGAGGTCATCGCTCATTTCCGCTACCCAGATTTGGTTACCTTGGTTCAGCCTTATATGGTACATATAGGTTTTCCCATTCTCGAAATAAAGGAAGGGATCTATTTCCTTCATAGATGCAGGAATCTGTGCCTTGACGTCTTGCGTGAATATCCCTAGCGGAGAGTCTGAATAGGCAACGGCGAGCTGCTCGTTAGCTACGTAAATCATGCATGTTTTTCCATGGTAGCTTATCACCTGAGGCGCCCAGAAGCCTTCCGTGCCCCACACGGAATCTTTAGTCAGACAGTATCCATTGGCCGCCTTTCCATCAGGTCCTTCCCATTTCTCTAGATCTGAGGACATGTATACGAGAAATCCCAGATTGGATTCGGGACTAGTCCCATACAGGTAATATTTCCCACTGCTCTCGTAGATCGTCGGATCAGCTAATTTTATATATTCCTTTGGCACGACCTCGCTCTTCCCATCATCATTATCGCTAGTTTTTTTACTACTGCAGCTTATGATTGAAGCTAGGATTGCAACAGGGATAATAAGCTTCTTAATATCGTTCATGTTCATTTGCTTAAAAATTTTTGTGTCCGGTCAGGACTATATAGCTCCCAAAGGGATGCCACAGTCCAGCCAGGAGCGAAAATATTATTGTAAAACCCTTTACCATTCTTTCCATAATCCCACGTCGTATGCTGGACGACTTCTGGGTAGAATCCGGACACACCTATTCCACAAAGATTGCCTTCTTGAGGAAGAAGCTGCCCGAGAGAAGAATAGATGATATCATGCAGCCTCATGAAATACTCATTTCCTGTAGTCTGCCTAAGCCATGATAGGATGTGAGGAAATTCGAAGACGAAGACATCCACGTGATTATTCTCGACTGAGACATTCCCCCAGCCACGGCTCTTAAAGCCAAGGTCTCCCAACATCTGTCCCTGGGCGAAAGGGACATCCCATAGATAGTACCAAGATGATGCGAAATAGGCTGCCTTCTCGCAAAGATCGACATAATGCTGCATTTCTTTCTTCTTCGATACCATTGCCAAGTAGTATGTCGCAGTGACTGCACTGATAGCAGCCTCTTTATCTTCGCAATTGGCGTCTAGCGTTGAGGAAAAGTAATCGCTTTTCGCGATGATGTTAGATTCAATGTATTCGGCTGTCCTTTGTGCTGCTGTGAGATATTTCTTGTCTTTAAAATATTTGTAGCCCATCACAAGGGTGGAAGTTGCCGAAGAAGTACTCCCGCCAGAAGAGTCTATGTCAGAGTTGTCGTCATGGAATTTCCTGGCAAAACTCCCATCTGCTTTCTGCAGGGTTAGTAAATTGTCCAGGAGCCTCACGATCCTCTTTTCCCATTCTGGATGATTCCGGCCATGGCTCTTTTCATAATCAAGATAATGAAGCGTTGCGTAAATAGCTTCGGACTGGATCCTGATTGAGTGGGCAATTTTGTCTGCGGCAGGAAATCCATCTTTGAAATCGAGCTCGTCAAAGAAATAACCAGCTGGAGTGAAACCATGCTCTAGAAAACTGTCGAAAATGCTGTTCCCAATTTTAACGAGGTCTGGCTGACTTGTTTCTTCACCATATTCGATTGCATTAAAGGCATTCAACAGAACTCTTCCGCAGAATCCAAGCTGAACCTGAGAATAAGGCTTGCAGTCATCGCAGCGTATGGATATTCCGGAATTGTATTTCAGAGGATACTTATCGACGTACGATGCCCTGAAATAATTCGAAAGCTGTGCTTTCATCTCTTCTGGAGAGTGCAGCGGATCAATCGGTTCAGTGCCCAGCCTATCGAAACAGTACCGCCACGAGTTGGCCACGAAATCTCCGTAGGATTTGGCCTCTTCCTTCCGTATTCTCCAGACGAGTGAGATAGTTTCTCCTTTTCCCAGTTTCGCAAACGCCCAAACAGGCTCTGCCAGCGAAAGTTTGCGAATATATCGGCGAGGAGTCTCAATGTAGGGATAACCGAAAGTTAATTTCGCCTTGCCTGTCTCATTGTCGAATCCAAGGTAGCCGAGGGATGTTTTTCCATCAAGAATCACCTCTCCATTCATTGCTGTAGTAAGGGCATCATCGTGTCCGTCTATCTCATGAAACACAGTAAGTGCCTTACCGGACGCAGAATCATATGCCCCAACCATCGGGGAGGAAAATCTGTCTTCTCTGAAATTCCAGCTGGAGGAAGTGTGGAAGGATGGTGCCTCCTTAGGTGACCGAAGATTCTTGTGGTACCAGAAGCCTGGAATGTAGAAGTCGCAGTCCTTGGTTTCGAATCCAGTCTCTGTCTCGAATCCTATATTGAAATAAATAGTCTTGCTGGCAGTCAGTGCTACTTTGAAGACCTTGTCGCCATTTTCATCGTATTCCTGTTTCGTGATGGTGACGGGGGCCTCTCTTTCTGAAAATACAAGCCTTCCAGCTTCTTCGTGAAGCTGGAAAGACTTGCTTTCATTACCTGGCCTTTTAATGCTCATCCTTGCATTGATGCCTTCAGCATAAGAGGTGCAAGTGGCCAAGAGCAATAAACTGCAGATGAAAAATTTGTGCATGCAGTCCATCTTGAAATAATTAGATTGACTGTTAATACCAACCGTCATTCTGCTTGAGGTTCTCATTCTTCTCGACTTCAGACTGAGGAATGGCCCATTTTACGCAGTAATCACCCTGCCATGAATTCGTGTATTTCTTGGTTCCCCATATCTCGGTCATGCCGTTTGACTCCACGAATTTCTTCTGATGCCATGCGCCCCAGCGAAGTTCATTGAAGTATGTTACGTTCTCTCCGCAGAGTTCCCAACCATATTCATTGCGAATCCTTGCTCTAAGATCGGCTTGTCCTGTCACCCTAGTATGTTCATTGCTGTTCAAGGCGGATACTCCGGCACGTTCCCTTACCTGGTTCAGGTAGGTGATGGCTTCTTCAGTCTTTCCTTGCTCATTCAGAGCTTCTGCCAGTCCGATGAGTGTCTCAGCATACCTGAAAATAGGGATGTCGATAGGTGAGTTGTTCTGGTCCGTATGCTCTCTTCCTCGGAAGACGAACTTGCGCCATAGGTAGTAATACCTGTCATTCGTGTCGGTCCTGAGATCGAACGGTTTGGCTGAATCATATCCTCTGTAAGGCCAGCGGAGCGTATATGTGTACTCTGTTCCTGTGGCGCCACCTACATAGGTAGAATAAGGCAGAATGAAGTTCCATGCCATACGAGGGTCTCTGCCTTCGTAGACTTTCTTGATCCTAGCTTCGTTTCCGTTAGGCAGATATTTAGTCATGTCTGCTCCAACATTCGTCTGATTGCTGATTTCGTCATCTGTCATGTTGTCTCTGAGATAATACACTATCCTTTGCTGAGGCGTCATGCTGGAATATCCAGGAATCACATCGTCAATATTGAATGCAGATCCATCTGCATTCTGATATGAATCGACGAAATATGGATTTGGAAGATAGTTGTTCCAAGAATATCCTGACGAGCAGCGGTTTCCGAATGTCCAGCTCATGAAGTTACCAAGGCCTGATTCGTCCATGTACTGATATTCGAAGATATATTCGTCATTCTTCTCGTTATTTTCCGTGAAGAGGTTATAGTAGTCATCGAATAGTTTGTATCCTAGCCCAGTAATTTTCTTAAAATCGGCTTCGGCTTCAGCCCATCTTTCAAGCCAGAGGTAGGTCTTTGCTCTAAGCATGTAAGCTGCGCCTTTCGTCACTCTTCCCCAGTTTGCATCGCTGGAAGAATATTTATCTGGGAGATTAGGCTCGTTGATTGCGTCAGTGCAGTCCTGGATGATCTGGCTGAACACTTCTTCCGTAGTGCTGCGTCCTTTCGTAGCCTCATCTGCTGCGACAGGCTCCGTGTAGACAGGAACGCCCTGCCACAGGCAGTTAAGCCTGTAGTATTCCCAGGCTCTCAGAAATTTGGCCTCTGCAATGTAGCGAGCCTTGTCTTCGTCGCTCATGTCTGGAACTTTAGAAATGTTGGCGAGAACATCGTTAGCTCTGCTGATGCCCTCGTACAGCCTTTTCCACCAAGTGCTGAACATACCGGAGCTGGCTGTAGCGCTTCCTCGCAGTATGGGAGCGTTCCCTGACACCCAGTTCACGTCCTCGTCCATGATTTCAGTATAACCGTCCCAGAGGGTAATCCAAGGATTGTCGCGATATTCGTAATAAATATGGCCGTATATGCCATTTACTGCTCTCACAGCTAGGTTTTCACTTGTCCAGATGCTGTTTGTGCTGACTTGGTTAGTCGGCGTCGTCTCTAGAAAGTCAGAACCACAACTTGAAAGAGAAATTAATCCTGCAATCAGAGTCAGGCCTGAGCAAATTTTCAAAATATTGTGTTTCATGATGTAGTCTCCTTCTTATGATTAGAATGTCAGATTGATGCCGAATGACCATTGCCTCATCGTAGTATAGCCCTCGCCGCTTCTCATTTCTGGGTCAAGTCCAGGGAAATTCGTGATGGTCAGAAGGTTTTCACCTGAGAAATAAACGCGCAGGTTGTCGGTATAGAATTTCTGGGAGATGGACTTAGGCAGAGTGTAACCAATCGTAAGGTTGCGCAGCTTCAGGAAGTTGCACTTATACAGATAGAGATTGCTCTGGAGGTTGTCGCTCTGGCTAGGGTTGTTCATTGTCAGCCTAGGATTCTTCGATGAAAGACTTGTCCTGGAATCTGTAGGATTAGATGGATCATAGAAATAATGGTCGTAGGCCTGTTTCTTAGGAAGCTGGAGTCCGAAGACTACAGCGCAGGCATTCTGTCCAATCTCTCTCCAGTATGTCTGGAACCCGGTGGCTCCGGTCCAATTCATTGAGAAATCTATCCCCTTCCAGTTTAGGAATGTCTGGATGCCGAAGTTCACTTTCGGAGTGGTGGACATGCCTGTGAAATCACGGTCGTTGGAGTCTCCGTACACTCCATCTTCGTTGAGGTCGGAGAAGATGTAGTCACCATACCAGATTCCAGATTTGCTTACGGTTCTGTTAGGTAGGAACTGGTATCCTGCAGAAATCATGGCTTGGAGCCATTTCATGTCATCTTCCGTACGAATCATGCCGTCTTTAGGACCGCCGTTGATGTTGACCGTGCCATCAGAATTGAAGTGTGAGCCGTCTCCTTTGTAGGTCTTATAGATATAGAATTCATTTATCTGATGACCTTCGACGATTCTGTTGAGGCCTCCTGTGGAGACATCTCCAAGGTTTGTCCTATAGACTTTGTTGCCATCTGAATCAGTTGTCCAGCCTCTTTTAGGCTTTCCTTTGTAGTCCGTGACTTCGTTATGGTTGAAAGTCACGTTCCCTTGAATTCCATAGGTGACTTGGCCGATTGTGTCGTGCCAGCCCAGAGTGATTTCGAGTCCGCGGTTGACGACTTCTGCAAGGTTCTGCAGAGGTGCGGTCTTTTCTCCTAGGGTCATGTAGATGTCCGGACGATAGAGGATGCCATCGGTGTCTTTATTGTAAAGGTCGATCACTCCTTCAAGCCGACCTCCGAATAATCCGAAGTCAAGGCCAATGTCTGTAGTAGTAGTCTCTTCCCATGAAATGTCTTCGTTAGGCAGTGTGCCCATCCATGCGATTCCTGTCTTTTGGTTGTTCATCGCTGTGTAGCCAAGAGTGTACATAGACTGATAGGCATAATCCCCGACTGAGTTGTTTCCAAGTTTGCCCCATGAAGCACGTAGCTTTAGATTATTCAACCATCCTATGTTCTGCATGAAATTCTCTTGAGAAATTCTCCATGCTCCTGATACGGATGGGAAAAATCCCCATCTGTTATTCTTGGAAAACTTCGAAGACCCGTCATAACGGAAATTAGCTTCCAAAAGATATTTCGAATCGTAGGCGTAAGTCACGCGGCCGAACCATGAACGGAAAGTGTTCTGGTTATCGGCTCCGTTGATGTAGCGCATCTCAGTTACTGTGCTCAGGTCTGTTATGGATGGGTCTACGATTCCCTGTTTCCTGACATCAGTATTATGATTGTAGTATTTCCCCTCCTCGAATCCTGCCAGTGCCGTAATGTCATGAATGTCGTTGAACGTGTGTGACCAGTTCAAGGTGTGGGTAAGTTTCCAGTTGTAATATTGCTGGTGGTACATGTACACGTTGTCATCGCTCAGGGAGCCCCTGTTGCCGACCTTCTGATTGCGGCTAAAGCTCCACTGGTCCTGACCGATCCAGCTGTACTTATGCCTCGTCTGATACAGATTGTACCCGAACTGGGTCCTCCATGTGAAATCTTTGAGGAAACGAATCTGAGCATGAGTCGTCGTATAGACACGATTGTATTTATAATAAGAATCTCCTGTTCCATTAAGGTTCAGCAGAGGGTTGCTCGCGGCAGGATCCTCCTCAGGAGCTTCGATTCCACCGTACTTGCCGTCATAGTATGGATAGATGCCCGGAGTCGCTTTTAAAAAAGACCATTCCGAGAGATTTCCGACATCATTTCTGTCCTGATCTGTGTGATCGCCCCATGCGTGGGCACCGATTTGCAGCCAAGGAGTGATGTCTGTATTCACTTTGATATTTAGAAAATATTTCTTGACGCCTGAATTCACGATCATTCCAGGATTGTCCAGATAAGTCACTCCGATTGAATAGTCTGTGCGACCTTCCTTGCCAAGGACAGACAACGAGTGCTCCTGCATTATCTTCGTTTGGTATATTTCGTCATACCAGTCTGTGTTCGGATAGGCTACGTAGTTAGGGTAGCCTGAGGCTGCGATTCCATTGGGATCCTTTTCTGCCGCACGCCACGTGTCTATAGTGTTCTGAGAATAAATCTGCGAAATCCCGACATTTGAGGCGGCCTCGTTTACGAATCCCATGTAATCAGCATAGTTGGATACGAATTTCACCAGTTTGGAAGGGGTGTTGATGGAGAATTTCCCTGAATATGTCACATGAACCTGCCCTTCCTTGCCGGATTTAGTAGTGACGAGGATGACTCCGTTAGCACCCCTATTGCCATAGATCGCGCAAGAAGCCGCATCCTTCAGAATGGAGATGTTTTCCACGTCATTTGGGTTCACATCGTTCAGACTCATCTCCATTCCATCGACGAGAACGAGAGGTGAAGATGTGTTCAGCGTACCGATTCCGCGAATGTTGATTCCGACTCCTTCGCTATTAGGCCTTCCGGAACTTTGCAGCACCTGAACTCCGGCGCTCATCCCTGCCAAGGCCTGGGCTGTGGTAGTGATAGGACGGGACAAAGCTTCCTTTTCTAAGTTCACAGAAGATACCGAGCCGGTCAGGTTCACTTTTTTCTGCGTGCCATAACCAATGACAACGACTTCGTCAAGCGCGGTTGTGTTCTGCTCAAGAATAATCCGTACATTATCGTTGGCTTGTACGGTTTTGTCATTGAAGCCTAACAATGAGGCTGTTAAGAGGGCATTCTCAGCTGAAACTGTCAGAGTGAAACTGCCATCAGCATCTGTAAGGGTCCCGTTATTCGTGCCAACTTCTATGATTCCGACCCCGATTAGAGGTTCTCCGTTTGTGTCGACTACCAAGCCTTTAATTGTTTTCCTCTGCTGAGAAGACTCAGATTCGGATGGATTAATAGCATTCGCAGCCGCTGATGTAGGGAAAGCGCAGATAGCTATCATCAGTGCGGCCAGAAAACCGGACGCTGAAAGATGCCGTAGCGGATTCTTCCTTGATCCAAGAATGTTTGTTTGCATTTTTTTGAGATTTAACCTGGTTAATACTCTGTAATTCTATGGTTAGCGAATGATTAGGAGCGAGCCTAAAATTCGCATTGCTAATTTGAACAATAAAGGTGAGCATGTTCTGGAAAAATGTTCATATTTTCTATAAATTTGTCTTGAGAGCATTACGTCTCAAATATGGAATTTGGAATCATGAATATCCGTAAAATATTGATATTAAGCATATTTTTGCTATCTGTAAATTTATTCGGAGCAGACCTTCGCTTTTCCCACATAGGCAGCGTTCACGGATTGCCGAATCAGCAGGTAGAGTCTCTCGTCGAAGATCATGACGGCAACATCTGGATTGCGACTAGGAACGGTCTCTGTCGTTATGACGGCTATGAAATACTGACATATTATCACCAGGCGGAGGATCCAAGCACGATTGGCAGCAGTTTCATTCATGCTCTTCACGTCGACATCGAAGGAAGGTTATGGGCATCGACAGAGGCTGGAATCTCAATGTTCCGAAGCGCCTCTAACGATTTTCGGAACTACCACACTAACGGAGTTTGCAAATACATAGCAGAAGATAAAGAAGGTAGGATTATCATTGGAGGAGCATGTCTGTATGAATATGACGCCAAAGCTGACAGCCTGCGTAGAATTGATAAACTCGGGGACGGGGAGGTCATTTCTCTGCTCTTCGATGACGAATGCAGGCTACTCGTCGGAAGAAGAGGTTCTATCGTTCATTACGATAGGGATATGTCGAACCCTTCTGTATTGGATCCGGTCTTTTATGAGAAATTCATGAAAGGATCTGACGTGATAATGCCGATGTTTTTCGATTCAAGCAAGAGGCTTTGGATTGGAAGAAACGGTAATGGCGTAGAATGCATTAATTTCAGAACGGGTGAGATGAAAATTTATCCTCTCCTGGAGATACCTAATGGAATAATAAGGGTAATTTCAGAAGATGAACTGAACCGTATCTGGCTCGGCACGGAAAAAGGAATCTGCATTATCTCGACAGATGGACGGACAGAATTCCTGCAGCACAACCCTTATGATGAAGGAAGCCTCAGTGACAATGCCATATATTCAATTCTCTTTGACTCCAACTGGAATGTCTGGGTTGGGTCCTATTTCGGAGGCGTAGATTACATCCTCAAGAATAACTCACAATTCGGCTTCTTCAGGATAGGAAATGGAGAGAACGGGTTCAAAGCGAGAGTCGCCAGAATGATGGCAGAGGAAAAGGATGGCCGATATTGGATTGCGACGGAAGACGGAGGAATCAATATCTACGATTCCTATACTGGGAAATTCTCAGTCTTCGATGGCATCCCTGGCATGGGTACGAACATCCATTCCCTCTATTATGATAAAAATGCAGATGAAATGTGGATAGGAACTCGTTTCGATGGCCTTTTCCGTTACAATCTGAGGACGAAATCAAGCACGCATTATTATCTGAATAAGGGATTGAATTCAGAAGGCATATTCTATCTGCTTAGGCTTAACGATGGAAAGTTGTGCGTAGCGACAATGAGAGGACTAAGAATATACGATGAGGTGACGGACTATTTTCATGAAATAGGCCATGAAGCGTTAGATAATATATTTATATACAGCCTTTTCGCTGATCCTGACGGAAAAAGCATCTGGGCCTGTACGGCTACTGAAGGTTTCTTCCGGATTGAATATCCTGGAATGAGTATCAAACATTTCCCAGCATCGGAACAGACAGGACTGAAAGATCCGTACGTCATTTGTGTCTTCAAAGACTCTGGCGGCACATTATGGGTTGGGACGAATGGAAACGGCCTGCAGTTCATGGACTCAGGGACTGGAAGGCTTGAATCGTTAGAGGATGAAGCGTTGTCGAGAAGTTCAATCTGCAGCATAGTAGAAGATTCGGACAAGCATCTTTGGATCGGAACAGGCAATGGTTTGTTCCGCTATGACCTTAATGACAAGTCGGTAACGAGATTCTCTTCAGAAAATGGGCTGCCCGTTAATCAGTTCAATTTCTGCTCTTCCATGGTGACAGCTTCTGGCGAGATCTTCCTGGGAACAATCAATGGCCTGATAGCATTCTGGCCTGATAGCATTCTGCCTATGACTGGGCCATTCAATGTCCATCTGAAAAGCCTAACGATAGACAATGACCTCATCACTTCAGCTACAGACAAATCCCCGCTGACGAGGGAATTGAACAGCACAGCCTCCATTAGCCTTTCTTTCGCCCAAGCTAAATCTTTCAATATTGATTTCGGCGTCATAAAGCCAGGCAGCACAGGCTCCATTTCTTATCAGATGTTCTTGGACGGAGTGGATGATGACTGGCGGAACGTCGGGAACGAGCATCATTTCTATGGGTACAATATGCGGCCAGGGAAGTACGTCTTGAACGTGAGGGCTAACAATACGAACTCGGACTGGGAGAATTGTCCAGTCAAATCGCTGCGGATAAGAGTGATGCCTCCTTTCTATAAGTCTGCGTGGGCATACCTCTTCTATGCCTCCATTATCCTATTGTTGATGTATCTTTCATACTTCGTTCTGAAAGAGAGGAACGAAGTCAAGCTGGCAAATATGGAGAAAGAGAAAATAAAAGAGCTGGATGCAGCCAAATCCGATTTTTTCGCCACTGTATCTCATGAGCTGAAGACACCTCTCACTTTGATATCAGCCCCATTAAAAAGCATCAGGAATGAGAATATGGATAGAGAATCTGCAACAAACCTCGACCTAGCCATAAAGAGCACGAAGCAGATGGATGGACTGATAAACCAGCTCGTGACCATGAACAAGCTGGAAACGAACAGTTTCCCATTGAACATCCAGAAAGGGAATCCGATGGATTTTATAGAGTTGTATTCTGAGTCTTTTCGCCAGGCTGCGAAAGATAAGAATATCGAGTTATCGGTTTCCTGCGAGAATAATGGGGAATATGTCTGGTTCTCGCCGTCATTCCTCGAAAGGATAATTAACAATCTGCTATCCAATGCCATAAAGTTCACCATGGAAGGTGGACTTGTCTCCGTCAAAGCGGACATAACGACCGAGATGGGGTATTCCTATCTGAATATAGCAGTGAGCGATACCGGAATAGGAATCAGCGAAGAAGATAAAAAACACATCTTCGAAAGGTATTACCAGACCAGGCCTGGCTTCGGGGAGGATAAGATCGGCTGGGGAATAGGCCTTTCGCTAGTGAAGAGCCTGGTCATGATTCACAAAGGAACCGTTAGCGTTGATAGCGAGCTGGGAAAGGGATCAACTTTCAAAGTATCGCTGAATGTGTCGCAAAATGCTTTCGGTTCGGAATGCGAGGTCTCCGGAATTGACAGCCTCGTCTCCTCCGATGACTACAAAGTTGTTGGAAATGAGACTGAGAGCGGTATCGAATCTTTTGAGCCAGAAGAAGGGAAGCATACCTTGCTTCTAGTAGATGACAATGAAGACATGCTGAAATTCCTGGCTAATTACCTTAAGGGTAGGTTCAACATTCTGACGGCATCCAATGGTCAGGAGGCAATCATGATCTCGAAAGATACGGCAGTCGACATGATAATCTCAGACGTCATGATGCCTATCATGAACGGAGTGGAACTTTGCTCCAGGCTAAAAAACGACATGGCCACCTCTCACATCCCAGTCATTTTGCTGACCGCAAAAAGCGACCCTGTGGATGTGGCAGTCGGCTATAAGAGTGGCGCCGACTCATACGTGGTCAAACCTTTTGATCCTCAGACGCTTGAGTTCCAAGTTAATAACATCCTCCAGCTAATCTCTGTCCGTCAGCAGGAGATAGTCAATTCCAAGAATGATGAATATGAAATCTCATCCTTGACAGATTTGGATAAAGATTTTCTGCAAAGGATCAATAACATAGTTGACGCGAACATCGACAATAGCGAGTTTTCTGTGTCAGAAATAACTTCAGAACTGGGTATAAGCCGAAGCATGCTTTACATGAAGATGAAGAGCCTCATGAACATCTCCATAGGTGATTTCATAAGGAAGAGGCGTATAGACACTGCCTGTGTTCTGCTGGCTAAAGGCCATAACGTCTCCGAAACAGCCTATATGACTGGATTTTCCGACCCGAATTATTTCTCGAAAGTGTTCAAGAAGGCGAAAGGGGTCTCACCTTCTGATTATATGCAAGAGAAGTAGAATTATTATCTGAATATTTTCGCTATGAATTCCCTAGGGGCGGCGGGGAACATGCTCTGAGCCCTGCCGCAGAGTCTGGAGAATGACTCTTCTGGCTTTGAACTTACTTTAAGTGTCTTATCATTCTTGCTTTTCTTCACGTTAAAGAATATTTCGCCGAAATCTTCGGTCTCGTCAGTAGTCTCATTCAGGCTGAAAAGAGCCTCGGGGGTGCACAAGGACGACCTCTGCCAGCCATCGTAGTGTAGGTCGGGGCCGCGATAGACCCTCTGGATGTCTCCAGCCACCACTAATGTGGCATATTCAAGATGAGTGATGATAGTGTCCATCTTGCTCTTTCTTACTCCGAATCGTTTCCGCAGCTCCGACGTAGTCAATGTCCCAGCTTCTACGATGGCATTGTAAACATCTATCTCCAACCCTTTGGGCTTCAGTTCCTTGCGAGACCTGCGCCAGTTCATCAGCTCCCTGTAGCGTTCCACGGTCGCAAACGATGCCTTTCCTCCCAGCAGGAATTTTCCATAAGCGATGCTGCCACTCTGGATGCAGTCTATCTTCCAATCCCACGGTCCCAGCGTGTCGGAATCATCGTCGAACCAGCATTCCTTCGGTGTCATTTCTTCAATGGAGTAGCCAGGAACAATGTTCATGAAGAATGGCACGATGCCTAAGGCCGTAATAGCATCTAGCATGGCCTCAGGACTTGTAATGGGTCTGTACCCTTTGCCGCCCTTGAATTTCGTGAGGTTGGTCTCCACCATATTCATCATAAATTTAAATATTTTTTAGACTATTCTACCATTTTTGCGGAAAACCCTCAGCAAAATGATAATTAATATTACTTTTGTCTACGAATAAAACATATTCATAATGAAAAAGATATCGACTGTTCAGGAATATAATGACCATTTCGGAGTTGATACTCTGCATCCGCTGGTAAGCGTGGTCCGTTTTGAGGATTTTAAGCCGCATCTCGGTGCGAAGATGCTTTACGAAGTTTATTGCGTGTTGCTAAAAGACATCAAATGCGGAAATTTGATGTACGGCAACACTACCTATGACTACCATGACGGCACTATCGTCACCATGGCCCCGGGGCAAGTCTATGGAGTTGAGACGCAAACCCCCGTGAGAGGGAAAGGGAGAGGCCTTATCTTCAATTCCGACCTGATTTACGGTACGGAGCTGGGGGCGAATATCCGCAATTACCGCTTCTTCTCTTACGAGAGCCGTGAGGCTCTGCATCTTTCGCTAAAAGAAAGAGGACAGATAGAAACTTGCATGGATAACATCCTGATAGAACTGCACAGGGAGATAGACCGTCATACGAGGACGATCATCTGCCGAGAAGTCAACCTGCTGCTGGACCTCTGTCAGAGGTTCTATGACCGCCAGTTCATCACTAGGCATGAGGTCAACAGCGACATGCTCACTAAATTTGAAAGCCTGCTCCATGAATATGTCAACGGTACAGAGATCTCCGAGAGAGGGCTTCCGTCGGTAAGCTACTTTGCCGACAAGCTCTGCCTCTCGCCGACCTATTTCGGGGACCTGATAAAGAAAGCAACAGGCGTGACGGCAAAGGACATGATTCAGAACAGGGTGATCGGTGTGGCTAAGCAGCGTCTTCTCGCCTCTGACGAGCCTGTGGGTATCATCGCCGACTCGCTCGGTTTCGAGTATCCAAGCCATTTTACCCGCATGTTCAAGAATAACGTCGGCATGACTCCGGTAGAGTTCCGAAATAAAAGCTGAATGATTAAATTTGTGCAGAAGATTTCCAACTCATGAATCATTCCGCACAGGATTACATCAATTACATCTCATCTGTCAGACGTTACTCTGAAAGGACTCAGGAAATATATTCGGATGTCCTAAAGGATTTCTGTGAGTTCCTGAAGACATCTGGGTTTGTAGCGGATGATTCGGCGGATGAGGCTTTGGCGGAATCTCTGACCCCTTCTGTGATAAGAAGTTACGAAGTTGGACTGATTACCCATGAAGGCGATGGCTCGAGAACGGTGAACCTACATCTCAGCGTGCTGAGCGGGTTCTGCAAATATCTCATAAAGAAAGGCTTGCTGAAATCCAATCCGGTCAGCTTGGTTACGAGGCCTAAAGTGGAAAAGCGCCTGCCTGTATTCTACAGGGAGGAATCGATGGATGAATATTTCAAAGGCACGGAACCTTACGCATCCGAAGAAAACGCATCTCTGATAACGGGACGGGATAAAACATCTCTGGAATTATATTCAAAGAGGCTCTCTCGTCTCATTGTCTCTATCCTTTACTCAGCAGGAATCCGTCGCTCCGAACTAATAGCCCTCAATATCGGTAGCGTTGACTTCGGACGTAAAGTTTTAAAAGTCAGAGGAAAGGGCGATAAGATGAGAGAAATCCCTCTTGTGCTTTCACTTTGTGAGGAAATTTCCTTATATTTACGTGTAGTTGAAACGATGGATTCGCGCAAGAGGACCTCGGATGAGCCTCTGCTCGTCACCCCGAACGGAGGCAGACTCTATCCGGTATTCGTCGATAGGGTCATCAAAAGCGAGCTGGGCAAGGTCGGGAGCATCACAGGGAGAAAGTCTCCGCATGTATTGAGGCACACGCTGGCCACGGAACTTCTGAACGAAGGGGCTGACCTCAATTCTATTAAAGAACTGCTTGGCCACTCCTCGCTTGCGGCAACGCAGGTCTACACGCACAATTCAATCGAAAAACTAAAAAAAGTTTATTTTAACGCCCACCCACGGGCTAAAGATGGAGGTAATCATGGAGATTAGAGTTAAATCCCTGAAGTTCGACGCAGATCAAAAACTGCTAGACTATGTGCAGAAGAAAGTTTCAAAGCTTTCAAGGTTTAGTGATGCTCTTAGCGATGTCGATGTCACGCTATCACTGCTTAGAGAACCAGACAACAAGAACGTAAAACTCCAGATGAGGGCTTACGGTCAAGACTTGCTGATTGAAAGAAACGCAAGCTCATTCGAGGATGCAGTGAGTGCAGCCGTAGACCTCATGAAAGAAAAAATAGTAAGAACAAAAGAAAAGAAATTCGAGGCATAATATGAAAACACATCTGGTCTGCTGCATTTTATCAGCTGTGGCCGTAGTCACGGCATGCGGTAATCAGAACGGAAAACAGGCGGCTGGAAACGGCATGCCTGTTTTTCTTGATGATGCCAAGACAATGGATGATAGGGTAGAAGATGCCCTTTCGCGGATGACTTTAGAAGAAAAAGTCGCAGTTCTGCATGCTCAGAGCAAATTCAGCTCCGCAGGTGTTCCTAGGCTTGGCTTGCCTGAAGTGTGGATGTCTGATGGCCCTCACGGCATTCGTCCGGAAGTTCTCTGGGATAAGTGGGAGCAGGCTGGGTGGACGAGCGATTCATGCACGGCATTTCCGGCCCTGACCGCTCTATCGGCCACATGGAATCCTGAGATGTCTAGGCTCTACGGGAAGAGCATAGGTGAGGAGGCACGTTACCGCAAAAAAGACGTACTGCTTGGTCCGGGAGTGAATATCAACAGAACCCCTCTGAACGGCAGAAGCTTTGAATATTTTGGCGAGGACCCATACCTCACAAGCCGTATGGTGGTGCCTTATGTTCAAGGCGTTCAGAGCAATGGTGTCGCAGCCTGCGTAAAGCATTTTGCCCTTAACAATCAGGAAATGAATAGATTCACCACGGACGTTAATGTCGATGACAGAACCCTTTACGAGATATATCTGCCTGCATTCAAGGCTGCCGTCCAGGAAGGCGGTGCCTGGGCAATCATGGGTTCGTACAATCTGTACAAGGGTCAGTGGAACTGCCACAATCAATATTTGCTGAATGATATTCTTAAGAAAGAGTGGGGGTTCGACGGCGTAGTGGTGAGCGACTGGGGCGGCACTCACGACACTAAAGAAGCAGTTGAAAATGGCTTGGACATGGAGTTCGGCACCTGGACCGATGGCTTGAAGTCGACGGCATCTAATTCTTACGACAGTTATTATCTTGCGGACCCTTATCTGGAGGGCCTGAAGAGCGGGAAATATGACATGCAGACGCTCGACGATAAGGTGCGCAGGGTGCTGAGGCTCATGTACAGGACGAATATGAATAAGAATCGCCCGTACGGGTCTTTCGCATCTCCGGAACATGCCGCAGCTGCGAGAAAAATCGGAGACGAGGCTATCGTGCTGCTGAAAAATGAAGGCGTGCTGCCGATAAAGGATGCAAAGAAGATCCTTGTAGTCGGGGAAAATGCCATAAAGATGATGACGGTCGGCGGCGGTAGCTCTTCGTTGAAGGTGAAAAAGGAATATTCTCCATTAGAGGGCATCAAGGAGCGCTTTGAAGATGCCGATGTTGAATATGAGAGAGGCTACATAGGGGACGTTGGCGGTGAATACAATGGAGTTTCCACTGGTCAGGACCTATCTGAGAGCCGCTCTGCCGAGCAGCTGCTGAAAGACGCAGTGACTGCAGCTAAGAATGCTGAATATGTCATATTCATAGGCGGCCTAAATAAGAGCGATCATCAGGATGCGGAGGGTGCCGACAGGCTGAGTTACTCTCTGCCATATTCTCAGGATACTGTCATCGAGGCACTCGCTTCAGTGGCTCCGAAGCTCGTGGTCGTTAATATTTCTGGTAATGCCGTTGCTATGCCTTGGGAGGACAAGGTTCCTGCCATCATTCAGGATTGGTATCTCGGCAGCGAGGCAGGGCATTCGCTTGCTGACGTGCTTTCTGGCGACGTGAACCCATCTGGAAAACTTCCTTTCACTATCGGTTCTACGTTGGATGATTATCCGATAAAGACTGCCGAGCAATATCCGGGAGTGCCAGGGGAGCAGAAGCTGCTTGGCACCAACATGGCGACCATCATGAATGAGACTTATTCAGAAGGAATCTTCGTTGGTTATCGCTGGTTCGACAAGGAGAAAATCACCCCTTTGTTCCCATTTGGCCATGGACTGAGTTACACTACATTCGAGATTGGGGAACCTTCTATGGCAGGTTCTGCTGAAAGGGGAATCACGTTTAAAGTCTCTGTCAAGAACACTGGCTCAGTGGCTGGCGCAGAGACAGTGGAATTGTACATCAGTGATGCGGAGTGTTCTGTCGAGCGACCTGAAAAGGAACTCAAGGGTTTCGCTAAAGTATTCTTGGAGCCAGGCGAGACGAAGGTGGCAGAAATTACCATCGATAAATCTGCTCTAAGTTTCTTCGATGCTGGAAAACATGCCTGGGTGGCAGAGAAAGGAGATTTCCAGGCTTTGTTCGGAACATCTTCAAGGGATATCTGTAGGACAGTAAAATTCACATATTGAAATGGCAAAGGGGACAGTTAGCGTAGCTGCTCAGAGCGAAGAAATAATTCAGAAGGCGAAGTCGGGGCAGTTCGCACCTATCTATCTGCTGATGGGAGATGAGCCATATTATCCAGATCTGATCTGTGATGCCCTCGTGAAATATTCATTGGACGATGCTTCAAGGGACTTCAATGAGACAATATGTTATGGGGCGGACGTGGATGCGGATGCAATTGCGACTTCAGCCATGCGCTACCCTATGATGGCAGAACGCCAATTAGTTGTGGTGAAGGATGCGCAGGCCGTGCGTGACATAGAGAAACTGGCTCCGTACTGCGAGCATCCGCTGGATTCTACTGTGCTTGTGCTGCTATTCAGAGGCTCTACGCTTGATAAGCGCAAGTCTTTATACAAGCAGATTGCGAAGGTGGGAGTGATTGTTGAATCGCCTGCTTTGAGGGATTATGAGATGCCTGGATGGATCAGCCAATATTATTCCAGCAAAGGATTGAAAATTGATCCTGAGGCTTCCGCTTTGCTTGGAGAGGATGCGGGAACTGATTTGAGCCGCATAGTAGTCGAGACCGATAAATTGCTGAAAAATCTTCCTGAGGGCGTTACGAACGTGACCGTGAAGGACATAGAGCAGAACGTGGGCATAAGTCGCGAATTCAGCATATTTGAATTGACAAAGGCTCTGTCTTCCAGGAATGCGAAAGAGGCGCTCAAAGTCGCGGATCATTTGGGCAGTTCTGCAAAATTCGCTATGCCTATGGCAGTGAGCGCACTGTACCTTCATTTCAACCGCATTCTGAAATATGGAGCGCTGAAGCAGAAGAACAGGTACCCGGACAGATCTGCAGTTGCTGCCGTCTTGCAAGGAGTGAACCCTTATTTCTGGAAGGAATATGATGTGGCAGTTGCTAATTTCCCTGTTCCTGCTGCGATGGGCGTGATATCCCTGCTTTGCGAATATGACTACAAAGGCAAAGGCGGAAATGTCGGCGAGGCGACGCCGAAGGACCTCCTCATCGAGCTAGTAGTCAAAATATTAAATTTCCGTTACGAATAGGATGAAAAAAGTTGGCAATTCGTCAAAAGTTGGTACTTTTGTGAAAATACAGCATAATTAAAATTAAATGGGAAGTATTATAGAATGCAGGGATATATCGAAGACCTTCGGAGAGAAAGTGGCGCTGGATCACGTTAGCGTGAACATCCCCGAAGGCAAGATATTCGGACTGCTTGGCCCTAACGGAGCTGGGAAGACTACGCTCATCAGAATCATTAACAGAATCACCATTCCGAGTGGTGGCGAGGTCATGTTCAACGGCCGCCCTATCACTCAGGAGGATGTGAGAAAGATAGGCTATCTGCCAGAGGAAAGAGGGCTTTACAAGAAGATGCAGGTTGGCGATCAGTGCATGTATCTGGCTCAGCTGAAAGGCATGAGCGCATCTGATGCCAGGACCGAGCTGAAGAAGTGGTTCGACCGCTTCGGAATTCAGGATTGGTGGAAGAAGAAGATTGAGGAGCTTTCGAAAGGCATGGCTCAGAAGGTGCAGTTCATAACGACTGTCGTCCACAAACCGTCGCTGATGATTCTGGACGAGCCATTTTCGGGCTTCGATCCAGTGAATGCGGAAATTATCCGTCAGGAGATTCTGAGGCTGAATAAAGAAGGTGCTACGATCGCTCTATCCACTCACAACATGGAATCCGTCGAGGAATTGTGCGATGAGATCGCGCTCATAAACAAGTCTCGCCTAGTGATAACGGGGGGAGTGAACGACATCCGCAAGAAATATGGCAACAACAACATAGAGCTGGAGTACACCGGCGACAAAGTTGTTGCCGATGCCGACGGCATATTCACAGTCGTCTCTGACGAAGTAAAGGGTGGCAAGCATGACGCCGTTCTCGCTCTTGAGCCGGAGGTCACGACGAATCAGGCTCTGCAGGCAATCATAGGGCAGGAAATTCCTGTATCTTCTTTCAGAGAGCTGATGCCTAGGATGAACGACATATTCATAAAACTTGTAACGGAGGGAGCATAGCCATGAATTTTAGGAACATCAAAATAATCATAGCAAGGGAATATCTTAACAAGGTTAAGAAAAGATCCTTCTTGGTGACGACCATTCTGGTGCCGATCCTCTTCGTCGCTTTCCTGGTCCTCATGGGCTACATCATGGGCACCACGAAGGAGAGGGAACAGGCCGTTGCAGTCGTGGATCAGAGCGGCATAGTGTTCCCATTCCTCAAAAACAACGAAAGGGTGACTTTCGAGGATTTCTCCAGCGAGCCTGCCGATACTGTGAAGAACAACCTTTCTTCCATCGGCAAGGATGCCTTGGTGGTGGTTTCTCCTCTGGACACTGTCTCGCGAATGGTAAAGATGAGTCTTTACTCGAAAGATCCTGTCGGGGTCGAATTTACGGATAATCTTAAGAATATGGCATCGAATGCGATAGAGGACTATAGGATCAAGCTCTACAACATCGATGACTTGCAGCAGATAATGTATGACGTGAAGGCCGACGTGCCCCTCACTGAATACACGCTGGACGAGAAAGGAAACGAGTCCATATCCGAATCGGGAGTGTACATGATAATATCCATGGTTCTGGGAATCATCATATTCATGTTCATCACCATGTTCGGCGGCCAAGTAATGTCTGCCGTAATTGAAGAGAAGTCAAGTAGGGTGATAGAAGTGCTGGTTTCGTCCGTCAATGCGATTGACCTGATGTTCGGAAAGATAATCGGCATCGCTTTGGTCGCACTTACCCAGTTCATGCTCTGGATTGTGCTCACGTTCGGCATTGCCACAATTGTTGGTGGTTTCGTTGGATTCGACAAGTTCAAAGAGCTCTCCGGGGATCCCCAGATGATGGCTCAGACTATGGGCGTCTCGCCTGCCCAGATGCAGGCTTTGGGAGTCGGTTCGGACACCGCTTCTTTGGCAGCGGCTGACTCTGTCGCAGCCCCTGTAAGCGATGCTTCAGTGATAATCGGCACTCTGGTGAACGTACCTTGGGTTAAACTCATTGTGGCTTTCCTGATATTCTTCTTCCTAGGCTATCTGTTATATTCATCCATGTTCGCTGCCATCGGTTCAGCGGTCGAGAACGAAGGCGACACGCAGCAGCTTCAGCTGCCGCTGACGATTCCTCTGATGATAGGCTACATAGTAGTGTTCATGCTGTTCCAGAACCCGGACAGTCCGGTCGTGAAATGGTGTTCTTGGATTCCATTCACGTCGCCTATCGTGATGCCTTCAAGGATTCCGTATGGCGTGGCTAACTGGGAGATCATCGGTTCTGTCGCTGTCCTTCTCCTGACTTTTGTTATCTTTGCTTGGATTTCGGCCAAGATTTATAAGTCAGGGATCCTGGTGTTCGGCAAGAAATCTACATTCAAGGATCTCTGGAAGTATTTTAAACAGAGTTAATTTTGAGAAAATATTTCTTTGTGTTCTTCCTGGCGCTGGGGTTGAGTCTTAGCGCCCAGGATATTAGCATTTCGTGGAAAACTGTGCCTATGGATGGCTCCAGGACTGGCGTCACTGCGTCTAATGCCGATGACGTGACGGAATCCTTGGGATATGTCAAAGGACGTTATTACATTGCGCCGAATGGAAGGAAGTTCAGGAACTCCACGAAAAAGGTTGCGAAAATCCTCATAGGAGTGCAGCCAGAGATGGCAGAAGTGAAATCCGTCATCGCATATTCGACTAGGGTCATGGTTCGCAAGTCGCCCGAGTGCGAGCTTTACGACTGGTTCATAGATGAGGTCATGCGAGCCGTTGAGGACAGCGTAGGACTGAAAGTTGACATAGGTTTTGCCAACAAAGGGGGAGTGCGGGTGGACATGCCAGCCGGGCCGGTGATGGTTGACGACATCATGTCCATGTTCCCTTTCCATAATCATCTATATTATGTGGCTCTGCGGGGCAGGGACGTCAGAGTGATTTTGGAGCAGATGGCTGGGACCACCTGGCAAATAGTCGGTGGCTGCAGGGCTGTGGTTAAAGATGGAAGATTGGCCCAGGCAACCATTGGTGGCGAACCGCTTGACGATGAAAGACTTTACGGCATCGCAACGATAGATTTTCTACTGGATGGCGGAGATGGTTTCCACATTGAGAAGAATGCGGAGAAGAAGATAATGTGCAATGGCTACATTATAGATACCATGCTCTCTTACGTCAAAGAGCTGACAGCTCAGGGGAAACCGATTGAATATGAGTGCGATGGGCGAATTAAAATATTCAAGAACGGGAGGGGGCTATGAAAAAGATTTTAGGAATATTCTGCATCACGTTTCTTTCTGCGACTATCGCCTATGGCCAGAGAGAGCTTACGATAATTCATGTGAACGATACGCACAGCCATCTTGAGCCAATTCGCTCAGGCTCTCAGAAAGGCCATGGGGGAGTGATTGAGAGGGCTGCTTTCAGGGATAGCGTGGTTAAGGCTGACGGAAGGAGGAACGTGCTTTTCCTGCACGCCGGCGATTTTTCCCAAGGAACTTCTTATTTCACAGTGCTGAAAGGTAACGTTGAAATAGAAATGATAAACGCCTTGAAATACGACTGCATCACTCTTGGCAATCACGAGCTGGATAACGGAGTGGATGAACTTGCCAGAAGGGTCTCGAAGGTGAAGTGTCCTGTGGTGGTCGCCAATTATGATTTCTCCAATCTAGAGCTTGGAAAATACGTAAGGCCATATGCGATCGTGAAGAAGGCAGGAAAGAGAATCGGAATCATCGGACTAATGCCTGATATCAGCACCCTTGTCTCCAAAGAAATCGCTGACCGGATTCCGGCCATCGAGCCTGCTGAGGCAGTGAATAAATGGGCTGCATACCTTAAAGACGTGAAGAAGTGCGACTTGGTGATAGCCCTCACCCATATCGGCGTTTCGATGCCGTCTTTCGATGATCAGGATCTGGCCAATAACACACGGAATGTCGACATCATAATCGGGGGACATTCCCATACGTTCCTCAAAAAGCCTTATCACGAGAAGAATCTGGATGGCAAGGATGTCCCAATAGTCCAGGATGGCTGCTGGGGGCTTTACTTTGGAGAGATGAAGGTGAGTTTCAATTAATTACTCGAATAGGCCAGATGCACGCTGATAAAGTGCCTGGGCTTCTTTCTGCAATGCCGTATCCGGATCTGTCACCTCGATTTGCTCACCGCCCTCGATCTTGAATGCAGTTATTTCGCGCATGGGCTGCAGCACGATCAGGGTACTGTCTTTCAGATAGCCAAGCTGCAGGAAATTAGAGACATATGCCCTTTCATCAAAGTCTTCTGCTAATATATTCCTGCCGTAGAAATTGTCTTCTGGACGAATATGCAGCATGGAGAGCAGCGTGGGCATCAGGTCTATCTGTGAGCAGATCTTATCATTTTCAGCGGGAGCAATGAACCCCGGAGCGTAAATAAGGGCAGGTATGTGGAAATATTCTAGCTGAGGGCCATTTTCGTTGCTTTTTTCCGAGCCTCTGTCACTGACTACGACGAAAATCGTGTTGCTGAACCAAGGTTTCTTAGAGGCCGCTACGAAAAATCTATACAGTGCCGCATCAGTGTATTTCACTGCCTCTTTCCGCTCATCTTTTTCTATGAGCCTGCTGCCTGGATAGGAATATGGACTGTGGCTCGACAGAGTCAGCACATGCGCAAGGAACGGTTTTCCTAGGTTTGCTCGTTTGCCAGCATATCCAAGGACTTCCTCATAGGTGTCGTCGTCGCAGGCTCCCATCGAGTTTTCGAAAGATATATCCTTAAAATCTCTTTTTTCTATTATCTCGTAGCCGTTTTTTGAAAAATATCTTCTGAGATTTGACCTGCGACCGTTCCCTCCATAGATGAATGCAGTCGCGTATCCGCTGGATTGCAGTGCTTTGCCTATGGTTGGAAGGCCGGCAGGGACCTTTTTCTTAAATTTGAATGCGATGCTCCTTCCAGGCGTCGGGGGAGTGCAGAGCGTGAGAGCATCGATTCCTTTAGACATTGACGGCCCGCTTGCGAACATGTTCTTGAAAGAAAGGCTCTCTTTCTCCAAGGACTCCAAAAATGGACATAGACCTTCGTCAATATATTCATGATTGATGCTTTCTAGAGTTATCAGCACTATATTCTTTGGAATTATGGCTGTTGAGTCTTGGGTATTCAGGCCTTTCGCAAGCAGCTCTTCCGCAGTTTTCTGGGCTTGCATAGTTGGAATGGTAGGGTAGAATCGGTAATATTCAAGCTTCCCGCTCCTGTAGGCTTCGATTAAGTTCCAGATGCCATTCCCTTGCAACTGAGTGGCCATAGCGCTTGCATTGCTGATTTTCCTGTTGCTGAAGTCTAGCCATTTCAGGCTGCCGAATGCGAGCATTGCGTACAGCACCAGCATCGCCATCATATTCGAGAAACCCATGTTGCTGGATTCCCCAATGTTGTATTTCCTGAACATCTTCCATGTCACGAAGATGGCTATGAGAGTCAGTGCAATTGCCATAGGAATTACTGGGTAAGCATCCAGAATGGCTCTGATTGCACCTTCAGAGTAGAGCAGGTGGTCTGCGGCAATGAAATTGTACCTTATGCCGAATTTATGCCAGTACATGCTTTCGCAAAGCATGTTAACTATGCCCACAAGTACGTAACAAAATTCTACGAGAGTGAGCGTGATGCCTCTCCATGCATTCCTTATTTGAGGGAAGAAGAATTTTATGCAGAAGCCGACCAGGATCGTTGAAGTAACTATTCTGACAAGTTTCGTCACCCACGGCGCATACGAAGAGAAGAAATTCTCTGGGTAAAATGAATATGCTGTGGCAGCAGTCAAAATGAATATAATAAGCCACCCTAAGCCTTTCTTGTATTTTAAGTCATTAAGGAATATGTAGATGGCGAATGCTGGTGCCAGTGATAGGATTGCGAAGCAGGCATCGTTCAGAATCCCGAGGCCGAATACTTCTATCCAGCCAATGAAACCAGCATTTATGCTTTCAGGACTTATCAAAGCAAGAATAATCCTAGTTATGGCACCTAGCACGACCGAGAGCAGAATTATTTTCGGAGCCAGAAGCCTCATCCAATCGAAGACCTTGCGGGTCTCTTGCCTGTAATCCTCGTAGCTTATCATGAAGAACACATTTATTCGTTAGCAAAATTAAGGAATTCGATTGATTATTACTAAATTTGCCAATTCTAAAATGAAAAGATAAACAACGAATGAGAAGAAATATCTTATTTGCCGCTATCCTGGCAATGATTTCTGCCATCTCAGCTAATGCGCAGATTCGTGGTTTAAGGCAGGTAGAATTGAAAGACTGGCAGTTCAGCAAAGATGGAATTTCATGGGAGGATGTGACGATTCCTCATTCCTACAATGCTGAGGATGGCCATTCAAAGGCATATTACCGTGGGGATGCGACATACAAGACCGAATTCAGAGTTAATGATGCTAAGGCTGACCATTTCCTTGTGTTTGAAGGAGCGGCTCAGAAGGCGATAGTGAAAGTGAATGGCGTTCAGGTTGCCGACCACAGAGGGGGCTACACTGCGTTTCCAGTGAATATTACTGAAGCTATTAAAAAAGGTATTAATGAGGTTGAAGTCATTTGCGACAATAGGAGGGATCTCGACATCATCCCGGTTGAGTCAGATTTCAACAAGAATGGTGGGCTGCATAATCCCGTGTACCTTGTCCAGATGGAGAAAGCTTATTTCTCGCCTGAATCCTATGGCCTTTACCGCCTGAGGGTGGAGACGCCTGAAGTGGCTCCAAATAAGGTTTCGACAGTGGTTAAGACTAAAGTCGTGAACACCAGCAATCGTGGCATTACGGTGAACGTTAGAACTCAGCTCATCGAGGCGGACGGAAGCCTAGGGTATCAGGCTGATCGTAAGGTCGATATCGAGGCATTCTCTGAATATGATTATAGGCATGAATTCATAGTATCCGGCCTGCATCTCTGGAACGGAGTCAAGGATCCTTACCTGTACACGGTCAGGGTCGAGCTTTTCGAGGGGAAGAGGATGCTGGATATAGCGGAGACGAAGGTAGGCTACCGTTATTATCAGATGGATTCGGAGAACGGATTCTGCCTGAATGGCAGGCCATATCCGCTTCGAGGGGTAGCCATGCATCAGGATATGGATGGCAAGGCCACGGCTCTGACTCATGATGATTATCGTCGGGATTATCGCATGATCAAAGAATTGGGGGCTAATTTCCTTCGGCTGGCTCATTATCCGCACAATGATTTTTCCTATCAGCAGGCTGATTCTCTCGGCATAATAGTCCAGACCGAGATTCCATGGGTGAATGTCTGTGGGGTCAATGCCAGGCAGGCATATTTCAACAACATACACGATCAGATGGAAGAGATGATAAACAATCTGTTCAATCATCCTAGCATCTGCTTCTGGGGCATGTGGAATGAGCTAGACTCTTGGGGTAACAAAGATTCTCTCCAAGGCGGATTCGATGCCGACGCTGTCGTTTACCAGACTGGGAAGCTTTATGAGTTCGCTAAGTCACTCGATCCTTGGAGGTATGTTGGCGTGTCTGACGACTCTGCCGTCAAGCGCCCTGGATACACAGATCTTAAGGTGGATTACCTCTCGGAAAATCGCTACAATGGCTGGTACTATGATGCTGGCAATTTAGAGGCTTTCTCAAAAGATATGGAGGAGATTCATAACAAGATGGGGGTAACCAATGTATCTGAATATGGAGCCGGCATTAATCCATTCTCCCATGTCTGGGATCCTGCTAGGGTTAAGAAAGATGATGCTTGCCACTTTGAGGAATTCGGGAATATGTTCCACGAATCCTACTGGCGTCAGATTCGCCAGATGCCTTGGCTGAATTTTACATCCGTATGGGTATTGTTCGACTTTCCCGTTTCAGGTCGTCAAGAAGGCTATATGGATTCTGACAATGGGGAGACTTTCAAGGAGAATCCTGCCCGCAAGTATATGAACGACAAAGGCCTCGTGACCCGTGACCGCCAGACGAAGAAGGACGTATTCTATTTCTACAAATCACTTTGGAATAAGTCGGAGACCACGGTGTATTTCACTAGCCGCCGATTGAAATATTATCCTGCCGGTGAGGACCTGCATCTTAAAGTCTACAGCAACGCCAGGGCACTAACCCTCTATCAGAACGGGCGTCAAGTCGAGAAAATGAAAGGCTCCGGTGAATCCACTCGCGTTATTTGGCAGTTTGCCCCACTTCGCCTCAAGACCGATCAAGATACCTTCAAAGTCGTTGCTGACGACGGCACTACCGACGAAATCACTCTCTCCAGGCTGAGGTAGATATCCGATTGCCGACTTTCTGTACGTTTTTCTTCGATGAAATGTTTGCATGTTTAGATAACTAAACTCTATTTAATATTCCAAAAACATTATTCTGCCGATCTCTCGTTGATGCTTTTGCCGAGCGAACCGATGCCATGTACAAGGATCTCCAGCGTGGTTTGTCATGCGGCCCCCTACATGACATCATGGGGGCATACCGGCATATTCTTTACATAAAAATAAAAATTTCTGTTTCTTTAATAGAAATTTTTGTTTTTGTCATTGATTTCTGTTTACTCGAGCTACCTTGCCGGAAAAATGAAGGGCATGGAAAATTTCAAAGAAAGAGGCAAAGGCCGTAAGAAACAGGTAAGGGAAAAAAGGATGCTGCAGAGGTATGCCGACGTAATCAGTGACACGGTGTTCAAGCGGCTTTTCGGGGATGAAAAGTTTCCCGACTTGCTGCTATATCTGCTCCGTCATCTCATCCCGGAGCGTAAGATAAGTTCGATAGTCTACACGTCACAGGAACACCAGAGCGCTATCCCGGAAGGCCATGGCATTCGTGTCGACGTGGAATGTTATGAGTCGGAAACTGGGGCTAGGTTTGCGGTGGAGATGCAGGCGCTAAGGACGGAACATTTCCACGACAGGCTTCTCTTATACTCTACGTATATCATTCAGGAGCAGCACGATGCTGGGGTAGGTATTTCCCTGGAAGAAATACGGGGTCGTGGAAAAGAGGAGAAATATTCCTATTCTCCATCGTATGTCATCGCATTAATGAATTATGATGACAATAAGGGTTCCGTAGAGATTAAGCATGAGTATGCCATCACTGATCTGGGAGACAGGCATCTTATGACTGATAAGATAAAGTATATCACGTTGGAGCTTCCGAAGTACCATGAGCCGATTGACTCACCTGCTGCGACTGTGCTTGATAAGTTCTGTTATGCCTTGCACAACATGACCACTTTTGATAAAAGGCCGAAGTACCTGGAAGGGAAGTTTTTCGAGATGTTGTTTGAACGGGCGGAAATTGCTAAATTTACTCCTCAAGAAGTAATGAAATACGAGAGAGATATGCTGACACAATGGGATATAGAAGATCTGCGGGAGACCGTGCGTCACGAAGCACGTGCAGAGGGCCTTGCCGAAGGACGAGCCGAAGGACGAGCTGAAGGACTCGTAAAAGGGATCGATAAGGGACGGTCAGAAAGCCTGGCAATGGTTGCGCGAAATTTGCTGAAATCAGGCATGAAACCGGATGATGTTGCACATAATACAACGCTCAGCATTGAGAAAATTCTTGAAATTCAGAAAAAACTTTAGAGTTAATTCTTATTCCTGATTACGATAATGTCATGCATTTAAAAATCATCACGAATCAGGGCAGTACCTTAATTCCTCTCTTGCTTAGGAATATTCTTTCTGGCAGGCAGTAGGGCAATCAGGTAGCCTATGAGAGCGACTCCGACTACTGTGGCTAGGATGTCGGTCCATTGAAGAATCACAGGATAAGCATTCGCAAGGAAGTTTCCTGGCATCTTTATGAAGCCGAACTTCTGCTGCAGAAGAGCGAAGGTTATGCCAACGACAAGGCCGGCGGCCAGTCCAGACAACGAGATCAGCCACCCTTCCAGAGTGAATATATTCATAATCAACTTGTCCGTTGCCCCCATGCTTTGATAGGTCTCGATGTCATTCTTCTTCTCAATGATGAGCATCGTGAGGCTGCCAAAGACATTGAAAGCTATTATGATGATTATGAATATGAGTATTAGGAAAATAGCTGCCTTTTCGTAGCGCATCATCTTGTACAGGGAAGTGTTCTGCTGAAAGCGGTCCTGAACTATGAAATCTGTCCCGAGAGTTTTCTTAATATTCTTAATCTCTTTTCGCACGGCCTTATCGGATGGATTCTCAAGCCTTATCTCCAAGGCTGAAATTTCCTTATCGTAGGCTAGCAGCTCTCTCATCACCTCAATAGGAAGCAGCACCAGCTCCTCGTCAACACTCTGATTCACAGTGAATATTCCGGATGGCTTCACCCTGGCAGTTTTAATGGATGCCATTGGATTAACCAATGAAATCTTCTTGTCCCTCATCGGAAAGAAGAGCTCTGCTTTCGAGAGGAAATTCGTGTTTATTCCAAGCCTGTTCGCAACCCCCAGGCCCACAACCATCTGCGGCAGTTCTCCCTTGTGCAATACGAAATCGCCTTGAACGATATTGCCTGGCAGGGGCGAGCTGGCTTCATATTCAAGATCGACGCCTTTCGCCTTTGCAACGCTCTGGTGCCCTTCATAATCTATGAACACATTCTCTTGCAGCACTTGGCTGATGCTGCTGACGGTGGGGGATTTCCAAAGTTTTTCAAGCGCTGTGGAATCTGGCAGGAAAACCTTTCCTTTAGTAGGGGAGACGAGTATGTCCGGTTCCACGTTGCTCAGCGTGGATTTCACCAGCTCGTCGAAGCCGTTGTAGATCGAGAGAATGATTATCAGGGCCGCTGTGCCGATAGCCATGCCTATGGCGCTTATCGCCGAGATGATGTTGATCACGTTGTGTGACTTCTTGGCGAAAAGGTAACGCCTGGCTATGAAAAATGGCAGATTCATACTTCGCAAAGATAGAGAAATTTTATACGATTCTCTGCGATTATGGCTATCTTTATATCCCATGAATACGATGACGATATTATTTTTCATAATTGCCGCGGTGGCAGTTGCTGCGGTGATATTTCTGATTATGCACAATTCCTCTGAGAGGGCTAAACTCGCTGAAAGCTTCCGCGGCGAGAAGGAGAGGATGACAAAGGAATATAATGACAAACTGGATGAGTATCAGGAAAAAGTGACTAGGCTGAGCGGTGAAAATGCTGCGCTTTCGAGCCGCCTGGCTTCGAGGGAGGAATATGAAAATATGCTGAAGGAGCAGCACGGGAAGGATCTCTCTCAACTGAAGGAGTCTTTCCGGGTGCTGACTGCTGACAATAGCGAGATATTCAAGAAACAGAGTGCAGAGTCGATCAGCGAGCTTCTGAAGCCGATTAATGATAAGTTCAGCGAGTTCGGCAAGGCTGTGAAAGAGTCGCAGGATAAGGCCACAGAGCAGAGTGCCCAGCTGAAGCAGCATATCGAGGACGTGCTCAAGCAGTCTAAAGACGTAGGGGAGGAGGCTCGCAATCTAGCCAACGCCCTGACCGGCAAATCAAAGGTTCAGGGCAACTTCGGGGAGATGTCCCTCGTGGATGACCTCAAGAACGCAGGCTTGGTGGAAGGCGTTCATTTTGTAACTCAGAGAGCTATGACCGACGAAAACGGTCAGGTGATCAAGTCCGACACTGGTCGGTCGATGATCCCTGACGCAATGGTGTATTATCCCGACAGCACCTTGGTCGTGGTGGATTCAAAGGTCAGCCTCACGGACTATAACAATTACATTAATGCCCAGACTGAAGAGGACAGAGAAAAGTTCGCTCGCCAGCACGTTGGAAGCGTCCGTGGGCATGTCGAAGAACTGGCAGGAAAGGACTATGCTGCTTACGTTCCAGAGAATATGCGGAAGGTGGACTACAACATAATGTATATCCCTAACGACTCGGCTTTCCTGCTGATGCTTCAGAAAACACCATCACTCTGGCAGGAGGCGATGAACAAGAACGTGCTGATAGTCAGCCACGTCACATTGATCGTTGTTCTGAATATGATACAGATGGCTTGGAAGCAGGCTGAGCAGAACAAGAACATTGCAGACGTTTATAAGACGGGAGCTGAACTGATGTCAGCTCTACAGGCTTGGATGAATTCCTTCTCGAATATTGGGGATAGCCTGCAGAAAGCTACCGATGCCTATAAAGAGGCTGCTTTCAAGCTTAAGGACTCAAGACAGAGCGTCATTCAGAAAATCCAGAAGCTCGAGTCATTGCATCTGGCTCCCAAGCGAGGTTCAGCCAAAGGTACCCTCACAACTACTGGAACCATTATCCCATCCTCGCTCCAGCCCGACGGCAATCCGCCTGGCTCCGAAGCTGAGTCTTGAAATATGTCGAAATAGCTTCTCCGGCAGGCTCTTGAATTGAGCGTTCTGTTTACAGGTATCCCAGCCTTAGAGGATGTTCATAGATTGCTCGCGGATTTTCTCGAGTTCGTCTTTCATGCGAACCACGCACTTCTGGATGTCGGCGTGGTTGGCCTTGGAACCGGTAGTGTTGATCTCGCGTCCCATTTCCTGTATGATGAAGCCCAGTTTTTTCCCTGGATATGGCTCGCCGTCGATGGTTTCCATGAAATATTTGCAGTGCTGGCGCAGGCGCACTTTCTCTTCGTTGATATCAAGTTTCTCGATGTAGAAAATCATCTCCTGCTCGAACCTCTGCGGATCCACCTTCTGACGAAGATCTTCGAGATCCTTCATCAGTTTCTCGCGGACGGCTGCAATGCGTTCGGGCTCATAACGTTCCACCTCGTTTTCAAGATTCAAGATATTCGTAACCCTTGAAGTCACGTCCTTGTAGAGCGCCACTCCCTCCTTGGCGCGATATTCATTTACGGCGGAAAGAGCCTCGCATATTCCTTTATGCACGGCCTGCCAGTTATCGTCGTTGATGACATCCTGCCTCGAATTGTCCATCACGTCTGGGAATCGCAGGATAGTGGCTAAAATATTGTTGTCTACAATGCTGAGGTCATTGCCAATTACGTTTCCAGCCTTGCCGAACTTATCTGTGCTGGCCAGATGCTGGCGAATTTCCATTATCTGACCGTAATATGTTGCTACTAGATCGGAATTGATTGCCTTAGCGCTGGAAGCTGCATTCGGCTCCCACGTCAGGAAAAAATCTATCGTGCCTCGCACGAGAGACGCTGTAATATCCTGACGGACTTGAAGCTCCTTGTCCTTCGGGAGCAACGGGGTCTTGATGCCTACATCACAGCTTTTCCCATTGAGTGTTCTGATTTCAATCGTTAATTTTCCAGTGTCCAATAGAACTTCGGACTTCCCGTAACCGGTCATAGACTTTATCATATTCATAAAATTTTTGAGGCAGTCGTTACTTCCTTGATGCGCCTCGGATAAAAAATGCAGACCGGGATACACCAAAACCTATCCCGCTTCCAAGCACAAAGTTACTGATTTCTTTTCAGTCTTTCTTCTTTTTTCTGAAATCATTGGGCGACATCCCGAAAGCGCGGCAAAGATTAATTGTCCCTGGCATTCCATTATTTCTGAGTTCTTTGTATTTTTGCGAATCCAAATATTCACGAAAAGATGGAAGAAGCTAAGAATCCTACGGCGGAGGAGCCGAAGAGACTGAATTTCCTTGAGGAGATCATAGAGGAGGACCTTAAGTCCGGAAAGGTGAAAGAGATAAAGACCCGTTTCCCGCCGGAGCCTAACGGTTATTTGCATCTCGGCCATGCCAAGAGCCTCTGCATCAACTTCGGGCTTGCCGAGAAATACGGCGGGAAGACAAACCTTCGCTACGATGACACCAATCCAACTAAGGAGGACACTGAATATGTCGATGCGATTAAGGAGGATATTCGCTGGATGGGTTTCAAGTGGGACAAGGAGTGCTACGCCTCGGACTATTTCGATCAGCTTTACGAATGGGCGGAGGAACTGATCCGCAGAGGCTTGGCTTACGTGGATGACCAGACCCAGGAAGAAATCAGCGAAGGCCGCGGGACGGTGGAAACTCCTGGCAAGAAAAGCCCTTACAGGGACCGCAGCGTGGAGGAGAATCTTCGGATTTTTAGAGACATGAAGGCTGGGAAATATGCTGACGGAGAGAAGGTGCTGAGGGCTAAAATCGACATGGCTTCCAAGAATATGATGATGCGCGATCCGATTCTTTACAGAATCAAGCATGCTCGCCATCACCGCACGGGCGACAAGTGGTGCATCTACCCGATGTATGACTTCACCCACGGCCAGTGCGATTCCATCGAGCATATTACCCATTCCATCTGCACCCTGGAGTTCGATGTTCACCGGCCTTTATATGACTGGTTCATACAGACTCTGGATATATTCCCGTCCCATCAGTATGAGTTTGCTAGGCTGAACTTGACCTACACTCTTATGAGCAAGAGAAAGCTTCTGGAACTCGTACAGAAAGGCTTGGTGGCTGGCTGGGATGATCCGCGGATGCCGACGTTATGCGGAGTGCGTCGTCGCGGTTATACGCCAGAGGCCCTTAAGATGTTCTGCGACAAGATAGGGGTTTCGAAACGCGATCAGATGATGGATATCCAGCTTCTGGAGTGGTGCGTGCGTCAGGATCTGAATGCTCGCTCGAACCGCTACATGGTGGTTCAGCATCCGCTCAAAGTTACGCTTGTCAATTGGGAGGCGGGCAAGGTCGAATGGTTCGACTGTCCTCTGAACCCTGCAGACCCGGAAGGAGCAAAACGAAAGGTTCCGTTCACAGGTGAGTTATACATCGAGCAAGAAGACTTCATGGAGGATGCTCCTAAGAAGTTCTTCCGCCTGAAGCCGGGCGGAGAAGTACGCCTTAAATACACCTACATAATAAAGTGCGAAGAGGTAGTGAAAGACGCTGATGGAAATGTAATTGAATTGAAATGCACATACGATCCTTCCACTAGGCCTGGGGCAGGGGAGTGGCGCTCAGTCAAGGGCACGATTCATTGGGTGTCAACTGAATATGCAGGCAAAATCACGATTCGTGATTACGACCGTCTATTCCTGAAAGAAGACATGAACGACATTCCTGAGGACAAGGACTACAAGGATTATCTTAACCCAGAGTCCCTGACGATTGGCAGTGGCTATGCTGAGCCAGCCTTGTTTGACGACAAATCCGGAATTGCCGTACAGTTCGAGCGCACCGGATACTACTTCAAAGATCCTGACAGCACAGATGCAGAAGTCATATTCAATAAGACCGCGGCCTTGAAGGACTCTTATCGTCCGGAATGACGGGAAAAAGAATGAACACGTTTCCCCCGTCATCGTACAATGTGGGGCTGCTGGTGATGCTGTTGTCGCAAAGGACACATCCATGTCCTAGCTCAGAAGGACGAGAATTTATGGGCGACGGTATAGTGCCACCGACTGGCTTGTAATGAAGAACTGCGTCGCTCACCCGGTTTCCAGAACCGGGGTAAGCGATGGGAATATTACTTCTAGGCCCATAGGATTCTGATCGCCGTTGCCGTCAATTATTATAGATAAACAGAACGGGGGCTGGCAATGGGAATATGTGTCCTAGGCTCTTAAAATGAATGTCACCGTTGCCTACGATTGTGAATAATCATAACCTCTCTTCAAGGTTTCACAAAACCTTGTCGATGCTGAAGCAATAAAGAATTGCATACGTATATTCAAACCGTTCGGAAGAAGTGTCTCGCAGAACGCTGTCGAGGCTGGCTGCACAGAAGCGCGCAGGGAAGGGCATGTCTCGACATCGAGGCCTTCCAAGAGCCACGTTGTCGACCAACGCCCCTTTACAGAGCCTCCAGAAGGACATACTCCGACAGCACTTCGCGAAATCCCACTCCGTTCATCCTGTACGACCAACGCCGTCATCGCGAACCCGGTCATCCTGAATGACACACTACGTCATCCTGAACTTGATTCAGGATCTACTGTTCGCAAGGCGAGATTCATGACCCCTTCTGCGACCATATTTACCAGACCAGCCCGAAGTTGCGACGCACAGAAGGCACAGGATGAGGCTTCCCCGTCGCAACTTCCCCTCGATTCCCAGCCGACCCTGCCCTATCGGTTTCGGTAGCACATGTTTTCACGACACATGAAGCAACGCAAGCTTAAACACCCGGCTCTATTCGTCGGAACCGTTACGTTTTTCCCTCACTATTGCCTCCTAGGATTAACTCTACTTAATTGCCGTCGGCTTCCATACCAAAACACACGGACATGGAGGCATCGTGGGATGGTGTTCCGTGGATTTCGGTTTGGAGAATGGATGGATGTGCATAGTAGCAGTAGATGCTAGGATGACAGGCTAGAAAGACAGTGCGTCAGGATGGAAGGATGACAAGCGGCTCAGGTGAACGTCAAGTGGGGAAGGATGACAAGTGGAAGCCGGGGTGCCGAGTAGAGGGCAGAGCCTTGAAAATGTGGATAGGTTAAACCAAAGCTTGGGCACGAACTTTTGGACTTGGTCCATTTCTTACCTATATTGCGGCATGAGAGCATTGGACAAGGACATATTGCTAATTGCGGTTCCGAGCATATTGGCTAACATTACGGTCCCTTTGGTGGGGATAGCAGACATAGCCGTGGCTGGGCATCTGGATGCTTCGGCGGCGGCCCTTATCGGAGGAATCTCAATTGGGACTATGCTCTTCGACCTGCTGTACTGGAGTTTCGAGTTTCTGAGAATCGGAACGGGAGGAATGACTGCCCAGGCCTATGGTCGTGGGGATTGGAAAGAAAGTTCTGGCATATTGGCAAAGGGAATTGCATTTGCTCTGGCTGCTGCCGTGATAGTGCTGTTTCTTCAGCTGCCCTTCGTTAAATTAATATTCCTTTTCACCGAGTGCTCTGATGAGGTTAAGGAACTGGCCTTGGAATATTTTTTCGTACGTATATGGGCATCTCCAGCCACTTTGAGCCTTATGTCTGTGAAAGGATGGTTCATCGGAATGCAGGATTCGGTGAGTTCTATGTTCACTGACCTTGTCGTCAACGGAGTTAACGTTGCAGCCAGCATATTTTTGGCATTAGGGGTGCCAGGCATTGGTTTTGGCGGGATAGGTTTCGTCGGCATAGCCTGGGGAACAGTAATAGCGCAATATTCAGGACTCATTTTCAGCTTTGCGATGGTATTCCTGAAGCATCGTGATGTTGTGCGAGACCGCATTTCATTTCGGGGCTTGGCGGATAGCATAAAAGGAGGAGAACTTCGCAGGTTCATGACCATGAATGCCGATCTGTTCATTCGTTCTTTGTGCTTGATAGTCATATATATAAGCACGACGTTGATTTCTGCGCGCTTCGGGGATCTGCTCCTTGCGAGCAGCTCGATCATGATGCATCTTCTGATGATATTCTCTTATTTCACTGACGGTTTCGCTTTTTCGGGTGAGGCGATATGCGGAAGATATTATGGCAGTGGTGACTTTGTTGCGATTGATGCGACTGTGAAGAGGACATTCCTATGGAGCATGGGGGTAGGTGGTATGTTCATTGCGATATATGCGGTGGCAGGCGTACCGCTTCTGCATATGATGACTTCAGATTCTGCAGTGGCAGAGACCTCGAAGCAGTTCCTGCCGTGGCTGGTCATCGTACCCATTGTGGGTGCCCCCGCATTCACATGGGACGGAATTTATACCGGGCTTACAGCCACCAAAGGCATGAGGAATTCAGCCATGGGTTCAGTTGCTGCATTCTATTTAGTATGGTGCATAGGAATATCTTTGCTGGATGTTTCCGGAGCCATGTCCGTCCATCTGCTACTAGCCGCATACTTCGCCCACCTCATCTATCGCTCTGCTTACCAGACATTCAAATACAGGCAGATTTTCCGCCAACGCTCTTGAATGTCAGGATGCAGGAATATTTCACAAAAGATTTCCTAGCTGATGGATTTATGCACAATCGGCAGCTTTGTGTTCAGGACGCCGATTTTCAACCAACCAAATGCCGGCTGCTGCCATTCCTGTAGAAAGGTCTAGTTCATGTTCAGTCCGAATGCCTTTGGACGAATCATCTTCTCCTTGTATTTCCTGCCGAAATGATCGGTTACGACCACCTCTATGGTTGAATCAGGCTTGGATGCCCGGACTTTGAATATGTGGTTCTGCAATTGTTGCTTATACTTGCTTGGATATTCGCCATTCCTGGTTTTGACGATATGGTAGGAAACTGTATATAGAGGGTCTTCAACTCTTTCATGCTCGACCTTAAGTTTCTTACCATTTTCTTTCACTGTTATTTTCCAGTCAGGGGCCCAATCCCAGACATTGATGTAAACCATGTTGTCGTCAATTGCGCTGAAATCTCTCTGTGGATAATGCTTTACGAATTCCCTGACCTCTTCCGAGGTTTTGTAATATTCCCTTACAGCGTTCATGTCATAGGTGCGGAACTGTTTTTGGGCACCATCGGCGATGCTTACATACTGCCAGTCTAATTTTTCCCCGTTCACGTTGAATCTCGTGAATCCGGCCGGCCCACCGTCAGGGCATAGATTTAGACCGAACGCCTCACTCGTTACCCACCAAGATCCGCAGACAGCGCCTATATTGTGTTCATAGAGATGCTCGTTCACGTAGGTGGTGTTGCACATGTGAGTATGCCCTGTCAGGTAATGGACATCCGAGAATCCTTCGAAGCAGACTGAAAGTTCCTCGCTATCTTCCGGGGTTGAGAATCTGCTGACTACTTTATCCGAGACTCCACTGTAATGATAAGCGGATGCATGCATTGCGACGAATATAGGCGTGCTTTTATCCTGAACCAAGGCCAAATCTTTCTTCAGCCAGTCTAATTGCTCTTTCGTTACGCGCCTGTCATAATTGCGGCTTCCGGCAATCCCTTTTGCGATCTTCCCTCCTGGCTCGTTCTTGTAGACGATATTATCCAGCACTATATAATGAGTCTTGCCTATATTGAAAGAATAATAATTCGGCCCGATTGACTTACAGTAACGACGAGCTGAAAGGAAATCAGTAGAGTCGCTGTATGGAGTTGCACCATCGTTGTCATGATTTCCAACCACATGGAAAATAGGGGTAGGATAGTTAGCTATCCTCATAGACTTCTTGTAGGCTTCGATAGGATAATTGCCAGAATACCAGTAGATATCGAAACTCATGTCCCCTAGGTTGATGGTGTACGCAGGCACTTTGGCATTTTCCGCTATTTTCCGTACGCTTGGGATGAAAGTAGTACAGAACTGTACCAAATCCTCATGTAGATTTGCAAGATGCATGTCCGTGACGGCTAATAGAATGTATTTGTCATTATCTTTTCTTGTCAATGTGAAATCATGGCGCTCTGCCACGTCTGCTGCTTTGGTGAGGGAAGCCCAGAACTGTGGGAAGGCATGCTCTGTCGGGACCTCATATCCAGATGGGATGGAGACATATACCCACCCGTTCCGTTTGGAAGAAGGCAGCCAGTAGTCTCCGTTTTCATCTGTCATCGTGATTTCATAACCATCCGATACCTGTACGCCCCCAATTGGTTTTCCGTCTGCCAGTACTGTCCCTTTAATGGTCATTCCTGGCTTGTCAGGAATGGCGTTGACTTGAGCTGTGCCCTTCATGGAGCCAACAAGGCAAATGCAGACAAAGGCTAGGAAAATTCTGATACTTTTCATACAATCGCAGAGTCGTCAATTTTTTATCTGAATGCCTTCATTATCAACTATTGTCACGTCTATTCCAGCATCCATGATTTTTTCCACTATGTCATGCGGAGCCTCAGAGTCGGTGATTATTTCATCGACCTGATTCATGGCGCATATTTGTGAATAACCGCGCCTGTTGAATTTAGTGTGGTCGGCAAGTATGATTGTTTTTTGTGCCGTATTCACCATCATTCTGTGCAAGTTGGCTTCCATGTGGTTTGTGGTCGTGATTCCAAAATCTATATCGATTCCGTCAACTCCAAGGAACAGTTTACTGCAAGAAAGACAAGTCAGCATCTGTTCGGCAAAAGGCCCCATGACAGCCAGGGAACTCTCCCTCACTAGCCCTCCCAGCTGGATTACGTCTACATTCTCTTTACCGACGAGCGATGAAGACACTTCGAAAGAGGATGAAATCACAGTCAGGCTTTCCCTCACTATGATTTGGTCGGCGAATGACTGCATAGTCGTCCCAGAGGCGATCATTATCGTGTCTCTGGGCATGATGAGAGTGGCAGCATGTTTCCCGATGGCTCGTTTCTCATTTATGCAGAGTCGTTTCTTTTCGGCGATGGTCTTATTGTTGGTGTATCTGTTCACAAGTATTGCAGAACCATGCACTCTGTAGAGCAGGTTCTGTTGTTCCAGAAACGAGAGGTCTTTCCTGATTGTCACTTCGGACACTTTCAGCATTGTTGCCAACTGAGAAACCGGAATAGCGTTCTGCTGATGCATGAATTCCATGATTTTATTCTGCCTTTCGTTAAGATGGCTTTTTTCTTGGTCGTTCATTCTTTGATGAATATTTTTATTGATTTGCTAATATAAAATATTCATTTCGATTCCGAAAGGAAAAACGATTAAAATTTTTCAAGTTCGAAAGGTGGATAAACCTAGATTGACGTGAGGCTATTTGTTCGCGTCAATTCGTTCGAAACCTTTCTTAAAATCGTCCCAATAGCCGAATGAACGTATGTGGCAGAGATCAAACACAAAAAATCCATTGCTTGGTGTTATGCATGTATTGATCGCATCTGGGATAAGGCTGCCTTTCCCTCCATCGCTCCAACCAGTGCCGTTGCCAATGTCTGGCCCACATGCGAACCACACATCGCCACATAGCAATTTCTTAGCTTGCTGAGCGAAGCCCTGCATCGTCCATTCGCCTGAGCCATATATTCTGTTAGATCCTGCGTATGCTCCAAGAAACATGAAATCCAACTCACCGGCATATCCATAATTTTTATACTCAGGGCTTGCCCATGAATAATCCTTGGCTGTGTCGTACTTCTTGCTTGCCCAGTTCACGCCAGAACCATAGTAGTCGGAATACCATGCCCCCACGTAAACGCCGAACTTGATTTTGCTGTTCTGGGATTTCACTGCGTTTTTTGCTTTCACGACGAAATCGTATATGGTTTTCGCTCTGAATTCAAGCCATGGCTTAAAATATTCCGGCATCACGGACGGGATTCTTGTAGCCCCGGCAGCCAATATGTCGTTTGGATAGTTGGCAACGGATGTCCCGATATATTTCTCAAATTTTTTTCTTGAAATGTCTGAGAAGTCGCTCATGAGTCCGTAATCGTCGTAACGGCACCTGTCCAGCACGATGCCATCTACCTCGTACTTCGAAAGGTCTTTAAGAATTGCGATGATGTAATTCTGTGCGTCTTCATTGGATGGATTGAGAAATTTGGCACCATAGTCGGAACTGTCATCTAGAAGATCCATAGTATTGACAAGACCGGATGCAGAATTAATAACGGTTGCCCAAACCTTCTTGGATTCATCCCTGAAGAGAAATCCCTCTGCGCCAAGCCCATAAGGACACAAATAGCCACCAACGAATGTGTTTATTGACGCGTAAACCGTTAGTCCGAGTTCATGTCCATTGTCTATGAACGCTTGCAAGTAATCCCATTTGGCTGTCCTCTCTATCCATTTGTACTGAGAGCCTTCCCATACGTCAAGACGTTTTAATTTGTCAGCGATAGATGAATTGAAAAGCACATCTCCTGTTGTGGGTCGTACATCCACTATTATGCCGGAGAAACCAGCATCTTTCACCTTTTGGAGATCCGAAGAGATGTTTTCCTTGCTGTTTGCAAATCTTTGAAAATTTCCTCCGGCATCGATCCAGACGAAGCGAGGCTTTTCTGTTTTCACTACTTCAGAAGTGTCACAGTTATCTTTCCATGGCCAGCCAGGTATTTTTTCGTTGTCGTTTGAGCAGGCGACTAACGATAGGGAGGCCACTATAGCCAATGAATATATTAATTTATTGATATGCATTGATTAAGAATATTAGGACGGTGCGTACCTTAATCTCCAAAGACCATGTACGCACCATTCCAAAAGTGATTATTTTTTTATGCAATCGGCGAAGTAGCCACCTATTACCTGACTGTTGTGGTCGTAATAGTAGATGTAAATCTTGAATCCGTCTGCGGAAGGTGCTATCAGCACGTCCCCGGTTGCGACCGCATTAGCTCCGGTCTGGTACCAGGCTATGTTCTTGTTTGAAAGCACGGTAGCTGGACAAGAATTGAAGCTGCCGGTGAGGGTGGACTTGTCGCTTACGTTGAGAAGGTACAGACTAGGCCCTATTCCCCATGAAGGGAAGTAGCTGGCAACGAAGACTGCCAGATAGTCTGCATTGTTGAACCTCTTGGCATCTAGGTTGTTGGTCTGCCATCCCCATGCGTTTCCGTCATCTGTGCCGAGCTGCATGCCAACTGAAAGGTCTTTCTTCAGGTAATTGAGAGTGCATGCTCCGCCTGCATAAGACTGCTCGAACCAGCCTTCTGCGGAGGTGCTTGAGGCAGCCACTACGGTAGCTTCATTAGGTGCATCATCCCAGTTGAGACCGGCGCCAGACAGGTCAATCGTAGAAACATCTGAGACGGATCCGTCTGTCACGTTGAGCGTTATCGCCTTGCTGGATGTTGTTACGCCAGCTATTCCCTCGCATGTGATTACTATCATGGCCCCCGAGTCTATGTCGCCGTTAACTTTAATTCTATATCCTGCTGGCAGTCCCGATGCATTGGTGAATGAATAGAAGAGGGTGGGCGCTTCAGTAACGGAAGATGTCCTATAGATGTTTATCGTCTCGTTAGGTTCAGCATGGTTGCAGATGAGAACATGCTCTTTTGAATCGCTAGTAACCGATGCCGCTACGGCACTACCCAGGTTTATTTCTCCAATCTTCACGCCTGTCGCTTTGTTGAAATATAGAGGGGTGCCGGAGCCGGTGCTGACGACTAAGTTATTCCCTGCAGCTGCCATTGATATGCAGGCATTCTTATCGTATCTAGGCAATCCGAGATTAGTAGTGTTGAGGTTGAATAAGTTCTCGACGGAACCAAGATTAAATCCCATGTCAATTTTCTCTGGAATGGCCTTTACGACAGTATATGTGTTCTTGGCCGTCCCATTGTGTGCGGTAACTGTCAGCTCGACCGGCTCATTATAGTTCAGAGCTGTCTTGGATGGATCCGGTGATATTGTCGCATGTGCAGATACTTCGAAAGATGCCAGGCATGACGAAAGATCAGCCAAGGAGATCAGAGATACGGTCTTTTTAGATTTGTCGATGATACCTGATATGGCTGGATCATCCAGCGAGAGAGAAATCAGCTCGCAAGCCGAAGATTTCACTCGCTCGCCAGTGATTATGATGTCTTGGCTTACGCCTTGTGCGTCTGTGTAAGAGAAGTGATTCTCCTTAGTAAGGTCAAGGATCGTCAGTGGAGGATCAATGAAGCAGTTAGGCTGCAATTCAGCTCTGATTCGCATTCTGCTCATGAACGATTCAGTTTCATTATCGGAAGCTTCCGGGAAAAACCACGGGACTGGTATCACGTATCTTTTCGTAGAGTTATCAGTTATTGTTATTTTCGCAGCGTCCTGATCAACATATGGACCGGAAGTGAAAATTGCCGTGAGGCTTGTGATTCCTTGTCGTTCGGCGGTTGGCTTCACGTGTTCGACCTCGTGGCATGCATTTATCATTAATATCGCCGCCACAATAGCTAAACATGTATGAATTTTTTTCATGAATATATTCATTTAAAGATTATTGCCACTCTGGATACTGATTTACCATACTGTTAGTGGTAAGCTCGCTGCTAGGAAGAGGCAGTCTGTAAAGCTTCTCCGGGAAGTTGCGGTCTTTGTCATCGACAGAGACGTAAGTGTAGAGATAATCGCTCCCTATCTTCTCAATTTTCAATCCGTGAGCCTGATAGGCATTGAGTCCTATTGGATATGCTTTCGAAGCATCCCCCCATCGGCGAAGATCCCAGTACCAAAGGCCTTCGTAAGCAAGCTCAACTTTTCTCTCTTGACGAATCGCAGTCCACAGAGCATCTCCGTTCTTGTCGCTATACGGCAGACCCACTCTGGATCGGATGGCTTTAATTGCTACGTTTGCATCAGTGGCATTATTCCTCCTGTAACATGCTTCCGCTTTGTTCAGAAGCACCTCTGCATATCGGATAAGAATGAGGGGCTGGCTGCTCGATGATTGTTTTGACAAATCGTGATTCTCATCGACGAGCTTGCGCAAGTAGTATCCTGTCGTAGTTCTGCCTTTCGGCTCTTTATCGACATTCCATTGGCACCAGCCGTCGGTTCCTCCAACATATGGCTCTATTTTCCTTCCTTTCCAGCTGGCTCCATTGTATAGCACAGTTGCTTGGAAACGAGGTTCTAGGTTTGCGTAAGGTGGAGTCTGCATTGTACCATCAGTGTTGTGCCATGGCGACCAGTCAGGGAACCCGCCTCCTGCAAGTTCGTATGATTCAACCATTTCCTGTGTAGGCGTCCCATAGCCTCCGCCAATCTTGTCAATGACGGTGAAATCCCCTCCTGGGGTATAATATGAGTCGAAATCGTGTCCGCCTACGGTTAGATTATATTCATATTCGAGAATCGCTTCCGGATTCCCTTTATCAGCTGTGATTTTGAAAGAATCAGCATATGAATCATTCAGCTTGTATCCTAAACCCATTACTTTATTGGCTGCATCCACCACGGCCTGCCAGCGCCCGGCGTAGAGCATAGCTCGTGTCATGAAGGCGTAGGCTGCGCCTTTGTCCAGACGTCCGTTTGCATCTGCCTGTGTGGGAAGTTTGCTTGCGGCATATTCAAGATCGGATTGAATGAAGTCCCACGCTTTCTCTTCCGTGTCCAATGCTTTGTCTTTGCTGATTTTTGAAAGATCCTCGTCGTATATTATTACTTCCTTGTAGCGTTTCACGAGGTCGAAATACAGCCAGGCTCTAATGAAGCGCATCTCAGCTTCAAACTGCGTCTTGGCATTGTCACCCAATCCATCCCCGTATTTTTTCAGGTTATGGATGTTCTCATTGGTTCGGCGGATTTGCGTGTAGCGGCTTTCCCACACGCCCATGTAAACGTCCACGTAATTCGACGTTAGCGTTGAACCGCCGTAAGCAAATTCGCTAGGTATGTAGCAGAGAGAATTGTAATTGTATGATCCGTACTTGAATTCGTCAGTGAGCGACTCTGTCATCCCTGCCAGAAACTGACTTCCGTTTACGGATGCTAGATAACTATAGAGGTTGTTTACTGCATATTCCGCCGTTGCCTCATTGCTCCATAACATCTTGTCAGAGACGCGATCCGTTGGGTCTGTGTCTAGATAGCCGTTACAAGATATCAGAAGAGAGCTTGCTATAACGAATGACAGTATTTTTATGATGTTTTTCATATCGTCAATATTATAAAGTTAAAGTAATACCGCCCATCACTGTCCTCTGCTGAGGATAGTAACCATTATTCACTCCAGGTGCCTCTGGGTCGATGCCCTTCGGCAGGCCGTCTATCGTGAAAAGGTTAGCCCCTTCCACATAAAGGCGAAGGCCTTCGATTCCGACTTTGCGAGTCAATTTTGCAGGAATAGTGTAGCCTAGCTGAGCAGACTTGAGTCGGATGTATTTGCCATCCCTCCACCAGAACGAGCTGGAAAGGCCGTTATCTCCTCCATGGCCAGTGGCTCCGAGAGTTATGCGAGGGTAAGTCCCGTCTGGGTTGTCGATGCTGACGGCATGTTTCACGAGATAGAGAGGAGAATTAGCTCCTTCCTTGAATGTCTGTGTCCAGATGGTGTTATCATCGTACCCATTGTAATATGTTCCAGTGAGGGAGACATCGAACAGGGCTCCTCCCGTGAACTGAGCGTTGAAGTCGAATCCGTTCCAGTTGAAATTCAGATTCAGGCCATATGTCAGCTGGGGACGATTCGACCTGCCGAATATTCCTCTATCGTCCCAAGTGATTTTACCATCTCCGTTGAGGTCTTTATATTTGATGTCGCCTACGTTCGGCCTTGTCCCGTACCATGCGGAATTGTCGATTTCCTCTTCGGAACGGAATAACCCGTCTGCATTCCATCCGCTGATGGAACCGTAAACAGTACCCGAGACTTTCTGCCATTCCATGATGTTCGGGGCGTCCTGGTATTCCAGCCAGCGAGTCTTGGATCTAGTGACGCTGGCTGTGATGCCGTAGTCAAAGCGTTTCCCCAGAAGCATGAAATTATTACGGTGCGTTATGAGTATGTCAATCCCTTTCGCATCTATCTTATTGATGTTTCCGTAAGTAGGGTAGTATCCGCCCATTGAACCTGGCATGTCGCTTCCCAGGGCGGTCAGAATATCGTAAGTGTAATTATAGAACCCGTCTACTTCCATTCCTAAGAGACCGTTCCACATGGACAGGTCGTAACCGACATTCCAAGAGAGAGTCTTTTCCCAAGTCAGGTTGTTGTTCGCTATTCCCGATGTGTAATACGAAGGATATATATTCCCGTTCAAAACTATGCTTCCGCCTTGCGAGTAGTTGCTCAAGTACATGTAAGCGCTTACTCCGTCATTGCCGAGCAAGCCGACGGAGGCCCTGAGCTTCAGGTCGTCAATGAAATCCACGTTCTCCATGAATTTCTCTTTCGAAAGTCGCCAGCCGACAGATGCTGAAGGGAAAAATCCCCAGCGGTCTCCAGTCATTCCATTGAACTTGTAAGATCCATCGTACCTGCCAGTTACTTCGGCTAGGTAACGATTGTCATAATCGTATTTTACCCTGAACACATTTCCTGCCGTGCGAGAATTCCAGCTGCTTCCGCCAATTGGATTCTCATCGATAGGCACCCCGTTGCTGAGTTCTGGCAGCTGCGCAAAAGGCAGATTCTTGATGTATGCGCTGAGGTTGTTGCTCTTGTCGTCACGTACTTCAGTTAGAACCATTGCCTCAACATTGTGTTTGCCGAATGAATGAATATAATTCAAGCTAGCCTGACCTACGAGCTGCTCATAGTTTGATTGGCCTTCGCCAAGGTTGATCCCAGAAGCAGTACCTCTAGGATCTGACTGCTTCGCCCAGTTCCCGTTGAGGATCGCCATAACTGAATATGGGGTATTCAGATTCTTGTTCTGCGATGTCGAATATTCATATGAGCCGCTTATCTTTGCGCTTAGCCCATCGATCCACGGGAAACTATAGCTGAGAGACATGTTAGCTTGGACATCGGCGCTCCTGGTCTGTTTATAGCCAGACTCGTAGATAGCTGCCAGAGGGCTGTTGGCTAATCCTGTGTTGTTCTGAATGGCCGCTGAGTAAAGGCCATCATATTTTTCAGGCAGATAAGGATGCATCTGGATAGTCTGACGGGCGATGGAAAGGAATCCCTGCTCGCCAAGATATGAATTTGCGTCCGTGCCACCAGATGCGTAACCTGGAGTATGACGTCTTCCAATAGTCCCTGATAATCCCAATGAAAAATGGAAATTCCTTGCGAAATCGGAGTCGATGTTCGCTCGAAGATTGTAGCGGCGATACTTGAAGTTGTCAATATTGCCTTTCTGCCCAAGATAGCCGATAGAGGCAAAAAAATCTTGCGTGCTCATTCCCTCCTTGGGCGGTCACGCTGTGTTTCTGCGTGAAGCCTGTCCCGAAGACCTTCTTGATGTAGTCAACATCGTCCCAGCCATCCGTCGGGTCTCCGTTCGTCATGGCTGCTACGTTTTTCTTCGTGAAAGCAGGGACGTATTCATCTCGGCTGGAAATAGCCCCTCTTGCAAGCTGGTCCATCATATCCGCCATATTATAGTAATAAGCGAACTGAGGGCCATTCATGAATTCAGTGAAGTTCGCGTTCATCGACGCTCCATACTGACCATCGTACGTTATCTTCGTGTCGCCGGATTTGCCGCGCTTCGTGGTGATTATAATTACGCCCCCAGCGCTTTGCAGACCATAAACAGCTGCAGAAGCACCGTCTTTCAAGACAGAAACGCTCTCAATGTCATTTGGATCTATGTCGTTGATGTCTGTGACCGGATATCCGTCAACGACATATGAGACGCCATAAATCGACCCTCTGATTCGCAGGGATGCCTGATCTAGGCCAGGTTCGCCTGATTCCTGAACTGATGATATGCCTGGCAGCTTGCCGCCTAGAATTTGCGATACATTAGTAGACGGGGCGTTTAGCAGCTCATCTCCTTTAATTGCGGAAACAGCGCTGGTCAGAGAACTTTTCTTTTGCGTGCCGTAACCTACGACGACTACTTCATCCAGAAGTTCCTTGTCTTCTTCCAATGTTATGTTTATTACAGATCTGCCAGACACAGGCACCGTAACTGGTTTCATGCCTAGCATGCTGAATACAATGTTTGCGTTACTATTTGCTTCGAGAGAATAGTTTCCGTTCATGTCCGTAACTACTCCGGACGAGGATCCTTGTATCGTGACTCCGACACCAGGCAATCCGGTTCCGGAGGCATCACTGACTGTTCCTCTGACTGTTCCCTTATCTTGTGCTAAGCCAGTTGCACTGAAAATAGCCAGCGAAACAGAAATAGTAATAATTTCCAATAAATATCTCATCAGAATTATTTTTATGGTTATTAATAATATGGCTTCATTCTGAAATTTTGGTGAATTCATATCTAAGGCTTGCGCCGCTCGAATCAACTATGTAAGTTTCAAATGAAGGTTCGTCTTCTTTTAATATCACGATTCTGGCACCTCTTCTGAGAACTTCTTCGTAGGCAGGCGGGTATCCGGTTTTCCTGCCATAGGCAAGCACGATTTTGCCATCAATGTCAGCCATATAGTCGTTATTGTGGTCGTGTCCGACGAATACCCCGATTACGTCCCCCTGCTCAAGGAATGCGGAGAATAGCCCGGAATTCAACATTGGGGAGCACACGCTCTCATATTTGTTTCCCACTATTTCCTTAACCAGCATAGTGTCTCCGTATTCAGGAAGAGGAATATGGAAGAAGGCCAAGGATGGCAATGTGTGGCCTTGGCGTATTCTGATCTTGTTGCTTGCATTCCGGTACCAGTCGATCTGGTCGTGATGAATCCAATCGTATGTCCCATAGAATTTGTCCTTAGGATAACTATTGGAATCGAAGAAATATAACATCCATTTATCTCCACTGCCTTCCGACGCTTTGACTGGCATCGAGCAATTTCCTGAACCATGTAGCTTCATGTCCTCGTCAAATGTCAGATTATATGGCTTTTCGGTAATATATTCAAGTATTTCCGCATTACTCATGTCCGATTCGTGGTCGTGGTTGCCGAAAGTCACCACGAATGGGACCTGAATCTCCTCGAACAGTTTGCATAGCTTATCCCAACCTTGCTTGGCATTGCTGGCAACTACCACGTCGCCAGTAAGGACAGCCAAGTCAGGTTTCTCAGCATTAAGAATGTCTCGCATCAGGTTCAGCGTGCTGTCATTCTTCGTTTTGAACGAAGCATCTTCCACCCAGTGTAAATCCGTGAATTGCACAATCTTGAACGTGCCATTCACGAATCTCAGAGGTTTCATCCGGGCATCTGAGATCAGGCCCAGTAATCCTATGGCTATCAGTAGTGTTATTCTTTTCATCATGCCAAGGAGACAGTTATTCCTTTGATAAATCTTCTAGAATCTGCCAGCACTGGTAGAGACCTCTTGGAACATGGAAGCAGCCTTTCCACTTGCCACCTTTAAGTGGCAGCAGGACTTCGCCGCGACGGTTCAGATAGCCGAACCATTCCGGATATTCAGTGTCCTTGAAATGGCTCCAGACATATTCATGTACTCTCTCGAACCATTCCAGGCACTTCGGATCTCCAGTCAGCTGATAGCCCTTCAGGGTGGAAATCAGTGTCTCGATGTGCACCCACCAGAGCTTCTGGTCCCATTCTAGTTGCTGTGGAGGGAAGCCCTTGCGGTCGAGAAAGTAATATATTCCGCCATATTCCTTGTCCCAGCCATATTCGGCCATCCTAAGGGTCGTGTCCTTGGCTTTCTCGATGAGTTCCGGCCTGGCGAGCCTCTTGCCCAGATCCATTATGAACCACATGGCCTCGATGTCGTGACCAGGGGTTACCTGGCGGCCTTCAAAGCAGTCTGCCAGAGAGCCGTCCGCCAGAACGTTCTCTACGATTATGCCACCCAGCTCAGGGCGATAGAACACGTCCATGACCTCGTGAATGCAGTCCTCGATTGTGCGCATCAAGAAGTCTTTGTCAATCAACGGCTCTATCTCAAGCGCCAGGTTGCATAAAATCATTGGTAGAGAGAATCCCTTGAGGTCTCTTGTCCCAGGATGCAGCTTGTTCCATTTTCCTTTTGGGTTGCCCTGCTTGGAGAGCACGTTGTCAAAGGTTTTCTTAGCGATGTCGGCATATTCCTCACTGCCTGTGGCGATTGCCAGCTGCCCGAAGGCCATGGTAGCGAATGTGTATGAGAATATGTTGTATGGCTCCACGATTGGCTTGCCTTCTCTAGTTACCGAGAAATACCAGTTGTAATTGCCGTCGTGGCCGTGCTTCTTTAAGAATTCGGCGCCCTGAATCGCGCAGTCCAGCCATTCCTGACGTTTTTCAACCTTGTTGTAAAGCATGGAGAAAAGCCATACCTCGCGGCCCTGAAGCCAGATGAATTTGTCAGTGTCGAAAACGTCACCGTTACGTAAAAGGCATGTGTAATAGCCTCCGTACTCTTTGTCCTGCGACTTGTTAAGCCAGAAGGGGAGCACGTTGTCCATCAGCTCGTCCTTGTACTGTTCAGCTAATTTTTTGAAATCCATAATTACTTTATGTCAAAATATTCCTTGTATCTGTCGTATAAATGCCCTGCCTGGAGGTATGCCGATTGAGGACTCATGAAATGGGAGAACTCGAAGGTTATGGCCTTGTCGTAACCGCAGCGTTTGGCGGCCTCCAGTTTCAGCCTCAGCTTGTCGAATTTGATTGGGAGAAAGTGGATAGGCATGTCGCGGTCGAAGCTTTCGGCATTGGTCCAGCATTGCATGCCATACTTGTCTGCCAGCTTCTTATTTACGGAGAAGAAGGCATCCAATTCGTCATAATCTATGTGTCCGTCCTGGAAAGCACAAGCATCGACATATTCATGGATTCCATCGAATATCTCGTTCCACTCTTTCTCATGCTGCTCGACAGAGACTGCCTGCTCTTTGGTAAGGTTTCCGCTTGCCGCATCCACGGCTTTCTTCCCGTCTATCCAAGGGGAGATGAACGTCGGCAGGCCTCCGGATACGTCCTTGCACTGCCTTCCCATTGTCCTGAACGATTCTATGGCACCTTTCGTGGCTCTGCTGATTTCCCCGCTGATGTACCAGCCTCCGAAACTCTTGTGCTTGCTGCCGTACATTTTCCATACCTCATCTATGACGTATTTATTTGCCTCGACTTCGTAAGACATGTCGCCAGTGTCCCAATATTTGCCAGAGTCGTACAGACCGAAATAGAATCTCATCCCATACTTGTCAGAAAGTTGCAGAAACAATTCTATGAGATCCACAGAGGGCATGTAGCAACCTTGCTTAAGCAGGTACGGAGATGGATAAGTAATGAATTTGCGGTAACCGGAGCGGATGACGATTACCGTATCGATGCCAATGGCTCTCATATACTGAAAATCCTTGTCCCATTCTTTTGCTCCCCAGTTCTGGTGAGGTATGTCATGGGAAATTTCATCCAGGAACGTTCCTGTGATTCTAAGCCCGTTGTTCTTTGGCACTATCAGGTGGCTTTCGCCTGTGTTTCCTGTCATAGATTCGCACCTTTCGCTTGCTTGGAGAAATGTTGGAGCCGCTATTATCGAGGCCCCTGCGAGAGCTGATTTCTTAATAAATTCCCTTCTTGATGTGTTGCTCATAATTGATAATTAAAGCGCATTCCTATGCGAAGATATTAATATTTTTACTAATTGGCAATATAATATTAAAAATATTTACGAACTATGAGAAAATATTACAACAAAGTCCAGTCTTTCGCCTGGACTAAGAAAAAATAATGAATATTTTTATGAATATTCTACATCAGCCCCAAAAGCTTGCTGCGGGAGAGCATGCAGTCTCCGATTGGGCCGGCGCGGCGTTCCAGCTTGGAAAGCTTAATGGTCGTGTCGCGGTTTACGATGTTCAGTGACAATTTATTGACTGCGGATTTCAAAGGTAGCATCAAGTAGTCCTTGCCAATAATGAGACGGCCGCCGATCACCACCAGGTCGGGATTGAATATATTAATGAGGCCGGCTATCCCTTGGCCAAGATTAGTCCCTATTTCTTCCATGACTTCAATTGCGAGCACGTCCTCTTCCTCTACGGCAGTTAAAATCTCATCCATGGTCAAGTCCCCGTTTTTCTTGAATTTCTCGCTGAGCGTCGAGGCTCTTTCCTGCTTCAGTTTCTCTATTATCATCCGGTGCATTGCCGAGCCTGACGCACCGGTTTCCAGGCAGCCGACTTTTCCGCACTGGCATATCTGATTATTGTGGAGCATGGGGAAGTGGCCGAATTCTCCAGAATAGCCGGACTTCCCGTAATACAGTTTTCCGTTGATGATGATGCCCATTCCCAGACCCCAGCTCAGGTTAATGAACAAGACATTGCTCTCGTTGTTGCACACTCCGCACCTGTATTCCCCGAATGCCATTGCCCTGGAATCATTTTCAACTGTGACAGGTATGCCTAGCTCTTTGCTAAGCAAGTCGCTGAAAGGCTGCTCCTCGCCGATGAAATAAGAAAAGCTGTAGCCGGTGTCTGTGTTCACTCGGCCAGTCACGCTCACTCCGCACCCTAGCACTTTGGAGAAATCGAAGCCTTCTTCCTTGATGATGGCCTTGATTTCTTTTCCAAGAGCAGAGAGTGATTCGGGCGTGCTTCCCAGCTTGAGAGGGATATCCTCCTTGTAAAGCTGCATCCTGCCTTTGAAGTCTGTGAGAGCTAAATGAATGTGGCTCCTCCCGACGTCGACTCCTGCAATGTAGCCAGCATCCGGGTTAAGGCCGTACATGCTTGAACGTCTGCCACCAGTAGAGCCCACCTTGCCGAGATCCTCGAGAAAGCCGTCATCTACTAATTCGCTGACTAGTTTGCTTACCGTAGGAATGCTAGCATTCAGTTCCTTGCTGAAGTCAGCTATGCTCCAGCTTTCTTCGCTTATGCACAGGTTTATTATTTGTCTTTTAGTGATCGAACTCTTGCTGCCCGAATCGTTTAAAAAAGAACTATCCATCTTTATTTTTTGTTTTTCCAGTATTGTTCTATTTCTTCGAGTGTTTTTCCAGTAGTTTCTGGAATTTCTTTCCACATGATCAGCATATAAGGGATGCACATTGCGGCGAACAAGAAGAATGTGCCAGCAGGAGTAAGCGTTGAAAGCATCCAGGGAGTAAGCTGGCCGATAAGGTAAGTGCCTACCCATAGCGCCAGGCCAGCTATGCTCATCGCTAGGCCGCGGACCTTGTTTGGATACATCTCGGAGAGCAGCACGAATACGACAGCACTGATGGAAATCGCCGTGCAGAAAACGTAGAGTAGGAAGAAAACCAGCAGGAAGGTGCTTCCCAGTCCTATTGCTGAACCTTTCCAGAAATAGAGCCCGGTCATCAGCAGGCAGAATATCATTCCGCTCACGCCCCAGTAGACCAGCTGCTTGCGCCCCACCTTGTCAATGATCAGCAAGGCGATGACTGTCGTCAGCATATTCACGATTCCGACTAGAACCTGCGAGAACAGGGCATCTCCGCCTGAAAGGCCAGCATCCTGGAATATCTGCGGACCATAATAAAGGACTGCGTTCACTCCCATGAATTGACCTAGGATGGCTATGGCTGAGCCGAATATGACGGCCTTCAATATGTCTGGCTCCAGCAAAGCCTTCCACTCCGATTTCGTCTCGCCTTGGATGGAAGTCTTAGTGAGGGCAATTTGCTCACTGACGGCATCAGGACTTTTGAATATTCTTAATAATATATTCGATGCTTTATCTTCTCTTCCTTTTACGATCAGCCACCTGGGGCTCTCTGGAATGAAGAATATCACTATGAGGAAGAGCAGGTCCGGAATAGTCTCGCATCCGAGCATCCCTCTCCAGTATTCCGAGTGGAACAGCTTCTCTCCCATGGCACCAGCAGTGGTAGCATCGTTAGTCGCATTCTTCAAAATGAAATAATTTATTAGGTAGGCCAGCAAGAACCCTATTGTCACAGCAAGCTGGTAAAGGGACACTAATGAGCCACGTTTCTCTGGGATTGCTATCTCCGAGATATAAATAGGGGAGACTATTGACACGACGCCAATTCCGAATCCTCCAATGATCCTGTAGACGACCAGCTGGGTGAAGTCTGCGCTTACGGCGCATCCGATTGCCGAGATGCTGAACATGATGGCTGAAATCAGCATGGTTATTTTCCGCCCAAGGCCGTCGCTCATTATTCCTGCTACAAGCACGCCAGCAATGGAACCTATAAGGGCACAGCCTACATACCATCCCAATTGCAGGTCGTTTAGCTGAAACTGATGGCCAACGATAGTGGTCGTGCCTGATATGACGGCGGTGTCATAACCGAAAAGAATGCCTCCGAGTGCCGCTACAATAGATAGAAATACAACGTAGCCCATATTTATGTCACGTCCGGTATTGAGAGAAACAGCCATTTTACGTTTGTTTTTGCGAAGTTACTTAATATTTTTCATGATGCCCTAATTAATATTAAAATTTTTCACTAATGCGTCTGTGAATGAAAATTTTTGATTTTTTTAGTGATTCTAAACTATCAAATGATATGATATTGTAGCAAAAATGAAAATAAATTGCTTACTTTGTTGACGATTTCAAATCTTAAGAAGTTGAAAGCCATGGAATATACTGCAAAGCAGTTGGCTCATATATTAAAAGGAACGGTTGAGGGCGATCCGGAAGCGAAAGTGACGTCTTTCGCAAAGATAGAGCATGGGAAACTTGGGCAACTTTGTTTCTTCGCAAATCCCAAGTACGAGCGTTACGTTTACTCTTGTAAAGCCAGCGTTCTTCTCGTAAACAAAGATTTCGTTCCTAAAGAAAAGGTTCAGCCTACGATGGTGAGGGTGGACGATGCCTACAAGTCCCTTGCGGACTTGCTGAAATACGTCGCTACGAAAAGGCGTACGGACAGGAGGCACAGAGGCTTCCGCTCGTCATGGTTCCTTACCACAAAGTTCGGGAAAAAAGTTTACCTTGGAAGTCATTCTTACGTTGGGCACCACGCCAAGGTCGGCGATTATACGAAGATTTACGAGAACGTCTACATCGGCGACAATGCAAGCATAGGCTCCCACTGCATTATTTATCCTGGAGTAGTGATATATCCTGGCATGGTGATCGGGAATAATGTCATCATTCATGCCAATGCCGTGATCGGGTCTGATGGCTTCGGCAATGCTCCCCTTAAAGATGGCACATGGGAGAAAATAGAGCATATTGGCAACGTTGTGATAGGCGATAATGTGGAGATAGGGGCTTGCACTACAATTGACAAATCCGAGATGGAGTCCACGATTATTGGCAATGGAGTGAAAATTGATAATCTTTGCCAAATCGCTCATAACGTGCAGATTGGCGATAACACGGTGATGGCTGCTCAATGTGGCATAGCTGGCTCCACTAAGATTGGCAAGAATTGTGTACTTGCAGGCCAGGTCGGCATCGCAGGCCACCTCGTCATCGCAGACCATACTACGATAGGCGCGCAGGCTGGCGTGATTGGCAATGTTAAGGAGGAAGGCCAAGTGTTTCTAGGCTCGCCGTCTCTTCCATTAAAAAATTATTTGAGAAGCTACGCTGTGTTCAAGAATCAGGGCAGAGACTAGCAGAAAACATTGAGAATAAATGATTCCACAGAAACAATCCACTCTGGTCACCGAATATCATTACGAGGGAAAAGGCTTGCATACAGGCAATGTTTCCCACATGACATTGAAACCGGCTCCTGAGAATACAGGAATACTCTTCCATAGGACTGACCTCGGTGAAAATGCGTTCCTTAAGCCTCTTGCCGAATATATCTCCTCGACTTCCAGAAATACCACAATCACGGACGGCAATGTATCAGTGCTGACGTTGGAGCATCTTATGTCTGCTCTGACTGGAATGGGCGTGGACAACGTCTTGGTTGAACTCGACAATGCTGAGGTTCCTATCCTTGACGGAAGCGCAAGGTTCTATGTCGAAGCCATGAAACGGGATGGACTCAGGCAGCAAGATGCCCTTAGGAAATATATCACCTTGGATAAAGAGATAATGGCAGTTGACGAGAAGTCTGGCTCATGGGTTAAGATAACTCCTTCTGAAGATGTGAGTTATGATGCCACCATTGATTTCGGGTCAAAGGTGCTTGGTGTACAGGAAGCTCATTGGGATTCTTCCATGGATTATGCGGCTGAGATTGCTTATTGCCGCACTTTCGTATTCTTGCACGAGGTGGCGTACCTCTTCCAGAATAACCTTATAAAAGGAGGGGATGTGGACAACGCAATAGTGATAGTTGAGCACCCTCTGCCGCAGAAACAATTCGAGCAACTGAAATCGGTATTCAACCATCCGAATATCTCCGTGAATGAAAACGGATATCTGAATAACCTAGAGCTGCATTTCCCGAATGAATGCAGCCGTCACAAGCTGCTGGACCTCATCGGAGATGTGAGGCTCTGTGGAGGTTTCATTAAAGGGAAAGTCTCTGCATTCAAGCCAGGTCATTACATCAATAGCATGCTAACCAAGGCTGTGAGACAATATATTTTAAATAAGTAAAATTTAAAGTCATGAATAATATTTCACCACTTGCATACGTAAGCAAGAACGCCATTTTAGGCGATAATATAAAAATCGGTCCTTTTGCTTTCGTCGATGATGACGTTGAAATAGGGGACGGTTGCAAAATCCTTTCTCACGCTACCATATTCAAATATGTTAAGATGGGGAAGAACTGCGAGATATTCCCTGGAGCCGTTGTCGGAGCCATCCCTCAGGATCTAAAATACGATGGAGAGATAACCCATGTGGAGATCGGCGACAACGTTACTATCCGTGAGTGCGCTACCATTAACAGAGGCACGAAGGCCAGCGGCAAGCTTGTCACCAAAATCGGGGACAACTCGCTTATAATGTCGTACGTTCATGTGGCGCATGATTGCGTGATAGGAAAGCATTGCATCCTCGTAAGCTATTCCGGAGTGGCAGGGGAAACTAATGTAGATGACTGGGCGATTCTTGGGGGTGGGGCCAAGGCTCATCAGTTCTCTAAAATAGGCTGCCATGCAATGGTCGGTGGCATGTCGAAAATCAACAAAGACATTCCCCCATACGTTCTGTGTGGCCGCGATCCTATCTGCTACGCTGGCGTCAACATCGTCGGTCTCCGCCGTCGCGGCTTTTCCTCAGACGTAATCCGCAATATCAGGGATATTTACGATACGATTTATTTCCAGGGTTATAACATCTCTGATGGGTGCGCTAAAGTTGAGGCCGGATTCCCTCAGAGCGAAGAACGCGACATTATCTTGAATTTTATCAAGAACTCGAAGAGGGGTATAATAAGAGCGAATGATTCCAAGGAAAAAGGCGAGATAGAGTAGGAAATGGCTCTGCTGCTAAGCATAGCTTATATTCCTCCAATCAGCTATTTCGCATTGATAGCTAAAGGTTTGGTTTTGTCTGCAGACAAAGTCGAACCTTCTGTCGTATACATTGAAGCTTGCGAGAATTATCAGAAGCAGAGCTGGCGCAACAGATGTCGTTTTTATGCTTCTGACGGTCCCCAGTATCTGAATTTCCCAATCGTTCACGAGGGCTCTCACGAGCTGCCTATCACGGAGATAAAGGTCGATTATAAGACTGGATGGCTCATTCGCACCGAGCGAGCGATTGCCTCTGCTTACAAGACTTCAGCCTATTTCGACTACTATAAAGATGAGCTATTCTCGATTTTGGATGCCAATCCCGAGACCCTTTTCGAGCTAGATATGGATATATTGCGTTTCTTTCTGGCAAAAATAGGCATCGCAGCTGATCTCCGTCTGACAAATGAATATATTCCAGTGTCATCGCGCGCTGAAGCTATTCCCACTAAGTACGGCCTGGATTATAGGGAAGTGCTCCATCCGAAGAGACCAGACAACATCTTGGATGAGCTGAACCTGAAAAAACCGTACTTCCAAGTCTTCGCCAAGAAGTACGGTTTCATTTCCAACCTATCTATAATGGATCTCTTGTTCAACGAAGGTCCCGACTCGATTCTTTATCTAAAGAATATTTAGAAGCTGTTTTGAAAGATTTACTCTTGTTCTTTATTGCCTTTTAGGCCATTTTCTTCTGCTTCATCGCTCACATAGCTACGACTATGCTCCCTCTTCAGCAATTGAAACTGTCTCGAAAAATCCCTATAAATAACAGCGGCAAACATTTCAAAACGGCTTCTTAGAATCTCCAGCCTAGAGTGAGGACAACGTCCCAGCGATCTCTAGAACTCTTGAGGATTGGTGAACCTGCATCGCTCAAGTAGTTGATGTATGGAGAGATATATTCATCTGAATAGCTCGTCATCCTTCCTGCAAGGTCGCAGAAGAATGAGCCAGGGGAGGAATACCCTAGTCCGACAGAAAAAGCATTTAACTTGTGATGCGAGGTGGCTACCTGATTACCCGTGTCATTGATATACTGTCCTATAGGTGTAGTCGTATAGTTGTATCCGGCTCGGATTGCGATGTCAGCAGCTGGTTTAACTTCTGCTCCTAGCCTCAGTGTGTGCGATTTCCCCATTAAATCCTTAATGCTGGAGTTTACCGCATCGAAAGTGTCGTTGCCGTACTCGTGATCGTTGTTATTCTTGAATTTCATCAGGCTGTAATTAGTCAGCTCGTAATCTGCGCTAATCATTGCCATTCCGGCTAATGTGTATGCAAGCCCAGCATTGAATATGAAAGGAGAGCGCAGCTTGTAATCGAAGTCTCCTTCAGGAGAATAAGCGCTCCCATCGTTACCCCTATCGCTATAGTGAACATCGGCGGCATTCTGCCACTTCTCTCGAACATCGAACATGGTAGGAGTCTGAATGGCGGCGCCCAAACGAAGCCCTCCGCCAGGCCTGGCTATGAAACCGAACTTCCCATAGACCCCAGTTGCGTCCATAGAATAAGAATAGCGAGATCGATAGTCATCGAAATTAATAGTGTGATTGTTGCCGTTATTGTCGGTCAGTAAAATTGGGAAATCAGATGGATTCTGCGCATATTCCTTGAAATATTCGTGATATTTATAATCTAAGGTCGTGATCCCAAGATTAGCTCCAAAGTAGAATACGTCAGAGATGTTGAAGCCGACGTTAAACACTATGTCATCCTTGCTGCCTGTCACCTTACGTCCATAGGTCTGATCCAGAGGTCCTCCGATGTGTACGTTATATATTCGGTTCCCGTCTTTGTCGTATTCGTCTGTCGGGGTGAAGACCTCAGTCGCGCCAATATAGCGATAAACGTAGGCCGGGTCATTTGAGTCTCCGTAGTTGCTGATGGCTCCTGCCTGTGCGTTCACTATCGAGATCCAAGAAGCATTATAACCTCTGTCATCCCCGTGGAAATACGGGTAATTTCCGTCATTGATGCTTGAACCTTTAGCGTCAAGAAATCCATTCAGAAATCCGGAATTAAAACCTTCCGCAAGGACAGACATGGCCCCAAGGTAACTGGACTTGTCGTTCATCCCTCCTCCGACAACCTTATTCAGGAATTTGTTGGTGCTGTTCATGACTATGCCATAAGAAATGCTCTTAAGGCCTCGGTCGTTACCCAAATTGAAGTTAATCACGGCGCCGAAATTCGGAATGTTGAATCTGGATATGGAAGAGTTATTCTTGTTAGAAAATTTTCCATCGCCGTAAGGGCTGTACGAGCTGCTCGTGCTGCCGAAAGAAATCCCTGGAGTAATAGTGAATTGCGAATATCCCATTACGGCCGAGCCTGCAGGGTTGAGGCCGATGGTGCCTAAATCCCCACCTACTGCAGTGACTGCGTTGCCCATGCCGATGGATCTGGCAGTTCCGTAGTAAGTGTTCTGGCTGAATGTATATGCGTCTTGCGCTGTCTGGGCTCCTGCGGCGATCGCCGCAAAGGAGAACAGTGAAATTAGTAATGTCTTTTTCATTTTAGTTCGCATTATAGAATAAATTTAGGAAGGTATCTGTAATAACTGCTTTTACCTTCTGCCGCCGCCACCACGTGACCCACCTCCTGACGATCCTCCTGAGCTGCGTCCGCCACCGAAAGATCCTCCTGACGATCCTCCGGAACTCCTGCTATAGCTGCTGTTACTTGAGCTTCTGCTGTAACTGCTGCTACTGCTGTTGCTGGAGCTTCTGGTATAACTGCTTGAATTATTATAGTTCCCGCTGCTCCTAGTGGAGTATGAGGAGTTGCTTGGAACTGAGACTGAAGACCTTGAGGTCGATGGCCTGGAATATGCCTGAGAGCTTACGGAAGATCCCCTTGAATAGCTAGGTCGGCTGTAACTCGTGGTTGTGCCATTTCCTGACCTGTAAGAGGATGATCTCCCAGAATAGTAAGACCCGGCAGCCGAGCTGCGAGCCACAGAACCTCTAGTAGAATAAGAACTCATAGGTGGTCTTGACACCGAAGTTGCTGATGTTCTCTTGTTTATCGCGGATCTGCTGTTTGAAGCTCTTGAATATATCGAACTGTTAATGGAAGAGGATGAGGATGTGCCTGAAGACCTCACAGATGATGAAGCTCCTGAAGTCCTGACTGCGCCAGACCTAGAGATATTCCCGGATCTGGTAACCTGAGGAACGGAGGACCTTGTGGAAGATCCTGAACGAAGCATTCCATAAGTCGTAGACGAGCCGATGCCTGAGCGAGATGAAGAACCAGTAGCGTAATTTCTAGGCGTATGTACTCTGGAAGCAAAGCCATGATTTAAGTCGTCGTGCCAGTAGTGATGATGGTAATATGAATCACCATGCCAGCCCCATCCTCCATACCAGCCGCCGTACCATCCGCTATAGTACCAAGGATCCCAATACCAAGGATCATAGAACCCTATCGAGAAACCGACCCAAGGGCTGCCCCAGCTCCATCCCAATGAGAACCCATAATTCCAAGGCCTGTAGTACCAAGGATCGTAGTACCATCTGTTATAGTACCAAGGAGAATATCCCCAGTAATAAGGAGAGTACATGGGTCCGTAATACCAAGACGATGCGTACCATGGTTGATATGCATTCCAAGTATCCCACGAGTTGTCGTACAGAGTCACTGTCGTGTTATTGCCGTTAAGAGATATCTTAGCAGTCCTGTCCGTAGGAATGAAAAGGGTATCGACTTTCTCCCCGCTTTTCATGAAAATCGGAGAGCTTTTAGTCTTTGCTACAAGTGGATCGGCATCAGTTGTTTCTGCCTGCGTAGCTTGATTATTAGGCTCTTGAGCCTTTGGCTTAAGAATATTATCTGCAGAGGAGTAATAAACTCCGTCCTGGTACCTCTGGTGGGAGGCGTTAGAAGCATACTGCGCTGCCGAACCGCACGAAGTCAGTGCCGCAAGGAGCGTCGAGATGATTATTAATGTGCGTGTTTTCATATATTGACCTCCTGTATTTTAATAATAATTCTTAACTTCGCACCTGTCAAAGATGCAAGGATTCGAATCTTTATCGATTCTAATCAAGAACAAAATCCATACCTTATGGATTTCTTGCATAAAGATAGGCTGATTTTTTGAATTTTAGTATAATATGGCAAAAGAAATTACAAGCAGGGAAGAGAATTATTCCCAATGGTACAATGATCTGGTGGTCAAATCGGGTTTAGCGGAGCAGTCTCCTGTCAGAGGCTGCATGGTCATTAAGCCGTATGGGTATGCCATATGGGAAAAGATGCAGTCTGTGCTGGATGGTATGTTCAAGGAAACAGGGGCTCAGAATGCATATTTCCCGCTTTTCATACCGAAATCTTTTTTTAGCAGGGAAGCAGAGCATGTCGCAGGCTTCGCCAAGGAATGCGCAGTGGTGACACATCACAGGCTCATGAATGATCCTAACGGCAACGGCATCGTGGTCGATCCGGACGCTAAACTTGAAGAGGAATTGATAGTGAGGCCTACTTCTGAGACGATTATTTGGAGCACATATAAGAATTGGATTAAATCTTGGAGAGACCTTCCAATCATGTGCAATCAGTGGGCTAATGTAGTTCGCTGGGAAATGCGCACTAGACTGTTCCTGCGCACTTCCGAGTTTCTCTGGCAGGAAGGGCATACAGCTCATGCAACGGCAGAAGAGGCTCAGGCAGAGGCGGAGAGGATGGTGCATGTCTATGCCGAGTTTGCTCGTGAATATCTAGCTTTGCCGGTGGTAATTGGCCATAAAAGCCCTAATGAGAGGTTCGCCGGAGCATTGGACACTCTGACAATCGAGGCCATGATGCAGGATGGAAAGGCATTACAGGCTGGTACGTCTCACTTCTTGGGACAGAACTTTGCGAAATCTTTCGACGTTCAGTATACCGACAAGGAAGGCAATCAGCAGTACGTATGGGCGACATCTTGGGGCGCTTCAACCAGGCTCATGGGGGCTCTAGTGATGGCTCACGGAGACGATAACGGGCTGGTGCTTCCGCCAAGGCTTGCGCCGATTCAAGTGGTGATGGTGCCTATCTTCAAGACGGGTGAAGAGCATGCTGCCATCATCGACAAAATGACAGCCTTGAAGCAAGAACTTGAAGTCAAAGGCCATAGTGTGAAGATTGATGACAGAGATACCCTCCGCCCTGGATTCAAATTTGCAGAATGGGAGCTGAAGGGTGTTCCAGTACGTCTCGCAATAGGCCCTCGCGACTTGGGGAATGGCACAGTAGAAGTGCATAGGAGAGATACCATGGAGAAAAAGACAGTCGCTATAGACGGGCTGGCAGATTCAATCGAGAGCCTGCTTGCGGATATGCAGCGGAATATCTACAAAAAAGCATTCGATTTCCGTGCCGCCCACGTAGAAAAATGCGACGATTGGAACGAGTTCAAAGAAAAGATTGGGACGGGCAAGTTCTTGCTATGCCATTGGGACGGCACTGCCGAGACTGAGCAGAAGATCAAGGATGAGACTAAGGCAACTATAAGGTGCATTCCTGTTGATAGTTTCGTCTGCGAAGAAGAAGGTAATGACATATATTCAGGAAAGCCGTCGCACCAAAGAGTAATATTTGCTATATCATATTAATAAAAAGAGTTAAAGATGAATTTTAAGAATATTTTATCTGCTATAACATTAGCATCGGCATTGCTAGGGTCGGTTTCGCTCCATGCTCAGACCGACACGACGAAGAAAGACGCTCAGTCAGCTGCTGCTGCAGCAGCAGCTGCGCTGGTAAACGCTCCGCAGACGAAGGTCGTTCCCCCTAAGCCGAATTACTGGAAGAAATCCCTTCTTACTAGTATCCAGTTCAGCCAAACAAAATTCAATAACTGGGCGGCAGGAGGAATCGATAACGTGACTTTGGCTTCTTACTTAGACGCTAATGCCAATTATGCGAAAGACAAGAAATTCTGGAACAACAGGCTGCAGGTAGATTTTGGATTCATCTACCAAGACGATAAGCCATTCGTGCAGAAAAACACGGATCGAATTTATTTGGAGAGCAAATACGGTCACAGAATCACTGATAAATTGAATTATTCAGGTCAGTTCACATTCCGCTCGCAGTTTACTAACAGTTACAATTACAATAACCCGAAAGATTACGAAGGAGACAAGCCTTCCAGGCGGGATTGGATGAATGCTAGAGCATTGAAGTCAGGTTTTCTCTCGCCAGCCTATTTCACGGTCGGTTTCGGTATCGACTGGGTGCCGAATCCTAAGAATAACTGGCTAGTAATAAACTTCGCTCCTGTTACTGGCGGTCTTACCATGGTCACTGACGAGAGTCTCAGGAAAGGTTATGGTCTTGAGCGCAAAAGCAAATATAAAGACGAGACCCAATACCCTTATAACATCACAGACGATTCGGGGGTCGTGGTAGGATATCATGGGGATTACTATAAGTCAGCCAAATGGCAGCTTGGAGCTCAGCTGAAAGTCGATTTGAAGCTGAGGATAAATTCTAACATAAATTACAGCTCTCAGCTGGTGCTTTTCTCTGATTACCTAGATAATCCTCAGAATCTCAGGGTGAACTGGGACAATCGTTTCAATTGGATCTTAGCCAAATATTTCACGTTCTCGCTCACGACGTTCATGATTTACGATGACAATGTCCTGATTAAAGACGAGAGTGACATTGACAAATACCCGGACGGCAAGAAAAGGATTCAGTTCAGGGAACTGATAGGATTCGGCTTCTCTTACACGTTTCCTCGTCCGAAATAATGATTAGCCAGGCTCATTTCGATCGGATCCTGTCATCGCTGAATCTTAGCAGCGGATCAAGCATCTTGCTTGCGGTAAGCGGTGGAGTGGATTCAATGGTCATGGCCTGCCTATTCAGCCATTCTACGATAAAATGCCGCTTGGCCATTGCTCATTGCAACTTTCATTTGCGAGGAGCTGATAGCGATTCCGATGAGGCATTGGTCAAGGAATACGCCGAAACGCAAGGCATAATATTCGAGAAAAAAGACTTTTGCACTAAGGAATATGCTGCCTCGAAAGGTTTGAGCATCGAGATGGCTGCTAGGGAGCTGAGATATTCCTGGTTCGATGAGTTCTGTCGGAAGTATGGCTACGTGGCCGTGGCTGTGGCACACAATCAGAATGATAATGCGGAAACGCTTATTCTGAATATGTTGCGAGGTTGTGGAATAGGAGGATCTACTGGAATGAAGCTTTCTTCAGTAGTGCCGGTGAGAGACGCAGTGGCTCTCCTTCTAAGACCTATGCTGGAATTTTCCAGAAAAGATATTTATGAGTATGCTGTGTCTCAGGGAATTAAGTGGCGCGAAGATAAGACGAACGCAGACACTGCCTATAAGAGGAACCTGATTAGGAACGAGATATTCCCACTATTCGAGAAGCTAAATCCTGCGTTCCTAGGTACCATTTCAAAGGATATGGCAAATTATGCTCAGGCTCAGAGGGCCGCAGACGAGTGGAGCGCCAAAATAAAAGAATATGCCGTAACGAAGCGTACAGATGGAAGCATCGCCGTTGGGATTTCTAAGTTTAGAGAGTATCCGGCATGGGAATATTTCATATTCAGTTTCCTTACTGAGTATGGCTTCGGGGCTGCTGTCATCGAAGATCTGGTAAGGCGGCTGCATTCGGGAGGAAATATCGCTGGGAAGCACTTCCTCTCTAGTGGATATTCTTTATCCGCTTCCTCTAATGAATTAATAATCAGCCCTAAACGTAGTGACGAGCCTTTGAAAGCTTTCCTGATCCCCTGTCCTGGAGAGTATGAGATTGCCGGTCGGAAATTTTCTGTAGCCGTTACGGCATATTCGGAAAACATGCCCTTAAGACAGCCTGATGGCACTGTAGCCTTAGATGCTGGGAAAATAGGCTTCCCACTCAAGGTTCGTTCTTGGCACGAAGGCGACTGGATGTGTCCTTTAGGCGTAAGAACTCAGTTTGGCGGATTTGGCAGGAAGAAGCTGCAAGACATATTCACGGATTTGAAATTTTCCATCGCAGATAAGGCGAATGCTCTTCTTTTGCAATTCCCGGATTCTGAGAACGCCTCCCACGTGGCGGCAATACTTTGTTCTCGAATAGATGAAACGGTAAAAATTACCCCAGAAACGTATGAAATAATCAGAATCTCGGAGGCATATAAAGAACAAGAGTAAATATTTCAAAACAGCTTCTAAACTATCAGCATTGCGTCGCCGTAAGGCCCAAAACGATAATCCTCATCCAGAGCCATTTTATATGCATTCATTACGTTGTCGTACCCACCGAATGCTGCGACGGCCATGAGCATTGTTGACTCTGGCATGTGGAAATTCGAGACGAGAGCATCCGGGATAGAGAAATCGTATGGTGGAAAGATGAATTTGTTAGTCCATCCGTCGAACGGCCTCACCTCGTTATTCGTCGTGACGTAAGTCTCGAGTCCTCTTAGCACGGTGACCCCTATGGCGCAGATTTTATGCTTGGCATTTTTTGCCATATTGATGACATCGCAAGCTTCTTGAGTTATGATCAGCCTCTCGGAATCCATCCTGTGCTTCGAAAGATCCTCTACGTCGACCCTTCGGTACTGGCCAATTCCCATGTGCAGGGTTATGGAAGCTTTGCCGATATCATTCAGTATCATTCTGTTGAACAGCTCGCGGCTGAAATGCAAGCCTGCTGCGGGTGCTGCTACGGCACCTTCTTTCTTGGCGAAGATTGTCTGATAATTCTCGGTGTCAGCTGGAGTTATCTTGTCCTTAATGAATCTTGGCACAGGTATCTCCCCCAAACTGAAAAGCTGCTCCCTGAAGTCCTCGTATGGGCCATCATATAGGAACCTCAGGGTTCTGCCTCTGGAAGTCGTATTGTCTATTACTTCTGCGACCAGGCTCTGATCCTCGCCAAAATAAAGCTTATTGCCTATTCTTATTTTTCTGGCAGGGTCTACTATCACGTCCCAGAGATGTTGCTCTCTGCTTAGCTCCCTGAGGAGGAAAACCATGATGTCGGCACATGTTTTCTCTTTCTTTCCGTAGAGCCTAGCAGGGAAAACTTTCGTGTCATTGAAAACGAAAGTGTCTCCCTTTCCGAAATAGTCGATGATGTCTTTGAAAATTCTGTGCTCTATTTCACCTGTATCTCTGTGAACTACCATCAGTTTGCATTCGTCACGCCACGTCGTTGGATTTTTTGCTAGCTTATCCTTAGGTAGCAGGAATTGAAATTGCGAAAGTTTCATATAATCTATTTGTGTAGACTTTTATTATACGGAGAATGTTTGGAAAATGTTTCAAGTCCTAGAGATTATATTCCTAGTAAAGCCAATAAACCTATCTAGATTCCAGCGCTTCTGAAAACCTCTATTATCGAAGGGTAAGTGTCAATCAAATAAGAAGCTATGCAGGAGCGAGGAATCCACACGGCTTTCGTGATGTCTTCATCTCGCTGAGGAATGAGGTCTATCGGCTTCGTGTAAAGCATTTCATACCACCAGGTATGCTTCAGGTGCCATTTCTCGTTGCGAAAATAGCAATGGTCGGTGACGCATATTAGCTTTCCTAGCTCGAGTTCTTTCACTCCTGTCTCTTCCTGAACCTCTCGCATCGCCGTGACAGTGGTATCCTCTCCCACTTCCTGGTGCCCTTTGGGCAGGTCCCAGAGCCCGTTTCTCTTAATCATCAGCACATCGCTTCGGCGGTTGGACACTAACCCTCCTGCAGCAGTCACTTCTTTAAAATTGGAGCAGAAATTTTCGTACGTGCTTTCCACGTTTTCGGTCGGGATGAATATTCTTTGAAGGGAATCGGAACTTTCGAATAGAGATACAAGTTTTGAGATATCAGCCTTGGAGTCACCTAAATGCAGTTCTATAGAGTTAGGGTCTGAAAGCGAACTCTCTCCTGGAGAGCAGATTATCACGCATCTCTTTTCAAGGTAAATCCTGTGCATCGTCTGTTAAAATGACTATATTTGCATATTACATGCAAATTTAATCCAATTCATTGAAAATGGAAATAGTAGCTAGAAAACTGGCTTCCGAGCTCCTTCGGATAGGTGCAGTTATGCTTCGTCCGAATACCCCTTTTACTTGGGCTTCAGGCTGGCATTCACCGATATATTGCGACAACAGACGAATCTTGTCTGACCCAAAGCTAAGGTCAAAGGTGGCCACTTGGCTATCAGAAGGTGCTGGACAACTCTACCCTGAAGCTGAAGTGGTCGCGGGTGTTGCTACCGGTGCTATCGCCCACGGAGTGCTTGCCGCTGACAGGCTAGGGAAACCTTTCGTCTATGTCCGTCCTAAGCCGAAAGACCATGGCACGGGTTCTCAAATAGAGGGCGTGCTGCCCAAAGGGGCAAAGGTCGTCGTGATTGAGGACTTGATTTCTACGGGTATGAGCAGCCTGGCCGCAGTGAAGGCATTGAGAGAGTCCGGCGCAGAGGTTTGCGGCATGATGGCTATCTTCACATACGAATTTGAAACGGCTAGGAAGCAGTTCGAGGATGCTAACGTAAAATTGCACACCCTCTCGAATTACAGCATCCTGATAGAGGAGGCTTCTGAAGAGGGGGTCATAAAGGATTCGGACAAAGAAGTGCTTAAGCAGTGGAGGCTGAATCCTGCCGAATGGGGAAATAATTAATTTTTAAGAATATGACGACGAATATTAATAGCAAGCACGGCATAGTATCGAAGCAGCCTGCGGAACTGTACATGGCGTTTGCTGATTTGCGCAATTTCCTTCAGTTTATACCGGAGGTCAATCGGGGCGATGTCACAGCGGATTATGACACCATCACGGCTACGGTTCAAGGATTCAAGATAGGCATTATGATAAAAGAAAGAACTCCTTATTCTAGGATAGATTTCATAGATGACGGAGCTCCGTTCCAGTTCAATGGTTCGCTGCATTTCGACGCAGCTGCATCTGATCCATACAAGACAGACTTCTATATCGAGTTCAGCGCAGATTTGAATTTGATGATGAAAATGCTCCTTGGAAAAAAACTGAAAGAGGGGATGGACAAAGTCGTGGATGCTTTGGTGGCAATGTCTGAAGGACGGATGCCGGAAGGCGTGGACGAAGATACTTTGAAAAAGATGAAGGAAGGGCTGGACAAGAACCGCCAGCAATAGGAATATGTTAGAGCTGGGGGATAGCAGGTTCTTGAATATCTTGGATAGGGCTGTGGGGCATGAGAATGCTGCCATGGCAGCGAGAGCGTTCGAGGAATCAGCATCTGTCTCAGTGAGGGTGAACCCATCAAAAGTATCTTCGGCTTTCACTGAAGCGCATTTCGGGAAAGGCATTGCTCAGGTACCTTGGTGCCAGTTCGGTTATTTTCTTGAAGAGAGACCTCGGTTCACTCTGGATCCGTTATTCCATGCCGGCTGCTACTATGTACAGGATTCCTCAGCAATGTACGTCGGCAGCATATTCAGGAATATTTTGAATAAGGAGTACGGTCTAGGAAGGCCTTTTAGGGTGCTGGATCTTTGCGCTGCTCCTGGTGGGAAGACGACAGATCTGGCGGCTTCGCTGAGGTTGAAATTCGGCGATGGCTTCATGCTGGTCGCTAATGAGGTGATGCGAGGTAGGGCAAGCATCCTGGCCGAAAATGTGACTCTCTGGGGCGATGCGAACGTGGTCGTGACTAGTGCTGATCCGAAAGCATTCGCAAAAATGGAGGGCTTTTTCGATGTGATTCTTGCAGACGTGCCTTGCTCTGGGGAGGGAATGTTTCGGAAAGACCCTAAGGCTCTGGAAGACTGGTCTGAGGATTTGGTGGCTTTGTGCGCTTCCCGGCAGAGAAGAATTCTTGGGGATGTGTGGCCGGCTCTTCGTGCTGGTGGATTCCTGATTTATTCCACATGTACTTTCGAAGCTGCCGAGAATGAAGAAAACGTGGATTGGATCGCTGCTGAATTGGGCGCTGAAATAATGGAATGCGAGATATTCGACGGCATATTCAGGACTAGCAATGGTGGTGCCATGCTAATGCCTGGGTTGGTGAAAGGTGAGGGTCAGTTTGCCGCTGTGCTCCATAAAACTTCTGTGTCCAGAGCATGGAATTGCAAAGGACCTCATTCTTATGACCCAATGTTTTGGATCCCGGAATCCATCAGGAAGGATGCTGGCTCGCTTGCCTGGCTCCGGCCTCTCAGGATAGGAATCCCTTTAGGTGCGAGAAAGGGGAACGATTTCGTGCCATCTGCTGATTTAGCGCTCGCAGCGGACGAGAGCATAATGCAGAATATTCATAATTTTAAATATTTTAGAGCAGAGGTAGATGAAGGTATGGCGCTCCAATTCCTGCACCGAGACAATATATTCATAGAAGGCTATCCAAAGGGGTATCTGCTGATATGTTTTCAGGGACATCCTATGGGGTTCGTGAAGAATCTTGGTAATCGCTGGAACAGCTTGCTGCCTCATGGCAGGAGGATTAGAATGGGCATTGAGAAAACCGAATCATGATGAAAAGAATATTTTTTATTTCGCTGGCTTTAATAATATCCTGCGTCACAGGTCTTTCGCAGGAGAAGCCGACAACTGATGAGTATGCTGCCAGATATCAGAATCTGGTAACGAGGGTAGGGGCAAACGGGCTTGGAGTTGAGACTCTTCTGAAACATTGGGAAGAGGATTATCCTGACGACGTGAATCCGAAAGTCGGACTGTTTAATTTCTACCTTGCTAAGAGCCAGAGTTTCACGATAGATTCCCTAAGAGTCTCGAAATATCTTGGGAATGAGCCTGTGATCAGCCTGAAGGATTCCAGTGGGCAAAATGTATATTATTACCAGATAGCCCATTACGACGATGAACTGTTCGGGAAGGCTTCGCAGGCTATAGACAAAGCGATCGAAATGGTGCCAGACCGGCTGGACTTACGGCTCATAAAAGTCTCCGCCCTGATAAATTATGAGGGAGAGAGTCCTGACATGGCCCTGAGAGACCTGAAAGGACTGATCGATTATAATTACACGAAGCACCCGAAATGGACTTATCCTGGGTTGGAGATGCAGGATGACACATTCGCCTCTTTGCTTCAGGATTACTGCTATGCCTTCTTCAAGATGGGCACGCCTCAGACATTCAAGGCTTTCAAGAATCTTTCGGAAAAAGTGCTGAGCTACGAGCCTAAGAACACGCTTTTCATGACGAATTTAGGCTCGTACTATTTGGTTGCAGAGCATAACGATAAGGCTGCCCTCAAGCTGTACAACAAGGTTCTGAAGCTCAGGCCAGACGATTATACGGCCATCAAGAATTGCGTGCTGCTTGCGAGAAATGCGAAAAACACTAAACTTGAGAAAAAATACCTTCAGAAGCTCGTGGAGGTCACGACCGATGAGACAGAAAGGACATCGGCGAAAGTCAGGCTCGGGGCTCTTTAGCTTCTATTTCTTCATCATGTTCATGTAGCTCCCAGGAATTGAACAAATTCTGGAATATGGCGTATAGACCTCCTGACACAGAAGTCACTGGGGTTAGGAAAGAATATCCAAGCCAAATCAGGAAGCCAGTGTTTTTTTGTCCGAGAGCCTGGCCTGCAGTGACGGATTCTATCTTCCCGTATGGTTTCCCAGCTTTCCTGCCGGCATAGAACTGGAACAAAGTGCATGCAAGCGAGACTATTCCAATCAGTATGGCTCCGGACACTGAAATTCCGCTATTCAGCAAGGCTCTGGTTGCCAGAAACATTGCGAATGTGAGGCTGATACCCCATATGTAGAAAGCCAGGAAAGTGTAGCGCATCAGAAAGTGCTGCAGGGGCTTAATGCAGTACCTTATGAACCATGCGAGGAGCAGTGGGAAGATGAGTAGAGGGAATACCCGTCTGCATATTCTTAGAAAACTGTAGCCGAAGGTTGCTCCGTCCGTGGAATTTATCACAGGAATAAGCAGAGGAATCATTATTGCTGCCAGACAGTTCGAAAGCACGGTGTAAGAGATTGTGTGCGAGAGGCTTCCTCCTAATTTGTCGGTTATGACTCCGGCTGCCGCCGCCGTAGGGCATATTATGCAGAGCGTGGCGCATTCCATTAGTATCTTCCATATCCCATGTTCCATTCTGGCCGTGATAATGGCCAGGAGCACGAAGCCGATTGCCTGCAGAGCTAGCAGCCAGATGTGCCATTTCTGAATTTTGATGTCGTGGGGAGATACCTTGTTGTATTGAAGGAAGAGCATGCAGGCAACGGCGATTGGCTGGAATTCTTTTGCAAAGGTGGAAACTGCTGGTTCGGATGGCATCATGAATGGAACGAATCTGAAAAGCAGATAGACCGTGATGCCAGTCGTCAGCGCTAGAGGCAGCATCCAAGTGTCAAAGAAAGTCTTCGCATCTTTCATAGGCTGCAAATATCGCCAAAATATTTATATTTGTACTCTGTAAATACTCTGAAAATATTAAAATATCACATGCATTTATGAAAAAAGCAATATTTTTTATGACATCTCTATTGGTTATGGCTGGATGCGGCCAGACTGTTCAGTCTCCGAAAACGCAAGCCTTGGATCTTTCGAATCTTGACACCTCGGTGACACCAGGGACAGATTTTTACCAATATGCTACTGGCGGTTGGCAGAAGAATCACCCTCTGAAGCCTGAATATGCCAGATATGGCACTTTCGATGCCCTGAGAGACTCTTCGGAGGAAAGGCTTAACAGGCTTTTCAAGAGCATGGAGAACATGCTGGCGGAAGCTGGCTCTACGGAAGAGAAAATCGTCATTTTGTACAAGCAAGGGCTTGATTCGGTGAAGTTAAACAATGATGGAGCGGCGCCTATCAAGAAATATGTCGATGAAATCTATGCAGTGAGCGACAAAGACGGGCTCGTGAAAGAACTCGCCAAGCTTCACGATGTGGGCGAAGGCGGATTCTTTGGGGCATACGTTGGCGCTGACTTGGCTAACAGCAACATGCAGATTCTCTATTTCGGCCAGTCTGGCTTGGGAATCGGCGACAGGGATTATTACATAGACCCTGCTAACGCTGCTTTGAAGGAAGGTTATAAGAATATGCTCTCGAAGCTCTTCTTGCTCGCGGGTAATGAAAATCCTGACCAAGCAGCCGCAAATGCGCTTGCAGTTGAGGACGTGATAGCAAAATATTCATGGACTAAGGTACAGGAAAGAGACATTCAGGCACAGTACAACCCAATGAGCACAGCGGAACTGGAAAAGAATTATCCTGGCTTCAACTTCAAGGCCTATCTTGCAGAAAGGAATATTCCGGATCAGGATAAACTTGTCGTCGGGGAACTTTCCTATTTCAAGGGTTTAACTGAATATTTCGCCAATGCTGATTTGCAGCAGCTGAAGGATTATCTGGCTGGACAGCTTCTGACTGGTGGCTGTGGGGCGTTGAGCGACGATTTCTACAATGCATACTTCGATTTCTTCAGCCGGCAGATGAGCGGCATCCAGCAGCAGAAACCTCGCTGGAAGAGAGCCATGAGAGTGCCTAATTCCGTCCTTGGAGAGGCTGTGGGAAAGATGTACGTTGAGAAATACTTCCCGGAGTCATCCAAGCAGAAGATGCTGGATCTCGTCCACAACCTGCAGAAGGCTCTAGGTGAGCATATCGACGACCTGGATTGGATGAGCGACTCCACGAAGGCTAAAGCCCACGAGAAACTGGACAATTACACTATCAAGATTGGCTATCCGGACAAATGGAAGGATTATTCTACGCTTGAAGTCAGTGGCGGCAAGAACTATTACGAAAATCTGCGTGCCTCCAGCCATTGGTACGTTGCCGACAATATGTCTAAGCTTGGAAAGCCGACGGACAAGACTGAATGGGGGATGACTCCGCAGACGGTGAACGCTTACTACAATCCTACGACAAATGAGATATGCTTCCCTGCGGCAATCCTTCAGACTCCGTTCTTCAACCCGGATGCCGATGATGCCGTGAACTATGGCGGAATTGGCGTAGTGATCGGGCATGAGATGTCTCACGGCTTCGATGACCAGGGCCGCCTGTTCGACAAAGATGGTAACATGTCCAATTGGTGGACGAAGGAAGACGAGGAGAAATTCAAGGCTAAGGCAGAGGTCCTGGCAGCTCAATTCGATTCTGTTGAGGTTCTGCCTGGCGTTCATGCTGATGGGCATCACACTCTCGGCGAGAATATCGGCGACCATGGCGGACTGAGCATCGCATTCACGGCTATGCAGAATGCCATTGCCGGGCAGAATGTCGGCCTGATAGATGGATTCACTCCAGAGCAGAGATTCTATATGTCATACGCAACGATATGGGCTCAGAACATTACTGACGAGGAAAAGGCCCGTCTGACGAAACTCGACGAGCATTCCCTAGCTGTCAATAGGGTTAACATGTCAATCAGGAACTTCCAAAGCTTCTTCGATGCTTTTGGCATCAAGGAAGGAGACCCTATGTGGAGGTCGGAGAGCGAGAGGGTTCACATCTGGTAAAATATTCATGGATGCGTCCCGATTCATAGCCAGACGCCTACGTTTTGGAGGGAAGATAGCGATGGCATCCATCGCTATCTCCTTCTTTATCATAATCATTGCCGTTTCCATTTCTTCAGGTTTTAGAACAAATATCAGAGATGGCATTTCCAAGCTCACAGGGGATATCCAGCTAATGCCTGAAGACATGAATTACGTGAGCGAGTACTCATCCATTCCTGCTGCCCCGAATTTTCTAGGTCTCATTGATTCTCTGCCAGGGGTAAAGTCAATATCTCCTGCAGTCTATAGGGCCGGAATCATAAAAAAGGATGACAATATCCATGGAGTAGTTTTCAAAGGCGTCCAGAGGGATGCATCGGATACTTCACGTTTGAACATCCTTATTCCTGAGAGGCTTTCAGACCTTTTGAATATCAAGACTGGCGATAAGCTGCTGGCTTATTTCGTTGGCGAGAACATTAAAGTAAGGAATTTCACTGTTTCTGGCACTTACGCGAGCGTCATGGACGGCACCGATAATTTGGTTATACTTGCTGACATCAAAGACATTCAGCGCCTGAACGGATGGGGAGAGGATGCGGTCTCGGAACTTGAAATCACCCTGAGGAAAGCATACAAGAATGCTGCTTACATGAAAGATTTGACGCGGCATGTCGGCATGATGGCAATGACTGGGGACGATAGTGAGGAGACGGGCCTGGTTGCGACTTCCGTGATGGATCGTTACCCTCAGATATTCGACTGGCTGGACCTGATAGATTTCAACGTTCTGTTCATCCTTATCCTCATGACGATAGTCGCTGGCTTCAATATGATTTCGGGGCTACTGATAATGCTTTTCAGGAACATATCGACTATCGGAACCCTGAAAGCCATGGGCATGACTGACGGAGCGATTTCCAAAATATTCCTTAGGGTTGCTTCCGAGGTTGTATTCAAAGGTATGCTCATAGGCAATCTGGTAGCGCTTGCTTTTTGTGCTGTGCAGGGCTTTACTCATTTCATAAAGCTGAATCCAGAGAATTATTTCTTGTCTTTCGTGCCCGTCAGCGTAAACCTATCTGGAATTCTCCTTGCAGACGCTGTCTCTTATTTTGTGATCCTGCTCCTGCTCCTCATCCCGTGTCTCTTCATTTCCAGGGTCGATCCCGCCCAGACTGTCAGAGCCCAGTGAGTCTATTATCTGCTCTACCTGCTGTTCTTCCAGCTCTATCTCTTTTTCTTGAGCAGAATTTTGTGGCACGACTCCTCTGAATATGTCGTATCGGCCCAGAACGACTCTGACGTAAGCTATTGTCTCCAGACCTTCGAATTTCAGGGCATCGTTTCTTTCGCCGGTAAAGTATGCCGCAAAATTGCTCCACCTGCTGACATCGACTTTCTTGCTGCGAGCTGTGGAGATTGCATCTGTAATATTTCCCGATCCTGCATTGTAGGCTGCCAGGGTGTATCTCGTCAATTCAGACCCTTCTATTCCATATTCTTTGAAAATATCCTGTATCCGGCTCAGGATCAGGACAGAGCATTTGATGTTCTCCTCCGGGTCCAGAAGGTTAGTGATTCCGAATTTAGCTGCGCTGGCAGGCATGACCTGCATCAGTCCCTGCGCCCCACGCTTTGACCTCACGTTTATCTTGAAGCGGGACTCATTCCACATGAGCGAGGCAAGCAGTTTCCAGTCCCAGCCGATGCTTTTGGAATATTCCTTTAGAAGGTCGTCATAGGGGGTCAGAATCCTCTTATCCCTGCCTTTGCGATAAGGGTTGTAGCATGCGAAGAAACGGTTGTAGAAGCTGAAATAGTTATCCATCCTCACGAACCGCCCCAGCCACAAGTTCAGAGACTTTAGCTTTTTACGGTCTGGCTTAATGAACCACGTGCCAGTGCTGTCCGTCATCATCACTTTTCGGAAAGTGGCTCCGCCCTTCCAAGTTGAAGGAGCTACTAGAATGTCGACGCTGTCACAAAGCAGTGAGTCAGAATAGTCAGCTCCATTCTCAGCCAGAGTTATTTTTATCCGAGCCGAATTGTCGGAAGCAAACTGTTTTAGAAGCTCGTAATTATAATCTGTCAGATATCCCGTCCTGAGAGTTTCTATCGAATCGATGGCAATGACGCAGCGTAGCTGGGCATTCTCGTAAGGGTTCTTGCCTGTATTGGAGAGTTCGCCAACTGAAAGCGGGATAAGTGCCAGCACGATGAGTGTTGGAATAAAGAATCTCAAGAATTTTTTGGTGACTCGTTTTAGGCCCATAAGCAGTAGTTTTCATTCTGCTAATATATTTCTGTGCCTCCTCCGCCTAAAGAAGATGCATTGTTCATGAGTCCGCCACCAATCCCCCCGAATCCGCCGCTTGAGGACCCTCCTCCAGAAGAGCTTCCTCCGCCTATGCTTCCAGAGGACACGCTAACTTTCTTGTTCTGATTAGGTTGCAGGTAGAACGGCCAGTAAATTCCAAATTTAAGAGCGCGCTGAGTCCTAATGAAATGGTTGGCGCTGAAATAGTCATTCTTGCTGGCCGGCCATCCTTGCCCCACGTTCTCAACTTTTATGAATATGCATGCGCGCTTCCATTGAACGTTCACGAATGCGTCAATGTAAGGGCCATTGTTGTACTTGAACTCTTTCTGATTGTAGAATTGCCCTATGGCAGGATTCCACCCAGGCGTGTGGAACTTAGTGTTGTACCAGACATTCGCTCCAATCTGCATTTGCATTATGTCTCTCTTGACATTGAACTGAATGTAATAACGTGCGTTGATAGCAACAGTAGGTACCGGAATCACGTCTTCATCAGATGAAACCTCGAATAGGACTTTGTTGTCCAGGTGCAGGAAGTTGAAAATATTGAAATTCTTAGTCAGCGAGGCTGAGAACACGCTCATAGGAGATGTGTTCTGCCTAACGCCAGTGCTGTCGAAATATATGTTATTCTTGAGAAGCGAATACCCGGCATCCAGGCTGATGTTCCAGCGAGGAATCGACATCGAGCCAGTGACTTTAGTCGTGGAAATCTTGTCGAAATTGTTGTTCCAGGAATAGTGGTTAGAGTAATAGCGCTGCGAATAGTAATCTGGCTCTTCTAGGCTTGTCTCGAAATGAGCATTGAAAGAGATAGGGCTGTATCTTTGTCTCCTAAAAGGGAAAATATTTAGCTTGGCGTTAGCCTTCACGCTAAAATCTTGCGACTCAGGACCAATTAGTACGAAGTCTCCCTTGGCATCCCATTGTATGAATTTCTTCAGCTGGCCTTCTATTCCAGCATAGAGGAATGTGGAATTCCATGTCGTATTCTTTTTAAGTCCCAAGAAAGATGAGTAATTGAAATTATAGAAATTAAGCAGCCTGTTGCCTGCCCCCACGTCAAGTTTGGAAACTATGCCTTCGCTGGACCAAGGCTGCAGCCTAATGAATATTCTGTTCTCCAGTTTCATGACTCTAGAAGAATCGTGGGACTGCGTAGGATTATAGAGAAAATTATTCTTGTAGAAATTGCGTCCGTCTGTGTCTGAGCTGGGTATTTTGTCTTGGTACATGCGAGTGAATACGGAATATTCAGAGCTATGGCCAATGAAAGCGCTCGTAATGTTCATATTCCCCGCGGTATCTCTCGCTTCTCTGGCCAACTTCCTCTCGGCAAGCAGCTTCTCCATGCTTGCTATCTCGGCAGAGTCGCCAATGGCTGTGATGCTGTCTCTGTATGCCTCGTCCGCCTTCACTTCTTTTCTGTATTTAAGTTTCTTCAGGAAAGTGAAAGGAATCCTGTACTGCTGGTCTATGAAGACGGTGTTTTTATTAATGACCGATGATGCGCTTGTCAAATTGACAGGATATTCTCTTGCGTCCAGAGTCGTATCGGTGACCATCTTGTTGTCCGATATTCCTCCATTCTCGTTATGGATTACCTTATTGTGGATGTAGCCGACGTGCATCATGTACCTTTTCCCTAGGTAGTTGGTTGAGGCGACGAAAGTCTTGTTGGCAGTCCGTTCATTCTCCATCATTCCGTTACCTCCAAACCTATCATATTCAAGTGTGAAATTTAGCTCTGGGAATATGTTCTGCGTTGTCATTATGTGCAGATTGTCCGACTCTTTCTGGCTATTTGCAAACAAAGTCCCGAAGTATGCCAGCTCTGTGTACGGGGTTTTCGTATTGTACATCGGCAACGTGGCAGGGGAGAACGACCACGGTTCGTACGGCTGATAGAAAGCTACCCCGTTCTCGTTATCTCGCTTGAAATAGTCGTAGTACTGCACCGGCGAGCCTGAAATGCCGAGCCATGTGGCATTCACGTCTTTTCTGAATATAGGGTAGTCGTAGAAGCGGTAATTGTAGCCTGTATCAGGGAATTGTAGGTGCATTTTATGGAATTCTCTCTCGTGTGTCCATTGGATTATGCGTTTGTACTGCATTGAATCTGGCAGGGCAAAAGTCTCCAGAATTCTGGGAGTGTATTCGCGGATGCTGTCTTTGATGGCCTTTATGCTGTCTTTAATCGCAAGCACGCTGTCGGAGATGTGCTTCTTGATGTCCTCCCTGACTTGGATGTCGTACTTCTTCCTGTCAGTCTTGGAAAGGCTTGCGTACCATTTGTCGAACGCATCCTTAGCCCGAATCGTGGAATCAATGGCGTAAAGAGAGTCTAGCTTCGGCCAGTCTAGAGAATCGCCAGCTTCCTTTAAGGAGTCTCTGACGAAAACATGTGTCGCAGAGTCAAGCAGAGCCACGTAGTATTTGTAGCGGAAAGGGTTTATGTCTTTGAGCGAATCTGGTGGGAATATCGTGTCTCGTGCGCTTAAAGCAGGCGTCGTGTCTTGGATCGCCTTAAGATAAGCAGTGTCCTCTACGGTTCCTCCGCCACGCTTTATGAACTGATTCTTGTACTTGATAGTGTCTTGAATGCTTTCCCATAGCCCCGTCCATGGGGCTTTTGGAGAGTGCATGTCCATTGCGGCAGTCTGGAATGCCAAGAAGCATACCACTGCTAACGGGAACCATATTTTCTTTAGGACACTTTTCATGTGTTTTCCTAAGCTGACAATCTTACAAATGTAAATACTTTTCCTTTTTTCGACAAATTCGCCCATACCTATCGTAGCTGAAACACAAAGATTTCCTTTAGATCGATAATTCCAGCCAGCGAGTTTCCTTGGCATCAAGTTCAGCTGAGACTTCGCCGAAGCGAGAAGTGGCTTTCTGTATCTCTTCGTAATCAGTGAGAGAGCCGTTCAGCTTGGCTTCCAGCTCTGTTTTCTCTGTAGTAAGTGAGGCAATGTCTTTCTCCAGCTGCTCCAACTCTTTCTGCTCTTTGTAGGAGAGGCGTTTTTTCTTAGGAGCGTTGCCTCTATCGGCCTCGTTCGCATCACCGGATTTAGACGCTCCTCCGATTTTTGAACTGGCAATTGAACGAGCCGCCTCGCGGGCCTGTGCCCTCTGTGCAGCCTTGTAATCTTTCAGGTACTGGTTGTACTGGCTGTAGCTCCCGATGAAATCTTTCACTACTCCATCCCCACAGAACACGAAGAGATGGTCGACCAGCCTGTCTAGAAAATGCCTGTCGTGGGATACTATAATCAGCGAACCCTTGAAGTCTTTGAGATATTCCTCCAATATATTGATCGTCACTATGTCCAAGTCGTTGGTCGGTTCGTCCATCACCAGCAGATTCGGCTGCTTCATGAGAATTGTGAGCAGGTATAGCCGTCTTCGTTCTCCTCCCGAGAGCGAGCCGACACGGTTATTCAGCATGTCGTGAGGAAAGAGGAATTGGCCCAGCAGGTGAGTGTCGTTCACCGTCTCCAGTACCGTCTGGTCCTCATCGAAGGACATACCGGTCTGTTTGTAATAGCCTATTTTCAAGGATTCTCCTCTCTCTATTGTACCAGTGAGGGTGCCGGCGTCAGCAGGATCCAGATTGTTCAGCAATATATTCACGAAAGTGGATTTGCCTACACCGTTGCCGCCCACTATCCCAACTTTTTCGCACCGCTGAAAATTGTAAGAAAAGTGGCCTAGGTAGCATTTGCCACCGTAGAAGAAGCTCACGTCCTTGCAGTTGATGATCTTCGTGCCCAGTCTCGAAGCTCCACCCATCTCGCTCAGATCCATCTGATTAGTTCGATAGACTTGCTCGGCTCTATCTTTCAATTCGTAAAATGCGTTCTTGCGGTATTTGGCCTTTCCAGTGCGGGCGCAAGGGGATGACTGCATCCACTCCAGCTCTCGGCGCAGAACGTTCCGTATCTTGTCAGTCTCGGCATTGTAGTTGTCGATTCTTTCCTGGCGCTTCTCTAGGTAGTTCTCGTAATTGCCCTTGTAGATGTAGACTTGGCCGTGATCAAGCTCCATAACGATGTTCGCCACGCTGTCCAAGAAATACCGATCGTGAGTGACCATCAGCAGAGTGCATCTGGCATGGGTGAGGTAGTCCTCTAAAAACTCTATCGCATCTATGTCCAGGTGATTAGTGGGTTCGTCCATCACATAGAAATCGCCCTCAGAGGCCAGCATGACCACCAGCGCAACCCTTTTTACTTCGCCGCCAGAAAGGTCTTTCATCTTAAGCGATGGATCCAGATGAAAAGAAGTCACCAGCTTGTTGATTCTTATCTCATATTCGGAAAGATGTTCTGGCGACAAATGTTCTGTCCATTTCAGTGAATCCTTGTGAACCTGCTCAATGACAGTGAGTTCTGGGTCGAACAAATATTCCTGTTCCAAGAAAGCTATTCTTATATCCTTGAGAAACAGCACTTTCCCTCCAGAATCGGAACTGTCCTTGCCAGCGATTATGCGCAGAAGGCTGGTCTTTCCAGTGCCATTAGGAGCGATTAGCGCAATCTTGTCGCCTTCGTTGATATTGAATGCTATGTGGTCGAAGAGAACTTTCGGCCCGTATGATTTGGAAATATTCTCTATCTGGAGGTAGCTGGGCATAAGAAATTCTTATATGATGCGAGCAATTAGATAATCATAGCAGCCCTTCAAGGTCGGCTTCGCTATATTCTTTGAACCATGTGCCCAGCTTCTCTTTTGCCTGTAGCTTAACTTCAGGAGTTATATTCTTAGAAACGGAATATATCCCCCAAATCAATGCGGCTAAGTCGTCTGTGAAGCCTACCGCAGGTATGAAATCGGGAATCAAGTCCACCGGAAGTATCAAGTAGCCTAGTGCACCGAGGATCTTCAGCCTGTCTGCCTTCGGGGTGGCAGGGTTCTTCAGCACATAGTAAAGCAGAAGAGCCGCATAGACAACTTTCACTCCTGCGCTCTTAGCCACATTCCTGATCTTCTCCCAGAACTGATTGTCGGAATAATTCCTCTGATACTTATCAAACTGATTGTCTGCCATACCTCAATTCTTTTGCTGTAAAATTACGAAATATTCACAAGAATACAGCCGGTTGGCTCAGTTATTTCCAGAATGTTCGTTGACTGCTCGGCATTTATCCTCCTCGAATATGGGTTCGAGAGCTATTTGAAAAACTTGTCTACTTCTTTGACGGCGGAGGGGAGAGCGAATACGGCTACGCGGTCATATGGCTGGATGATAGTGTCGCCGACGGCAATCAGGGATTCGGCTCCACGAATGACTCCGCCTATGATGGCATCGCGAGGGAAGCCTAGGTCTTTCAGCGGAGCTTTGGTTATGGCACTGTCAGGCGCGACGTTATATTCAAGGACCTCAGCCTCGGTTCCGCTCATATATTTCACTAGGCGAGCCTTCCCGCTCAGAGTGTATTTGAACAGCCTGCCAGCTGTAATAAGCTTCTTATTTATCACAGTGTCCACCCCCATCTCCTCAGCCAATCTGACATATTCATTATTCTCGACTTCGGCAATGGCTCTCTCGACACCAAACTTCTTGGCAACCACACAAGACAGAATATTCGCCTCGTCATTCTGAGTGAGCGCCACGAAGGCATCCATATCCTTGATGCCCTCTTCAAGCAGCAAATCGGTGTTCTTGTCATCACCGTTGATGACGATCACGTTGTCATCCAGCTTCTCTGAAAGTTCAGTCGCCCTATCCATGTCCTTGACGATGATTTTCACGCTTTCCAGTTTCCTCGAAAGCTGAGCAGCGACAAGTTCAGCAATTTGCGATCCTCCTATTATCATCACTGAATTTATCTCCAGCGTGTTCTTCCCTAGGTATTTCATCATCGGCATCATTCCCTCGCGGGTGGAGATGATGAAAACCCTGTCGTTGTACATGAATTTCGTGTCAGGCTTTGGCATTATCGTCTTCCCGTTCCTAGATACGGAGATGACTCTGAACTGTAAACCAGATGTGGCCGCTACGGCAGCGAAATCTGCAAGCTTCAGGTCCAGGAGAGGGGAGTCCTCTTCTATCTTGAACACTTCAATCTGGAGCTTCCCATGCCCAAGATCCATTGCGTCGGTGGCCTGTGAGTGCTTGAGCATATCCACGATCTCGTCTGCGGCCAGCTTCTCGGGATGAAACATGAGTTCTATGCCCATCTGCTTGAACAACAGCTTGTTTTCGGGAGATAAAAACTCTTCGTCATCGATTCTTGCCGTGACTTTCTTTGCACCGAGATTCCTGGCAATCAGGGCACTTACTATGTTTACGTCTTGAGGGACGTTAGGCACCACTGAAATGAACAGGTCCGCCCTATGAACCTGTGCCTCTTTCATCACTTTTATGGAAGAGGGCTGACCTTGGAACGTAATCACGTCGGCTTCCGAATTGATTTTCTCTAGCCTTGCAGAATCGCTGTCAATCACAGTGATGTCGTTTGCCTCTTGGCTAAGCATTTTTGCGAGATGGGAGCCGACTTCGCCAGCGCCGTCGATGACGATTTTCATAACGTTTTCCTTAAATATTCAAAAATACCATTACCTTTCAGCATCGCTAGGGGGACAATCCATCTGCGGAATAGCCGTGGGGCTGGGATGCCTTGGTGGTTTTCTGCAAATCTTTCTATGCCAGCAAGTTCAATGCCGCACCTAAGCTGCTTGAACTCTTTGTGCGCATGAAGGACTGCTTTGAAATATGCAATTTTCCCGGTCAGCAGATAAACGGCAGCAGAGCAGCCATCGAGACACTTTCTTATGAATATGAGCCTCCGCGCTTTACGAACGGCTTTGGATGCCGCTTTCTGCGGAGAAAGCCCATATGCCATATTTTCCAATGAATATGTCTTAGCTGCATTGTTTTCCAGCATCAGCAGGTCATTGCGGAAATTGAGCTTTAACTTCCACGGAGAGTCCTGCGGCAAAGTGCCACCGCCAAGATGGTACACCACCGATGACGGCACGATGCAGATTTTCATGCCTTCTAGCTGGAGCCTCCAGCAAAGGTCAATTTCTTCCATGTGAGCGAAAAACCTGTCGTCCAGACCTCCCATTTCTGAATATGCTGACTTCCGCATCACCAGGCAGGCTCCCGTTGCCCAGAAAACGTCATGGGTCGAATCATACTGACCAGAATCTTTCTCCACCTTCTTCAGCACCCGGCCACGGCAGAATGGATAGCCGAAATGATCTAGCATTCCACCAGCTGCGCCGGCATAATCGAAAGTGTCCCGTTTGTACCACGAATGTAGTTTCGGGGCACATGCGGCGCAGTCAGGATGGGCATCCATCCACTCTATGAGCGGCTCCAGCCAGCCGGCAGGAACTTCGATGTCGGTGTTCATCAATATGAAATATTCAATGTCATGAACATCCTGAAGTTTCTTGAAAGCCCTGTTGTAGCCACCGGTGAATCCGTAATTCTTATCCAGGCGGATCTGCCTTACAGAAGGGAACTGCTCGTCCATCACTTTCATGGACTCATCAGTCGAAGCGCTGTCGGCGACTACTACCTCGGCTCCTTCTGGCAGCGAGGCTAGAAGGGGAGGTATGAATCGCCGCAGATAATCGGCAGTGTTCCAATTCAATATGACGACGGCAGTCCGCATTCCGTTTTACTCTTTGTCTTTGCAATGTCCTTCTCCATGACAGCACTCGCCGTCCTTGTGTCCTTCGCCATGGCAGCACTCGCCATCCTTGTGTCCTTCGCCATGGCAGCACCCGCCATCCTTGTGTACTTCACCATGACAGCACTCGCTATCGCCATGGTGCTTGCAGTGATGATGCTCTTCTTGAGGCAAGAACTCGCCATGTAGCCCTTCCGTCAGCTCTTTCTCGGTCGCATCCCTGACATCCACGATGTTCCCCTTGAAATTCAAGGTCTTACCGGCCATAGGATGATTGAAGTCCATCTTCACTGAGTCGTCCGACACTTCGCGTACGATTCCCTGGACCACTCTGCCATCCTGGCTCATCATAGGAACCATATGGCCGACCACGAGAAACTCCTCCATCAGTTTTCCATCCACCATGAAGGCCGTTTTTGGAAGGTTTATTATCTGAGTTTGATCCACCTCTCCATAACCTTCAGCAGGTGTCAGCGTGAATTCGAACGCATCCCCAGGTTCTTTACCTGCAACTTCGCTCTCGAATTTCGGGAGCAGCATGTGCGTTCCGTGTATGTAATCCAATGGACGATCTTGCGTGGCTTTGTCAGCAACTTGTCCGTCAACCAGCAGTTCGTAGGCGAGCTTGACGACTTTGTTTTTGTCTACTTTCATGATATATTATGCGCTAATGTCTGCGTTTGAAAATGCTAAGGTAGGAATAAGTTTTGACATACATCGCCTGGAATCATTTCCTGCCGCTTCTAGATTATTCCATAAATCCAGGAAATTCCCGGTCAGAAGCACTTCCCTGATCGGATGAACGATTTTTCCGTTTCGGAATAGGAAGCCTTCTATTCCGAACGAAAATGCCCCGGTGGAAGGGTTGCTATTGCCCCCATTGAAGCCAGTTATAAGGAGTCCTTCGCCAATATATTCCATGATGGCATCCCTGCCACCATTTACATTATGCGGCAACAGCAGCGGCCTTGAAGGGGTGCTGATGGTAGGAGCGATGCCAAGCTTGTTCGCCATGTAAGTGCTGACGAAATATTCCTTCACGAAGCCATTTTCAATGATGGGAACCTTGACTGCAGAAACCCCTTCAGCATCGAAAAGCCTGGAGCCGTTCTCCCCTTTCCTACGAGGGTCATCAATCACGCAGAGACCCTCGCAGAATACCCCCTTATTGAGCGAATCGATTAGGAAAGATCTTTTCTGACTGATTGAATATGCGTTCAAGGCGCTCAGGAGGGGAGTCAGAAGGGTCGAGGCACAGTTAGGGTCAACGACGATATTATATTTCCCGCCTTTGACGCTTTTCGGACCTGCCTTAGCCATCGCTAATGAATATGCCTTATGCGATATATTCCTAAAATCCAAATCATTCAGTTTGGAAGATCGGTCCCACCAGTAGCCGCTGATCTTGCCTCCTGCCGCATCTTTTATGGTCGATTCGCATCCATAGCTGAAGCTGGTTTCCGACTGCCGCGCACGGAGCCCCTGAGTATCGAGAACGAGCCTGTCGCTCACGGAGTCAGAGTATTCCCCCTCCTCCGAAATCAAGGACTTGTCTTTATACACATTGAATACGGAGGATTCCAGAGCCGTTTTCTTTCGCTGCTCTGGCATGATGGCAGCATATTCATTGTCGCAAAGTCCCAATTCATCGCCATTGATGGCATCTTTGGCAGTCCTGGAAGGATCTGGGAGGTCGTTACACCTGTCCTCCGCAAGCAGCCTCGCAGCCCAGATGGACTCTTTTACGAACTTGTCCAGCTTGGCAGCATCCAGCCTGTTCGTAGTGAAAGTCCCATATCGTCCGTCTACGAAAACATTCAGTGATAGTCCCCTGTCGAGGCAGTGAGTGACGCTATCAAGCTTGCCGTTCAGTGTCTTGAACTCGTCTGAAACGCTTTTGGCGACTGATGCCCTGGCTTTCTGTGCGCCATATTCGATAGCTTTCTCCAAGCATCTCTCTGCAAATCCCATTTCTTCTGCTGTCAGCAATAACTTTTCGTCAATCATTTCATTCGCCTCCCACGGTTAAATTCTTGATCAGCACCGTTGGGATGCCGCATGATACAGGGCAGCTCTGGCCTTTCCCACAAGTCCATGAACCCTCATCTATCTTCAGGTCATTCCCAACTGCTATAATGTCAGCAAGAGCCTTAGGCCCGTTCCCAATCACGTTTATGTCTTTGACTGGCTGCGTAAACTTGCCATTCTCAATAAGATAGCCACTATTTACGAAGAACGTGAAATCTCCCTCGCCAATCTTTACCTGACCGTTCGTGAACTCGTCCACGTAAATGCCATTCTTCACGGATGCTATGATTTCCTCCTTGCGGGCATTTCCGCTTTCCATGTAGGTCGTCCTCATTCGAGGAATCGGATTGAAGCGGAAGCCTTCGCGCCTGCCGTTCCCTGTCGGCTCAGTTCCGTAATATTTTGCGCTTATCCTGTCGTGAAGATAAGAAGTCAGAACTCCGTTTGTCACCATCTGCGTGCGCTGGCCTCTAACTCCCTCATCATCTATATTCACCGCCCCGCGGTTGCCAGGAATGGTTCCATCGTCCACTATGGTAATGTGGCTATCGCAGATTTTCTGCCCCATCTTGTCGCTGAAAATCGATTGGCCTTTTCGGTTAAAATCCGCTTCAAAGGCATGCCCCATTGCCTCGTGGAGCAATATCCCTGAGGCTCCGGCGCCCATCACGACAGGCATCTGCCCGCCTTTCGGGCGCTTTGCGGCGAATCGGTCGTCGATCCCTTTCACGACCTCGGCGGCGATTTCGTCCGCAAGTGCTTCTGAGAGCATTTCCCCGCCTTTCATATAGCTTCTGCTGACGCTCTTCATCTCCAGTTTCCCATCCTGCGTGAACACTGCGGATGCGTATGCTGTGCCGTAAGGCCTTGTGTCGTAAGCTATTTCCCCAATAGAATTGTACATGAGAACGTCAGTGATAGTATAAAAGACCCCCGCCAGCACCTTGACTATTCTTGAATCTTTTGCGAATATTTTGTCTTGAAGTCTTTCCAAGAATATTTTGCATTCTCCCAGATGCCAATCTTTCAGCATTTGGTAACGATCTCCGTGCGGCAATATATTCATAGAGCCAGCATTGACAGGCGGTATATTCGCAGAGCCTGCCGCAATTGCAGAAGCAGCATGCGTGGCTGCTGCCATAGATTTCATGTCTGTGCTCTCAGAATATGCGTAACCGGTTTTTTCGCCATTCAGTACCCTGATTCCGACTCCGTAATCAACGTTGAAGCCTCCGTCGGAGACTATTCCGTCCCTTAAGACGATGTTCCCGTTGACTGTGTTCTCGAAAAATAAATCGCACCAGTCTCCGCCATGCCTAATGGCTTCGGAAGCCAGCTTTTCCAAGTTTTCTTTCGATGCGTCGAATTCTGAAAGATAATATTCAGTGTTCATCTTCGTTCTCATTCCTGCATCCCTCTTTACCCCTTACGTATTCCTCGTTCATTTTCAGAATCTTATCGTATTTGCGCTTGTCGTAGATCTTGATGTTGTCGTCACCGCCTTCGGCTATCATCGTGTAAGGCGTCTTGGAATTGTCTGCAAGCATCCAGTGGTCGCAAAGAGGCATGTAGTCTTTGAATAGATAGTACTGGCCCACGTAATAACGTCTTCTGATGGTGTACTCGTCAATGTTGTGCCCTCCTGCTTGCACTCTGGCCTTGACTCTCTTAACTGCCAAGTCTGGGGAGTTGAGCCAGAAAAAAAGCAGTGTAACGTAATAGCCATGTTCCTGTGCTTCCTTTATCATCTTTAGCAGCGACCTTGTGGCTAAAGTCGTTTCGATGCAGAAATCCTTCTTCTTCGAGAAGAGATAACGAATTTTCAGAAGCATGTAGCGGCTGGCCCCAATCGAAGCTTTCTCTGGACTGAAGGGTGAGAGGCTCTTCGCAAACTCATCCGAATTCACGAACTGAGTGCATTCGAAGATGCCTGGCAGCATCGAGTAAGATGCTGTAGTCTTTCCAGAGCCATTGCAGCCCGATATGATGTAGAGCCTTGGCATTGTTCCTATTTTTTCTCTTTAGGATGAGTCACCCCATAACCAAAGAGCGAAAAATCCCCTTTGCAAGGGTCTCCGGGAAATATGTCAGCAAATGCATCCGTGATTTCCATCACCGTTACGATGTCCTTCTGCTTCCTGGAAGTAAGTCCGAGAGCCACTGCCACTTCATAAACGTGTACGTCCAGGGGAATCAGCAGCGAGGCCGGATCTGTTCTTTTCCATATTCCTAAATCTACTTTCCCATCGCGACGCACCATCCATCGCCTCATCATGTTGATTTTTTTATTCGGAGCCTTAGGATCGTCTTTCTGGCCGAAAATCAATGTCCTCATCTGCGCCTGATTCATTGGTTCAAGGCTTTCGCTGCGAAGGTATGCTTCACGCAGACGGGAGCAGATTGCTGCTATTTCGCTCCATTTCACTGTCCTGTGGATGCTGTTATCGTCGCATCTCCAGCCTCCGTGCATCACATAATCGTAAGGCTTCCATTCCATCTCGTCGAATAACCTTCCGCAATCCCTTACAATCATTGCTCTCCTGCCCCAAGCGAAATGAGCGGCGAAGATCGCTGCCACCTCTACATCTTGCAGGCAGGCTTTCCCGACCTTCATCGCTGAGGCGAATCGGGTCGGGAAAGCTATAGGATCTTCTTGGAAATAGCGTGGGTCGTTGTATGTCTCAGCCCATTCCAGAAGCTGCTGTCTCGTTTCGTCGGTCATGTGCTACGCTTTTTGTGCCTCCGCAGTCTTTGCGGTTTCATGCACAGGCTGGTTGATGATGCGTTCCAGCCAGCTGACCATGCCCCACATCACGCCCATTGCGAGCAGGCATACTACCATGAACACTGCCCAGCACATCCAAAGCTTCGGCATCTTGTTAAGCATCACTGGCCCAATCCAGATCAGAAGGTTGCCACAGGCAGTGGCGCTGAGCCACAATCCTTGGCAGATGCCTTGCAGATTCTTCGGCGCTATCTTGGAGACGAATGATAATCCAAGAGGCGATATGAATAGTTCCGCTACCGTAAGGAAGAAATATGTGACGATTAGCACCCACCACTCGCTCTTCATAGCATCCTGATTGGCAACCGGCAGCGAACGGAAAATTTCTCCGCCAGGAAGGCCCTTCACGGCACTGAGAGCTGTCAAGAATATGTAGGCGCAAGCCGTGATGAACATTCCTATGACGATTTTTTTAGGCGTGGATATCTCTTTGCCCCTCTTTGCCAGCCCTCCGAAGATGAGCATTATTATAGGGGTAAGCACTATCACGAAGAACGGGTTCACTGCCTGCCAAATCTCAGGCGCTACTTTTGTCGTGTTAACATAGTCCCTGGCGTAAACAGAAAGCGATTGGCCGTTCTGATGGAATGAGAACCAGAAGAATATGCAGACACCTAGCACGGCGAACAAAGCCATCATGCGCTGCTTGATTTCTTTGGCCATCTCTTTGGCTTCCTCCGGCGTGTAGCTTTGTCTTTCGGCAGATGACTTCTTGCTAGGAGTAGGGAATTTGGATTTGGTAGCTAGGAATACGATGAGGGAAATGAACATCGCCGCCACAGAAGCGAAGAAGCTGTAATGTACGCCGGTGTTGAACACTTCCAGATAACTGCTGCAAGCCGCTCCCAGATTGCTGACATCCAGTCCGCCCGCATTCACATGGTTCATCAGGTCAGTGAGGTTGGTGAGGTTCTGGACGTTCATTCCGTCAGGGTTGTTGATATACTGATGACAAAGGGCTGGTAAAGAAGCATTGTACACCATGCCCTTGACTCCAAGCCACCATTGACGAAGCAGAGGGGCTACGAATGGGGCGATCAAGCCTCCGACGTTTATGAATACGTAGAAAATCTGGAATCCGGAATCCCTTTTGCTCTTAGCGACCCTAAGCGCATCTGGACCTTTCTTCGCAGCCTCTGCCTCCAAGTTGTCATACATCTGCCCAACGATTGCTTGCAGATTGCCTTTAAACAGGCCATTCCCGAAAGCGATGAGTGCCAGAGATAGACAGGTGAATGCTAGAAGCCATGAATGATTGCTTTGCGAAGCCACGATTGGGATCGCTATCAGCACGTATCCCATTGCCATTACTATAAGGCCCCACTGAATAGTGCCTTTGTAATTCTGCTTGTGGTCAGCTATCAATCCTCCGACAAGGCTGAGCACGTAGATTGCCGCATAGAAAACAGAATAGATGACTCCGGCTGTTCCCTCGTCCAAGCCGAACTTGGAGCAGAGAAAGAGGAGAAGAACGGCGTTCATAATATAGTAGCCAAAGCGCTCTCCCATATTACTTAAGGCTGCCGCGATAAGCCCTTTAGGGTGTCCTTTAAACATATTGAATAGAAATTTGTGACTCAATAAATATTTCGCCTAATTTATAAATTCTCTCGTTTGCTACCAAATCTTTATGTTTTTCATTCCGATTTTTTATATTTGTGATGATATGTGCAATTATCGTGAGAAAATTTACTGAAATAATACTTGGGGGCTTGATGAGAGCATTGGCATCTTTACCATTAGGATTCCATTATGCGTGCGCTGGATGCATAGCGTGGATAATGAAAGACATAGTACATTATCGCAGGAATGAAGTGGTGATCAACCTTTCCCGATCATTCCCAGATAAGAAATACAAAGAACTTTCAGTTATAGCCGACAAGTTCTACAAGCACTTCGCCAATATTATTGTGGAAACGGTCTGGTTCGGAGGGTGTCGGAATCCCGAGAGGCTTCGCAAGCAGGAAATAATGACCATGACCAATCCGGATGTACTTGATAAAGCCTTGGAGAATTCGCATGGGGTGCTGATAATGAATTCTCACTGCGGGAACTGGGAGTTGCTTGGGGGCATATATGAATACGACCCTCGTCCTGAGAGGCATTACATGATAGACGATGTCGTGGTAGTTTACAAACCGCTTGAGAATAAAGTCTGGAACGAGGTAATGAGAAAGAATCGCTGCGCCCCCGTGCTTAGGCAAGGCTACAAGGGTTATCTCGGTTCAGGGGAGGTGATGCGCTATGTGATTGAGCATAGGAATGACAGAAAGATTTACATTTTCCTGAATGACCAGTACCCTTATAAAATCGCCAGGAATCGCGACAGGATAACTTTCATGCATCAGGAGACGAATGCGATGGAGGCGGCAGCATCGATGGCGCATAAGTTTGGGATGGATGTGCTTTACATGAATATAAAGCCTGTGGCAAGGGGACATTACGAGATGCGGCTGACTCCGATTTGCGCTGATGCTTCAGTAATGACGCCTCAGCAGATAAATCAGGAGTTCTTCTCGCTGCTGGAGCGAGATTTGAATGAGGTGCCTTGGAACTATCTTTGGAGCCATAAAAGATGGAAATAATGAATATATTATATTAATAAATATGAAGAATTTTAAGACTTTGGCAGGTTTCTGCCTTGCGCTGACTTTTTCCCCGGCTCTTGGACTATTAGCCCAGGATCAGCCAGGAACCATGTCCTATGCTCTGCCGCAGACCTCTATATCGCTTGAGGTAGAGGCGGTCATAGAGCATTTTTATGCTGGACCGTATGCAAAATATGCCCAGAAATACCTCGGAGTTCAGGCTCGCGAGGCCAATGAAACCACTACTCATATCAGCAATATCAAGATGACTCCGTACATAGAGGCCGACCAGACCCAGAGGTTCTATGTGAATGCAGGCAAAGATGCCGCTTCATTGGTGGCTCTGTCTGCGCAAGGCCTTATCGCTGTTTCGGATGGACGTTCCGGGAAAGGCTCAGAGTTCAGGTTCGCCTCCGAATCTGGGGCTGATTTCACGGATAAAGGGGTCAGCTCCAATCTCACGTCAGAGGCAACCTTGCTTTATCGTGGCGTGAAAGGGGAGGAATCTTTCAACAGAGTTGCCGTGCAGCAGAACATGGTGGTGCAGAAATCCCTTGAGCAGAGGGCACAGGAAGCCGCCGACATGATATTCAATCTTCGGAAGAAGAGGGTTCAGATCGTGACCGGTGACACTGATGCTACCTACAGCGGCGAGGCAATGGGGGCTGCTCTCTCGGAAATCTCGGCTCTAGAGAAAGAATACATGTCCATGTTCATCGGTTACAGCGATCTTCAGACTCAGAAGATTAAATGCGATGTGGTTCCGGTGAGAGATCAGAAGACCCAGACCTATGTTGCATTCAGGGTTTCTGACACGGACGGAGTGGTTTCAGCCGATAACATGTCTGGCAAGCCATATCTACTTGAGCTTGTGCCACATACTGTATCAGCTTCTCAGGGAAAGGCCTCTGGGGCCAAGGGAACTACTGTCATATATCGTATACCTGCAATATGTACTGTAAAGCTTTCAGACGGAGTGTCCTTGCTGCTTCAAGACAGAATTCCTGTTTACCAGCTTGGAACAGTAAGTTATTACCCGATAGGAAAATAACCTTTTAATTAATACTAATAAAATGACTATTAAAGATTTACAACCGAAGACCGTTTGGGAGAACTTCTACGGTCTCACACGTATCCCTCGTCCATCGAAGCACGAGGCCAAAGTTCAGGAATATCTTCTCGAATGGGGAAAGAAAAACGGCGTTGACGTGAAGCGCGACGACACCGGCAACATCATCTTCTCAGCCCCTGCTACAAAGGGGTTCGAAGATCGCAAAGGCATAATAATGCAGGCTCACATGGATATGGTGCCGCAGAAAACAGCAGACACGAAGCACGATTTTCTCAAGGATCCAATCGAGACTGAGATCAAGGGCGAGTGGGTTGGTGCGAAAGGCACCACTCTCGGAGCCGATGATGGAATAGGGGTGGCAATAGCCATGTCCGTCCTTCAGGATAAAACACTTAAGCATGGACCTCTGGAGGCTCTCATAACGTATGACGAGGAAACCGGAATGACAGGAGCGAATGCTCTGAAGCCAGGAGTGCTGAAAGGTGACATATTGTTAAACCTTGACTCTGAAGAGGAAGGAGAACTCTGCACTGGCTGCGCAGGCGGCATCGATGGCATCGCTGACTTCGCTTACAGGACTTACAAGACTCCTGACGGGTTCACAGGCTACAAATTGACGGTAAAAGGCATGAAGGGCGGCCACTCTGGAATGGACATCGCTCTTTGCCGGGCAAACGCCAACAAAGTCCTTTGTAGGGTATTAATAGCCCTTATCGGTGAATATGGCATTAAGGTCGCTTCCATCACTGGCGGCTCTTTGCGCAATGCTATTCCTTTCGAGGCCGAGGCATACATTCTTGTTCCTGCCGCAGAGACTCGTAATGTTAAGGCTCTGGCTGAGAAAATATTCGAGGAAATTAAGTTCGAGTACCAATACTCAGATCCGGACGTTGTGATGCTCTACGACAAGACTCCTAAGCCCGCAGCTCGCTATATTAGCCCGAAGACGATTCTGGCAGCAGTTAAGGCTATCCTCGCATGTCCTCATGGCGTGAAGAGGATGAGCGACACACTGCCTGGCCTGCCGGAAACTTCCACGAATATGGCTATGATAAGGACAGATAAGGGGCATCTGAAGGTATATTCGCTTACTCGCAGCTCTATCGACACCGCTAAGATGGCATATTCGGATTCTATCCGCTACGTGTTTGAACTGGCAGGTGCCAAGTATTCTACTTCAGGCGCATATAGCGGCTGGACTCCTAAGCTTGGTACTCCTATGATCAAGGTTCTTGAAGATACATATAAGACGCTCTTCAAGAAGGACCTTAAAATAACGGCCACGCACGGTGGTCTGGAGTGTGCTATCATGGGTGCCAAGTATCCTAACTGGGAGATGGTCTCCATCGGGCCTACAATCGTGCATCCGCATTCTCCGGACGAGAGGGTGGAAATCGCTTCCGTCGAGAGGGCCTGGAAGTTCGTCACTGCACTTCTTGAGAACGTTCCTAAGAAATAGCGAACAAACCATCATATGGGCCGCTCGTTTAACCGCGAGCGGCTTTTTTATGTAATGCTCCAATCACCGGCCATACCACATTTCATACCTGCTGCATTCCCTGCGCTGTATCTATGCTAGTGTCAAACTTCTAAGTCTGTTTGGCAATTATTAAATATTTACCTATATTTGCAATCCTTTTCGGTTGGCATACGTCCAGAAAAGGATTGCATTTATCTATTAATTAAATAATTACAAAATGTTAAAACAGTACGAAACCGTTTTCATAGCGACTCCCGTTTTGTCTGATCAGCAGATGAAGGAAGCGGTTGCAAAGTACATCAGCCTTATCAAGGACAATGGAGGCAACGTGGTGTACGAAGAGGACTGGGGGCTTCGTCAGCTGGCATATACTATCCAGCACAAGACCTCAGGATTCTACTATCTAATTCAGTTCGAGGCAGATCCTGAATTTATCAAGACCCTCGAGACACAGTATCACCGTGATGAAAGAATCATAAGATTCTTGACGGTATCTCTGGATAAGCATGCTGTTGCCTATGCAGAGCATAGAAGAGAGAATCTGGCTAAGCCAAAGACTGCCCCGGCTTCGAAAGAGAATGAGCTGGCAGTAGAGGAGCCTATCTCAGACGAGGAGGATGTAGAAGTTGAAGATGCATCCGAGGAAAACACAGAAGAAAACAACTAATTCGAGGAGGCAAAGAATATGGCACAGAATGATTCACAAAACGGAAACATCCGCTATCTTAATCCTCCGATAGTAGAGGTTAGGAAAAAGAAATACTGCCGCTTCAAGAGGGCAGGAATCAAATATGTTGATTATAAAGACCCTGAGTTTCTCAAGAAGTTCCTGAACGAGCAAGGCAAGATTCTTCCTCGCCGTATCACCGGAACTTCACTCAAGTTTCAGAGGAAAGTTGCTCAGGCAGTCAAGAGGGCTCGTAGCCTTGCATTGCTGCCTTACGTTACTGACCTTCTTAAATAATTAGGAGAGTGCAGACATGAAAATAATATTGAAGAAAGAAGTCGCTAACCTTGGCGAGGCCGGGGAAGTGGTTGAAGTGAGGGCGGGATACGCTCTGAATTATCTTATTCCTCAGGGAATTGCAATTTCTGCGACTCCATCTGCTCTGAAGCAGCATGAGGAGACGCTTCGCCAGAGGGCTCACAAAGAGGCTAAGCTCGTGGCTGATGCTGAGGCTCTCGCAGCCAAGATCGAGGCAATGCCTATTAAGGTTGCCGTGAAAGTCAGCGAGAATGGAAAGATTTATGGGTCTGTTACCTCCGCTCAAATTGAAGAAGCTCTTAAAAGCGTCGGGATTGAGGTTGACAAGAAGAATATCACCCTTCCGGATGACATCAAGCATCTCGGAGAGTATGAGGCTGCAGTGAAGTGCTACAAGCAGGTTAAAGCTGCTCTGAAGGTAGAAGTCGTTTCGGAATAATTCCGTTAAAATATTAAAAACAGGGACATCTGAATTTGATGCCCCTGTTTTTAGATGTGTGCGCAGACAGTCTCATTGCCCTGGATTTCTCATCTTTGACACATTGCTTTTGAGAGATCAAGTCCCCAGACCGCTGAAATGGCGATTTGGGGACTCTTGCGTTCTGGAACTTTGTAGCTATACAGACTCCTTTTGGTCCTTTTTCGTAGATTTTTTAGATTCTGCAATGATGGCCTTCATTCTCTGTTTTGAGACGATCTGCGTATCCGTCCTGAAGCCGGCGGAGCCATGCAGGTTGTTGGTGACGTCCGTCCGTGTATATGTGGGGACATAGCCTTCTCCGTTCACGGCGAGGAAGTTCATGTCCTGAAGAGTGCCGATTATCTCATCGGGAGAGAAGCGCTGTCCTCCGCGGTTGATCTTCTTCGCGAGGTACTTGTACAGGATGAGAGCCAGGAAGCAGGTGAGGAAGTGAGCCTTGATGCGGTCGTCCCTCTGTAGGAATACCGGCCTTGCCTCGAAGTCGGTCTTCGTGATGCGGAAGCAGTCTTCTATGATCCAGCGCCCGCCGTTCACCTTGATGATTTCTGGGGCGATGTCATCAAGGTCGGTGCAGATGCCGTAGAAGCCGTCGAAGCGCGCCTCCTGGTCTATCATCTCCTGATTGAGCGAGTAGCTGTTGTATTGGGCTGGTTCTCCGTCAATGGTGCAGGATTCGCACTTGATGAAGCATTTTGGGTCGTTCTGCCCTTTGCCGAGCTTGCCGGCCGCCCCGCGCTTGATGATGCTCTCTGCTCTCGCGGTCTGCTTCCCGCGCGTGTGCCGCAGGTAGTCGCGGTACTTGAACGAGAAGGTGACGATGAGCCTCTGTGACAGTTCCTCGCCGGTCTTGCTGAGCGTCGTCTTTATCCATCGCTCGCGGCAGAAGAGGTCGTCAGCATGCGTCTCCGGGTCCAGCTGCGTCAGGTCATATTCTTTTTCTGACAGTTCCGGGCCGTTCTTTCCCTTGAAGTCGACAAGTCTCCATCCCGTGGTCTGCATGGCCCAGTCCTGAAGGTGTCCCTCGAGTTTCTTCAGCGACTGCACGGTGATGAAGGCTCTCTCCCCGACGTGGTCATTCAGCCTGTTCTCATATGAGGCGGGCCCTCCGTCCGTGCATACGACCACTTTCGATATGCCGAACTTCTCGCGGAGCTTGTCTTCCGGCGGCTTGAGCGTCGTCGTTTCCGCCGTGTTGCCGGGATTGACGCAGAACGCGAGCGGGATGCCGTCCTTGTCGGTGAAGAGTCCCATCTGGACGATGGGATTGGGACGGCTCTCCTTGGAGCGCCCGTACTGGCGCAGGCCGCTTTCCTCCTCGCTCTCGAAGTAGTAGTTGGTGCAGTCGTAGTAGATGACCGAGTCGCTGCGCTTGCCCAGCTTCAGGCTGTTCCTGTAGACGGCCGCCTGGATGTCGTCGCTCTCCTTTGCCAGAAGCGACAACGCCCTGTAGACCTGATGGATGTCTGACTTCGGCCGCTCGATGAAGCGCTTCGCGTCCTCCAGGGATGAACGCTTGGAGCCGGGATACAGCACCCTCGTGTAGAGCAGCATTTGAAGGATGTCGTCCAGGTCATATTCGTTCTTGTACTTCTTCTCTATCTTTTTGCAAATCTTATCAAGACCCAGTTCGTGGTAGACTTTCTGTAGGAACAGGTAGCCGCCGTTGAAGCAGCGCTGCTCGTTCTTCTTGACCAGGGCGCTCTGGGAGAACTTTACGGCCACGTCCCTGCGGAGCTCCTTGTCTGCCTTGGTCAGCCCCTTGATGTATTCTTGGACCGCTTCCATCGTATTCTCCTTTCCGAACCTTGCCTCAACCTCCTCGATGCTCCCCAGGCGCTCCACCGTCCTTGTTGAACTCTTCCCGGACTCCGTCCTATAGGACTTCTGGACATAGTAAAGCGTGGCGTTTTTAGACTTGCTGACGGTTAGTTTCATATAATATAACCGTATATAGCTACAAATATATAAATAAAATTTGACAAAAAAAGATTTTCACGAAAAAGTCTATCAATTATTTGCGAATATTCTTAATTCAAGAATGTGTCAAACTTCCGGTTGAAGGTCTCTTGAATAAAACTTAACAAAAAAGTAAAGCTTTCCTTGACGCTTATTGAAAAACTTGATAACTTAGTAGACTAAAAAGAAGAAAGTGGGGGAGATTGAACTAGTTATAGAGACTGATAAGATCAGTATTTTTTCGCCAAAATATGATGGTGAAAAAATGACTGAGTTCGAGAAGTTCATGGCAAACTTTGGCAAATTGAAACAGCCTCAATTGAAAAAAGACTTTGACGCCATAATTGCAATTGTTGCTAAGATGAGCAGAGACTGTGGAACACGCGAAAATCTTTTCAGGCCGGAAGGAAGAAAGATTAAAGCGGTTCCTTTATGTGTGGAACAAAGGCGAAATAAGAAAGTTGGAACTGTTCGGTTGTATTGTATACGAATTTCAGGCAAAATCCTAATCATCGGTAATGGGGGAGTAAAGAGAGTCGCAAAATTCGAGGACGATCAAGTTCTGTCAGAAATTGTCAAGCAACTTCGGAATATAGAGCATTCAATCTATATAGCAACACGAAAAGCAAAAGTTGACTATGGAAATTACGATAAAGTCAAGAAAATAATTGAGAATCTGATAATATAATACTAGCCATGAAACAAAATAAAATGTTTGACCAATGTGTTGCCAACGTTGCCACAGAAGAGATGGCTGAAGTTAGCTTGAATGTTGACATAGCAAATAGAATCTCTGATATCCTAAAAGATAGGAATATGACTCAGCGTAGATTTGCTGAGTTGATGGGTAAGCGTGAGTCCGAGATTTCGAGATGGCTGACTGGAAGTCACGGATTCACAACAAGCACTCTCGCAAAAATCTCCGCTGTTCTAGGAGTCCCTGTGATCGAGGTCAAGAAAGAACAGAAGGAAGCCAAGGTACTTAAGACGAAAACGCTCAGCCATATGGATGCGGTCCTTCATCCATAGGGCTTAATAAGCCAAGACACATTCCTTCGCATAGAAAGTGACTTAAGCCGCCAAATGTCGTGCGTCGAATGCCCTTCGGACGGGTCAGATGCAAAACCCTGTGTTTAAGAATACACCCCGTCATCCTTAACTATACTCCCCGTCATCCTGAACGACCTACCCAGTTCATCCTGAACTTGCTTCAGGATCTTTGTCCGACCATCACGTCATCCTGAACGACCCTCCCCCGTCATCCTGAACTTGATTCAGGATCTGTTCTTCGCAAGCCTAGATTCCGGATCGAGTCCGGAATGACGGGGATAAACGAACCCAGATTCCTGGTCTAGCCCGGATGACGGAAGAAGGATGAACTCGTTTTACCGTCAACGTGAAATGCGGGGCTGACGGTGAAGCTGTGGTCGCAAAGCATACATCCATGTCCTCGCTTAGAAGGACGTGAATTTATGGGCGACGGTATAGTGCCACCGACTGGCTTGTAATGAATGACTGCGTTACCCACCCAGTTCACAGAAAGGGGGTTGGCAATGCGAATATGTGTCCTCGGCACTTAAAATGAATGTCACCGTTGCCCACAATTGTGAATAATCACAACCTCTCTTCAAGGTTTCACAAAATCTTGTCGACGATGCGAATAAAGAATCGCATACGGATATTCAAACCCTCCGGAAGAAGTGTCTCGCAAAAAGCTGTCGAGGCAGGCTGCACAGAAATGCGTAGGGAAGGGCATGTCTCTACACCTAGGCCTCCCAAGAGCCACGTTGTCGCCCCCCTCCTTGCAGAGCCTCCGGAAGGACATGTTCCGACAGCACTTCGCGAAATTCCACTACGTTCATCCTGTACGACCAACGCCGTCATCGCGAACCCGGTCATCCCGAATGACCCACTACGTCATCCTTAACTATAATCCCTGTCACACTGAACGACCCACCACGTCATCCTGAATAACCCTCCCCCGTCATCCTGAACTCGCTTCAGGATCTTTGTCCGACCATCACGTCATCCTGAACAACCCTCCCCCGTCATCCTGAACTTGCTTCAGGATCTTTGTCCGACCATCACGCCATCCTGAACAACCCTCCCTCGTCATCCTGAACTTGTTTCAGGATCTAGGCCTTCGATAATATAGATCCTGACTTCCGTCAGGATGACGGGGCTGTTATTTTGCAATGCTGCAACCAATGAGCGAATATCAGTCTGGATGCTTTTGCCGCGCGAGGTAGTGTGGTCCTGGGGTGGCTGTCGTTAATGTGTGCATGCAAACACCCATGATGACATGGAGGGTGTTCGCATGGCATGCCACGCTGGAGTGCCTTGTACATAATAATGGTTCGCGCAGTGAAAGCATCCGAATGCTGCTCGGAGAACCGATCTCATTCATTCTTTAATACAGGATTTTGGACTTGACCACTTTTTAGCTACTTGCGAAACTCAAATTAGTTTATCATCTTTATTTTTGTAATTCAAAGGGATGATTTTAGAGTAGCACATTGGGCAATCAAATTATCGCGTGCATTAACAAAAAGGATTTACAATGAGTCAGCCGGTGCCTGACTACAGACATGCAATGTTTTTGCTAAGTTTTTCCTAGCGATTTTATGAGGGAATACGGAAAATATTCCGTAATTTAGTGTGGCTTTCGGCTCGGATGCCGGGGGACATATTCACTAAATTTAAACAGATCGAAATGTCATTGAACAAAGTAATGCTGATTGGTAACGTGGGGAAGGATCCTGAGATACGTTATCTTGATGGTGGCGGCCAAAATAATCCTAACGCCAAGGTTGCAAATTTCACTTTAGCAACATCCGAAAGGTACCGTGACCGCAACGGGAACCCTCAGGAGCGGACTGAGTGGCACAATATCGTGGCTTGGAGGAACAGCGCCGACATAGCTGAGAAATATGTAAAAAAGGGCACGCAGCTGTACATTGAGGGCAAGCTGCGCACTCGCGACTGGACTGACCAGAGCGGCAATAAACGCTATACTACCGAGGTTTACGTGGATAGCATGCAGCTTTTGGGAAGGAAGAGCGACAATCCAGGAGCTTCTGAAGGAGGGCAGCAGTATGGAAGCCAGACGCAGTATGGCCGGCCAACGCCTCAATACTCAGCGCCATCGCAGCAGGCTTATGGACAGCCACAGCAGGCTCCAGCTTCGCAGCAGGCTTATGGACAGCCACAGCAGGCTCCAGCTTCGCAGCAGGCTTATGGGCAGCCACAGCAGGCTCCAGCTTCGCAGCAGGCTTATGGACAGCCACAGCAACCAGCAGGCCCAATGCCTTCGCAGCAGGCAACCGACGAGCCAAGCGATGATCTTCCATTCTAAATATTCCTAGGAACATGATTTGCGGACATTTCGCATATTTTGAAATATCAATAATAACAACGCATAGAGAAAACAATGAGTTCTAAAATCGATGTAGTCCTCGGACTCCAATGGGGCGACGAGGGCAAAGGTAAGATTGTGGATGTGCTAGCTGGGCGCTATCCGGCAGTAGCCAGATTCCAGGGTGGCCCTAACGCCGGCCATTCGCTTCATTTCGACGGCAAAAGCTTTGTCGTAAGAAGCATCCCTTCCGGAATATTCAGAGAAGGCTCAGTGAACATAATCGGAAACGGAGTAGTTTTCGATCCCGTGACTTTCCGGGAAGAATGCAGCCAGATCGAGAAACTTGGAGTAAGTCCGAAAGATACGGTTCTCATCTCCAAGAAAGCTCATCTCATACTCCCTACGCATCGTCTTCTGGACGCAGCCAGCGAAGCTGCCGCAGGCAGAGGCAAAATCGGCTCCACGCTCAAAGGCATCGGACCTACCTACACAGACAAAATTGCAAGGCACGGACTCAGGGTGGGCGACATCCTTGCTCCTGATTTCAAAGAACGCTTCGAGAAGCTTAAGGCCAGGCATATTCAGATGATCAATGATTTGCACTACGAATGCGACCCTTCGAAGGACGAGGCGGCATGGATGGATGCGATTGAGTTCGTGAAGCAGTTCAGGCTGGTGGATTGCGAATATTTTGTCAACTCCTGGCTTGGATCAAAGCCTATGCTTGCAGAGGGTGCCCAAGGCTCCATGCTGGACGTAGACTACGGGTCTTATCCTTTCGTAACCTCATCCTCGACCACCATCGGAGGGGTCTGCACCGGACTCGGAGTCGCACCATCCCGCATCGGCAAAGTCTACGGAATATTCAAGGCTTATTGCACTCGCGTCGGCAGCGGCCCGTTCCCTACCGAGTTATTCGACGAGACTGGCGAAAGGCTTCGCCAGATTGGTCATGAATATGGCGCCGTGACAGGCCGTCCTCGCCGTTGCGGCTGGCTCGACCTCGTCGCCCTGAGGTACACAGTGATGCTGAACGGAGTCACCGACCTAATCATGATGAAGTCTGACTGTCTGGACGATTTCGACTCCATCAAGGTCTGCACATCCTACAATGTTGACGGAAAGGAAACCAAGGAGCTTCCTTATGACATCTCCGCTCCGATAGAGCCTGTCTACACCGAATTCAAAGGGTGGAAAAGAGACCTGACCGGCGTTCGCAACGAAAACGAGCTTCCTACCGAGTTTGAGGAATATATTAAATTCATGGAAAGCTACTTAGGCGTGCCGATCAGCATAATTTCCCTCGGCCCGGACCGAGACGCCACCATCGAAAGGTGATATTTCAGAATTAAAAAGTAAGCTGACTAAAAGTGAAAGACTTGACCCGAGCCTAGAAAGTTAGACAAAAAACTTTCGGGGGTCGGGTCATTTTTTAGCCAGCTTCTTCATTAGTCTAGAGCATCACTCCGAACGAGACTTGCTGATGCATTTTCGGCCACCACTGATTGTCCATCAGGTCCATCGGCGAATATCTCACATAAAGCGAGAAGTGCTTTAAATTAATCTGAGCCATCAAATCCACCGTAATAGGATTGCAATGGACGAATTTGTACTTGTCCTTCTGCTTGTTCCCATCGATGCTATACTTAGCCTTCAGGACGCTCTTCGTGTTGAATTCCACGACCGGTCCGACGGAGAAGCCATAGCCATTCTTTATGTTGTAGGAATATAGCAACGGAACAGTTATGCTGAATACGCTCAGCCTCGAAAGCTTAGGCCTGGAACCTGTGGGATATGATCCTGCCAATATGTTGCCATCTTCGTCACGGCTGAGCATCGTATTTCCCGTCATGGTGAAATTCCGGGAAAGGATTCCAAGCCCTAAAGAAAGGGAATTGCCATGCCAATGGGTCTCGGCATAAAAACAGAAAGGCTGGATTTCTATGGACCGGGAAACGTTGAAATCCAACGGATCGCTCGTGTTCGCATAAATAAGCCCGAATCCCATGCCCGATAGTTCAAGCTGAGAGTTTTCCTTGTTCTTGATTCTCCCGTAGAAGGGGATGTCGAAATCGATTACTTCCACGGAACCTGCGTCATTATTTTTCCTGATCGACGAATCGTTACGGCAAGAGTCTTTGTCTTGTGCCAGCGCCTGGGAAGAGAACATAATTAACAGGGAGGCTACAGCCGCATAATTTAGAATATTCATGTCTTTCATTTTACTTTTCTGTGTTTGAAAATTTTATTTAAATCGCCAGGCACCGCCTCGCCCCTCATGTATACTACCGTGAGGTATCCCTCGCTATTAATTCGTTTCTGCTGGAAGCCGATGTACTGGTAGTGCGACGGCTTCTTGCCGGAAAACCTCATCAGACGATAGACCAGATGCCCGTCCGTAGAAACTTTCTCGTCATCAATGGCCGTAGCGGAATCTTCCTCAAGCCAGCGCAATACATGGGCTATCTCTTCATCCGTAGCTTTGAACCGGATGCTTTTGAAATATTCCAGATTATAGGCTTTCAGTTCTTTGCCTTTCACGACAGACATGGTTACCTGCGAGCGAGGATGCCAATTGAAGACACTATCGGTCTTGAAACTTTCCTGGGCAATGGCTGAAGCAAGGCCCAAGAATGAAAATGCTATACAAATAAAAATCTTTCTCATTCTTCTTCCGTGTTAAAGAAATCAGACAATTGATCGTAAATGCCTGCATCAGAAGACATTAACTCCGCAAGCGTAGACTCGACGTCGTTCATCACCACCTCTTTGTCAGTGATCTTCGCGCCTTTATAGAAGGTGACACAGACATTTTTGCGATTGTAAATGCCAAGCCCGATGCCTAAAAGTGTCACCAAGCATGCTGCAACCGCTGCTATTCTTGAATATATTGAATATGCCCTCTTCTTCCTGTCGGCCAGGCCTCGACCCACAGCAAAGAAGCCCATGACGGCGCGCAATTCGTCATATTCCTTGGAAACACCTTCCGCAGAAGCTAGGAAATCCTTAAGTTCCTGTTCTTCTGAATCGGCAAGCATCCCCTCGAAATAAAGGTCCGCATATTCTTTATAATCCTTCATATTCATTTTCATATTTTTCTCTAATTAATTTTCTAGCCCTAGAAATCTGCATTCTGATAGCTGCTGGCTGCATTCCGAGCCTTGACGCTATGCTCTCGAAAGTCTCCCCCTCGTATTCATGCATCCTCATGATCTCTCTCTGTAGAGGCGACAGCATCTCGTTGATCGAGGCTTCCACTTTCCTGAAAAGGGTCTCCTTTTCCATAGGGTCGCCATCGTCTACAGCCACCTGCCTCCCATCAAGGCTTTCCATCCGCGTCCTGCTGACCTTGCGGTACTCATCGATGGTGATGTTTCTGGCAGTCTTCGCCAGCATGCCCTCAGCCTGAGACTCGTTGGCGAAATTCTTTCCCCAGAGCCGGCAGAAAGCTTCCTGAAGCGCATCTTCAGAAGGCATGCTCCTTCTCAGCCTCAGTCGCATGAATGCTTTTGTCAGAAAATCATCAATCATCTTTTTCTGTCTTCACCTATAATACGAAAGGATGGTGGGAATGTAACATACAAAAAACGGACGCCCTAGGCAGAATATCTGCATTCAGGCGTCCGATAAATTATTGAGAATTTCCTACACCAGCCCGGAAAAGCCCATGAAGGCCATAGCCATGATGCCGACAGTAATTAGGGCAATCGGAAGGCCTTTGAATGCCTTAGGGACATCGTTCAGCTCTAAGTGCTCGCGAAGTCCAGCGAACAAAATCATCGCCAAGCCGTAACCCAAAGCCGTAGCGAAGGCATAGACGACTGCTTCACCGAGGTTCAGCATGTGAGCAGAGCCGCCACCGAAAGTAAATTCTTTAGTCACCACGTTAATGGCGACGCCCAGCACAGCGCAGTTGGTGGTGATTAGCGGCAAATATATTCCTAAAGCCTGATATAGCGAAGGGCTGATTTTCTTCAACACGATTTCCACCGTCTGCACAAGAGCAGCTATCACTAAAATGAAGGCGATGGTCTGCAGAAACTCCAGATGCAAAGGCAAGAAAAGATACTTATTTATGAGATATGTCACCAGCGTAGCCAGAGTAATCACGAAAACCACTGCTCCAGACATGCCAGTAGCGGTTGACGATTTGTTGGAAACGCCAAGGAAAGGACACGTGCCCAGGAACTGGGCCAGCATTATGTTATTGACGAATATCGCCGATATTATTATGAGAAAATATTCCATGGCTTAATTCTTTTTAGCGATTTTGTTGAACAATACCATTAGATAGCCCAGCACCAAGAAAGCGCCAGGAGCCATCACGAACACTAGGATTCCATCGCCGGAGATGAACTTGTAACCGAATATGGAACCCATGCCAATAATCTCGCGGACAATGCCGATCACTGTAAGGGACATCGTGAAGCCCAAGCCAATTCCAAGCCCATCCAGAGCGGAGTCCAGAATGCCATGCTTATTTGCGAAAGCCTCTGCCCTGCCCAGAACGATGCAGTTCACGACGATGAGCGGAATGAATATTCCGAGGGTCTTATACATCTCTGGGGTGTAAGCCTGCATGACGAACTGGAGAATGGTCACGAACGTCGCAATCACGACTATGTACACAGGAATGTGCACCTTGTCCGGAACCACTGGGGCGATTGCAGAAATGACTATGTTGGAGAGAACCAGCACGAAAAGCGTGGCCAAGCCCATGCTGAGGCCGTTGATGGCCGACGTAGTAGTGGCCAGCGTAGGGCACATTCCGAGAATGAGCACGAATGTAGGATTTTCCTTGAAGAATCCTTTTGTAAAAGTCTGTAATCTTGTCATGGCCTATTCTCCTTTAATATTTTTATAAGCCTCAACAGCATTCTTCACAGCCAGCGTGTAAGCCCTGGAAGTGATCGTGGAAGCAGTAATGGCATCAACATCTCCGCCGTCTTTCTTGACAGCAAGAATCTTGGACGAAGGGTCGAACCCTTTCCATTGAGCCTTGAATTGCTCGTCGGTCGTACAGTTCGCCCCAAGGCCTGGGGTCTCGCTGTGAGACAGCACTGAAGTATTGTAGACGATTCCGTCAATAGTTATCCCGACCATGAGAGTAAGAGCTCCGCCAAAGCCAGTTGCCTCGGACTTGATGGCGTATGCGACCACGGAGCCATCCTTCGAGCATTCGTAATATTCAGAATCCTTACCCCCAATGCTAAGTGGCTTTGCATCAGAAATTTGAACTCCATCAGGCACCACTGCGCTGATGGACTCCATCAGGATGTTCTTATTCGTCTGCGCTATTGGCTCAGCAGTGACTGAATAGATGCCAGCTAGCAAAGCAGAGCAAATAAGGCAGGTCCCCGTTAGGACCAGCAGCATATTCGTTAAATTAGATTTTGCAGCCATAACTTATGCCCTCCCATATTTTTTCTGATGGAACCAGTTGTTCAGAAGAGGAACCGTACAGTTCATTATCAGTATAGCGAAGCTCATGCCCTCTGGGTAAGAGCCGAAATATCTTATCATCAATGTAAGGAAGCCTATCCCTATGCCATAAATCACTCCACCCTTCGTGCTCATAGGAGAGGTCACGTAGTCGGTTGCCATAAAGCAGGAGCCTAGCAGCAGACCTCCGGTGAGAAGGTTGAAGATAGGATCTGTGAACTGAGCCGGATTGGCAAGCCAGAAAATCAGAGAGAATCCAGCCACGGTACCAAGAATAGACAACGTAATCCAAGGCTTGATCACCTTACGGACAACGAGATAGACGAAGCCTGCCAATATGGCTATGGCGCAAGCCTCTCCAGCGGAACCTCCGATGTTGGCAAAAAGCATCTGCGAATATGAATATCCATGCTGCGTCATGATGTCAGAGACAGAGCTACCCTGCATCAGCCCTTCCTTGATGGCACCCAGAGGCGTCGCCCCAGAAACCGCATCAGCTCCGAAAAGACCCTGAGGAATCTCCCAGCGTGTCATGTACTTAGGGAAAGAAATCAACAGGAACACGCGGCCAACGAGCGCTGGGTTGAAGACATTCTGCCCTAGTCCTCCGAAGGACATCTTCGCAACTCCTATGGCAACCACAGCGCCGATAAAAACGACCCACCACGGAGTAGTAGAAGGCAGGTTGAGCGCCAGAAGCATGCCGGTAATCACAGCTGAGAAGTCTCCGATCGTCGAAGGCTTATTCAGCAGATACCTAGTGATGAGATATTCAACTAACACGCAGGAGATTACGCTTACTGCGAACACTAGCAGCTCTCCGAGTCCGTAGAAAACGACGGAGACTATCACGGCTGGCAGTAATGCAATCACCACGTCCAGCATCAGGTTCTTGGTGCGAACATTCGAATGTAAATGAGGGGAAGGTGAGACTATCAATTTTTCCATGGCTATTCAGTTTTTGCTTTTTCCGCTTCGGCCTTTGCCTTGGCAGCCTCGGCAGCTTCCTTGGCGGCAACGGCGCGAGCTTTCAAGATTCCCATGACCTGACCTCTCGCGAGGCTTATGAAGTCCAGAAGAGGCACGTTAGCAGGACAGGTGTATAAGCAGCAGCCACATTGGATGCAATCCTCAGCGGCATTGCGTTCAAGAGCGGCAACGTTACCAGCCTTGTAAAGACGATACAGAAGAAACGGCTCCAGCCCCATAGGGCAAACATCTGCGCATTTTCCGCAACGTATGCAATTGCCTTTTGTCTGCCTCTTGGTCTGCTCCCTCGTAAGGAACAATATGGAGCCTGTTCCCTTGAGGGTCGGTCCGTCCAAGTTGGATATAGCCTTTCCCATCATGGGACCTCCGCTGATTATCTTGGCGGCATTTTCAGGAACGCCTCCGAGCTGGTCGATTATGAATCGCAACGGCGTGCCAACCCTGACGAGGACATTCGCCTGATGAGGGAAGCACTCGCCGGAGACAGTGATGGAATTCTCGAACAGAGGCTTATTCTTCTGAACAGCCTCGTACACAGCTAGGGCAGTGGCGACGTTCTGAACAACAGCTCCGACGTCAATCGGCAGCCCACCGGACTTCACCTGACGATGCATGACGGCATCAATAAGCTGCTTCTCTCCGCCTTCAGGATATTTCTTCATAAGCGGAAGCACCTCTATTCCGGCATATTCAGGATCTTTCCCTTTCAATTCCGAAATGACTTTTTGAATATTTTGTATTGCCTCCGGCTTGTTGTCTTCAATTGCAATAGTGGCTTTTTCGACTCCCAGCACATGCTTTATGAGGGCAGCGCCAACGACAACCTCGGCCCCTCTCTCGCGAAGAGTCCTGTCGTCGGCAGTGATGTACGGCTCGCACTCGCAGCCGTTGATGATGAGCATCTCGCACTTCTTCCCCGGAGGAGGAGAGAGCTTCACGTGGGTCGGGAAAGTGGCGCCACCAAGGCCTACGATGCCGCCCAGCTTTATTTTTTCCAAAATTGCCTTGCCATCGGCAGGAATGTCAGTCACCAATGCATCGGACCTGTCAATAGAGTCCAGCCATTCATCGCCTTCTACGGCAATCTCCACAGTAGGCTGTGCCTTGCCAGACTGATCGAGCGTGTCTTTTATGGACTTCACTGTTCCTGAAACGGAAGAATGGATGTACGCCGACATAAATCCGCCTGGTTCTCCAATCACCTGGCCGACCTTTACCTTGTCGCCTACTGCGACAACTGTCTTGGCTGGAGCGCCGATATGCTGAGACAGCGAGATGTAAACAACAGGAGGAACCACAAGCTTCTCGATCTTGCACTCACGGGAGATCTTTGAGTCGCCTGGGTGAATGCCACCCATTGAAAATGTTCTTTTTGCCATATTCTAGTTCTCCTTTTTCTCTACTGGTTTTGCTGCGGCAGCCTCCGCTGGTTTTGCCTCCATAGGAGCCGGAGCAGGTTTCACCACCGCAGCCTCCGCTGCTTTTGCTGCGGCCTCGGCCTCGCGGGCTTTCTTCTGACGCTCCAGGATGCGGGCTTTAATAGCAGCCTTATCCAGAGGCTTAGGGAAGTTAACCCCATGAATCGCACCCCTAGGGCACATGGCCTCGCACTCGCGGCACAGCTTGCACTTAGTATAGTCTATGTAAGCCACATTGTTAAGGAATTGGATAGCGCCATGCTGGCATGTCTTGAAGCATATTCCACAACCAATGCAGGAAGCATCGCAGGCCTCCTTCGCCTCAGCCCCTTTAGTAAGGTTCCTACAAGCCACGAACATTCTCATGCCCCTAGGCCCCTTGTTGCGCAACTCTATTAACCCCCTAGGGCAAGCCTTCACGCAGGCTCCACAAGCCGTACACTTTGCCTCATCCACGGTGGCAATGCCAAGAGCCGGATCAACCTTTATAGCCCCGAACTGGCAGGCAGCCTCGCAATCTCCACAACCCAGGCAGCCGAAACGGCAAAGAGTATCCGGAGCCACTCCAACTTTGGTCTTGCAGCTCCTCGTTCCGTCATATTCATAAATCCTAGGCCTGTTCTCGCAGGTACCATTGCAACGAACCACGGCGACCATAGGAGCCTTCTCCTTGACCTCGTGTCCAAGGATTGCAGCCACCTTTTTCATAACCTCGTTGCCGCCCACCGGGCAAAAATTATTGTCGAGATTCGGAGCCTTCACGGCAGCCTCAGCGAAAGCATGGCACCCAGCATAGCCGCAGCCTCCACAATTGGCACCTGGCATCACCTTCTCGACCTCCTCTATTCGAGGATCCTCAACTACCTTGAAGCGTTGGGCGACAAGGTAGAGGGCAAGTGCAAGCAACAGACCCAAGGCTGTTATGATTACGATTGTCCAGATGATAGTAGAAGTCATATAATCAATCAATTAACGTTCCTAATATAAAACTCGTATTTTCCGGCAAGCCTACCTCTGAAGAGATAGACTATAAAATAATATATTGCAACGCCCCCGACAGACACCAGGCCAGCCAGAAGCTCGGATTTTCCAAGCGCGGACAAAGTTACTATTAAAATAAGTAATATCACAACCGGAATAACATACGATATCAACACAGCTTTCAACCCCAAAGACTGCCCCAGGCAGACCTCAACTTCTTCTCCGACATAATGAGGAGTGACTCCATCGTTCGGCACATCAATGATTTTCTTCTTCGACTCGGCAGCGCTGCAAAGACCAGCAACTTGACAAGCCGAACAAGCAGATTCGGACACGATTTCGACTGAAATCTTGTATGGTTCTATTGATGATATTCTGCCAGTATGAGATATTTCTTTCTTAGACATCATTTAACCAAAGAACTGAAGGGATGCTTAAGGCCTTCATAAGATTCCAGCCTTCCTTTGAACTGCCCTATCTTAAGTGGGGCGCTGAAATACACGGGCATGCGATTATCATCGTCAGAAATCCAGCAGAGCAGGTCCGAATCGCCAGAGAAAACATCGCCGGCAACCACTTCGAATCCGAATTTCAGGCATTTCACTCTGCCTAGGCCGGAAACGTTCTTGGTCTCTTTCCCAAAATACACGCAATGAAGCGTGTACACGTCATCATCCATGATGAAGGAAAGGGGATACCGATTACCAACCTCAACTCCAGTCAAATCTATATTCCTAAGCAGGTAGAACATTGTCGGAATGTCCAGAGTGCAACTCGTAAGCTCTTTCTGTAAAGAGAACTGCCCCTTGCGAGATGTCTCAATGTTCGCAGTAACGACCCCTTTATCGTTATACCATACGAAAGAGGAATTGTTATTCAGCCAATAACTTCCCTCCTTGGACATCCGCCTGAACCTCACGGGAGAGAAACCTTCGCAAGTAAACCAAGAATCCAATGTTTCCCTCACCTTAAAAAAGTTATCATAAAACTTCTTGGTTTGCCCCGAAATCGTAGCGTGAAAAACTTTCTTGCCATTCATCGTGGCCGTATCGACTTTCATGTAAGCATCGGCAACATCGGCATTTATCATTCCCCATTTATAATGAAGCTTGTATGAAAGACTTTCCCTCTCCCCGAAAGCTCTTTGGTTCTCGCTCATGTCCTTGACTGGCAGACAAACTCTTTTGTCATTTCCAGCAAAAGAAGGTAAGCAGAAAAACAATGAAAAAATCAACGCTACATTTCGAATTCTGTTCATAGGCACTAAAAATCTGTGTTGCTTCCGAATTCACTACCCTGGCCAATAGAGTCGAAATTCATGGCTGAATCTGTACCCTGAGCACTTGCCTGAGCCGATAGAGAGTCGCTTGGCTCAATGAATTTAACCTGATCCCCCTTGAACAGCATAGGCACGGATCCAACCGCTCCGTTACGGTTCTTTGCAATTATGATTTCTGTATTCTCTTTATCTTCAGGGGTTTCCTGCCCGCTTGTAAGGCCAAGGAAGAAAGGACGATGTAGGAATATCACCATGTCGGCATCCTGCTCAATGGAACCAGATTCCCGGAGGTCGCTCAGCTGAGGCTTCCCATTGCTTCCTGCTCTTTGAACAGCCTGCCTCGAAAGCTGAGAGAGGGCTATTATAGGAATATTCAGTTCCTTGGCGGTGGCTTTCAATCCTCTGGAAATGGCGGCTACCTCTTGTTCACGCATACCCCTTAGCTCCTTAGGGCCTTGCATCAGCTGCATATAGTCCACGAATATCAGTTTTACATTCTTCGTCTTCACCAGCCTCTTTGCCTTTGTCTCGAATTCGGACAGAAGGATGCCAGGAGTGTCATCTATGTACAGAGGAGCGCTAGAAAGAGGCCCAAGCTTTACTTCCAGCTCTTTCCATTCGTACGGCTCAATCTTAGCTCCGCCTTTCAGTTTGTTAGCCCCAAGCCCAGACTCGGATACCATGAGACGCATCGCCAGCTGCAAAGATGACATTTCCAGCGAGAAAAAAGCCACTGGCATATGATATTGCACGGCAGCGTTCCTAGCAAGGTTCAGCGAGAACGCCGTCTTGCCTACGGAAGGCCTGGCAGCCAAAATAATGAGATCAGAACTCTGCCAGCCCATAGTGTAAGCATCCAAAGACGGAAAGCCTGAAGGCACGCCACTGATGCCAGGCTGCTCCTGATGCTTCTGCACCTCATCCATAGCATCATTAATCACGGAACCAATGTCCCTCACGTCCTTTTTCATATTGCTCTGAATAGCCTCGTAGATGCTATCCTGAGACTCCTGAATAAGGTCGTCTACGCTGTAAGAGTCATCAAAAGCCTTTTTCAGAATATCATGCGAAGCAGAGATAAGAGCCCTTTGAATGGCTTTCTGCTTAAGGATCTTTATGTAATATTCGAAATGAGCAGCCGCCCCTATTTTCAGGGATAAGTCCGTGATTGCCACGGCGCCACCCACAGCCTCTAGATTGTCTAAGGATTTAAGCTTTTCAGAAACAGTGTATATGTCCACCGGCGAATGCTCGTTCGCCAGTTTCATCATAGCTTCAAAAATCATCTTATGCCTAGGGTCGTAGAAACAGGTTTCGTCCAGTTCCTCTGCCGCAATATCTTTCAGGTTAGGCTCCACTAGCATGGCACCCAAAACGGCATCTTCAACTTCAAGGGCTTGAGGCGGTTTATTTCCCATCTCAAGCCCCAGAGTATCTAGATTGACCGTTTCAGCCTTCTTGCGATATGTCTTCCTAGGCTGGCTTGGCATAAGTTTTAAGCAAAGTCAGGATTTACGATTATTCTGCCGCAATGCTCGCAAATGACGAGCTTAGTGTTAGATGCGATATCAATCAGCCTCTGAGGGGTAATGGTGCTGAAACAGCCTCCGCAAGAATCTCCATTGTAGACAGTTACTACGGCAAGATGGTTGTGAACGCTAGAGCGAATTCTCTCGTAAGCGCTCATCGTCCTCGCATCTATCTTCTTCGCACATTCCTCTCTCTTCGCCGTGAGTTTTTTCACCTGATCTGCCGTTGACTCCTCGATAGTAGCCAACTCATCTTTCTTAGCTTTCAGATCCTCGCTCCTAACTGAGATGGTGTCTTTAAGCTGAGCAAGCTCGTCTTTCTTATCGGCGATTGCCACTTTAGTGTCGTTAATCGTCTTAATGGCAATCTGACGAAGAAGATCTTGATTCTCAATCTCTTTGTTAAGAGAATCAAATTCACGGGAATTCTCTACAGAATCCAGATGAGACTTGTATTTCTCAATCTCATTATCGCAGTCCACGATATTCTGCTTATTGTCAGCTATAGTCTGAGTATAGGCTTCGATCACACTCGCAAGCTGGGTCTGCCTAGCCTTCAAATCAGCCAGATCATTTTCCAGAGACTCAACCTCAGAAGGCAGCTCACCACGCAGTTGGAGAATTTTATCTATTTCAGAATCAGTCTGTTGCAGCTGATAAAGAGTCCTCAGTTTCTCGGAAACGCTAATCTCTGAGTCGGCGAAATTTTTCTGCAGCGAGACGAATGTTTCCCTCTGGTCAATAGGGGTGTCTACTTTCTTTATTTTCTTGGTTGCCATATTTATACGTAATATTTTACAGGATTGGAGCCAGCCAATTTCGAACTGACTTGGACTGCAAAGGTAGGAAATTTTTTCGTTATCAAGGAATATAAAATATTCACAATTTCCACTTCTCCTTCAAAATGTCCTATATCAATGACCATGAATCCTTTAGGGGTAAAAAAATGATGATAGGAAATGTCCCCGCAGATATAGGCCTGAGCACCCATTTCCATGGCTTTCCCAATGAGAGAAGAACCAGAACCTCCGCACATCGCCACTTTCTTGATAGGGACATCCAGCGAATGCGAAGCGCGGACCACTTTAAGAGCGAATTTTTCTTTGACATACTTAATGAATATGTCGGATGCCATAGGCTTCGGCAGCGCTCCGACCGCACCTAGGCCTATTCCTCCTTCTTCTTCATCCAACACGCGAATATCTTGAAGCGCCAGCCTGCGAGCCATAGCTCCGCTAACCCCGTCCAGCACCTTGTCAGCGGTAGTATGAGCCGCATAAACAGCAACTCCAGCATTTACTGCCTTCATCACGGCCAGTCCAGTAGGATCATCCGGCTGAATTTTTCGTATCCCATTGAAAATCAGCGGGTGATGAGTAACTACCATGTCGCAGCCTTTCGCCACGGCCTCATCAATAAGCTCAGGCGTGCAGTCGAAACCAATCATTACTCCATGCACATCCTGTTCTGGAGAGCCAATGCACAGGCCGCTATTATCCCACTCCTCCTGAATGCCCAGGGGGGCCAAATCCTCAATCGCTGAAGCTATCTCCCTTACCTTCATAATGATTTCTTTACAGACACAAGCTGTTTACGAATCGCCTTCAGGCTGTCCAGTACTTTAACCTTAGAATCTACCTTTTTCCTGTCGGCAGCCATCTTTTTCGCTGCTCCATCCAGCGTCATGCCCTGTTCTTTGACAAGATAGTGAATCTGCTTCAGCGTCTCTAAGTCTTCCTTGGTATAGAGGCGATTGCCCTTGGCATTTCTCTTAGGCTTAAGGTATTTCGTGAATGAATTGGACCAGAACCTCACCAGAGAGGTGTTCTCTTCCAGAATTTCGGCTACTTCCCCAATGGTGTAATAAAGCTTTTCCATAATATTAATCCATTGACTGCCCGGTGTTAGCGGACAAAAATAACATATTCGCATAATCGTCGGCAGACAAAGAGGCGAACATATAATTCGCTGGTTCTTGCCTGACGGTATCCTTCAGAACCTCGTAGTGAAGATGAGGCGCAAAAGAATTTCCGGACATGCCTATCATTCCAATCAGCATCCCTTTTTTAACCTTCTGTCCTTTAGACACCTTTATCCCATCCAAGTGAGCATACCTCGTATAGTATCCTCCTTCATGAGAGATTTCAACGATGTTCCCTAGCCCTTTCTCAGAGCGCACCACTCTGCTGACCACCCCATCAGCGGCAGCGTAGACCGAGTCCCCCTGCTGACCAAGAAGATCCATACCATTATGTTCCACGGCAACCTTGAAGAAAGGATTTATCTTCTTGCCAACAGATGCGCCGACCCTGCGATAAGAGAAATTCTTTATGGGATTCGTGAGCGGCGGAATAGGCTTGGAGCCATCGGAAAGGGCATCTGCTATCTTCTTGAAATTGGCCTCTGTTTTCTGGCTGAGCATCTGGGCAACGTCCAGTTTCCTTGAAGAATATTTCACTATATTGTTCTCCGAAATAGAGTCTGAAGTGAATTCTGCTTGATCTGAGAAGTCCGACATGCTAGGAACATCCGATTTGAAAATCTCGTTATAGATGTTCCTGTCCTTCATCTCTATGCCTTGAATCACGTCCCCGACTACTTTCTCTTTTGCGACCATCTCTGAATACAGCTGCTTGTACATCTGGTTTTCCTGCTTCAGCTTTTTCTCAGAGTCAGTGCTAACCACAAGTGAAAAAGCGACATAGTAAACTATCGCAAGAGAAGCAGTCACGGCAAAATATTTCAGAATCTTGCCTACGATGCGTCCCGTAGAATTCGTAACCTTTATGAATTCGTTGCGCGTATTGTCGAATATGTAGTGATCCCGTTTCATTTGCGCAGCCTAAGACTGAAGTTCCTCCTAGTGAGCATGGCCTGCGACTCGTCCTCCCTCTTGCGAACCATCGTGAGATATTCATTAATTGGGACGGACATGTCGTAATAATTGTATGGATTCACCCTCGTGCCTTTATATACTACTTCGTAGTGCAGATGCGAGCCTGTGGTCCTTCCAGACCTTCCAACCTCACCTATGCAGTCACCTCTCTTGATTTTCATGCCTTCGGTGACAGTGATGGTATTCAAGTGAGCATATTTGGTCTCATAACCGAAGCCATGACTGATCGTTACCATATTCCCGTAACCGAAGAAATCGAATTCGACTTTTTCCACTACCCCATCGCCCGTGGCATAGACTGGGTTGCCGACCTTCATGGCGAAATCCACTCCAGTATGCATTTTAATGGTGCCATTGATAGGATCCGTCCTATATCCGAACGGGCTGGTGATTCTATACTTAGCTGGATCTGGGACGACTGGCGAAATGGTAGGTATGCAGTCTGCCATATTTCCTGCGTTCTGTGCCACCACAGCAACCTCATCGAAAGACTTGTCTTGCACGTAAGCCATCCTAGCGACATGATCCAGTCTGATAGCCGTGTTTTTCAGCATGTTATCATTATACAAGCCGTCCAGATAAGCGTATCTGTCAACTCCGCCTATGCCAGCGTTCCTGATGTCAGCAGGAATTTCATCCATCCCGAATATTGATCTGTAAACATCATCGTCTCGTACTTTAAAAGCATTGAGAGCGTCTTCATATCTGTCCAGATGAGTATTCATTATGTCCATCTTGCCGCTCCATTTCGCATTTTCAGCCTTCAGCAAGGCCGTCTTAGGCAAGTCGTATCCGAGGACAGAAGAAAACAGCCATGCGTAAAGGAACGCCAAGCCAATGCTTCCAGCAAAAAGCAGGAAGCTCTTAAGTATTTTATGCTTCAAGGACACCTCCTTGATCTCGTAAATCAGAGTTTCTTGATTCAGCACGTATTTCCGCATGGTTACAAATATACCTTTTTTGCGATAAATCGTGAAATTTGTTATAATTTTGCCAATTCCGTGCCTAAATTAATACAGAGCACAGGAGCAATATTTTGAATCTTATGTATACTTCGAAAGAGATTAGGCAGCAATTTCTAAATTTCTTCGCTTCAAAAGGGCACACCGTCGTGCCCTCCGCACCTATGGTCATTAAACACGATCCTACGCTGATGTTCACCAACGCAGGAATGAATCAGTTCAAAGACATATTCCTAGGAAATACAGTCCCTAAGATGAAACGGGCTACGGACTCGCAAAAATGCCTGAGAGTCAGCGGGAAGCATAACGACCTGGAGGCAGTAGGGCACGATGGAAGGCATCACACTATGTTTGAGATGCTTGGCAACTGGAGCTTCGGGGACTATTTCAAGAAAGAAGCAATTCAATGGGCCTGGGAGTTGCTGGCCGATGTGTATAAGATAGATAAGTCCAGGCTGTACGCCACTGTTTTCGAGGGGTCTGCCGAAGATGGAACCGAAATGGACTTAGAAGCCAAGGAGGCATGGCTGAGATACATGCCTGAAGATCATGTCCTTCTGGGCAACAAGCATGATAATTTCTGGGAAATGGGCGAGACAGGGCCTTGCGGACCGTGTTCTGAAATTCATATCGACCTTCGCAGCAATGAAGAAATTGCCAAAAAGCCAGGGTACGAGCTGGTGAATACCGACAATGATCAGGTCATAGAAATATGGAACCTAGTATTCATGCAGTATAATCGCAAGGCTGATGGCTCTCTGGAACCGCTTCCGGCAAAGAACATTGACACAGGAATGGGCTTCGAGCGGCTTTGCATGGTACTCCAAGGCAAGAGCAGCAATTACGAAACAGACATTTTCACAGGACTCATCCACAGGGTAGAGGAACTATCTGGCCATAAATACCACGAGAGCGAAAAGACGGAGGTGGCAATGAGAGTCATCGCAGACCACGTGCGTGCCATAGCTTTCTCAATAGCCGATGGCCAGCTGCCATCAAATGTTAAGGCAGGATACGTGATAAGAAGAATCCTGCGCCGCGCAGTCCGCTACGGCTACACTTTCTTAGGCTTCAACGAACCGTTCCTCTGCAACATGATCCCTCAGCTAGTGGCTGACATGGGCGAGGCTTATCCAGAATTGGCTCAGCAGCAGAAACTCATCGAGAGCGTCACCCGTGAGGAAGAGATGTCTTTCTTGAAGACCCTGGATAGAGGAATCAAGATGATGGACTACTACATGGAAAAGCATGCAGAGACGAAAGTCATTCCTGGCGAGGATGCATTCGTGCTTTATGACACGTTCGGCTTCCCTATTGACCTAACCGAGCTGATTGCCACAGAGAACGGCTATAAGATAGATCTAGACAAATTCAACATAGAGCTACAGAAACAGAAGGATCGCGCTCGCAACGCTACCGCTAACGAGTTCGGCGACTGGGTGACTTACGATGAAAGCGAGGAAGAGGAATTCGTGGGCTATGACCTGACCAGGGTAGATGGCGTGCGCCTGCTGAAACAGAGGACAGTGAAGCAGAAGAACAAAACCATGTTCCAGCTGGTGTTCGAGCGTACTCCTTTCTATGCCGAGATGGGCGGCCAAATCGGGGACACCGGCATCATTATTTCTGAGGACGGTGAGACTATCAAGATACTCAATACGATTAAGGAGAATAATCTAACGATACACATCTCAGAGAAAATTCCATCTGACTGCAAAAAAAACTTCACCCTTATCGTAGACGAGGGCAGGAGGCTAAAAATCACGAACAACCACACCGCCACTCACCTGCTGGACTTTGCCCTGAGGGAAATCCTAGGCAAGCACGTTGAGCAGAAAGGCTCTTACGTTGGCCCAGACTATTTCAGGTTCGATTTCTCGCACTTCCAGAAAGTAACGCCTGAAGAACTGAGGAGCGTGGAGCATAGGGTAAATGAGCTAATCCGTGCGAACTATCCGCTTGAGGAAAAACGTGATGCCACAATGGACGAGGCGAAGGACTTGGGGGCTATCGCCCTATTCGGGGAAAAGTACGGTGACGTTGTGAGAGTCGTGAAGTTCGGGGATTCCATAGAACTGTGCGGCGGAACGCATGCCGAAGCAACCGGCCAGATAGGTTATTTCAAAATCGTGAGCGAGTCTGCTATCGCAGCCGGAGTAAGAAGAATCGAGGCTGTGACCGGGGAGGCTGCTGAGCAGATGGTGGACAGGACTCAGGACTTGCTTGGAAGCATCCGGGATTTGTTCAATAATGCTCCTGACATCTTCGTCGCAGTAAGCAAAATGGTGTCCGAAAACACGGATTTCCGCCACCAAGTGGAAAGCTTCATGAAAGAGAAGGCTGCGAAATTTGCCGGGGACCTTGCGAAGCAAGGCGAGCAGATAAATGGAATAAATGTTGTACGCTTCGAACGCGACATGGATCCCAACATACTCAGGGAAGCCATGCTGCATCTGCAGAAAGAGGCAAATAATATGGTAGTCGCCGCTGCTTTCGAGCACGAAGGCAAGCCTCAGCTAACGCTGATGTATTCCAACGACTTGGTTGCAAAGGGCAAGAACGCTGGGAAGGATATTCGCCAAGCAGCGAAATGCGTACAGGGTGGAGGAGGTGGCCAGCCTGGGCTTGCTACCGCTGGCGGACGCAATTCCGCTGGCTTGCACGATGCTCTGGAAGCAATGATTAAGACCGCTACGGAATGAATAGATACTGAATCAAGTTCAGGGTGACGAAAAGATTTGTTCTGAAATGACAAAACATATAGAATGAAGAGAATAGACAAATTCATATTGACTGCCTTCATAGGACCATTCTTCATGATCCTTCTGGTAGTCATCTTCATTCTTCTGATGCAGTTTCTCTGGGTCTACATCGATGAGCTCGTTGGCAAGGGACTAAGTTTTAGTGTCATAGCCGAGTTTCTCTGGTGGGGCAGCTGCACCGTTCTTCCTCTGGCTCTTCCTCTCGCTACCCTTCTGGCGGCGATGATGACCATAGGGCAGATGGGCGAAAACAACGAGCTAATCGCAATGAAAGCTGCCGGCCTGTCACTAATGAGGATCATGACCCCAGTGCTAATTGCATCGGCGTTAATAAGCGTAGGCACTTTCTTCGTCATCAATAAACTTGTGCCAGTGGCCTACAATCAAATCTATACGCTCCGAGATGACATCAAGAAGACAAAAAACGAGATAAAGATTCCGGCAGGAACATTCTACGATGGAGTGGATGGCTTCGTGCTGAGAGTAGAGTCTAGGAACGATCGCACGGGAATGATGCACGACGTGATGCTGTACGACCACAGTGAGAACAGAGGTGACACGAGGCTCACTCTGGCGGACTCTGCCATAATGCAGATGTCTAAGGACAAGACCTACATAACGTTCAAGATGTTCAATGGCATCAACTATCAGGAAGACAATCAGATAAACGTCAAAGATACGACCTTGCAGCTGCAAAGAATAGACTTCACTAAACAGGAGATGGTGATTCCGCTTGAGAATTACGCCTTCCAGAAATCGGACAGCGCACGATTCGGCGACCAAGTTAAAGCCCTTCCTCTCAGAATACTGAAAGTCGAGAAAGATTCTCTCACTGTCGTTAGGGACAGCGCCACCATGAGCCAGCTTAGATTTATGGCGGCACCTTCTGAATTCACCCTTAGAAACCAGCTGGACACGTCTGTTAATAGCGGGATAATGGGGAATTTCTCAGACCCTGACTTTCTAAAATTCACCGACAAGATAGCGATGGGAGAAGCTTACAAGAGGGCCTCGGAAATAACGAAGCAGATAGAAAGCCAATTGGTAAGCTACCAGTTCGAATCTTACGACTACACGGTGAGACTGAGATATGCCAAGCTGGAATATCTCAGACGCTATGGCCAAGCTCTGGCCTGCTTCGTGATGTTCTTCATTGGAGCTCCAGTCGGAGCGCTCATCAAGAAAGGCGGCGTAGGCGTGTCTGCCATCGTTTCGGTTCTCTTCTTCGTCCTCTATTGGATTATTGACATTACAGGAGTTAAACTTGCCAGAGATGGCTCCGTTAGCCCATGGGTGGGGGCATTCAGTTCTGCATTGGTGCTCTTCGCCATAGGTTTGTTCCTGGCATGGAAAGCCGTGCATGATTCCGAGATATTCAACGGGGATAATATCAAGAACAGCTGGAGAAAAATCAAGAGCAAGGTGGCCGGCTTCTTCAAGAAGACCAGGATCATATACATGGGTACTCCTGAATTCGCAGTTGAGCCGCTGAAGGTGCTGTTGGAGAATAGGTTCAATGTGGTTGCTGTAGTGACAGTCGCCGACAAGCCAATCGGCAGAGGCCAGAAGATGGGAGAAAGTGCCGTAAAGAAATTCGCAGCGGAAAGAGGGATTCCTGTATTGCAGCCTCTGAAACTGAAGGATCCTGCCTTCTTGGAACAGCTCCGCAGCTACAAGGCCGATTTGTTCATAGTAGTCGCTTTCAGGATGCTGCCCGAAGAGGTCTGGAGCATGCCGAAGCTGGGTACTTTCAATCTGCATGCAGCCTTGCTGCCACAATACCGCGGGGCTGCCCCAATCAACTGGGCAGTCATCAATGGGGAGCAGCGCACCGGAGCTACCACATTTATGATTGACAAGAACATAGACACTGGAGGAATCATTCTGAGGCAGAGCATCAAGATTGGCGAGAACGAAACCGCTGGCGACATCCACGACCGCCTGATGAAAATTGGAGCAGAGCTGGTGGTTCAGACTACAGAAGGCATAATAGAGCACACGGCAGACACCAGGGTGCAGAGGAGCTTTATCCAGGGTTCTGAAGTGCTGAAGCCAGCGCCGAAACTCACCAGGGAACTCTGCCACATAGATTGGAACGATTCCACGAAGCAGATTTTCAATCTGATCCGAGGCCTGAGTCCTTATCCGGCCGCATACACGGAATTGGCTGCCGAAGAGAAAGGACCTGTTCAATTGAAAATTTTCTCCGCCGATAAGGCTTCCTACGATGATTTCATGAATATGCTGCATTCCGCCGGCCGCGACGCAGCAGCGCCTGGAACAATCCTCTCCGATGGGAAGTCTTATTTAGCGATAGCGACTGCCGACGGTGCCATCTACCTTAAGGATGTGCAGCTCTCTGGGAAGAAGCGCATGGAAATCAATGCTTTCCTTGCAGGTTTCAGAAACATAGAGACTTACAAGATTACAGATGGAACTTCCAAGGCCGAAATATCAAAGACGAAATCATGAAAACTGCAGTAATATTAGGGGCTGGGGACTTCCCAAGGGCTGAATATCCGCTCTACCTGCTTCGGCAGGCTGACATAATAATATGCTGCGATGATGCTTTTGAGGGCTTTCTGAAGCACCGAGACAAAATATTCAAAGAAAAACGGTTGCCTGATGCCATCGTAGGTGACATGGACTCACTCTCGCCGAAGCTTCGGGAAGAATATTCCAGCATCGTGCATCATTTCACCGAGCAGGAACACAACGACCAGACCAAGGCTTTCCGCTTCCTGATGGAGCATTGGCCAAATGCCGGCATAGTCCATATTCTTGGCGCCACCGGCAAAAGAGAGGTCCATACCATCGGGAATATGTCGCTTCTAATGGAATATGCCCGTGAGTGCGGAGCCTGCGGTTTCCCCGTAAACGGCGCTCCGTACGTGGACATGGTCTCTGACATGGCGACCATATTCGCCCTCACCGATTCATGCTCGATACAAGTAGGTGAAGGCCGACCAGTCTCCATATTCAGTCCGGATAATTCATTGAACATAAAGTCTTCCGGGCTGCAGTGGCCTCTAGACCATGTTATCTTCGACAACTGGTGGAAGGCAACGCTAAACAGGGCTTCTGCAGACACTGTGACCCTCACATTCTCACACCCTTCCATCGCTCTAATCGTGCTGGAATAGAGCATATTCCTAAAAAATTGGCATACTCGTGAAAACCAATTAATATTCTGATGAAAACTAAAGACATCGCCCTCGTGCTGTCTAGCGGCGGTCCCAGAGGGTTCGCCTATATCGGTGCCATTGAAGAGCTGGAAGCCAGAGGCTACAGCATCACTTCCGTTGCGGGGTCTTCCATAGGTTCCCTCGTTGGCGGAATCTATGCGGCAGGGAAGCTTCCCGAATTCAAAGAGTGGCTGTTCTCGCTCAATAATTTCAAGCTGATGAGGCTGCTCGACTTCTCCATCAACAAAAGATATGTCTTCAAAGGCGCAAAAGTGATGGAAGCAATCGAATCCGTCGTTCCAAATGCAAGAATCGAGAATCTGCGAATTCCTTATGTGGCTGTAGGAACAGATCTCTACACCGGCGAGCCAGTGGCATTCCAGAAAGGTAAGCTTTTCGATGCCATAAGAGCCTCCATTTCAATTCCGAGCCTGTTTATGCCTAGCAAGAAGGGCTGGCGCACTTTCGTGGACGGAGGGCTTGTAAGCACCTTCCCGCTCGAATACGTGCAGAGGAATGGACACGACATCCTGGTGGGCTTCGACGTGAACTTCACCGACACGGACGTGATAGAAGCATTCCTGAAAAGCGCATACAAGCATAAACAGGAAGCCGAGAAATCCAAAAACGAGTCCCGTGACGTGGTCAGGTACGTTTCCGGCTTGAAAGGCATATCTATGCTGGAAAAGGTCAAGCTGATTGGCAGCGAGAGCCAGAGAATGATCAAGAAAGTACTCAGCAACGAAAAAATCAAGTCTCCGGTGTCAGCCGATGATAATTATTTTTCCATCATCACTAGATCATTTGCCATAGCCAACCACACGATAGCAAAGCTGGAGACCAGGCTATGCCCTCCTGACATACTCGTTCAGATGAGCTTCGACTCATACGGAGCTATACCCGACTATGCGAGGGGAAACGAAATCTCCGAAAAAGGCCGCTTGCTCATGGCCGAGGCCCTGGATAAATACGAGAAAGAGCATCAAGCCTGAAAAAATGTTAAATAATAAGTAATATGTAAAAGTCGTGGAAACGATTTTTTGCTATATTTGCCCAAAACGCTAACGATTTTTCCCTATGCTTAGAAAAATCAGAATCACCGTGGCGGTGATCTTGTTCTCCGCAATCACACTGCTATTTCTAGACATTTCAGGAGCACTTCATCACTGGCTTGGCTGGCTGGCAAAAATACAGTTCCTCCCGGCAGTGATGGCTCTGAATGCAGTGGTGATCATAGCCTTGCTATTGCTTACGATTCTGTTCGGACGTGTATATTGCTCGACCATCTGTCCTCTTGGAGTGTTCCAGGACGGCATTTCATGGTTAAGCGCAAGACGCAAAGGCAAGAAAGCCAAGTTCACATATTCAAAAGAGATGAAATGGCTACGCTATGGCATATTCGCAATATTCGTAATTGCCCTCATCGCTGGCATTCATTTCATCGTGTCTCTGCTGGCGCCGTACAGCTCTTACGGCAGATTTGTCCAGAACCTTCTCTCCCCTATCTATCATTGGGGCAACAACCTGCTGGCATATTTAGCCGAGCGCCGCAACAGCTACGATTTCGTGACTAAAGAGGTATGGATCCGCAGCCTGCCGACATTCATCATCGCCACTGCCACGTTCGTGATCGTGATCGTTCTTGCCTGGAGAGGCGGCAGGACATATTGCAACGATATCTGCCCTGTAGGAACAACTCTTAGCCTGTTCTCGCGCTTCGCCATGTTCCGTCCGATGATTGATTATTCGAAATGCACAAAATGCCATGCATGCGAAAAGCATTGCAAGGCTTCTTGCATAGAGATTCATAAAGATGTCCAAAGAATAGATTACAGCCGGTGCGTGGACTGCTTCGACTGCCTGGATAATTGCAAATTCGGCGCTCTGAAATACAGGTTTGCCTGGGGCAGTTCCAAGGCTCAGGCGGATGCTGGCAAAGCGAAGACAGCCGGCGAGACTGCGCAAGATCAGGGGAGGAGGGCTTTCCTGATAGGAGGGGCTACAATCTTGGGTGCTTCCACATTATCTCAGCTTGCGGCTCAAGCTCAGGCCGACTCTACCGGAACGAAGAAACTGGACGGCGGTTTCGCTGAAATAGTGCCTAAGCAAGCTCCGCCGAGAGAGGTTCCGATTACTCCTTTCGGCTCGGAGAGCGTCAAGGCATTCTACCAGCATTGCACCGCTTGCCAGCTGTGCGTATCGGTATGCCCGAACGATGTCTTGCGGCCGTCAAGGAGCCTCAGCCATCTGATGCAGCCAGAAATGTCTTACGAGAAGGGCTACTGCCGTCCCGAGTGCACGAAATGCTCTGAGGTCTGCCCTGCCGGAGCCATCATCAAGATCACTCCCGAGGAGAAGACTCAGTGGAAGGTGGGCACGGCCAGCGTCAATTACGATTTGTGCATAGTGAATAAGGATACGGTGAGCTGCGGCAATTGCGCCAGGCACTGTCCGGTGGGAGCCATTATGATGGTGCGCAAAGATCCTGAGAACAAAGAAAGCCTCCGAATCCCAACCGTGAACGAGGAGAAATGCATTGGCTGCGGAGCTTGCGAAAACCTCTGCCCTTCAAGGCCGATCAGTGCCATTACAGTCAACGGTTACGAGGTTCACCATTTATATTAATTGAATATGAAAAAGGAAAGCAATAAATTGAGTCGCCGCGAGTTCTTGAAGGATTCAGGAATAGCTGCTGCCACAGTCGGCGCCGTGGCGATGGCTGGAGCTTGCGCTCCCAAGAAAGCCGCAGAAGTGCTCGGCGGAGAAACCTCCGCCAATCCGGACAGCATTCTTGACACTGGCAAGATGGAAATGAGAACTGCTGGCAACGGGGATAAGGTATCTTTGCTGGGATATGGATGCATGAGATTCTCGGTGAAGAAAGGCGCTGACGGGAAGGATGTAATAGACCAGGAAAACGTCAACAGCCTTATTGATTACGCCTTGGCACACGGCGTGAACTATTTCGATACTTCCCCGGCATATATCAGAGGGCAGTCGGAGGGAGCGGTCGGGCAGGCACTTAGCCGTCACGACAGGAAGGACTATTTCATAGCCACGAAGCTATCCAACTTCAATGATGCTTCCCGGCAGGCATCGTTAAAGATGTATCAGGACTCTTTCACGTACTTGAAAACCGACCACATCGATTTCTACCTCCTCCACGCCATCGGAAGAGGCGGAGTGGATGCATTCAACGTCCGCTACGTGGATAACGGAATGATGGATTTCCTGATGAAAGAGCGAGAGGCAGGCCGAATACGCCAGCTGGGATTCTCTTTCCATGGCAACCAGGCACAGTTCGACTCTCTGCTCGACCTCACCGACACGTACCATTATGATTTCGTGCAGATTCAGATGAATTACTATGACTGGAAGCATGCTGACGGAGAAAGGAACGTGAATGCGGAATATCTATACGAACAGCTGGACAAGAGGAACATACCTATCGTGGTCATGGAACCTCTGCAAGGCGGCAGGCTGGCGAATCCGGCGGAAAACATAGCCAGAAGACTAAAAGAGAGAGACGCTCAGGCGACGCTTGCGTCCTGGGCTTTCAGGTACGTTGGCTCTCACCCTAGGATTCTCACGATTCTCAGCGGCATGGTCTACATGGAGCATCTGAAAGACAACCTGAAGACGTTCATGGACTTCAAGCCTCTCACTGAAGAAGAGATGTCCTATTTGGACACCACTTTAGCCGATGCCATAGCTAATTACCCGCTCATAGACTGCAACGATTGCAAGTATTGCATGCCTTGCCCATACGGGCTGGATATTCCTGGAATATTCAAATATTACAATAATTGCATCAACAACGGTGATTTTGCCCAGACGAAGGAGCAGGAAAACTATGACAAACTGCGCAGGGCATTCTTGGTAGGCTACGACAGGACCATCCCATCCGACAGGCAGGCCAGCCACTGCACCGGATGCAGCCAGTGTGTGATTCACTGTCCTCAGAGCATTGAAATCCCGAAAAGGATGCGCCAGATCGACCGATACATCGAAAAACTAAAGCAGAACACGCTGTAAGGATTTTCCGCAGGCGATAAAAAATTTCAAGATATTAAGGATTATTCCTATATTTGCAGTCCCGTCCCCGTTTGGAACGGGACTCACTGGTTACTGGAGAGATGCTCGAGTGGCTTAAGAGGCACGCCTGGAAAGCGTGTAAACTCCCAAAGGGTTTCCCGAGTTCGAATCTCGGTCTCTCCGCAAAAAGTCCTGGACATGAATATGTTCGGGACTTTTTCTATCTTCTTGCGCCGGTCTCTCACTTAGGAAAAACGGGGCTTCTGGTAACGCTGTAGTCACTGTGGTCGCTGTAGCCACAAAGGATTCATCCATGTCCTCGCCCAGAAGTACGAGAGAATTACATTTATCGGCAACGGTATAGTGCCACCGGCTGGCTTGTAATGAAGAGCCTTGTCACCCACCCGGTTTCCAGAACGGGGGTCGGCAATGGGAACAGTCTCCTCAGCGCTTATAATGAATGTCAATGTTGCCTACGATTTACTTCGCCGACAAACTCTGTCTCTCGCCGAACTATTTTATAATTAATATCACCGTTGCCTATGGTTGTGAATAATCACAACCTATCTTCAAGGTTTCACAAAACCTTGTCGATGATGCGAATGAAGAATTGCATACGTATATTCAAACCGTTCTGAATAAGTGTCTCGCAAAACGCTGTCGAGGCAGGCTGCACAGAAGTGCGTAGGGAAGGGCCTGTCTCGACATCGAGGCCTCCCAAGAGGCACGTTGTCGACCGACACCCCGTTGCATAGCCTCCGGAAGGACATACTCCGACAGCACTTTGCGAAATTCCGCCACTCTCATCCTGTCCGACCAACGCTATTCATTCTAAACAACCTCCCCGTCATCCTGAACGACCCTCCCCCGTCATCCTGAACTTGTTTCAGGATCTTTGTCCGACCATCACGTCATCCTGAACTTGCTTCAGGATCTTTGTCCAACCATCACGTCATCCTGAACAACCCTCCCTCGTCATCCTGAATTTGCTTCAGGATCTTTGTCCGACCATCACGCCATCCTGAACAACCCTCCCTCGTCATCCTGAACCTGCTTCAGGATCTTTGTCCGACCATCACGCCATCCTGAACAACCCTCCCCCGTCATCCTGAACCTGCTTCAGGATCTTTGTCCGACCATCACGTCATCCTGAACAACCCTCCCCCGTCATCCTGAACTTGTTTCAGGATCTTTGTCCGACCATCACGTCATCCTGAACTTGCTTCAGGATCTAGGCCTTCGATAATATAGATCCTGACTTCCGTCAGGATGACGGGGCTGTTATTTTGCAATACTGCAACCAATGAGCGAATATCAGTCTGGATGCTTTTGCAGCGCGAGGTAGTGTGGTCCTGGGGTGGCTGTCGTTAATGTGTGCATGCAAACACCCATGATGACATGGAGGGTGTTCGCATGGCATGCCACGCTGGAGTACCTTGTACATAATAATGGTTCGCGCGGCAAAAGCATCCGGACTGTGCCTCATGCATTTGTCCCAGGATGGACGAGAGGTACCTAACTGTGCGAGGAGACGTTTGAATAGGATGGCGATTAATAAGCGATCACTCAAAAACTTCATTTCGTGCATGTATAGGAAAGGACGATGCGCGTACAATCTCGAATCAGATCATATATTTCCGTCATGCTTCAGGCAATCGCCTCAAAATACCGCTCGGACGGCCATTCGTTCCAAGGTGAGCACATTCATTCTTAAACAAAGGATTTTGGACTTGACCCATGTAAGGGGGGGACTTGGTCCAACTCTACTTCAAAGGTACATACTTTTTCAGCTGCTCAAACACAGGGTTTTGCATCTGACCAAAGGAAAAACGCTTCCTCTGGTCAGAGGAAGCGTTCCACTTTAGCTTTTTATCTTATAATGCCATTATTCAGCTTTTGAATAGATAGTTGCATTATTAATTTCTGTGCCAAATGTCAAACAATAAAACAGACCTTCCGGACAGTCAACAGACGAGAGTGCATAAAACTTCTTATCAGGGTATTTTGCTTCGAATTCTTTCTTGTAAGCAAGGGTAGACTCCGGCAGAACCGTATTTATATCAAGGGGATAACGAGTATCTACCCACTCAAATCCAAATCCTTTGTCACGAGTGGTCACCGTTTTGATGATATCATTATCCCGAATGAATATTACATTGTTTCCACCATCATTGACTGCCCCGAGGATGGATGCATTCCGGTATCTGTTCCGCACGCAAGCCATGGAAGTAGAAATATCATACCAACAAATAGAACGATTGAATGAGCCATGAGAGCATGATAATAATGTCCCATCTTCGTCAATAATGATATCATACACGAGATTCTCTATGTCTTGGGAACCGTTGGTATAATGAGCGACGCAATTGAATTCGTACTGCTTTTTATCTATTCCTTTTCGTGCGACTTCAAGGAAATAGGAATTATCACCTTGATAATTCTCATTTTCAATGCCAGTTTCTATATATGCTCTGGCGACCTTTCTTGGTATTCGGAAAAGGAAATCTCCAACATCATATGACTTCTCCGTAATTATCCAAATATCATTCACATAGACTGCAGTACAATTCAGCCAATTTGAGTCTTTGAAATAAATATCAACCTTATTATCGTAATCGAAGACATCTACAATATCGGCTCCAGGATAACGCAGGTTAAAATCGAAGGCAATATCCTTGCCCGGCTGAGGGGCTGTCTGAATTGTTTTTTCGCAGGAACACTCCAGTAAAGAAATGATAAGGCATGCACAGAAGAATATGATTCGTTTAATTATCCCGCTATTATAAATTGATTGTGAAGTTACTTGTTTTCTTTCGATTTTACAATGATTCCCCAGCGAATAACGCATTTGGCATTTTTGAAGGGCATTTTTCGCTGATTCAGGAATTCAGGGAATAGGACTTCTCCTCCTAACTTTCATCTTGACTAAAGTCAGTGTCAAGTCAATATTATCGAAAACGCAGATCCTGAATCAAGTTCAGGATGACGGGGTGGGTCGTGCTGGATGACACCGGAGGGTTGTCCTGCGATGCGTGGGAAGGTTGCCTATTCTTTCTTCAGTGCTTCGGCTGGATTGGTCCAGGCCATCTTGAGATAGTGGTACAACACTACGGCTGAGCAAAGCAGTCCAACCACAACCAGCGCTATCACAAACACAGACGGCAGGAATCCAACTCTGTGCGAGAACTGCTGCAGATAGTGCCGCACAACCAGCCATCCCACCGGCGCGGCAATAGCATAGCAGATGGCAAGCGTCCTAAGGTAAATCCTCAGCCCCTCTGCAGTAATCTGGGTCACCTCAGCTCCAAACGCTCGCTTCACCGAAATCTCCATTCTCTTATACTGCACATCCATCAGCACCTGGCCCCAGATGCCCACTAGAGATAACAGCACCGCCATAAGAGAGAATAGCCACACAGACAACCGCAGCCGTTCCTCACCGCTATACAGATTCTTGCCGATGGAATCATAGAACTGCACCTCAAATGGCATAGCCGGATCCATCTCCTTCAAGACGGCCTGAATCTTATCCACTGTAACAAAGCGGTCAGCGCCATCCGAGAGCCGGATATATGCATACGGTAACGTGAGGTTCTTCTTCGGGTCGATGGCCAAGAATCCCACTGGGGCATCAGCCTTTCGCAGCGATGTGATATTCACATCTTCCACGAACCCAACGACCGGAGATGCGTCCCCAAGTTCCTTATATGCTTCAAGCCCTGCGCCGTGCGCACGCATTCCTTGCGTCAGCAGAATCGGTCCATAATCATCTTCCCGGAAGAGTCTGCCTTCTGCGACCTTGAGCCTCATTACCTCAGGGAAATTCCAGGAACAATAAATCAGGCTGAACATCACACTCCCGTCGCCAAAATCCGTGGATTGAGTACTATAAACATCCGCCCCTCCGATAAGTTCCATCGCATAAGCCACGTCTTCCACTTCCGGAATAGTCCGAAGTTGTTCACGTAGCCAGTCTGCTTTGGTCTTGCTGTTCTCTCCGCCAATATCCACCACGGCCAGATTGTCCTTGTCATAACCGCAAGGATATTCCTGCATGTACCGGCTTTGCCGCTGGACGAACAGCACAAAAATCATCAGGACTATGGACACGACTAACTGCACGCCCACTAGGATCGTCCGCAGTCCTTTACCTGACTCGGACAAACCGAAGTTACCTCGCAGAATCATTGCCGGCTGACCGGACGTGGAATAAATCGCAGGCCAGATGCCGGCAATCACGCCCGTAGCCAACGCAACTGTTCCCACAAAGAGCAGCAAATGCCAGTGTTTACCAAAAGAAAACGCCTGCATAAGCACGCCCTGCGTTGCCAGCGCATCAGATGCCGGCCACAGGAGCAGCGCAGCCACAACAAATGCGCATATGCACCAGAAGACGGCCTCCGCCACGACCAACATGCGCAGTCGTGCCGTTGATGATCCCAGAATCTTCTGCAGATTGATGTTCCGGATGCGCAGCGGCGTAAGCGCCACGTAAAAGTTCGTAAAATTAATCAGACCGATAGCCAGAATCAAGATGGCAATCGCAATGAGCAAGAGCAGCTGCGAACGGCTTCCGCTCTTATAGACATTTCCTTCATTGCGGAAATATATGCTCGTCAGAGGCACCAGCTCAATGGGAGTGAGCCAATTTTCATAGGAGGCAAAATCGAAGTGGCTGTTGAATTCGTCTGCTACCGATTGGGAATTGCCAGCGTCGTCCAGAAGCAGATAACATATGAAATTCGCCCCACCGTAAGAACCTTTCTGAAAGTCGCCTACGGACATATAAAGGTCATTGCCAAGTTGCGTGTTGGACGGGAAGTCTTCATAGACTCCCGTTACCGTAGCCTCTCCGTTCGTACTGCCCAGCAGGTTCGACGCATCTATTTTCAGCAGCTTTCCGGTAGCCGGTTCACCAGGAAAAAGCGCTTGCGCCAGTGATCTTGGGATAATGACAGAACCCGGCATTTCCAACGAGCGACTGTTACCCTCTACCATCGTAATGCCAAACACGTCGATGAATCCTTCAGAAACGTAAATCAACGTCTTCTTATAGCCCACCAGAGCTTTTCCATTCTCCTGAACTGCGAAGTATGTCTCTCCCATAAATGGCATGAAGCTACACCCCGCCTCGATATGGGCCGACGAGCCGATGATGTCATCAACAAAGCCCCTCGGAAGGATATTCCGGAACAACGATTCATCGCCCTTTTTATCGACTCTGAACACCCGGTCCGCCGTCGGATGACACTTGTCAAATGACAGTTCATAATCGGACTGCAGGAATATTAAAGCGAACGCCACGAACGCTGCCACCAGCCCTGTGAAATTAAGAACCACAGCCAAAGGATAGCGGCGAATCAAACTCTCAAGATTCTTATGGATCATATTAATATATTTTGTCGCATTTGAGAAACAACTTACAGACCATTACGCTCAACATGTTAAAAATCAATTAGTTAATATTAACGACAATTATAAGTATTGTAAAGATTCTTTACAAAAACTGTAAAGCAGATTTTACAATCTGCTCCTATGTCATTCTTTGCAAATCATTCGGGAGACTGCCTTAAAAGTATCTGATTTACAGCCAGCACATGGTTCTGGCCTGAGCCTCGCTTTTTGCCATGTTCCCTCATATCTGAGATATGCGCAAAATAGAATCTTTAAAATTAACTGTTGCAATAGATAAAATATTCGCTATATTTGCAAAACAATAAAAGAACCATTATGAAAAAGTACGTTTGCAATGTTTGCGGCTATGTTTATGATCCGGCCGCAGGGGATCCAGATAACGGAATAGCTCCGGGGACTGCTTTCGAGGACCTTCCTGAAGATTGGGTATGCCCTCTATGCGGAGTTGGCAAAGAAGATTTTAAGCCAGAAGAGGAATAAAATATATTCCTATATCAATATAATAAAAGAGGCTGAACCTTGTAGTCGATGACATCACTTCGCCCCGGCTCCCTCGGATCCACGCCGCGAGTCTTAAGGTAGCGGAACCACAGGCCAATCTTGCGTCGATAGTCACTCAGGGTTGCCGTTAGCGCATCCGTCTCCGAGATCCACTCATCGACTATCTGATTCAGTGTTAACGTTGTTCTCATTGTACGATACTGTATTCTGTCTTTGGGTGACTGTCTGCAGAGAATGGATGGAGGCTCTTCAAGGAAGATTAGTCAATGCTTGCAACCACATTTGTGTTTTGACGTTCCACCATCACATCCATTCTGATCGGTTCTAAATTCTGGTCTAATTCATACTCACCTCCTCTTTACTTGTCCGTAGCAGATTTACGGCTGTGACAAGGGTAACACAGCGACTGCAGGTTACTAAGGTCCAGCGGTGCTCCGCCCTTGTTGATCGGAGTGATGTGGCCGACCACTGTCGCTGGTATGGTGCGTCCCCGCCGCAGGCACTTTTCGCACAGGGGATACTGCCGGAGCTTGACGGAGCGAAGCCTTCTCCAAGGCCGGCTCCGGTAGAACTCGGTGTTGTGATGAGCAAAGCCCTCGAAGGGTTTGCACTGAGGCATCCAAGGACAGTGTTTGCTTTTCTTGATTGTCGGCATGACGGCGCTATCATCTTAGGCTCTCGCCGTTGAACTTGACTGTCCTGCAGGGGTCGAAGGTCCTATCGCCGTAGCGGTTCAGGATCTGCTGCTCGGTGAGGTTGGTGGTGATGAACACCGGGCGGTGGTAGCGCTCGGCGGCATTGAGGATGAGATTGATGCCCTCGCATTTCTCGCCGTAGTCATTGTACATACCCTCCACGCCCAGCTCATCGATGGCCTGGAAGGGACTGCGCTCCAGCAGGTCAAGGTAGGTCTCCGGCCTCTGGTAATAGCCGCAGTTCTGCTGATAAGGGTGAGTCTTGTACAGGTCCTGAGCAGAGACCGACCGGAAGCCCTTGCCTTTCATCCGGAAGAGCACCGGCAGGACATAGTTCAGGATGATGCTCTTGCCCCGGCCACCGTCTCCGCTGAGCAGTAGGCCATTGTCATCGGTGTCCGTCATCCAGTCGATGACACCCTCATACTCCGGCAGATGCCTGTACTCGATGATTGTTCCGTCCACATTGGTGAAGATGTCGATGAAGAAGGCGGCGCACTTCTGCCGGTCGCCCCAGCTCCAATGCCATGGCACCCTCTCATCTATGACCTTCTCTTGGATCATCTTCGTCACGAGCTGATTGATAGTCATAATCGTTGCCATATTCATGTAATGTTTTATTGTTTGTTCTTGTTCTTTTCCGGGTCATAGACCGTCTCGCGGAAATTTTCCAGCAGGCGCTGCCACTTGGCCTCGTCCTCCGTCTGGGTGATCTGCCAGATGCACTTGCCGTACCGTGGAGCCTCAGTGCGGGACGCTGTGGTGCCACCACCTCCATGCGGAGTGGGGATCTGGCCATAGCCACGCTTGAGTGGGAAGAGGCCGGCATAGTTCGAGGCGTTGCTCTGGTAGATAATCATCTGCGCTATCCTCGGATCGCCACAGGAGAGGTTCGGCATCAAGGTGAGGCACTTGCGCACGCCTAACTCGGTCTTGTGCCGTTCCCTGCGGAGGATCTTGTACTCAAGCCACTGCCGCATCAGTCCCTGCCAAGGCTCATCCACCGTAGAGAGCCACCTTTCGAGGTCTAATTTTGACCTCCGGTGTGCTTTTCTTTTTGCGCGGAACTTTTTTCTTTTTTGGACTTGAAGAAGTCTTTACGGTTTGTTTGGGCTTAGAGGCCTCCGAACCGGCGTTTTTTCTTTTATTAGTTTCTATATTATCTTGTTTAAATAAGTTTATATTTTCTTTAATAGGTATTGAACCTTCTGGCGTTTCAATCTGAGACAGTGGCGGCTCGATTTGAGACTCCGGAGCATCTTTTTTTGAGGTCTGTGGCGTTTAACTGTGGAACTCCAACGTTCCAATCTGAGACGCCAGCTCTTTGAAAGGGACAGCATCCGGAAGGTGCAGGAGCGAGATCCCGATCCGGCTATAAAGGTGATGATGCCATCGTTCTGGAGACGTACTATCTCCCGGTAGATGGATGCCTTTGAGAGCTTGGTGTCCTGCTTGATCTGGTCGAGGCTGACGGTCTTCTCGCTCGGCCAGCCGGCCTTGTTGAAGATGTGCATAAGGCTATACCAGAGAGCGATCGAACTCGGAGTCATGCGGCTCTGCGGCAGCAGCTCGTGGAAGCGATTGATTTCTGCGATATAGTTCATTTCACTTTGTATTTTTGAATTATCCTCTCAAACTCGGACATGGACTCCGTCCCCTTGCAGGAGGTCATCGGTGTGAGCTCCAAGCCTTTGTACTCTAACAGATCGTTCTTGCGGATACGCACACCTCCCCGGTCTGTGTAGCTGCGCTTCAAGCGGCCTTCACTACACAGACGGTCTATCTGGCGCAGACTCTTGCCGAGGAAGTAAGCCGCCTCCTTGCGTGTCATCAGGACATCCACATCGTACAGGGTGCCGGTCTCAACACTCCGCAGCAGGTTAAGCTTACCCTGCAGATCGTCTATCGATCGCTGGATGTCGCTCAGTATGTATTTCAGATCCATTGCCTCGAAAAGTTTGATTTACTAGTGCAAAGGTCTTCACTTGAACAACACACAACAAGACGTCCCACCTCCCTACTGGGGAGGTTTGTCTTTGTAAGATGCTATGAGTCAATCAGAAAAAATTTCATCATTTTTGAATCCCTCACTTTTCAGCCTGTAAATGAAGACCGTCCGGCGTGGTACTGCGGGCGAGGATCCTGCGGCGTTCATTGTGGCAGTCTGTGTCGTAACGCAGTCCCAAGGTGCGAGAGGACTCCCGGACGAGAGTGGAGAAGGATGCCGGGGCTCCGTTCTCGGTGATTATGTCGAGATTGTCGAGGAGGATGAGAAGTTCGTAGAGCTGGACTTCTTGCCGTTCCATTTGAGTGATGACCGAAGTTCTGGCTGTAGAGGGGGTGAAGAGTTCAGGATAGGTCAGGCGCAGATCGTTCTGCTTGATGCATAGATTGAGATGGCGGATCGCCCGACGAAGGTAAGGACTCAGGCTGCGTTCTTTGTTTGCTTGCAAGACATTCTTCGAGAAGGCCGAGGGCCTCATCGAGGCTCTGCGCGATGGCGATGTATCCGGACTCGCTGTAGAGGACTGAATGAACGATCGCTTTGAACTCTTCTAACTGAGCATCGAAGTCAGGCTGCGTCTGCTCCGGAGCGCACTGTGCGCTTCCCAGAAGACGACTTTTCAGTAACTGTTGTGTCATAATGTGTTATACGTTTGGTGTTAATAATTGTGCTATAAACAAAAAGCCCATAATCCCCCTTGCAGGACTATGGGTTTGCGGTTATATTCTGGTCTGTTCCTTTCAGTTGTCTTGGCTAAATCGCTAAACGATTGGCGTTTAACTGACGTAAATATATGAATATTATTCATATGTTGGTATTGGCTGTGCGGAAATTTTGCTACATTTGTGAGACGAAGTAAAGAATACCCTTACAAAAGACAATTATTTGTTTACATTTTTGGCTGATTGACACGAGCTGTCACAGGCCTGTGGTATCTTTGTGGGATTGTAGGCAAGGATTAATATGAGTACCAAATTTTTTAACAACAATGGTGAGAATACCCTTTTTTCTAAATTGAAGGGTATCGCTAAGGGTATGATGAATTTTGATCGCTTTTTAGCAGTGGTCGGTTTCTTCAGGTCATCTGGCTATTTTAAGCTTAGAAGAGAATTGGGTGATGTTTCCGAGATCAAAATTCTTGTTGGAATTAACGTGGATTCCATCTTTAAGAGCCATAACCCGGCGTTGTTGATGCTTACTGATGATACCAAAGCTAAAGAGATATATAGTAAACAGTTCAAAGAGGATATACTGAACGCCAAATATGATGCTGAGGTTGAGCAAGGCATCCTGCAGATGTGCGATGATTTGTTGTCAGGCCGGTTGCAGATGCGAATTCATGGTACTAAGAACCTGCATGCAAAATTTTATTTATGCCTTCCTAATGAGTTTAACGAGAATACAGATGGATGGGTTATTATGGGCTCATCAAACATTTCTGAATCTGGTCTCGGAATTACTGAGCCTCCAAGATACGAATTGAATGTCGCCCTGAAAGATTTTGACGATGTTAATTTTTGTAAAGGAGAGTTTGACAAATTATGGAGTGAATCCGTACCACTTACTATTGATGACATTGAAGAGAACAAGAAGAAGACTTACCTTGGGTATCAACCAACCCCATATGAGATCTACATCAAAGTCCTGATAGATACATTTGGTGATCAAGTGGAGGATGATTTTACAATCCAACTCCCAGATGGCGTTCTTGACCTGAAATATCAGAAGGATGCTGTTATCCAAGGATATCAGATGCTTTTGAAACACAATGGACTTTTCCTTGCAGATGTGGTTGGTCTTGGTAAGACAATGATTGCAAGCATGATCGCAAAAAGGTTTATAGAGGCTAATGGCAAAAACACCAACGTGCTTGTGATCTATCCACCTGCTTTGGAAGAGAACTGGAAATCAACTTTCAAACTGTTCAGCATTGAACGTAAAGCTCAGTTCATTACCAATGGCAGTTTGAAAAAGATTCTTAATGGAGAGAATCAATACAAAGAAAAAGAGGAGTTCGATCTGATTATTGTAGATGAGGCCCATGGTTTTAGAAGCGACCAATCAGGGAAGTATGATGAGCTTCAGAAAATATGCAAATCTCCATGCTCTAACGTTGGCTTATTGAGAAGCTATCAAAAGAAAGTCATGCTTCTCTCCGCGACTCCGCTAAACAATAGACCTCAAGATCTGTTGAATCAGCTATTGTTGTTTCAAAACAGTCAAAGCTGTACAATTGATGGAATCCCAAATTTGAAGGCATTTTTTGCGCCGCACATTCAGAATTATAGTAAACTCATGAGAGAGCGCGATTCTCGAAATATAACTGAGGAGGTTGACGCAATCTATGCGGAGATTCGCGAGAAGGTTATTGACAAGGTAACTGTACGTAGGACACGCCATAATATTCTAAATGATGCGGACTATAGAAAAGATTTACAGCAGCAGGGAATTGTATTTCCGACCATCCTTCCGCCGAATGAGCTTGAATATCAAATGGACGAAGATACCAGCAACAGGTTCTATGAGACTCTGAGCTTTTTGACTGATACTCAAAATCCCATGCATCTGGAATATGCCAGATACCGAGCAATTGAATTTCTCAAGCCGGAACTGAAAGCACGATATAATAACGCAGAACATATTGGCCAGACACTTGCCGGTATTTATCGTGTTCATATGGTAAAGCGACTTGAAAGCAGTTTTTATGCTTTCAAGAAGTCTTTGCACACTCTTCAAAAGATTACGGCAGACATGATACATATGTTTGAAGAGGGCAAGGTAATAATGGCGCCAGACCTAAAAGTTAAAGATTTACAGGCTAAAGGGATGGAGCTTGACGAGATAATTGAACACGCCATCGAAAAAGGTTATCTGGAAGAAGATATCTTGTTCAAACCGGAAGATTTCGATCCGAATTTTTTGAAACTGCTTCATGATGATCTTGAGGTTCTGAATTACCTAAACGAAGACTGGGATAAAGAGGATACCGATCCGAAGTTTGATAAATTCAAAGCGGTTTTGGCATCAGAACTCATGTCTCCTTCCATCAATCAGGGCAGCAAGTTGGTCATATTCTCGGAAAGCGTAGATACCTTAAACTACCTTTACAAGAAAATGACAAACGAGCTCGGACTTAATGATGTCATACTTGTGACCTCAGAAAACCGGAATAAGGTGGGCAAGATTATAAAAGAGAATTTTGATGCCAATTCACGGGAAAAGAAGAATCAGTATAATATTATTCTGACTTCGGATGTCCTTGCTGAAGGTGTAAACCTGCATCGATCAAATGTTATTGTAAACTATGATTCTCCATGGAACGCCACAAGGCTTATGCAAAGAATAGGGCGAGTCAATCGAATCGGATCAGTCGCAGATAATATTTACAACTACATGTTTTATCCTTCGCAGCAAGGAAATAAAGAGATCCAGTTGTACGAAAATGCGCTTTTGAAGCTGCAGGGTTTCCACTCTGCTTTTGGAGAAGATGCGCAAATATATTCTCGCGAGGAAATTGTTAAGCAATTTGAGATGTTCGACAGTAATGTTCACGATGCCGTTGACAAGAAAATCCAGCTATTGCGTGAGGTCCGTGAGCTTTATAATAAAAACAGGAAACTCTATAATAAGATTAAGTCTCTCCCGATGAAAAGTCGAGTTATGAGAGATACCGGAAAACATTCCGGAGAGTCCATTGTCTTCGTATCTTCTGACATCAAGACAGAGTTTTATCGTGTCACGAAGACTCTTTCAATGCCAATTGATTTTCTTGAAGCAGTAAAATCTCTTAAGGCTAAGCCAGAAGAGGCTCCTGCTCCTTTTGGTTCTGATAACTTGCATTTCGAGCACGTTAACAGGGCTCTTGAGAGTTATACTTATGCTGTAATGGAATCTACCGATGACCATACGGCAAAAAGAGCCGATCTTGATAAGATTTCTCTCATTGCAAACAAGTTCCTCAGGACGATAAAACAAATTACAGATGATGTCGAATTAAAGGGAAAATGTGACATTCTGATGAATTATGTATCGGAAGGTGTTTACGCTCATCTGCCAAGAGATCTTAAGGCTCTCTCTGGAGAGTACAAGAACGATCGTATGAAAATGAAGAGCCATGAGTATGAGATAACTCTTAAGATTGACCGTTTGGTTGATGAGTACCATTCTGATTTATCGGATGGTCAGAAAAAGCAACAGGAGATATCTGATCCCCAAATTATTATTTCTGAAACCTTTAGATAGCAGATATTATGGCAAGAATATATTCTAACTCTGATTTGAGGTCTTTGTTTCAATCCTCTTTCAATCTCGCAGATTGGCAAGTATTTCTGCAAGATTTCTTTAATGCACAAGAGATAAGAAAAACTCCTGAATTGATAAACGAGTCTGACGATGAGCGTGGTTATTTCCTTGGAACGCTCAATAGTACTGACCATTTCAGGATTGGTCTGTTCTGGTACACGATATCTAAAGGGTCAGTTGTTCATAAAAAGGTGGGGCTTAATCAGTTAGTTAAATCATTTGTAAACCCTCAGTGGGGAGAATTTGATGCGGCTATTGCTGTGTTCTCCGAGAATAATAATTGGCGTCTTTCCTTGATTTGTAATATCAAAGAGGAACAAATGTCGCCAAAACGATACACCTATGTTTTTGGTGAATCCAACAATTTATACAATACGCCGGTTTCCAGATTCCTGTTCCTTCAGGAGAAAGGGATATCATTTGAAAATATCAAAAACGCATTCTCTGTAGAAGCACTTACCAAGCAGTTTTACAATGAATTGTTTGAATGGTATCAGTGGGCTATTAGCGAGGAGAACGGTGTATACTTCCCGAACAATACTGCCATTGAAGATGATGACAGAGAGAACATCGATACTAAAATCATCAGGCTTATTACTCGATTGATGTTCGTCTGGTTCATCAAACAGAAGGACCTCGTCCCGAATAAATTGTTTGAGGCATCCTTTATCTCAACCATATTGAAGGACTTTGATCCAGAAAGCGAAAGCTCAGGTAATTATTACAATGCCATTTTACAGAACTTGTTCTTTGCTACTCTGAATCGTGCTATTGAAGATGAAGAGGGAAAACATCGTGGATTCGCAAAGTTAGCATCGAAAGATGTAAAGACCTTATACCGTTATGAAGAAATGTTTAGCATTTCAGAAGATGAGGTGATTAAGTTGTTCTCTGGAATTCCTTTCTTAAATGGTGGCCTCTTCGAATGCCTTGATAAGACAAAAACTATTGACGGTGTTCAGAAGGCATATAACTTTGATGGCTTCAGCCGGAATGATAAAAAATTTGCGGATGGCCGTTATAGAAACCGCGCCTTCATTCCAAACAGTCTCTTTTTCAAACAGGATAAAGGTCTCTTTTCGATATTAAGCAGATACAATTTCACCATTGAGGAGAATACGCCAAATGAACAGCAAGTGGCCTTGGATCCGGAATTGCTGGGCAAGGTGTTTGAGAATCTTCTGGGAGCCTACAACCCTGAGACAAAGGAAACGGCTCGAAATCAGAGTGGCTCATTCTATACCCCGCGAGAGATTGTTAACTATATGGTGGACGAGAGTATTATCTCGTATCTTGGCGAATCCGATCAAGTTCGTGAAATGCTTAGCCCGGATTATCAATACGATCCGTCCAAATGTGATTTGTATAAAGATATAACGGAGAAACTCAAATCTATAAAAATTCTCGACCCAGCATGCGGTTCTGGAGCCTTCCCGATGGGACTGCTTAATCGCATTGTCGATCTGATTACGAAACTGAGCCCTGAAACTGACGTATACAGCCTTAAACTCCAAATAATCGAAAACTGTATTTATGGAGTTGACATACAGAGTATTGCCGTTCAGATTAGCAAGTTAAGGTTCTTTATATCACTTATCTGCGACTGCGAGAAGGATGAAAATAAACCTAATTTCGGTATTCCGACATTGCCTAACCTTGAGACAAAATTTGTCTGTGCCAACTCATTGATAGACAAGAAATCTGAAGAAGCGCAAGGGAATTTGTTCGAGGATCCGAGGATTCAGGAAACGAAAGATGCTTTGATCCAGCTTAGGGAAGACCACTTCTTGGCAAAGTCGGCTTCTCAAAAGAGAAGACTTCGTGAGAAAGATGATGAACTTCGCTTGACTCTTGCGACATTGCTTGCGGATAATGATTTGGCGACAAGAGAAGATGCTGAGCAGATGGCAAAGTGGAATCCGTATGATCAAAACGTCTCCTCGCCATTCTTTTCTGCGGAGTGGATGTTTAATGTGAAAGATGGCTTTGACATCATTATTGGCAATCCTCCGTACATTCAGCTCCAGAATAATGGTGGAGAGCTTAACAAATTATATGCGCCTTGCGACTTTCAGTCTTTTGCAAGCACAGGAGATATCTATTGCCTGTTCTATGAACGTGGATGGCAACTTCTGAAAGAGAATGGACACCTTTGCTTTATCACGTCGAATAAGTGGATGCGAGCAGGATATGGAGAGAAGTTGCGTACATTCTTCGCGAATAATACCGATCCTAAGTTGATGATAGATTTCGGTGGGGTGAAGATTTTTGAGAGCGCAACCGTTGATACGAATATCCTGTTGTACGAGAAGAGCAAAAACACTCATCATACCCGGTGTGCAGTTACAAATAAACAGAACAAAGATAGTATCAATAATCTGAGCGTTTTTGTTCAGCAGCAGGGAACATTCTGTGACTTCTCCGGAGGTGACAGCTGGGTAATCCTGTCTCCAATCGAGCAGAGCATTAAGCGAAAGATTGAGGCTGTGGGAACTCCGTTGAAGGATTGGGATATCCAGATCAATTATGGAATTAAAACTGGGTATAATGATGCCTTCATCATCTCAACTGAGAAACGAAATGAGATATTGGCAAACTGTAAGACTGAAGACGAACGCCAGAAAACTGAGGAATTAATCCGACCGATTCTTCGCGGCAGGGATATCAAGCGGTATGGTTATGAATGGGCCGAGCTTTGGCTCATCAATACTCACAACGGAGTGAAAGGGAGAATTCCGAGGATAATGATTGAAGATTATCCTGCTGTAAAAGCGCATCTTGACCAATTTTGGGACAAAATCAAGGATAGGGCAGATCAGGGTGATACCCCATATAACCTGAGGAACTGCGCTTATTTGGACTTATTTTTCCAGCCAAAAATTTGTTGGAAAGCAGTTGGCCGTAACTTGACATTTGCAATTGTCGATTCTGGCATATTTCTGACAGCTCCTGCAAGTTTTATATCTGCCGGTGGTAGCAATAAATACCTTCTTGCATTTCTGTGCAGTGCGATTGGGAAATACTATATCTATAAGAATAGCGACACGACAGGAGCAGGGGATATAATGCTAAACATTCAGTCGCTTATTAGGTTCTCAATACCTAAAATTAAAATCTCAGATATGCTGTTAATCGAAAGAATGATAGATCAGATATCTGAAAAATATGATCCAATGCTTCAAAGCACCATTGATTCAAAGATATTCTCTCTTTACGGGTTCGACAAAGACGAAATCAAAGTTATCAATGATGTTTAGCTCATCTGCCTGATAACCAACGATTCCTCATCAGTTAGCCCATATAGATGCTCTACTAACAGATTAATAGCATCCTCTGTTATATCAGAAGGGTGGTCTATCTCTTTTGCAACCAAATCAATAAGCGTTCTATTTTCAGCTTCTTTCGGAATTGGAAATCTCGTAACATACTGGGCCAACATACGAAATTGGCGTTGCTGTAGCTGCGTGACATATAGTTTTGTCAAAAACCTACCGAGTGCAGAATTCAATACCCCCAAAATATAACGCAGATCAACGGTATCGCTGCTCATACTATAGGCAGTATTTAAGGTGACACAGTTACAATTATCGAATGCGAAGCACGGAAATGGGTACCCTTCATTCGGGTTGTCTGTCTGAATCTCCATATAGACTATTTTTGGCTTAGAAAATTCCTCCCAATAGCTTATACTATCTTGTGTTTCAAACCACTTATTTGAGGTTTTCTTACGCGCTTTCTCTGGAGTATTACCAAGTATTATCCGTTCTCCTTTAATTTCAACAAACTTGCCTGTTTGAGATAGTTTCTGCTTGCAAAAATCTGCAAGATAGCGATCTGCAACCCAATCGTAGCCGGCATAACGTAGATTATCTTCAGCAAAGGAGAGTAAATAATCCTTGACTGCTGGATAATCATTTATATTGTAGTGACGAGCTGGGAATGTCGCAATAAGATAGAGATCTGCCCATTCGTACCCATATCTCTTAATATCCCTGCCGCGAAGAATCGGTCGAATAAGTTCCTCCGTCCTTTTGCGTTCATCTTCTGTCTTGCAATTCGCAAGGATTTCATTTTTCTTTTCAGTTGAAATGATAAACGCCTCGTTGCATCCGGTAAGGACTCCTCGATATATATTAATATCCCAATCCTTCAACGGCGTTCCCACAGCCTCAATCTTCCGCTTGATACTTTGCTCGATCGGGGACAGGATTACCCAGCTGTCACCTCCGGAGAAGTCACAGAATGTTCCCTGCTGCTGAACAAAAACGCTCGTTAATTTTGAGAAAGATCCCGCATCACAATGAATCGTTGAAGGGTGTTTCTGTCGACCTTACATATTTTTGCTATTTTCCGTTTAGAGACATTGGCGATGAGTAACTCGTGAATTAGATTCTCTTTGCCGGACAATTTGTATTTTCCATCGGCGTTTTTCCGTCCTTTGGGCCTTCCAAGTACAACACCTTCTGCTTTTTTTCTGGCTAAGGCTTCTTTCGTTCTTTGGCTTATGAGATTTCTTTCTATTTCTGCAGATAACCCAAATGCAAAGGCGAGGACCTTGCTCTGTATATCTTCGCCCAACCTATAGTTGTCTTTGATAGTCCAGACTTTGCACTCCTTTGTCATGCAAATGTTGAGGATTTCCATAATCATGAATAAATTCCTGCCAAGCCGAGACAATTCAGCACAGATGATAAGATCATCTTTCTGAACTCTTTTTAACAAGATTCCGAGCTGTCTTTTGTTGTAGGCCTTAGTCCCACTGATGGTTTCCTCAATCCATCCATCAATCTTAATGTTTTCTTTGCTGCAAAAATTGTTGATTTCAAATCGCTGGTTTTCAACAGTTTGTTTGTCACTGCTGACTCTTATATATCCGTAAATCATAATATAATAATTGGTGAATAAATCCTTACGGCGGTTTTTCGTGCCATCGCATTAACAATATTGTTAATTTAAATCCATTGTGGTCTTTCCCTTTTTTCATACCTTTGTGTGTGACTATTAGCAAATTATCGATGTCTAAACTTGAGGAATTATACCAATCGATAGAAACGCTTAAAAAATTAGGCGTTCCGATTAATGATGAGCAGCTGAAATCACTGGACAGTTTTGAAGAGGATCTCATTAAGAACGAAGTGCTACCTGCCCTCAGTCAAGATATTGCTCCAAGATTAAATCCTATAAAACGAGATTTGATTCTCGTGGTAGAGTATCATCCGGGGCAGCCTATTAGTGTGGCGTTGTCTCGAAAGGTTAAGATCCGGGACTTCGTGGGAGCAAAAGCACTCACTCCTGTTAGTGTCCCTATGTCTGAACCGACAAAGCCAGCAGCAAGTCGAGATAATTCAGGCCCAAGTAAGCATATAGAGAACTTCACAAAAGGCCTTAAAGTATCATTCCCTGACGGAACAGTTATCTGGAGGAAATCCGCGATCGAAACTTACATCGCTACAATAAAGCATGTCGGCTATGATAAGGTGTCAGCTCTAAACATCAATCATGGAGGATTCAAGGCTGTCTCACGCACCAAGAGACCGACAGAGCCGGGCAGGATATGGCAACATGAGAGTGACGGATGGTATATCTACTCGAATATCAGCAATAGGCAGAAGATAGACGACCTGAAGTTGATTTCTGACAAGCTCGGTTTAAGACTACAGATTGAAGAGAAGAAGCCGACACAGAAGTAGCTGCCCGCCACAAAATCCGCACCGCGATTTTTAGCCCGTAAGCACCTCGTAAACACGAGCTGATCACCCGGTCAAACTCATTGATAATCAATACTGGGTTCGAATCCCCAACGGTCCGGAATGGGGTGTATGCAGCGAAAATGGCCAGCCGGTATGCATACGGTCTGCATCGCATTATTTACGATTTGCATAGAAAATTTGGCAGCGGAATGGCTGCAAAAGGTAGTCAGAAGATAGACAAAAAATACGCCTCTAACTCTTTGATATTTCGAGGGTTAGAGGCGTAAATAAATAAAAATGAGGAACTTGCATCATTTAGCAAATTCCTCATTCAGCGGAGAGTGAGGGATTCGTCCTGCGGTATTAAAAAATTTTAAGTTGCTCATTATCAATCGGCAAATTTTCCATTTTTCTGAGTTTTAGTTAATTTTTGTCCCGTTTTTGTCCCGGCACGGAACACTATAAAACCTTAATTTATAGTGCGCTAATGAGATATTTTAGAAATAGTTTATAAAAAATCGTTGGCATTCGTGTTATAGGATTATGTGTCCGAGGCAGTAACCATAATCTATTTCTTTTCCAGTATCGATAGAAGCTGGCGGATCTGCGCATCCTTCTCTTTGATCTGCGCATCCTTCTCTTTGATGCGTTCGTCTAGGAGCTCTATCTGGGCTCTCAGGACATCGGGGCTGTCGGAATAATATTGGCGGTTGTCGATGGTATTGCCAATATTATTGTTGCTATTGATAAATCCCTGATTATTGTCGGCAAAATGGTGGAAGCCTGCTCTAAGCATATCCCCCTCCCCTGTCATCAGCCAACCACGATCAATTTCAGGAAATACAGATAAAATCTTATTCGCCATAGCAGGCGAAATAGACTTGGTTTTACCTTTAAGTATGTCATAGATAGCCTGCGGACGGTCAAGGCCAATCCGTTCTGCGAGTTGTTTTGCGTTCAACTTGGTGTATGCCAACACCTTTGCGATCACTTCTGTCATAGACCAAAATAATTTTTTAAGAATATTTCTGTAAAACTTCTTGCTAATACAGATTTTATCTGTATATTTGCTATGTAAATACAATCGCTATACAAATACAATACGTATCAAATGAACGAAATTAATAATATAATATCACAAAAACAATGAGTTATGAACGAAGAGGAAAGAATGAGAAAAATCACTGTGAGCATCTGGAGAGTGTTCGCAGCGGTGGTTGCAGTGGCGCTGGTGGTAAATGCGGTGCAAGCAGTGACGGGAAAGGCGGAGTTCGCTTGGTGGCATCTGCCGACGCTGGGAATTGCATACGCAATGGGCGCGTGCGGAGATTGGCTCCGGAGGTTGCCGACAGGCGCAAGGCTTATGAAGATGCGATGGCGTGGCTATTCAGTCCGGAAAGCAATACGGACGCATGGATGCTGAAAATGTAGAAGATAAGTATAGCAAGCGGCGTGACCGTTAAAGCATCAAGAGATGCATGCAGCTAAAAGGATGCATATATAGTGAGTGGCAAAACAACATTGGTCATGAAGCTGCTCGTGCCGGGCGACTTCGCTGGGTGGCGGAGATAAGAATTTGAAACCGAACATATTATGACACGGTATTTTTTTTACAGCAATAACAAAAGATTCATACAATGGACATCAAGAAAATTTGGGAGTCAGCAGACCTGAAACAGCGGAACGAGCTGCTGACTTTAATAGTGATGGATGGGGTATCGTATCCAACGGCGTACTCATGGTGTAACAGGACGAGGCGGCCTAAGATGCTCTATCAAGAGAACATCAGGAAGTACGTCAAGGATGTATTCGGGATCGAGGAGTCCATCGAAGAACTTTTTCCAGAAAGTCGGAGAAGGATAAGGGAAAGGAGGTAGGATATGTACGCTGACAAAGATATGAACGGCCATATTTCCGTACATGAGATGTACAGGGAAGAATGGAGTTCGGTAAAGGATGCCTGCGAGATGGCCATCGGCGTATGGCGCACCCAACTTAAACAGTTCGACGGAATGCCGATCAATGAGACGATTGATATGCAAGTTGCACAGAGGGTCCTTTATCTCAAGACGAGGATCGCCAACTCCGTGAATTTCGTGAACTGGCTGGAGACGGCCGACGGAGAGAGTTCCGGTAACCCTTACAATCCGTTCCTGCTATGATGCCCATCTTCTTCAAGGGATACGGCGCAGCATCAATCATTGATGCCATGGGCAAGCCTTGCGAAATGAAGGACTGCCTGGTTGATAAATTCGGTCTTATTGCCTTCATAGGCGGACAGAATGGCATCCACCTCGGGGATAGAACGGAAAGTATAGCACTTCCCGTGCGCCTTTTCCTTACGACCAGATCCTTTGCGCGCACCTCCCCAATTTTGAGAAACGGCTGAACCAGAAGCAGATGAATTTTTATTTTTCATACAAATCAGTAACTTTGCTCTACCTACCAAAGGGGAGGCCGGTTGTCTCGGCCTCCGTTGGAAAGTTAAATTGCGATTTCTATCGCGAATCTTATTTTCCAAATCTTAATAGTGAATTTAACGCTCATATCATTAAGACTTTGGTAGGTTTTTCTTACTCCCTTTCAAGCGTTTCAGATTTCTCTTTCGCAGTTCCATCTGGACTGCATTACAAATGTACGCATAATTCTTGAATTAAACAACTTTTTTTCAAGTTTTTAACAACATTTCTTACTGGTAATCAAATTGTTACTATAATGAAAAGCATTAAATCACTCGATTACGCCGTATGGACAGCCATAACCGTCCTAATCGCACTGACTCTAATAATTAACGCCGTGAGTTCCCTCTTCGGGAAAACCGACTTCGCCTGGTGGCATCTAGTCACGCTGCTGCTCTGCCATGGAATGAGGGCAGCTTGCAGAAAGGAGGATTCACGCAGCGAAGGTAGATAAACATTAATCTTAACGTTGAAGCATTATCAGGGCAGGCAGACAGCAGAGAGTGCTGGCGATAAAATGATTGTAGTTAGTGTAGTGCATTCAGGTTGGATTCCTGGCCTGCCCTCCATTTTAAACATTATCCCCCATGATACCAGATTCAGTCAAGCAGCAGATACTAGACAAAGACATCGTCTCCGTCATAGAAGGCGAAGGCATACAGCTTAAGCGAGCAGGTGCCGACTACGTCTGCTGTTGCCCTTTCCATAAAGAGAAGACTCCGTCTTTTCACGTCTCCACGACTCGCAACATTTTCCATTGCTTCGGGTGTGGGGCTGGAGGCGATGCGATAACGTTCGTGATGAACCTGAAGGGCTTCTCCTTCTACGAGGCGATAGAATACCTTGCGCATAAGCACGGCATACAGTACGAGAAGCGTGAGCTCACCGCAGAGGAGAAAGCAGCGCAATATAAGAGAAGCAGGATCATGGATGCAAATGCCATAGCGTCAGAATGGTACCAGAAGCGATATGCAGAATCGCCAGGCGCAAAAGCTTATGCAAAGAAAAGGTTCTGGAAAGATGATGCGCTTTCACTGTTCAGCGTTGGATACGCCCCAGAGAAAGGCGGGCTGTATGAATATATGACCAAACTCGGGTGGAAGACGGATGCTATGCTCGAAGCAGGTCTGGTCAAGAGAAACGAGGACAATGGCAGCATATATGATGCGTTTCGGCACAGGATAATATTTCCCATCTATTCCAGGGCTGGTTACATTGCTGGATTCTCCGGCAGGTACATTGGAGACAAAGAGGGCGTTCCGAAGTACCTTAATACTGCTGAGACAGACCTGTTCCATAAGGGGAAGCTGCTTTTCGGGTGGCATCAGGCTTTCCGGCAGATAGCCACCACTGACACAGCAGTGCTAGTTGAAGGCAACCCTGACGTGATACGCCTGCACCAGATAGGGGTTAAGACGGCCGTAGCTCCATGCGGCACGTCTCTAACTGATGACCAGATATCGCTTATGGCAACGAAGGCAAAGACTGTGATCATCATCGGAGACACCGATGCTCCAGGGCAGGCAGCAGTGAAGAAGAATGCCGAACCTCTAGTGAAGGCCGGGCTGGACGTCAGGGTGATGGAACTGCCAGAGGGTAAAGATGCCGATGAATATTTCGCTGCACACGCCCATGAATATGATGAATGCCTTGCAAGAAACACTTACGACTTCATACCGTGGATTTGCGGACAGATGATGGAAGGGACAAGATCCCAGACGGAGAAGGCTGATGTCATAAAGAAGGTATGCTCTCTGGTGGCATATGTCAGGGAGTCTACAACTGCCGACATGTACATCGACAGCTTTACCAAATCGTACAAGAATGGAAAGATCTGGCAGCAGGAATATTACAAGGCGAAAAACAAACTTGACCGGGAAAAGGAGACCCAGAAGGACGATAAGACGGAGGCGATGCTGCGGGATTACGGCTTTTACGTCAAGGACAACTGCTATTACGGAGCAGGGAACAACGCCAGCGACCGCAGATGGAGCAACTTTGTCATGAGGCCTATCCTGCACATACGTGATGAGAAGAACGCTCGCAGGATATTCGAGCTAATGAACTACAAGAAACAGTCCGCCGTAGTCAAGCTGAACCAGAGCGAGCTGGTCTCTTTCAATGATTTCAAGACTAGGATAGAGACAGCGGGCAACTACATTTGGGAAGCCGGTCTTCCAGAGATGACCTCTCTTAAGAAATATCTTTACGATGACACCCCTTCTGCCGATGAGATAAAGCAGCTGGGCTGGCAGAAGAAATATGGTTTCTACGCCTGGGGCAACGGCGGGCTTGACGAAGGCACTTTCAAGGCGGCGGACAAATATGGGATAATCGACATCAAAGGCAAGAAATATTATCTTCCCGGATGCGCCCTCGATACTCGCGACAACACCCAGGGTTATCAGATACAGCGCAAGTTCGTCTACGTCCAGACAAACGACATTTCCCTAAGAGATTATTCTTCTAGGCTCATCAAGGTCTTTGGCGATAATGCCAAGGTAGCGCTATGTTTCCTGCTGGCTTCGCTTTTCAAGGATATCATAGTAGACGTAACGACATCGTTCCCTATCCTTAACCTTTTTGGACCGAAAGGAACCGGCAAGTCGGAGCTAGGACACTCGCTGACATCCTTCTTCGTGGCGGGCAACATAGCCCCGAACATCTCGAACACGACCAAGGCGGCTCTCGCCGAAGCGGTTGCGGAGGTATCTGATGCCGTCGTGCACCTTGACGAGTATAAGAATAACATAGACCTTGACAAGAGAGAGTTTCTTAAAGGGATATGGGATTGCGCCGGACGTTCCAGGATGAACATGGACAATGACAAGAAGCGTGAGACGACTGCCGTGGACTGCGGAGTGGTCATGTCTGGGCAGGAGATGCCAACGGCGGACATTGCTCTCTTTAACAGACTCGTGTTCCTGACATTCAGCAAAAGCCAGTTCAGCGATGAAGAAAAGCGTCATTACGATGAGCTTAAGACGATAGAGAAGCGAGGTCTGGCGCATTTGACAGGACAGCTGCTCATGCTCAGGCACAAATTCCAGGGTAGCTTCCGTTATGCATGGGATGAGGCTCTGCAGGATCTTAATTCAAAAGTCAAGAGATTCGGCATGGAGGATAGGACGTTGCGCAACTGGGCTATCATCCTGGCAGCTTATAAGACAGTCGAACATGAAGTAGACTTTCCATTCGATTATCAGGAGATCCTAACGCTCTTCTCTAGGCTTAGCATCGATCAGAACAATAAGACGAAGCAGAACAACGAACTCTCCGGATTTTGGGACACCGTTGACATACTGGTTTCAAGCGGAAAGGTATGGATAGATGTCGATTATAGAATCAAGATAGGCGGAAAGCCTGTTAGCCTGAGGGAGTCGGGGAGGCTTTTTGAGCCGAACCAGAGCAAGTCTTACCTGTACATCAATTTCCAGCGAATCTCGCAGCTTTACGAGAAGGAAGGCCGCGAGTCCGGAGGCAAGACAATTCCAAGAGAGACGCTGAAGTATTATCTGGAGCATTCGCCAGAGTTCCTCGGCACGGCGAAGAGCATGAGATTCAAGCTCATCGAAAATGCCTCTGGCTACGTGCCATCAAATCCAGAACAGGCCAAGACAAAGGTGACCACCGCGATGATATTTGACTACGATGCCATCAAGGAGGCATATTCAATAGACATAGAAGTTGGCGCCTACCAGTCAGAAGAATCTGACCATGGGATGCCGCCAGTCCCGTCGCTATTCGAAAATGGAGAGGAGCAAGAAGACGATTTACCGCAATAATAACATGACTGACTATAGTGAATTCCTTATCCGGACTGATGAACAGGCTGGAGACTTCAAAGCAAGATACGGTGATTACATTGAGTCTTCTTCCACGCAGATGGAGCAATGGGTTAAAGCTCTGCCCTTGGGTCGTTGGTTTGAGGTCGGCATGGACCCCAAGACTGCGGAAGGAGTGATAGGCCTGCTCTGCATACTATACGTTGACGGGCGCATCAACGTCACGTTCAACCGACAGGCCACGGCCATACGCCGAGACCCCGAAAGCCTAGAAGAGTTTTGGAACATGGAAAGAGATAACGTCTTCAAGGCCACGTCAAGGAAGCAATCGAGGATTTCAAAGCCGGTTACGAAGACATAAAGAAGGCCGTTGAAACGCCAGAGAGATCCGGGGGCTTTTTCGTGTGAAAATTGTATTAAATGAGAAAATTCCCGTATCTTTGTCTTGCGCTAAAACATTTGTTTTCGCGACAATAGCTTGCCTTATGGAACAGAAGTGGCCAATATTGAAGCATCCTCCGGTCGATGTTGCTTTATTTCAGTTGAAATTCAACATGGGTGAATCGACCCTGTCTGATCTGATTTCCAATGACAGTGAAATCAGGAAAATCCTCCCTTTCAGGCACGAGAGCGTCTCATCGGAGGTCAATTTCCCGAACACAAAGATTACTATCGGGGTATCACAGATTACGGGCACATCAAAGACAAAGGTTGCCGGATATCTTTACACAAGCAACGACCAGAAGAGCAGAGTCGAGGTCAAGGAGGGTGTCTTGACTTATATAGAGGAACATCCTTACGAGGGGTGGGACTCTTTTCGTGATAAAGTCAACTCATTTCTCAGGCTGTTTTCCAAGGCGTTAAACGGTCACACCATCACAAGAACATCCATAAGGTTCATCAATCGGTTCGCTCTCGAGGAGTTCAACAACCCTCTCGATTATTTCAAGACGACGATTTCAACGTCCGAGAAAAATGCGGTTCCGTATCCGGTGTCTCAGTTCGCCTTCAACATGATGCTTCTTGTGGATGACAACACCTACTCGATAGTCAAACAGGAATTCAACAAGATTTCGGACAAGAACAGCTACGTCTTTGACATCGATGTCCTGAACCAGAGCAATCTCATTTTTGACATTGATTCGATATCCGGGGTGCTGGCCACCCTCAGGGAAATCAAGAACAATATATTTTTTGGAAACATCACCGATAAACTGATTGGAATATGCAACTTGGATTGATTGGTCATACACTCAAGCCTCTTACAGTGGCCGCAGGGCTTGCGATAGTAGGTCCGGCTTATGCGGATCTCGATCAGTACAGTGAGATTACATCTGTGCTTACGAGCCACAGGACAGCGAATTACATCAAATTGATAGACAACAAGGAAGATGCATATCAGCGGATGAAAATCCGTTTTGACATACTGTATTCCTCATGGAAGCAGAACACGGCGTTCCTCTCTTCCGCAAAAGCCATAATCGAGCAGGCGGATTTCCAGGCCATCGTAGCGATGGGGCGCGATGCCGTTCCCTTTATTGTTGATGCCATCGACAAAGAACATTCGCCTCTTGTTTGGGCATTGAATTTCATTTTCAATGCGAAGATTTCCAACAACCCGAACACGACGATAACTGAAGCTTGCAGGTTATGGGTGAAGAGGCTCAGATAAAGAATCTATTCCCTAAATTAAAGACTGACGGAGACTTCAAGGTGACAAGTCCCAAGACCTCGAACTATAATTGCATAGCCTGGGCGTATCACTATGAAGACAGATGGATGTGGCCAGGTGGCAATGAGTTCAAGATTTGCGATGGCTTCCATTATTGGCCGGACGGGGTTGAAGACAGCTCGGATGTGTCGGCTTTCATCAAGGCATTCGAGAAGTCAGGATATCATATTTGCGAGAGCAGCGATTTCGAGGAGGGATACCGGAAAATAGCGCTGTACGTAAAGAAAGGCACAACTGAATGCACCCATGCCGCACGTCAGTTGGCAAATGGCAAATGGACAAGCAAGTTGGGCGGTCTGAACGACATCCAGCACGGAACTCCTTATACCATCGAGGGGAAATTGTATGGGGTCGTGCATTGCATAATGAAGAGGGAGCATAAATGAAAAAGAACTTTTAACATCTGGGCGGATGGCCGTGAAGCTGTCCGCCTTTTTTATGCTTATTTATAGGAAACATTTCATTTTTTCTTGGCTAAAAGTGCGCCAAATGAAATCTGATTCTGAATCATGCTTAAACAATAAGCAAAAGTGGCGTAATTCTTACAATTCATAATAAAACGCCAAAAATCATAATTTTTGCTGAGAATGGTGCTATGTGGCCACCACGTCTTAAAATTCCTATTTTTCGTGCTTTAGAGTTCAATATATTTAAAGTATAATATTTTAATATATAATATAATATTTCACGTTACCTATTGCAAATCTTCAATAAATTACATATCTTAGAGAAGAAATTTTGCTCCCACAGGAAAGCAAAAACCCCAACTACACCGACTACAACCAACTACAATGCGATAAATCAATGACTTACGTTGTAGTTAGGCGTAGTTTTTTTGACTACATCCAACTACAAAAAACTACAAATTCAGGATTCCGCCTATAAAAAACTACAAAAGTAGTTTTTGTAGTTTTCGTAACTTATTGAACAATAGCAATGTAGTTAATGTAGTGGATGTAGTTGGGGTTTTTCGTGTTCCGCTAGAAAAATGAAAAAAAATGAGCGATGTGAAATTGAAAGTAACCACGAAGATGTTGGCAGATTACATGAGGCATCTGTTCCCTGCCGATGATGGCGGATGCTTGCAAGTCAGCTCCACGCTTTCGCTTGGGCGCTTGATCATTGCGCACGCAGCGACTTCGCCGGTTCCGGTGCCAATGCCGGATAATGATCTTGTCTTGCCTCTGCGACTGCCGCTGAATGCAGCCACGATGGTGCTGAAAGCAAAGTTCCTGTACTTTCCTGCCTGGTCAGAGGCAGCGCTCAACATGGCAATAGCGGCCACATTCGATCTCGACTTCACAGGCTACTATCGAGCAGGAGAATCGCTTAAAATGGACAAAAAGGATATCGTAGAAGCATTTATTTTCTCTAGAGGCCTCGTGTCATCGGACTATTTCGATGCCCTGCATAAAAGAGCCTATCGCAGCGAGCTCCGCATGCTGGAAGCGATGCGAGATAAACTTTTGCGCAAGGTATATTACATCAACGAGTCAATAGACAAATCTAACCTCAATAAGATATGATAAGAATAGTGAAAGAGCTGCAGGCAATGAGCCTGGATACCGCAGACAAAATATGGCATCGGCTTCCTTTAGTCCCTGCCACTGGCACCATCGAAACAAGCGACAAGAAAGATGAGTCAGGTCGCCTAGCTACAATGAAATTGAACGCAACGCTGTCTGATTCTGACTCTGACTCCATAATACGAGACAACGTAATGCTTCGCGTGACTTTCTGCGACGGATCAGTCGAAACATATGGCTCGAATGATCTTCCGCTGTCTCTTTCTGTGACGAAGGCGGACACGCTCCGTATTTCATGCGCATACGAATATCCCCTATTTTAGGCTTGTCCTTTTGCCACAAGGCATCATATATATCTTTGTCATAGTAATTTTCGAGAAAAAGATGAAGATTCAGACATTAAGACTGGTAAGGGAAATATTGTCAGGGAAATGGCTCGTTGCCTATCCTGACAGGCTTCTTGGCGTTGCTCTTGACTATCTCGCCAAGCTCCCTGTCGAACTTGACTCCGCTACGGCAGGGATTCGTTCATACGCATCTTCAGAAGCAGCTGGCACGGGACGGATTAGAGAAGGTGAAAACAGAGCCGATGAAAGCAAAGTCGTCATCGTGCCTCTGCACGGAGTCATGACTAAGTACGCCACATGCGAGAACGATGGCACAGAGAGCATTGCTGCAGAGATGATGAGACTGACAGGAGATGCTTCCGTAAGAGGATTCGTCCTAGACATCGATAGCGGTGGAGGCGCAGTTAACTCAGTGTCTCCAATGCTTCAGGCTATAAGATATGCGAGGGGGTTCGGAAAGCCTGTGTACGCTCACGTAGACGCATGCGGTTCGGCCGCATATTGGGTTGCGTCGCAATGCGATGCAATTTACATGGATAATCCTCTTTCCGAAGTTGGATCAATCGGGGCGATGATGTGCATAATAGATGATACAGCGCAGGATCCTCAGACGGGAGAGCGCAAGATAGTCATCTACGCAAAGGAGTCAAAGGATAAGAACCTGTCTTACCGTGAGGCTCTTGAAGGCAGATATAAGTTGGCTGAGAACGAGCTTTCACCGCTAGTGAAAAGATTCCAGGATGCGGTTAAATCTGGCCGTCCGAATCTAAAGTTCAACGAAGAAGGCGTGCTGACAGGGGCTATGTTCATGACAGACCGAGCAATACGCCTTGGCCTAGCCGATGCGCAGCACACGCTTGAAGAAACGGCTGAGGCCGTCTATGCGATAAGCGAAGAATAAATACATAGCTAAAACATTTCTGATATCATGCAAAAACCTTTATCAAATTCAAAGATGGGCAAGCTGGTCGCACGCCTCTTGGGCAAGAATGACCTAGCCCTGTCAGATGGGAAGATAGTTCTCACTGATGAAGAGAAGGGGAAGATTGCCAACAGTTACGGCAAGCCTTTCCTTGACAAATTAGAGTCTCTCACTTTCGGCAAGGACGATGACGCAACGGACCTTTTCAACGAGGTCGTTAAAGCAAAAGTCGCCGAAACAAACGCTGCTCTCAAAAAGCAGATTGAGCAGCAAAAAGAACAAATCGGAAAACTTCAGGCGGATGTGCTGTCTCTCTCCGACGAGCCGGAGCCTGCTCCTGCGATTCATAAAGCAGTGAAGCCAGAAGGCGGTTTCCCGGTAGACATGAGGGCATCTTACAATAAGCTAGTCGCTAGGGCACTTGCTTCGGCTGATCCAAACGTCTTCGCAAGCATGGACGTTGCCGGAATCGACATCGCTGACCTGAATGCGGAGTTCAAGGAAGTGATGCCTACGAACGTAAAGCTTGACCTGTTGACAAAACGCGTATACAACGGATTCAATGACAGCCGGTACATGACAAGGGTGCAGTCGAACACCGACTACATAGCCACCGCCGCCATCATTTCCGAGGTCTCTCAGCAGTTCACCCCGAAATGGACTCCAAAAGGCACCATGAAATTCACTCCATGCAGGATTCCTTATCGCAGGCACAAGATCAACGTGCTTATCTCTCCTGCCGATATAATCAAGAGCTGGCTGCTATATCTCTATGAGCAGGGCAAGCAGCTTTCCGATATGCCTATAACCAGGTATATCATCGAAGAACACATCCTTCCGAAAATACTCGATGACATCACCTATTCAATGCTTGGCAAAGGTAAGTTCGTTGACGCTGGCACCGTAACCGATGGGGCTAATGGTACGCCTGCGGTAAATTCGATGGATGGTTACGAGACAATACTCGTGGAGGGGAAGTCAAATGCGAAGTGCAAGTTCAACTATTACAAGGCCGCCAAGAACCCTCTGGCCCTTGGAAATCAAGAGCTGCTTGACTACGTAAACGGCTTTGCCGACAGCATCTCAGGGATGTGGGCTAATAAGGTTACCCTCTTCTGCAGCGAACAACTGCTCACTAAGTACAAGAGAGCGGACTTCGCCATCAATGGCAAGTACACTGGAATGGAGACTGGCAACTCTATCAGGTTCACTACTTTCAATCTTGTCGCCCTCGAGTCAATGTACAACTCTCCTATAATCTTCGCCACTCCGCAGGCCAATTTTGTCGAGCTGGTTGATTATAGCAAGGCTGACTCCTGCATCACCAAGGTAGAGGAACAGAACTATGACGTTAAGATATTCGGCGAATATTCCCTGGCGACTGGCTTCAAGATTGAAGAAGCCGTCTTTGCTGCAGTGCCTGACGGCTACACTCCTTCTACCAGCGTTATGACAGATGCCGTCGACAATAAAATATGGGGTCACGGCGGTGCAGCCAATGCTTCGGGGAGCGAGGGCGCTTAATATTAATATTTAAACAGTTACTATCATGAGTTATACTAAAGTAAGTTTGCCAAAGCTAAGCCTTGGGGCCGGATGCCCGACCCCCAAGAGCCCCGACATCATCATCATCGATGTCGATGACGTTGTGACCGAACCGACCAGGAGCGTCGGCAACACTGCGTTAGTTGGTGACATCACGCTTAAGGCAAGTGCGAAGGCCGTGAGAATCTACGGCACTCCTTCAACCATCAACATCACTGAGGAATATTCAGGTGAAGATGATGCGAGGGGCATTATGCAGGGCCTCGAATTCGAGCACCCTGGCAATTCAGTGGAAGTGAAGAATTTCATCGAGGCCTTCCTAAATAAGGGCGTCATCGCCATTGTCAAGGAGTGCGACGGATCTTCCGCAGGAAGGATGCAGCTTTTCGGCTCCAAATGCAACCCTCTCTTAATTACGCCTGAGACCACCATATCGAAAGAGTCGACGAAGCGTAAGTTCACTCTCAAGCAGAGCACTGTAGGCCCGTTCCTTCCAGGCGACTACTCTGGGAAACTCCCTGAGATTGCGTCCGATGCCACTAGCGGCTCGGAAGGAGCTTAGCCATGGCCGCAAAGCAAGAGAAGAAGGCGCAGCCAACTGAGACGCAGACACAGTCTGCGCCTCGGAAGGTTGCATCGAAGAATGTCGCTCTCGCAGCGTCAGAGAAAGCAGGAATAGTGATAGGGGCTTGGCCGGGCACCGAAGATCTCATGAAATCCGTTTGGGGAAAGATGATTCCTTCCGGCAAGCTGTTTAGGGTCATCACGATCCAGGAAGGGAAATCCTTGCAAGATGAGCTTGCCGAGCTGGTAGCTGAAGAGTCCGTGGCTGACGAATTCGTCTACGCTGCTCCTAACTTAATCCCTTGTTCGAAGCTGAGCATGGAGGATCTGCGAATGTCGCTGGCGTATGTCTTCGCCGACGGGAAAACAGATTTTACCACTCCGCTTCCTGGCTTGTACGTCAAAGATGCCCTGATCAATCTCTTCGCCTCCGTCCAAGGCAAGGATGATAACGAGTTCTTAACGGCTTATGCAGCCAGATTCCGTTCAAGGCCCGTGGCTGCTGGATTTACCTTCGGGAACATCGTTACTCCAGTCAACCGTGGAGACCCTTGTGAAAATAGGGTGATAGAAGCAATGTTGCGAAAGAAGTTCATCACCGCCAATGCTGTCGGCTTCGCAGCTATCGCCTCCTTGGTCAAGAAACTAATCGATGAATGACGTGGAGAAATGGATCTATTCAGGAGCCGGAGTCTCAGAGGGACTTCGGCTTTTGAATATCTATGCTCCAAATTGCCACTGGCTGAAAGATGGCATGGAAAAGGCTCCAGGAATATTCCGACGAATCCTGATGGAAAAGCTGGAGTCGCTGTCGGCCTACGGTAAACCTTCAGGATCCGAGACAGGCGTAGAGGAGACAACGCAGCACAAACGAAAATTCCGAGAAGAATGGACGTTCCTTAATGACCCGGATTGCCCCATGGAACTGAAGGTGCTTGCCTCTGACAAAATCACGACATGGCAGAATTACACATCCGGGCATGAGGATCTTTTCGCTTGCTCGACTGTGAAAGAATGTCTTGAAACCGCAAGAAAAGTAGTGGAAAATTATTGGCGCAATCGGAAAATTCATTCCGAATTCGTTTACTACAAGGAACATCATGCCGTGCTTGGGGAAGACAAGGTATTTGCGGAATCGAAGAAGCTGGAATCGTATAGACGCCTCTCCATCATCGGGCTAATCAAGAAGAAGAAAGCCACCGAAGATGCCATCTGGAGAGTGAAGTCGGAGATGCGCAAAGGCGATAAGCCACACCTGCTTGCCGAGAGGCGAGATCGCCTTGCCGAGAAACAAAGAACCCTTGCTGCGATAACTGAAATGATTGAAGACTATGAACGCAAATCAGCAACAAGAAGATAAGTGCAGCCACGAGCTTTACGATAAAGTTTCCACGCTCGTCGCCATAGGCTGGCCGGACGAAGATATAGCCAGATTCCTAGGCATTTCAATGGAGGAATACAACCGGAGAACCTCAGATGATCAGGATTGGTTGCACAAGGCAGTCGGGCAAGGGGGCATGGAGAAGAAGGCTGAGACGGAAATAGCGCTGGCAAAAGCGGCATCGGCAGGCGACATTAGCGCAATGAAGGAATACTCCAGCCTGAAAAGGGATAAATCATTTTCCATCTCGAAGCTGGACCTATTTGGCGGCACGGAAAAGGAAGGCTCGTTCGAAAAGATAAGAGACTATATTGCTTCCGGCTCCAAAGGCACTCTATCAGGCAAGGAGCAGTTATACATCAATCTCCTGAATCTCGTGTATTCGCTGGACGGACAGTACGGCAAGCGGCGAACGATAAAATTCCTGACTTCGCCACCAATGAAGATGACGTTTGAACATGCCTCTACGATATATTCTGAGGCAACTGAACTTTTCTACTGCAACCGCAATGTCAGCAAAGAGGCCATGCGCAACAAGATAGCCGACCAGTTCGACTCCCTTTATGTTGCTGCCAGGAATGCCGCCGAGACATCCAAAGACTATGAAATCGCGGCATCAATCCTGGCGGAGAAAGCGAAAGTCCTGCGGCTCGACAAAGAAGATCCAGAGAAGCTGCCACCTGAAGTCTACCTGCGTTCTTACAGGGTGCTATCTCTAACGCCAAAGGCAATAGGGCTGCCTGAGGCAAACAGGTCGGAACTGGCGAAGCAGATTGATTCCTTCATCGCTCCGGAAGCAATTAAAGAGAGGCTGCGCATGGATGCAGGGGTGAAGGACATGGATGTCGTTAAACTACTAGACAATGCCGAGCAGGAAGAAGGTTAACATAGTCAGAACAGAGGCTGCCAGCGTGCAGTTTCAGAATAAGCACGCTCAGTTAGTGTCCCTCGTGTCCGCATGCCAGACATTCGTAGTCATGGGCAGAGGCGGAGCAAAGACGACCGACATACAGGCAGAGCGCCTGTTCGATCTAGTCTACGAGCTGCCCGGCGCCCCAGTCGTCTGGGTGGCAGATACTTTCTCTAATCTCTCCGCGAACATTTTGCCGTCCGTAATCGAGGGGCTTGAGCGCAAAGGCTTCAGGGACGGCATTCATTACGTGATAGAAAAGGAGCCTCCTGCGTTCAACGATGCCGAGACGGCATCTCTGCCTGCGTGGCTTAAGCCACATTTCTGGAAGCCTTTCAATAAGCTAGTTTCTTACAAGCGCACCATGGTGTTCTTTACTGGGCTCAATGTCAGGTTCGGTTCCCTTGACAGGCCTTCTACTCTTGCGGGCGCTTCTTACGTCTATGTCTTCGGCGATGAAGTGAAGTACTTCCCTGAAGAAAAGATATCCAACCTGATGAAGGCATTGAGGGGCTACAGGCAGGAGTACGGTCATTCCCCTTTCTACCGAGGCTGCAGTTTCACCACGGACATGCCTGACACAACTCACGTAGGGGAATACGACTGGATACTTAAGTATGCGAAGAACATGGACTCTCAGGCGCTCCTGATTGTCATGCGTGCCGGACTAGTGTATAACCAGGCTCTTCAAGAATGCGTTGCAGCCAAGGATGTTTACATGAAGAGCGGATCAGAAGCAGACCTGAAAACATACGAGAACAAGATGCGTATTGCGTCGTTATGGAAGGCAAGATGGACTGAGCTGCGCATGCGGCCAGAGGCAAGGACTTTCTTCCTGCTAGCCTCGTCTTACGTCAACTCAGACATTCTCACGGAGCAATGGTTTGCCGATGCCATTGCGGCAAAGCTTCCTGATCTTAACACGGCAATCATGTCGATGCGCCCGACGCTTGAATCCGGAGACAGGTTTTACGCCTCGCTGGCCGAGAAACATTTCTACTTCGACGGAATTGATGAGAGCGCATATGAAGACATGAGGATGTCGGAGGGGGAGGATTGCAGGGTGCTGCGTTATCTGAACCCGGATGCGCCACTCATGGCCGGGGTTGATTTCGGCAACATGTGTTCGATGTCCGTGGCACAGAACGACACGGAAGGTAGGCGGGCATGCATCAGGGTTATCAAGTTCTTGTTCACGCTCGCGCCTGAATACGTTCAGGATCTTGGATCAAAATTCAAAAAATATTTCTCCTGGCACAAGTCTAAGATTCTCATGCTCTATTACGATAGGGCTGGGAATGCCTATAAGTCCGTCGGCGAAGACCAGGTAGGTAAGCTAAAGCGGGCGATCGAGTATGACGACGGCACCCGTTCAGGCTGGACGGTACAGCTGATGTCTATCGGCCAAGGCAATATAACCCAGAGCGAGGAATACGCCTTCATGCAGGAACTTCTCGCAGAGACCAACTACCGTATGCCGGTAATCCGCATCGATGCATACGCTGCGAGAGAACTGAAGCTTTCGCTCGAAAACGCCCGGACGAAAGTCAAGAACGGCGTTGTCGGCAAGGATAAGAGCAGCGAGAAGCTTCCGGTGAACGAGCTGCCTACAAAGTCCACCAACCCTTCCGATTCCTTTAAGTATCTTCTTATGACTAAGAAGCTGCGACAGCTGGCTCAGGGACGGCGTGGGGCATCTTCTGATAATCTCGATCCTATATTCTTCAAGGACAACCGATAGCTGCGCTGGCATGCCTCTTCGCCATATATCACCTTTTCTGAGTGTTTGCGACCGCATTCGCTCGTCTGCGCGGCCTGGCGTCAGAAGCCTCAGGAAACGCTTTTTTTTAGGTTACAGGAGCCACAAAACCTTAAATTTCAAGTATGTAGCTACTAAATTATCAATATTTAATGCCGTTTCTCACCTTTATTGACCGCTCTTGCTGCCTAGATTGAGATGAATTGAAGTCCTTTCAAGCACAATGCCGCATATTATTTTTGCATCGTGACAGTCTATGAAGCCATAAATGAGATGAGACGAATATCGTCCGACGGGGGAAATTTCAGTTTCTCTTTCATGTCTTATGACTCTTCCAGAAACGAGAGCGTCGGCATAGTGACCGTGGCACGTGGAAGGTTAAGAAAACGAGAGTCTGAGCGATATAACAGATATGCCGAGATGATGGAGGGGTACGTGGACCTGGATACCCTGGAGTTCCGCCATTTTTACCAGCCCCTTCTAATGACTTTCAACGGGATTAAACTAACATTGTAATGGATATTAAGAGGATTTCAGAGCATTCATATGCCGCCGCCACCGGAGACGGGAGGGTTTTCACCCTGTCATCAGCGAAAGGAGGCAACGTCGAGTCCCTGTTCTGGGCTACGCAAGCCCGAAACTGGGAATACATGCCACAATACGTGGCAGGGCAGAGAATAGTGCCTTTCGGCTCAGACAACATGCTTCCTTCGCACCTGAGGGATGTCATGGATTCGAATAATCTCAGTCCAGGCATCATAGAGAGGCAAATGGGGCTGTTGTTCGGTCAAGGAGCCTATCTCAGCAGACTTGTTTTCGCAGCTGGCAAGATTTCTCATGAATGGACGGATGACAAGGAAATACAGTCTTGGCTGGATAGCTGGGATTACGTCTCGTACATCAAGGGATGCCTTACTGACTACCTTCACCTGAAAGGATTCTTCGATGCGAAATACCTCACGAGGGGACACCGCATTGGAGGCGCTAAGAAAATCGCTTATCTCGAGCACATTCCAGCCAAGAATGCCAGGCTTGAATGGACTGACACGAGATCTATCAAGGACGTGAAGCACATAGTAGTCGGTGATTTTGAGCATTACTGCCTGACCACAGGAGTCAGGGTTTATCCGGTATACGACCGGAGAGATCCTGGAAAGTTCGTCGCATCCGCATCATACAACCACACGTATTCGTTCAGCAGGGACTTCTATTCAGTGCCGCAGTACTGGGGTGCATTGCGATGGATCATCAGGGGGTCGGAGATTCCGACCATATTCAAGTACGTCACAGACAACGGCATCAACCTGGCCTATCACGTTCATGCCCCGAATGAATACTGGGACAACAAACGAGAGGCGATCGCCCGGATGCATCCTGACTGGGATGATGGCAAGATCGAGGCCGAGATTTCAAACATATGCCAAGATCAGCTGCGTCAGCTGACGGAGACGCTGTCAGGACGCGAGAACGCAGGCAAATTCTTCTACACCGTGGATCTGCCAGCCGCAAACGGCACTGGCACAGTGAAATGGACGGTAGAGGCAATCGACCAGAAGATCAAAGATTTCGTTGACAGTCAGCTGAAAATTTCCGAGGCTTCTGCCTCTGCAATCACTTCCGGGATGGGGCTGCACCCATCTCTGTCCAATGTCATGGTCAACGGAAAGCTAGCCAGTGGCTCGGAGATGCTGTATGCATTCAAGCTCTACTTGCTTTCTGACACAGAAATTGCTTCCAGCGCAGTTCTGGAGCCTATCAACCAAGCCATCGCATTCAATTTCCCCGGCAAGAACCTCAAGCTTGCCTTTTATCATAAACAGCTAGAAGCGGAAGATGCGCTGACTTCTTCCGCCAGAGTCAAAAACCAATAAGCTATGCTTTTCGACAAAAAGAATGGAGGATCGTCCGAGTTGGCGGAGTTGACCGGACAATGGTATGCTTCCACTCCGTACCGGCTGATCGGGAGCGAGATAGATTTTGCCAAAAGAGAGGTGGCATCTCTAGTAGGCTCCGATGTGGTGTCTGCTGCAGAATCCGAATACGAATCCGGGCAGGCCGCATCCGGATTCGTGAATGCCGTGAGGCTCCCTATCGCCTTCCTAGCAATATCAAGATACGCAGCACTTTCAGTGGTGTCGCACGAGGGTACTGGCAGGAAGGTCAAGATGGACGACAACGAGAAGATGCCGTTCGAATGGATGATAGACAGGGATGACAGGGCGATGAAGGAGAGGTATTACAGGGCCATGGATTCTCTTTATGAATATCTTGACGGCAACAAGGTCAAGGCATGGGTCTCATCCGGCATGAAAAAGGCTCTGTCAGAGTCGATAGTGCCGTCTCTGACAGAGTTCGAGAGGGTCTATCCGATTGATGGCAGCTACTATGTCTACTACAAGCTTCAGAGGCTGGTCATAGAGGCTCAGAAGATAGAGCTTGAGCCTTTCTTCGGGGATGCGTGGAAGGATATCCGGTCGAATGACCAGCTGCTATATTTAGCTAGGCCATACGCAATCTTGCGGGCAGTGACCATGGCAGCCAGCCGATGGTCGCTTGAGGTATTCCCACTAGAGATCGCCAAACGCTTCTCTGTCTCCTATCAGGGCAACCGAGAGTCCAGCGCAGCAGTCTCTGGCGAGATCGATTGGTACCTAGGCAAGCTGGAGAAGCAAATAAAAGATCTGAGGCATAAGATACGCTTGTCGATTGACGGAGCCGCAGAAGAAAAACTTCTTCCCGAAAACGACTCATCAAATAAATTCTTCACCGTGCTATGAGAAGGTTATATAAACTGCAAAAGCTGACAGAATTCCTAAAGACCCTGACGATAGAAGGCACGGAGGCAAAACTCTACCCTATCCTGACCACGGCCCAGTCAGATGCCACTTCGAAGCTCGCTCATCTAGACGGACAGCAGTTTCTCATTGCCAGACCGGAATGCAACGATAATGGCGACTCGGATCAGCATTCTGAAATCGTAAGCACGGCTTTCTTCCTTCTGGAAAAGAATCTCGGACAGCTGGCCACGCCAGAGAAGGAGCAGTCTCAGTACGACAGGCTGCTCGATGTTGCGATGTCACTGATCGAGATCATAGATGCTGCAATGACAGATTCGAGGTGCGGCCTTCTGTCAGGGCTGACCACCGAATCGGTGAATATCATGCCGGAAGCTTCTCTGTTCGGGGGATGGCTAGGCTATAGCATAGAGATTAACTTTGTCTGAGATGAATGCCATTGAGGTTTTCGAGACTGGGAAAAAGGTGGAGGTTCCATCATCGTGGGATGAGCTTCCCGCAAGACAAGTCAGGCGGATATTCCGTCTGTATGACAAGTGCATCCGCAAGGGAAAGTCGCCTCTGGAGTTCAGCGTCAAGGTTCTCTTCATGCTCATCGGTTATCGGATGATTCCTTTTGTGTCTTCACTGGATGAGAGAACGTCGGAGAACATCTATCTCCTTTGCGACAATCTGCTGGGATTCCTGTTCGCTAAGGACTCGGCATCGTTGTCTTTTGATTCGGTCCGTAATCCCCTGCCTTTTGTCCGTGTTGGCCAAAGAACGCTCGTAGGGCCTTCCGACCTCTTGCAAGACCTGACTTTCGGCGAATTCAGGCATGCTTCTGCCGCAATCAATGCCTTCTACAAAAGTAAAGACATCGAGGATCTCGATGAATGCCTCGCTGCTCTTTACCGCCCCGCCTCGTTAAAGACTAATAAGGCAGGCCGGAGAATTCAGAATGTTGACAACGGCAATGCTGAAATGTTCCTGCGACTTGCCTCAAGGATGCATTCTTGGCAGAAGAATCTCATAATGCTGTGGTTCTCCGCATGCCTGGACTACATCCAGAGCGGTACGCTGACAATTGACGGTGAGCAGGTCAGCCTTTTCCTTCTTTTCAATGGCACGTCCGAAAGCAGCGGTTTCGAATACGGCTGGAATGACCTTCTCATCGAGCTAGCCAGAGAGAACTGCATCGGGAATAAAGATCAGATAGACGAAGAGCCGTTATTCTCGGTATTATCTATAATGTGGCACAATTTCAAGGAAAACAAACGTCTTGAGAAGCTGTCGAAAAAATAACTAGGAATGGCGGTAAGAGATAGATTCATAGGCGACATCCTTAGGCAGGAGGGTTCCCTGCTTCTGAAATACCAAGGTGAGAGAATAGAGCGCAATCTTCAGCTTAGGACTAGACGAATCCTGTCTTCAAGGCGCATCTCTGTGTCCGAATCTGATGCCTCTGGAACCATGTCCTTCTACCATACTGCCTATAACAGATTCCTGGACATGAAATATTATCACCGAGGAGCCAAGAAGATAAAAGCCAACCGGCATGTCTTCCTGAGATACGTGTACGGAACCTATTCGTACATTGCGAGAAGGCTGCTTGAGCAATATAAAGAAGCTTTCATAGGCGACATCCGTAGCATGCGGATGCAATGAGATTCTCTTTTATAGGCTTCTTGAAACGTTTTAGCATGTTTTTTGCATGATGATTAACGGAAAAGGAGCCTGATATGAGAAAGCTTATATTCATAACCACTGTCATTATTGCAATAACTGCCAGCAGTTTTTCTATCTCCGCCCAGAAAATCGAGCCTGAGCCTCTTACGTTTAGGAAAACATACCAGATGCCGGGAATGAGCCAGAAAGAATTGTATAGGTATACCGCACAATGGAACGACAGAACGATAAGCCTACAATTTGACGGTTCGAGTGCTTTCAAAAGCAAATGGTATTCCGTTGACTATAATGATTTGGCTATCAAAAACAAGCCCGGCTCCATTTTCGGTCATGTGTTCCTGAATTACTATGAAGGTTATTTTGACCTAATCTTTACAGGCATTTCTGTATATTGGGGGAATAAAGCCGAATATATCATTTCATCCGTTGACAACAACTTAAATAGAACAAGATTGTGGTTTTTGATGCATAATGAGGAAGCAATTGAGCAGGGGCGTTTAGAATCGGCAAAACTTTTCGAAATGATAACCGCATCAATGGATGAATACCTAAAGACAGGTCCTGAGGACACTTTCAACCTGTCCGCAATGCAATCTGATAATTAACTTTTTTACGAACTATAGTACTTGTTCTATAACGTAGCAGCAAATGCTGCGATTGTCCTTTATGGCCACTTTGAGGTGGCTATTTTTGTATCAAAAGGATATCGTTATGGGAAAGAAAATCACCGAAGAAGATATGCGCCTGAACTTTATCTTCAATGCGGAGTCTGGTAAAAAAGATCTGCTTGCGGCTGAGAAACAACTGCAGGTGCTCATCAATAAGCAAGAAAAGTGGAATGACCAGATAAAAGCGATGGAGAAGGATGGTTCCGCCACATCTACTAGAGTCGCAGAGTACAAGAAAGCTAAAGATGCCCTGAGTCAATGCACCGTCGCCGTCGAAAAGCAGCGAGAAGTAGTGAACGGGCTTAACCGTCAGTACAACATCTCAAGTCTGACAATGAAAGAACTTGCAACCAGAATCAAGCTTACAAGCATGGCTCTTAGGGAGGCTAAACCAAACTCTGAGCAATGGCAGGCTCTTAATCGTGAATTGCTGGCGGCGAAAACAAGGATGAAGGAACTTTCAGACCAGTCCAAGGAAGTCAGCAGCATAACGAAACAGGCTTCGGCCATAAAGGCTGGCGCAGTTGCGACCATTGCTGCGGTAGCTTCTGTCATCAGGGGATTATCAGGCGCAATAGGCAAAATAGCCGAATTCGAGCAAGCGAATGCCGATCTGGCGACCATCATCGGCAAAAGCACAAGCGAAATAAAAGGCCTGACAAATTCTGCGCTCGAATTAGGCCGGACCACGGAATACACGGCCTCTCAGGTTACCGCCTTACAGACGGAGCTCGCAAAGCTTGGATTCAAAGAAGAGTCAATAAAAGAGATGCAAGAACCCGTCCTGCATTTCGCCACGGCCGTGGGCGCAGAGCTTCCCGATGCCGCAGCAATGGCTGGCGCTACGTTAAGGACCTTTGACCTAGAGGCCTCCCAGACGGAAGATGCCTTGTCAGTGCTAACGATGGGCTGCAATAACAGTGCGCTTTCCTTCGCTTATCTTCAGACAGCGATGTCGATCGTGGGACCAGTGGCTAAGAGTTTCGGCTTCTCGCTTCGCGACACTGTCGCTCTGCTTGGCACATTAGCGAACTCAGGATTCGACGCATCATCTGCAGCGACGGCTACCAGGAACATTATTCTTAACCTAGCTGACGGTAATGGAAAGCTTGCTAAAGAACTTGGTGGGGCTGTCAGCACTTTTCCTGAGCTAATTGATGGCTTGGAAAAACTTGACAAAAAAGGCATAGATTTGGCGAAAACCCTTGAGCTTACGGACAAACGCTCTGTCGCAGCGTTCAATACTTTCTTGCATGGAGCCGGCAACGCCAGAGACTTACGGACTTCTCTCGAAGATGTCAAGGGAATTCTTGGGACAACTGCAGATGCGCGCATGGATACTGTCTCAGGTTCAATCAAACTCTTGCAGTCTGCATGGGAAGGTCTAATCTTGTCGATGAGCAACAGCAAGGGAATCATCAAGGAAGCAATTGCCTCTTTGGCAGAAGGCATTAACGGCATCACGTCCATGTTCAATGGCGGCAAGGGGGAAACGCAACAGCGAACGGCAGAACAGCGAGGCGCAGAGTATATGCGCAGCATGTGGAACGACAAGAAGTATTGGGAGGGTGAGAAGCTGAACCAAGAGAAATTGCTTGCAGACCTTAATGCCGACATTGACAAACAGCAGAGAATAGTGAAAGGCAGGGAGACGGGCATTAGCAATGTAGTCGGAAGGATACAGAAGAAACGAGCCCAGAGGGAACTAGATACGGAGCGAGAGAATCTGGCGGCCTTGCTTGCGGCAAGAGAAGACTATTATAACCGTCTTAAATGGGAAGCCGGAACATATTATGACTCTTCCGGTGGCGATGATTCTGGTGGCAAACCTCATAATCATCTCGTTCCTAAAGAGCCGGGAGGAGATAAGGAGTCAAACTGGTCATTGGATAAGGATATAGCATTTCTTGAAGCTAAAGCATCTCTAACGAAAAAATACAATGATGGTGAAATAAAGACCAAGGAGGATTATGAATACAAAATGAATAACTTAGAGGCGGAACATATCCAGAAGCGTCTGGATATGGAGAAGGAGTCTGGATCTGCAAGAGCAAAACTAGAGGAAGACCTGCAATCGGCACTTGCCAAAAACAGGCAGGAGGCCATAAAGCTGGCCGACGATGGCAAGTCTGTCATAGCATCCGTAGAAACCGACAAGACCAAGCTGGCGATTGACCAAGAGAACGAGAGGTATGAGAAAGAGAAGCAGAAGTTCGCCGAAACCGAGATTCTGTATGAGAACAAGGCTGCTGTCATAGAGGCTATCGAGAGGAAGCATCAGAATAATCTGTCAAAGATACGATTGGAGGACATTGACAAAGATCTGTCAAGATTAAAGAATGAGCAAAATATTACCGTTGAAAAAATTAAGGAATCCTATTCATCACGATTGAATTCGAAGAAACCATACGATTGGAAAGTCTCTGTAATAAATGAGAAGATGAATAGTGAAATCAACAATTCAAATCTAACCTATCTTAGGACACTCCAATCGAAATTAGAAGAATTAACAAAAGGAAGCGGACTTGCGGACTTGAATATTGATCAAGACAAAATGAAACAATACGAGTTACAGCTTGCACAAGTTAAGACGAAAATTCAAGAAATCGAATTCGCTCAGGGAAAAGTTTCCGCCGGTATTTTCTCCGGTACTGGTCAAGGCAGCTTATTCGGAATCACGGAGGCACAATGGGGAGAATTCTTCTCGCATTTAGACGAAAGTAAAGTAAAAGCTGAAGACGTAGTCAACGTGCTGTCAGCGATGGGACAAGCAAGCCAAGAGGGCTTCAAGCTGGCAAGCCAGGCTATCAGCATGACAAACGCAAAGGAAAATGAGTCGTTTAAGAAGTATCAGAAGGATAATGAGAAGAAGCGCAAATCCCTGCAAAAGCGGCTTGACGATGGCCTCATGTCTCAGGCGCAGTACGATGCAGAGGTAGCGGCGATGGAAGAAGATGAGCAGTCTCGTCAGGAAGAACTACAGATCAGACAGGCGGAGAGGGCTAAAAAGATGGACATCGCCCAGGCAATCATCAATACTGCGCTTGGAGTGACAAAGACTTTGGCACAATGGGGCATCCCGTGGGGTATCGCTCCGGCGGCAATCATGGCAGCTATGGGTGCGGCGCAAGTCGCCATGATAGCAAGCACGCCTGTCACATCCGGCGCAGAGGAAGGCGGATTCGTAAACACTAGGCGCAAACAAGATGGCAAGAGCTTCAAGGCAAGGCTCTCTCCTGACAAACGCGGGTTTATCTCGGAGCCTACCGTGCTCGTGGGAGAAAACGGCGGTGAATACGTCATTCCTTCCGAGGGTCTTGACAATCCAACGCTCAAGCCGATCATCAGCACCATGGAGACTGCAAGGCGCAACGGCACGCTAAAAAGCCTTAATTTCGAGGCGGTGTATCCGATGAGTTACGCATTCGGTAGAGAAAACGGCGGACACACTGGTAATGCTTCGAGCTGGACTGCTGCTTCGGCAGTCTCAGGTACAAACTCGGCAGACGAAAGGGGTGCGACCGATAAGAAATTGCTGGAAGCGATAGAACTGCTGAACAAGCGGCTTTCCGCACCAATCAAGGCAGATGTGTCGATGCTCGGGAAGAACGGAATCCTTGAACAGGCGGAAAGGTACAATAGGGCTAAATACAGGGGGACTTACCAGGCGACATAAATCAGATTTGATTATGGTTAAAGTACTGACTAAAGACTATACAGAACTGGATCTTACCATGAAGTACGAGTTCCAGATAGAGATGGAGAACCCGATGCTGAAAGAGGATCACCTCCCTTCTGCGTTCAGCACGCAAATTTCTTTTCCACCATCTCCGGTAAACAGGAGGGTGTTCGGATACGTTCCTGCCATGTTTCTGGCTCCAACCGTGAAGAGGCTGGAAGCATCGATATGGATTGGAGGCATGCCATTCGTGAGTGGGACGCTTGCCTATGATGGAATCGAGGACGGCAATCTGATGTACACTTTCACGGAGAAAATGGTGGAGCTGGAGGGCAAAATATGGGAAAAGAGCATACTTGAATTCAACACTTCTTCCCTTCCGAGCGATACATCGAAATTCTCGGCTCCACTACTAATCGACAAGAACAGCGTATCGATCCAGCCATATTCAGTGATAAGCAGGATGCCAGTTTCCGGAGAGCCAGGATACTCTGGTGCCAAGATAGGCAGGCTCACAGAAGATGATTACAAATACCGGCAGAAGTACTTCAACTATATAAATAGCTCTGAAAAATATTCCTATCATAAATTCATTCCGGCGATCCCATTAGAAGTCATTCTGTCAGGATGCGCTATCAAGATTCCTGCCGGCCTGCTTTCCGGGAATGCCGGGGTGCTCTCTATGCTTGGAAGATACCATGAGTTCTTGTTCAACGACGTTGTTAAGCCAAACAGGTGGATAGATGCAGCAAGAGGTGGTATTTCGGGAAGGATTCCGTCAACAGGACGTCCGGAAAGGCGTGGGACTTCTCGGCCAGGACGAAGCAAGATTACCGATTTGGCATCTTTCCTTCCAGATATTTCTTTTGCCGAACTCATTAAATGGCTCTGCTCAATGTTCTGCTCGACTATATATTCGGAAAATGGCTCGTTCATCATGGTGCAGAATACGGATGCCCTTGACGGAGGTCCGCTTTATCTGGATGGTAAGGTCAGCGATGATTTCTCATCAGAGGAAGAGCCAGCAATGACATACAAGTTTGGGTTCGGAGATAATGACGCATCATCGGAGTCATCTAAACTTACGCAGAGCATTAATGATGGCTCCATTGAGAAAATTCAGGAAGGCAATGTGGATGGCATCCTTAATCATTTCACGTCAAAAGATGATTATTCGGTGGTTTTCGACGAAAGCACAGGGGATGTGTATTCTGGTAGGCAATATGATGGGGTCGTAAGGCGAGAATACGGCGCGAACGGGAAAATAGTCCCAATTACCGAGCCTGCCTACGAATGCGATGTCCTGTACCAAGGTTCCAAACCAGCAGAGAACAAAATTGATGGGGCGGATGTTTTCGACAACAGCACGGATTTCCTGGTGGCACCGTGTTCGCCCGAAAAAATATTCATATCTGACACGAGTTTCGAGAAACGGATGGCGGCAATCATCGAGCCGAATGCGGAGCAAAAAGAAAGGGATCGGAAGGCCTATGTTGGAGTCTCTTACGAAGGTCAGTTTTTTAGCAATGGCATTTTCGCTCCTTTCACTAGGGGTGATGCTATGTTCGTCGGAACCTATGACATTACGCCAGGAGGACTCTGGGAAAAGTACCACAAGACATTCGCCGAGTGGCTGGCCAAGACTAGGCAAAGAGTGACTGCGAACGTGAATCTTTCACCTTCCGAGCTGCATGATTTCAGGCTATATGCGCCAGTGTATTTCAAGGGGCGAAAATGGATAGTGGCTAAGCTTTCGGTGACAGTGGCAGCCGGATCTGAGATGGTCACTACAAGAGGCGAGTTCATTGAAATATAATGTCCTTTTGACAAAGGTCGGAAGCCTTATTTTTGCGCATGAGCTAGGAGAAGACACTTGGAATAAAGCACGAATATGGAATTATCGGGAAACATACGATTCGCAGACGAAAGCTCTTGGCTTACGTTGACTACCGATTCTGACGACGCAGCGACGATTAAGATCGCTTTGAGCTACGCCGACGAAGGGAGAGAAGAGACAGAATTCTCTGTCACGCCAAGTGCAGGAATGGCCAGATTCCCTGTCGGAGAGATTCTGAGAACCATGATCAACGGCTATCACAAGGGCATAACCTGCGTGGTGACGGCGACTCAAGGAGCTAATTCGTGCAGCACTGGCACGAACAGGGTGTTCCCTTGCCGGACTTTTGCCTTGGCTAATGCCAAATCAGGCATATTCAGTGACAAGCCCAAGTCGGTCAAGGCATTCGGTGGGGCACCGGACAAAATAACAGTATTCTGTGATAATAACGCGACTATTACCGTATATGCAAAGGCAATACAGAAAGACGGAACGGAATCTGCATCCTTCATTCTTGATTCGACATCAAGCCATAACGGATTTTATGCTATCGATGTGTCCTTAGACGCAGTGACGGCAAAAATGGCATCGGAAGGAATAAATGCGGATTTCGCTGCATACAGGGTGTGGATGACCGGTACTCTCGGTACTTCTGACACCTACCTGTTCGAGGTGAGTCCATCAAGATTGTCACGAAAGACCTATAAGTTTCTTGGGCGTAAGGGGACGTATGAATATGTTCATGCGACTGGGGAGTTCAGACGGTCGATCGAGGCTGAAACGCAGTCGTTCGTAAACTCCGGCATAGAGAGAGAACTTGCGAACGATAGCACTTTGACCTTCGAACAAAACGCCGGGCACGTCGATAGCGCCGAGATGGGTGCCTATTGGCTGGAACTACTCGCCTCCAAGGAAAGGTATTTCATCGGGAATGACGGTTCGGAGCATCTAATCATCGTGGACGATTTCGATACCTCCTTGACTGACGGGATAGTAAGCAGCTTGACTTTCAAATGGCACTATGCCAACCCATACAACGCGGTCATCGAGAAGTCAGACGTTGCCATCACTGGACTTGCAGTGACCGGAATATCCAGCGTTAACAATGACAGCAACTCAGCTCAGTTCAATGTGATATACTTGCCATCCAATACGACCCAGAGAGGGATTACTTGGAGCATCGTGAGCGGCCAGCAATACGCTTCCATCGATGCTGGAACCGGGCTTCTGACGGTCAAAAGTGGCGCGAGGGGGAATACAGTCAAGGTCAGGGCAACGAGCAAAGCAAACACCTCCATATACGCAGAAAAATCCGTGTCGGTAACCTATTATGCCGCCACCGTAGCCGTAACGGGCGTGAGCCTCAGCAAGACGTCGATCAGCCTCGCGGAAGGAGGGAGCGAAACGCTTCTGGCGACGGTATCGCCGGCCAACGCAACCAACAAGGCAGTAACTTGGTCGAGCTCCAATGATTCGGTGGCAACCGTCGATGCGAGCGGAAAGGTGACAGCCGTGAAGGCCGGAACGGCAACCATTACGGTCAGGACCGTTGACGGAGGCAAGACCGCCACCTGCAACCTCTCCGTCACCGCCGGAATAATAATTGTTGATTACATCCAGACGGACGGGCAATGCATCGTGACTCTCCTAAACGCGATGCCTGCGAAAGACATGGTGATAGCGTCGAGCTTCTACGTGGCGCAAGACCCCGAGAAAGGAAATATTTTCTATGCAACCGCGGACGGGACCATATTAATGTACGTCCACCAGAGGGCAGGCAGAAGAATAGAGAGTTGGGGCTATGCGAATGACGGGGTGAGGGACATCAGCTACGACATTAGGCCGTCTGAGCCGACGCACTACCTGTTGAAGCAGGATTTCACGGGGCTTAGGAAACACACGGCATTCTATTCCAGCAGCGGCAGTCCATGCTTGCACTCTGGCCTAGACGCATATCAGAACAGCAACCCCTCAGAGAGATTTGCCATCGGTTACGTCGACCAAAAGGCGTTTCCGAGCGACCAGTGCCTCAGCGTCTTCGGCAGACACGGCGACGAGGCAGGTTCGCTGGTTGCAGGCAGCCGGTTCTACGGCATGAAAATATGGAGAAATGGCGAACTCGTATATGACTTAGTCCCGGCGAAGTCAGGCGATGAGTACGGCATATATGACATTATATCAGGTGCTTTCAACGTAAATACAGGCACGGGCACATTGACTGGAGGCAATTTGTAAAATGGACTGGACATTTATAAAAGCCCTGCTAACAGGACTGCTATCTGGAGGAGGCATAATGGCAATCATTAACTGGCGCAGCAGCAAGCGCAAGGCCGCCGCTGAGGCTTCGCAGTCCGAGGCGCAGTCAACAGACACCGCCGTTGGAGCGCTTAATAAAGCCATCGACACCTTGCAGGAGGAGAGAGACCACGACCGCTCAATCATCGACAAGCTCACTAAAGAAAGAGAAGCGCTCACAAAAGACAAGATTGACCTTATCAACCGCTTGGGCGCCTTAAAGGTCTGCATGTGCGTACATCTAGGATGTATCCTACGCAAGCCCACTCAAGGTCAGGCGGACAAATGGATTGAAGACCATAGCGGCGAGGAACTGTACGGGGCTGACTACACTCCGGTCAATATCCTGTTTCGGCGATTAAACGAAAACGATGGGAACAATAACTAAAGATTTTAGCTACTCCGAATTCGAAAAGTCGGAGATTGCAGAGGCGAAGGGAATAACTAACGTCATCACTACTTTCGAAGTTCGGGACGCAATAAAGGCTCTGGTGCTTACGGTACTACAGCCGCTGCGGGATGCGTGGGGCAAGCCCCTGTACGTAAACTCAGGCTACCGCTGCGACGAACTCAACGTGGCTGTCGGCGGAGTGCCGACAAGCCAGCATGTTAAGGGCGAGGCGGCTGACATAGCGACAGATGATCCCTACTCGCTTGCGAATCTTGCGCAAGACATTTGCCTGCCCTATGACCAAATGATTCTTTACCCGACTTTCGTTCATTTCAGTCACAAGCTGCAAGGTCAGCAGCGCAAACAGATATTATATAACAAGAAATATTTTGGCAAAAAGTTATGAGAGACTTGCTTATGTTCATTTGGCAGCTACCGCAGAACTTGCTCGGACTGCTGCTGGTTTTCATCTACAGGCCTGAGACACAATATTACCGCAATGGCATGTCCGTCTACGTGTCATCACGTATGAGCGGAGGAATCAGCCTAGGACGTTACATTATCCTACGGAGAGATACTCCGGTCAACGTAGCTCATGAGTTTGGCCACTGCAAGCAATCGCAAATGCTAGGATGGCTCTACCTGCCAACTGTAGGGCTAGCGTCTGGACTGCGCGCATGGCTAAACCTTTACAAAGACGGACATTATTATGACAGTTGGCCGGAGAACTGGGCGGACAGGCTTGGGGGCGTGAGCAGATGAAAAAGGCCGTTGCGTGCATAGCCTGCATGATTGCTCTATTTTGCGTCGGCTACCTGCTCGGCAGGCAACATAAGGGCAATGATGCCGAAGGCAATGTCACAATGAAAGTTGATACGGTTATCGTCATTGACACTGTGGTACGGGAAACTCCTGTCATAAGGGAGATAAGCGTAATCAGGCATGACACGGTCAGGATAGAGACAATTCGGCATGACACGGTGCAGGTGGCAATGCCAGTTGAGCGGAAAGTATATTCGGAGGATTCCCTTTATTTCGCCGTGGTTAGCGGCTGGAAGCCCTCGCTCGATTCTTTAATCGTATATCCCAAAACGATATTTGTGAATAGGGAGAAAATAACCTTTCATGAGCAACGTAAATGGCTCATCGGCATTTCGGCAGGCCCCTCAGTTCTAGTGACGACGGACGGCAAATTACACGGCGGACTTGGAGTGACCGCCGGACTGACATACAGATTTTGATTTTATCTGTACATAGCTTTTGTATCTATGGAATGGCAACGTCGTGAGATGCGGCCATTCTGGTACGTGGCTCAATATTTTATCGGGATGAGATTGACATCCTGAAGCAGTTTGTTAGCTTTAGGGCAAGTTTTGCCGACGTAGATTGCTGTAACGGCCACGCTGGTGTGGTCTGCCTGGCGCTGAACCTCGTTTATCGGCACTCCACTGGACAGCATGTTAGTAATCCCCGTGTCCTTCAGCGAGTAGAACTGAACCTCCTGAGGCAGGCCACAGGCAGGCCTAACTTTCTCCGACCAATACTTTGCCAGTTTCCTGCTGCACATCTGGATTTTGCCTGGATGGAAATCGTATTCCTTGTGGTCGCCGAACAGGAAAGATTCCTTATTACCAAGATTCATACTTTCGAAGAACGGTATCGCCTCGTAAGGTATTGTCCGGAATGAATCCCTATGGTTCTTGGAAATTTCCGCCTTGACATGAACGAGCTTGTTGGTCAAGTCTACGTCGCCGCATCTCAGTAGCACGATTTCTTTCGGCCTGATGAAGCAACAGTAACAAAGCAGGGCCGCAGCGCAATACTCCGGATTTGCCTTCTTCAAGAAAGAGAAAACAGACTCAAGTTCTTTGTCTGTCATCATCCGCCTAGTCTTAAGGAGAAGACGTTTCGGCTTCCGCTGAATCCCAGAGAATGGATTTTCAGAGACATACCCTCGCACCCGCATCCAGTCGAAGATGAGAAAAAAGAATCGCTGGTAATTGTTAAAGGTTCTTGGCGATACGTCTGGTCGCCCCTCCACTTCGCTCATGAACCTTACGGCGACGGAAGCATCTATCGAGATTGCCGGAGCGTCTTTCCCAAGCCCGCTGCGTTCAAGCCAGTCAGAGAAAATCTTGATGAAAGACGAATACGACCTCAATGAGTTTGCCTCTAGCTCCTTCCTCTTGACTTTCATGAAACTCTCCATCGCATCGGATATCCGCACGTAGGCCTTTGGGGCGGATTGCTCCGTAAATGGCGACCAACCTAGGCTGAGACGATGTTCTAGATTGGCCATGACATTCCTAGCTGCAGAAATCCGCTCGGAAGCTGAGCCGAAATGATTCACCTTTATCCGAAAACGCTTGAATTTTTTTGTCAGAGGATTCCTGACTTTGTAGGATACATACCAGACCTTGCCTCTAGTAAGCTTCGGGGGCGTATAATCTATGTATGCTAAAGGCTGAATCAGGCACATTTTTTTTTCTTTGCACATTTTAGCCAAGGCATCATGCAAGGAAAAATTTTGTCCCGTTTTTGTCCCGCCTGAGCAGACCGAATCACGCAACTCATTGCAAGACAAATCATTATTAAGATTTTGCGGAGAGTGAGGGATTCGAACCCCCGAACCCGTTAAGGTCAACAGTTTTCAAGACTGCCGCCATCAACCACTCGGCCAACTCTCCAGATTTGAGATTTCAAAGGTATTAAAAAAAAACGAACTTACAAAGGCATTATATTAAATTGCTGTTTTTGCTAGAAATAGCCAAAGTGTGTGGCGATTAGCCATAGGATGCATCAAAATAAATTCCGGAACGCATACATGCATCCCGGAATTCTTTATAAAACAACAAATGCAAAAATGTTGATGTAGATCAGCTTGCCATGTAGTCGATGAAAAAGCTTACGTTAAAACGGCTGCATTACTATTCAGGGTTGAAACGGAGAAGCATTGGATGTGCCACGCCTAAAAGTAAGCCTTTCCTTGTACTGCCCGTTGGCTTAGTAGACGTGAACAGCTCGAAACAAAAAGCCGTGACATTATAACCTGGCCAAGAACCATTATCCGCAAAATTGACATAAGTCACTTTTTCAGCCTCATCATACTGGAAAGCACCACTAATGCTTATAGAAGATGACCAACTCAGATAACCGGCATCCAAATCCAAAAGAGTGGAGAAAACATGATTTCCATTATATTCTCCAATCCGATCGCCAGCATAAAGTGAGGCAGAAGGCACATCTGAGCTAAATCCCAGGTGAATCTTCCACCCTGTCATTTCAGGCAAATCCAAGACATATTTGGAAGTCGCTTTGTCATACGAGAACGTCGCTTTCAAACCGACCTTCTTGCCATCGCTCATGTTTGTTCCTAACAGGATGCAATCGCCTGCCAAATCCTTCTCGAACTCATACTGAGCTACGCGAATCGAATCGGTATAAGTCCCCGCAGTGTAGTACACATAGCCAGCACGAAGATGTTTAGTATCATTCGCAGTAACGGCCACTTTAAAAGTATCGCCATCGATGGCAGCTGTAAGCCAATCAGCAGAAGTACTAATCGAGACATCCGTGTTATGGGTGAGATCGAAAGACTTCTCTTGTGCATCATCGCCGAAATTTATGAAATTGGCATTCAGACGGAAAATGAACCCATGCTGCTGAATGGTGACATTGACGCTGTCGGCCCCATTTTTAATCGTAAGCTGTGATGAACGTCCATTAATGTTATCATTCTCAGTGACAGAAACATTCACCGTGTTCCCACTGACGGAAACCGTTGCCCAAGGCGCATCAGCAGCAGCCGTAATGCTGCCTCCATCTGACTCAACGACCACGGTGCCAGTCGCGGCAGGAGCATCAAAGATAACGCTTTGACTGACGACGGATATGGTCTTGCCCAAGGAATATGGATTAATCTCATCGTCCTTGCAGGAAGAAACCATGAAAACCGTTAGAAGGACTGAAAATATTATAGGTATCTTTTTCATGCTTGTCAATTGATTTTAGTAAGATTATCCAAAAGGTAAATCCTGTATGTATTGCTATTTATCCTCCATGAACTAACGCCGGCGAATTCCCCTCCGCTAGACCCAGAAGGAGTCAGCTTCCACATTATGAAAGATGTAATCGTGTACTCAGGATATGAATTAGGGCCAAATTTATACACCGGGTTCACTTTGTCGCCATTCCAAGTAGTTTCCATGCCTGCCGCTGTATCCCAAGTCAATGATCCGGTTGTATTATATTCCCAGCCGCATAGCCAGATATTATTTCCACCATACTCGCCGATCTTCTGAGAATTCCACTCAAGCTTTCCTGTCGACTTCTGGAAGTTCAAGGTCACGGTGTAATTCTCATTGAGACCTGACATTATGTAGGTCTTGTTCTTGGAGCCAGGCGTCAGGGTCACCCTGCAAGAATCCTTGACGGTAGGGGTGCGACTGTAATGCAGCCAGTAATCGCCCTCATATTCAGCAAATTTCACATATTTTTCAGGCAGCTGCGCCATAATCGAAACAGCCGTCCCGTCAGTGCAAGTGCCAGAAAACAGGAAGGATGACGAATCGTATGACAACTCCGAGAATGTCTTGCCGGCAATAGTCACAGGCTCATAGAATCGCACTCCTTTATCAACTATCGTGAATGGCGCTTCTGCCGTCTCTGTCCCACTAGTAAATGTGGCAAGTTGATGATTGTAGTCCAGTGACATAGACAAAGCAGAGCCGCCTACGGTGCCATCTCCCCCAGAAACGAACAATTCCCCAGCTACTGAATCCGCATCAGCTATAAACTTCTCCGGAGACTCAGTTAATTTACGGAAATACATCGTATTACCGCTACGCTTGCCATGTATCTTGACCAAGTCAGAGGCCACACTGTCTATCACGAACTCGAAATCTCCATCTTGAGCCTCGTAATTGTCCCCGTTAGGAGTGGCGAAGAAGTGCATCAGCGCGTTATAGCTGTCGAAAGATAGCATCGGGCCATTGTCTGTATTCATCTTGTATAAGCTGGTTATTGATACTCCAGGCTGCAAGATAGAAGAAACGGTAGCCGAAGAACTTGTGAATTTAATTGCGTAAGCGAATCCTCCGTAACTTTGATTCCTGTCAGGATAATAGTCAAGCGCCCATCCGTTATCAGAACTCATCAGAGTCTTCTGGGCATCGCTCAGATAAGTCTGCATCCTTTCCGATGCGTTCCCGTCGAAAACATCCTCCTGATCCTTGAGACATGAGGATAAGGTCAGCGAGGAAATTGCCATCACCCCGATTAATAAATATTTGTGAGTTTTCATATCGTCAAGAAAATTAATCAGTAGAAATATCAGTCAAGTCAACTGCCCCTTTAATAATATCATTTTCACGATTCTGGATTGCCGACCGGAGCTCGTCAATGTCAACTCCCCATGAATCAGACAAGTAGAGCCTTACTAACTCCATCTTCTTGGCGATTAGCGCTGCGCCGGTGGTCCCGGCATCGGCGATCATCTTCGCCCAGTCTTCTGGAGAAGTGGTAAGATAGACAGACAGGCACTCGGCGAAGTCCTCTCCATGGGAATTCTGCGCATATGCAGAAACGAAGCCATGAGTGAGATAGTAGCTTGACCCGTTGAACGGTGACTCATTCCAGCTGTCAGACACGTAATCAGAGCCTGTGATAAGCTGGAAATCAGCAGAATAATCCTTGGTCTGATTGAGGATGTGAGTGAACTCGTGATGAATAGTCTTAAGGTAATACGTGTTCAGCGCAGCTCTGGAAGTCATGTTCTGATTCAAATGGTTAACGCCGGCAAGGAATATCTTTTTTCCGCCCTCGGCCGTGCCAAGAACTATCGTTCCGTTGTTCCTGTAAAGCCACTCACCTGACAAAGTGAACAATTTCGGGAAATACTGACGAGTGAAATCAATCCCAGCCACCTCATCGTAAGCCTCTATGCACGCATATTTAACGATATGAGCCAGTTTTATCGCCTGCTCATAATCAGCAGGCACCTGATAATAGTTCATGTCAGTCTCGAAATCGACATAGCGGTACATCCACTCAATGTTATAAGGATTCACGAAATTGACCTTCAGCCATTTGTCGAATTGATTCTCTTCTGTCTGCGTCACTACGATGACGCTGTCGTCATCAAGGTAAGCCTCAGAGCAAGAAGCAGCGAAAAGCAGGGAGGCAGACGCAAGTAATATGTTTATTAATTTATTTTTCATTTCTTCCGTTTTTAAAAGATATGAACATTAACGAGGGTTCTTCTCAAGTCCGGCATCTATCACCTTCTTAGGAAGCTGAATGGCGCGACGAGGATCATCTGTCTTAAGCTCATCGGTCTTTTCTTGTGGCGTTCCGTTCGAAGCAAGGAGGCGGCGCGGATAAACGATGCGGTAACGTTTGAGATCAAACCACCTCAGGCCGCATTGCAAAGTCTCCAGACGCTTGAAACCCAGTACGCACTGGAGCAGGCTCTCCTGATCTGAGCCCTCGGCATCTATAGAGAAATGAGGATTGATGTGCTTTTTCTGAGTAGAATTCAAGCCGGCATCATCGCTGTAGCAATAATCGATGCCGTTATAGAAAGTCTTGATCGACTCTAGCGTGAGATCGGTGGTGACATTCGTGAAATTTTTCATCCAGATGTTCAGATCCGCAACGCTTGCATCATACTGCTTCAATACAGCCTTTGCCTCAGCTCTGTTGAGAAGGACTTCATCTGTAGTCAGCACAGGAGCCACTGTCCTATTGAAACCTATCCCGGCAACCGGGTCAGTATATTCGAATTTACGAGGATATCTCCAATATATGTATTTGTTCAAATTCGTGCCCCCATATCTTTTCACTTGATACTTCTCTAGCAAAGGAGAGCCCCAGACGTTCGTCGCATAGCTATCTTCATTGCTTGCCATATAACTGCCATGGGAATATTTTCCATAACTATAATATGGGCCGAAAGCTAGTCCAAGCACAGAATAGCCCGTAAGTAGAAGCAGGTTGCAATTTGCTTGGCCATCGATGTAAGCATTGCCGACTGCTTCGTAATCTTGCACCATGGAAGCAAGCGCGGAGTAATCCCTCAATTGTGAGGCCGGATTGTCTCCAAGGCATTTATCGGCATACTCAATGCATTTATCCCATTTCTCGTAGTAAAGATAGAATCTGCTGGCGAAAGCATAGGCAGCCTTCTGATTGAAGTGGTATTTCGGAATGGAGTAGTACTGGTCATTGATAAGCGGCAGCCCCTCAATGATGTCTGCTTCCATTCGTGCATAGTCTTCGGCAACAGTGCCCCTCTTATACTCTGGCCTAAGCTCCGTTTCTGGAGAAGTCGAATATGGCATTCCTAGATCCGAAGTACTGGTTTCGCTGTTGTAAGCCATGCAGAAGAAGTTCACCAGCATGAAATGGTTATATGCCCTGCAGAGCAAGGCCTCGCCTTTTGCAGCCTGAAGCTTAGGAGTAGTAGCTCCTCCCAAGTCTTCTATGGCCTGCAATGCCGCATTGGCTGATGCAATAGCCTTATAGGCAGCATCGAAGAAATTCTCAGGAGATTCGTTGTTCCCCTCCGTGATGTCATCCCATCGGTACACCTGGTCAAAGAATCTGTTCGTATATGGATTATTCGACCCATTATCGTCCACGTTATCAGACATGTACTCCATCACCAGAGTCGGGAGGTTCGTCATGTATGCCGACACCAGCATGTGGGAGATTTTGTCTTCCGAGTCCAGAGTAGCCCTGTTGTCCGGCATCTCGTCAAGGAAATCATTGCAAGCGGCCAATGAAAGGGCGGACATGCCAATAGTGAATATTTTTAATATTTTCGTGTTCATATAGTTTAAAGATTAAAGGCCGATTTTCAAAGTGAACGTGAACTGCTTAGGAACAGGGACAGCGACACCGCCCGAGTTTACGAATTCAGGATCCTGGCCATTAAGCTTTTTATCAGCGTACAGCAGGAAAAGGTTCGTTCCTTGGAGTTTCAGCGATAATGAGCCGACGCCTATTTTATTTGCGACGGACTTCGGGAAATCATAGCCCATAGAAATTTCCTTCATGCGGATGAAGTCGCCTCTGGCGATGCGAGCCGTAGAATAGTTGTAGGAATTGTAAGCAATGCCTAAATCCGTGTTATTTCGGTTCTGCCGTCTGCTGGCGATGACAGGAACGTCCGTGTATTTTTCATCTCCCGGAACTATCCAACGATTGTTGAACTCTTTAGGAGTGGAATCCAAGTCATCGTAGGTATTGGAGAATACCGGATCCAGACGTACGACATTGCCGAATGAATAAGTGATGAATACGTTGAGGGACAATCCTTTATAACGGAACACGTTACCGAAGGAACCCACGTCCGTCGGCTCGATGCTTCCCTCATACTTCAAAAAGCCCAGCTTGTCCTTGTCGCTCTCCTGGAAATAGACTCCGGAAACCGAAATGTTTCCATCCTGATCGAGGAAAGTAGGAAGCCCCTCGTTATTAAGTCCCTTGAAAGGAATGGAGAAGAGGCTCCTGACCGGATACCCCTTGAGGGCGAAACCGTTGCCGGACACAAGGTCTATCACTCTACTGTCGGCCTCAAGCTTTGTCACTTCGTTGTGAGTGTGAGAATAAATGAGGTTAGTGGTCCAAGTGAAATCCTTGGTTTTGATGTTGGTAGTCTGAAGGCTGACCTCGACACCGTTGGATTTCATCGTCGCGATATTACCATATTTATTGATTTCTCCACCGATTCCCTGAGTGTTCGTCAATCCGATGAGATCATAATTGTTTCGCCTGTAAGCGTCCACCACAAGGTTGATCCTATTGTCTAAGAATCCCAAATCGGCTCCGACATTCAACTCGTGCTTCTTCTCGTAAGTGAGTCCCTCGTTGGCCAGGTTTCTAACCTCCAATCCAGACTCCTTAACCCCGGCGAAAGGTCTCCAAGGATTATAAGAACTGTAAATGGCATACGAATTCGAGATGCTCGGACGGTCGCCGGTCAGAGAGTAAGACACTCGAAGCGTAGCATGAGTCAAGACAGGATTCAGGCTCTTGAAGAATTTCTCTTCGTGGGCATTCCATGCTCCAGAGAAGTTCCATGTTGGCATCCAGCGGGCAGACCTTGATTTACCAAGGAAGTTGGTGCCCTCGTAACGGTAGGTGCCGGTAATTGTGTATTTGCCTTTATAGGAATACGTGCCAATCGCAAAAAATGCAGCGCTTCTGGTGTGAGTGTTGGCGAGTGAATAATACTGAGTGTTCTCCTCAGCTCCTTTCTTGAAAACTTGATAAGCGTAGTTCGGGATTTCGCCCAGCGAATACTGCATGCCCCAGCCGCGGAACCACGTCGTGCGACGATCCACCAAGTTTGTTTCCATACCGCCGTAGAAATTCACGATGTGATCCGTATTGAAAATGTTGTTGTACGCCATCGAGAAACGGGTGTCCCAACCGAACATGTCGTTGTTTCTCCTCTCGTAGATACCGCCATCTGGCAGCACGGAGATAGGAAGAGCGTAGACGTTATCGGGGTCGGTGTAGAGGAAAGGATTGTTTTTTCGAATAGTGGACGTTTCCATCGCCTTGTATGCCAAAGCCTGATTGGAATCGTCAAGGATGAAATGCTCCTGAGATGTCGATGCTGACTTTACGGCAGCAAGAGCCGTGATGGTCATTTGCTTCCATGGCTTGAATTCAAGGCTTCCCTGGACGCGAAGGTCATTCACCTTAAGATCCATGTAGTTGTTTTCAAGTTCATGGTAAATGTTGAAATCGGCATAATTCCTTGTGTAGAATTCGTCAGGATCGAGCGCTCGGGAAGTGTTCAGAGCGTATGAATAAGGGTTGATGTCGAAATCGCGCTTGACTTCTCCGGATACAGGATCCAGTTCTTGCCCGATTGTTCCAGGAGCCCTCTGCTTACGGAAAGAAGCATTGCCAATGAAATTTGCGGTAAGCCATTTCTTCAACTTGTAAGAAGTGTTCAGATTGATGGTGTAGCGATTTACCTTGCTCTGCTTCGTCCAGCCAGGATCGTACATTGCGCTGATGGACGCATAGGTCTGAGCCTTCTCGGTACCAGTGGAAATTGACACAGAATGATTCTGCATGATATCATTCGAAAACAGTCCGTCAAACCAGTCGGTGTTTCTGTATTCGGCCTCGCGAAGGTAAGCGGCTCTTGCCTCAGGAGTATTAGCCAGGCCGAACTGACCGGTCGTGGCATTGTAAGTGCTGATGAGGTCGTACATTTTCTTATATATGCCTCCATTGCTAGCCGTTGAAGTGCTGGCATAATTAAGATAGCCTTTCTGCTGAAGCTCTTGGTATACAGACATCTGATCCTGGGAATTCATGATGTTGAAATTCCTGTAAGATGGCTTCAGGCGCATGGTAAATTCACCGGTATAGCTCAGATGAGACTGTCCTTGCTTTCCTTTTTTGGTAGTCACGACGATGACTCCCGCCATGGCGCGCGCTCCATATATAGAGGTTGCAGAGCCGTCCTTCAAAATCTGGAAGCTTTCGATGTCATCCGAATTCAGACCTGCGATTGCAGATGAGATGAGCGTTTCCGCATCTCCAGATGAAAGCTGATCCGAACTGACTTCGGTGACATCTTCCATTATCACACCATCAACCACCCATAGAGGCTTCGAACTGCCATAAATTGAAGTGGCACCTCGTACCCTGATCTTAGGAGCTGTTCCGAACGTGCCGGTTACGTTCTGGACGCTGACGCCAGCCGCCCGACCTTCGAGGGAACGGCTTATATCTGCCATGCCATTGATTTTCGCATCGTCAGCACTGACCTTGGTCGCCGCACCGGAGAAAAGCCGTTTATCCTGAGTCGTCATACCTGTCACAACGGCTTCTTCGAGAGAATTATCTATTTCCAAGACGATTCTCATGTTAACGGCAGCATCCACGACCGTAGGCCGCATTCCAATAAAACTAACTTCCAGCTTCGTGCCGGGTCTGACATCGAGCGAGAAGCGACCATCGTTATCCGTAATTGCAAATTTGCCTGTGTTTCCCTGCATCATCACCGCAGCACCAATCAGCGGTTCTCCATCTGCAGCCGAAACGACAATTCCGGAAACTCTTCCTTGCGCCATGGCTATTCCCGTAACCAAGAACAGACATGCAAGCATTACAAAAAATTTTTTCCTCATAGAAAAACAATTCTGTTGATTAAAAAATCAAAGAGGAGTAATTAGAAAACTCATTAATCCCCAAAAACCAGTTTCAATATTAGTGAAAAATTTCAATAATGCAAAAAAATTCATTACTAAAAGGAGCCGATAATACCATCCAGCAGCCTACAATGCCATTTTTATCGCTGAGACTCAACACGTTCAACGAATAAAAAAATTTATTAAAAAATTAAAACAAACAAGAATATTCATAAAAAAGGATATAAAAAAACGTTTAATGCAATCATTTTTTAGCGTTCATATGCAATATAGTTACAAATTATAACCATTATTTAAATCATTCCTTCGATATTCATACCTCCTCGCCAAGGCATACAAGACATTGAAAGCAGGCGATTAGGATGCAACGAGAGACTTCGCACCGCAAAATGATGTGCGGCACGACATAAGGAAACATGAAAGATGGACGATAAGGAGAGAACTCCCCTTTCCTTATTGCTTCTTATCCTCGCTGAGGAAGAATCTGTATTGGAAGAATATGAGATACAATGCCCCGATGGTGACGCAACTGTCGGCGATGTTGAAAACCGGGGCGAAGAAAAGGAGCCGCTCGCCACCGACGAATGGCATCCACTGCGGCCAGAACGTGTCTATGAGAGGGAAATACAGCATGTCCACGACCCTGCCGAACATGAACGGAGCGTAATTGAACATGATGCCGTAAAAAAGGCAATCCAGTATATTCCCAAAGGCACCGGCCGTGATGAGAGTGAGACCGACAAGCACTCCCTCAGGCACTTTCTGACGGCCATCCTCCTTCAGGACGACCTTCCCTTCAGAATCGAACCTTTTCTTGACCAGGGAGGCTATCCACCAGCACAGCAGGGCGAACAGCCCTATTCGGAAAAGGGACAGCAGGAATTTTCCCACAGTCCCCCCGAACTTCATCCCGAAGGCCATGCCCTCGTTCTCTATGAAATAAATCTGGAACCAATTGCCAATCACGTTGAAGTGGTCGCCAATTTCCATATTCGTCTTGACCAGAATCTTGACGACCTGATCGAAAACGACTAGAATCATCCCTAGCAGGATGAGCTTTTTGCCCTCGGAGACTTTCACTAATTCTGACCTTTCTTAGCAAGCATTTCTTTAGCCTCTACGGTAAGAGTTGCGTGAGGAACCAGGCGAAGCCTCTCCTTCGGGATGAGTTTCCCCGTGACGCGGCATATTCCGTAAGTCTTATTCTCTATTCTCACCAAGGCAGCCTCCAGATTCTGGATGAATTTGTATTGTCTCTGAGCCAGCTGGCTTGCTTCTTCCTTGCTAAGCTGATAAGCGCCATCATCCTCGACTGTCTTGAATGACGGAGTTGTGTCTTCGATGTCATTGCTGCCATTGTGCATTATCACCTGGCGAAGGGTGTCATATTCCTTCCTCGCCTTGGCAAGCATGTCATTGATGATTTGCCTGAATTCTTCAAGCTCTTCATCGCTGTAGCGCGTCCTCTCTTCTGCGGGAACGACCTTGCTTGTATCTTCTTTAGCCATAGCAATATAGTTTAGTTTACTTTTTGAAGTTTCATCTTCATTTCAGATCCATCCCAGTCGATGACGGCTGCATCCGGAACTGCGTCTGCAAATTTACATACAATTGTCGAAACTGCTAACGTTTGGGCTCCGATCATATCAATATTCTCGTCCACAGCGGCCTTAACGTCATCATAATCGCCTGAAGCATAGATTATTGCATTAATCCTATCAGTCACTTCGAAGCCGCTGTCCTTTCTCAGGTTCTGAATCCTGTTCACGAGCTCTCGCGCTATCCCCTCCTTCCTGAGAGCCTCGCTGATCTGCACATCCAAAGCGACAGTCAGAGGGCCGTCGCCAGCCACCAGCCAGCCTGGCATATCCTCTGAAGAAATCTCATAATCGCCCGGTCTCAGCACTACTTCGCCCGAAGGAAGACTCAACGAATATGTCTCACCGGCAGCCTCCGCGCCCTGAATCGCTCCGATAGTCGCCTGGTCCATATTTCCGAACGCCTGGGCTATTTCCTTCATCTGCCTGCCGTAAGCCTTGCCGAGCGTCTTGAAGTTCGGCTTGATTTTCTTCGTGATTATTCCTGTCGTGTCGGAAATATATTCAACTTCCTTCACGTTAACCTCGCCAAGAATCAGTTTCTCAACGGCTTCCAACTGCTTGCGCACCTTGTCCGAGATAACTGGGATCATGATTTTCTGCAGCGGCTGGCGAACCTTTATGGACACCTTCCTGCGGAGAGCCAAAATCATAGAGGTTGCCTTTTGAGCCAGTTTCATCCTCTCCTCCAAATCCGAATCGATGACCGATGCGTCCGCATCAGGCATCATCACATAATGCACGGACTCCTCTCCCCTTGGCACGAGGTCCAGATAAAGCCTGTCCATATAGAACGGAGCTATTGGGGCGGAAAGCACCGCCACGTCCGTAAGCACCTCATAGAGAGTCTGATAAGCCGCAAGCTTATCCTCGTCCATCTGCCCACCCCAGAAACGTTTTCTGTTCAGTCGCACATACCAGTTGCTGACATCGTCGCAAACAAAATCCTGGATGAGCCGGCCAGCCGTCGTCACATCGTAATCCTCATATGCCGCCCTCACCTTGGAAATCAGCGAGTTCAGCAGGGAAATTATCCAGCGGTCAATCTCTGGCCGCTTCGAATAAGGGACCTTCGCCGCCGATGGATCGAAATTGTCGATGTTGGCGTAGAGGGCAAAGAATGAATATGTGTTATAGAGCGTCCCGAAAAACTTCCTGCGCACCTCGTCCACGCCTTCTTCATCGAATTTCAGGTTGTCCCAAGGCTGGGCATTAGTGAGCATGTACCACCTGAGCGCATCAGCCCCGAATTTATCCAGCTCTTCAAAAGGATCCACGGCATTGCCTAACCTCTTGCTCATCTTGTTGCCGTTCTTGTCCAGAACCAAGCCGTTGGAGATAACGTGCTTGAACGCCGGCGTGCCGCTCACCATAGTATGTATGGCGTGCAGCGTATAGAACCAGCCTCTGGTCTGATCGACACCCTCGGCGATGAAATCAGCCGTAGCGCCGAATTGCTTCGTGCCAAGATTGCGAAGTCCTTCCTGAGCGTAAGGCATTGCGCCAGAATCAAACCAGACATCAATAAGGTCGCTCTCGCGAGTCATTTTCTTGCCAGAAGGGCTTACAAGGAATATGTTATCGACGTAAGGGCGGTGCAGGTCGATCTTGTCATAGTTCGCCTTGCTCATGTCTTCAGGATCGAATCCTTTGTCTTTGAGCGGATTAGACTTCATGAAGCCAGCTGCCACGCTTTTCTCGATTTCTGAATATAATTCCTTCAGCGAGCCTATGCAGATTTCCTCCTTCGCGTCATCGGTACGCCAGATCGGGAGCGGAGTGCCCCAGAAACGGCTCCTGGACAGGTTCCAGTCCTGAATATTCTCAAGCCACTGCCCGAATCGCCCAGTCCCTGTGGATTCTGGCTTCCAGACGATGTTCTTGTTCAGGGCCACCATCTGATCCTTCACCGCAGAAGTCTTTATGAACCATGCGTCTAGAGGATAGTACAGCACAGGCTTGTCAGTTCTCCAGGAATGAGGATAGCTGTGCACGTGCTTCATCATTTTGAACAGCCTGCCGTCCTGCTTCATCATCATGCAGAGATCGAAATCAAGCGTTGGCGCATCTGCAGGAAGACTGTCATCGAAGGCATTCTTCACATAGCGCCCGGCAAATTCCTTGTAGGACGGATCGACATATTCTTTTACATATTCAGGATCAAGGTCTTCCAATGGGTAGAATCTGCCATCGTGATCCACCTGAGCCTGCATCTTGCCGTCTTTGTCGATGACCATGATCGGCGGCACGCCGAAATTCTCTGCCACCCTCTTGTCGTCGGCTCCGAAAGTATTGGCAATGTGGACTATTCCTGTTCCATCTTCCGTTGTCACGTAATCGCCGGAGATCACCCTGAAAGCCTCGCCCTCCTGGACAGGCTTGAACCAAGGAATCAGCTGCTTGTAATGAATTCCAACTAAATCAGTTCCTTTGAAAGTGCCATCCAGCACCTCGTATGGCACCAGCTTGTCGCCTTTTTTGTATTCATTGAAAGGAATTCCGGAAGCTTTTTCATTGAACCAAGCGCTCACCAAGGCTTTAGCCACGACATAGACCGCCTCGCTTCCAGTATAAGGATTGAATGAATGAACTCTTACATAGTCGATTTTCGGACCGACGCACAGAGAGGTATTGGAAGGAAGAGTCCAAGGCGTAGTGGTCCACGCGATGAAATAGACAGGCAGATTCTTACCCTCGTAGAGCATCTGACTCTTTTCATCCTTTATGACCTCGAATTGCACTGTCGCCGTAGTGTCGCTAACTTCCTTGTAGCACCCAGGCTGATTCAGCTCATGCGAACTAAGTCCGGTGCCATCAGACGGAGAGTACGGCTGTATGGAATAGCCCTTGTAGAGCAATCCTTTTTTATAAATATTTTTCAGAAGGTACCACAGGGTCTCGATGTAACGATTGTCGTAGGTGATGTAAGGGTCGTTCATATCCACCCAGTAGCCCACTCGCTCGGTCATGTTCTCCCATTCGGCGGTGTATTTCATCACCTCTTCGCGGCAGGTGCGGTTATAGTCCTCGACGGAAATCTTAGTCCCGATGTCGTCCTTATGTATTCCGAGCTTCTTCTCGACGCCAATCTCCACCGGCAGGCCATGAGTGTCCCACCCAGCGCGACGATTAACCTTGAAGCCTGTCTGCGTCTTATACCGACAAATAGCATCCTTTATGGAACGAGCCATCACATGGTGAATGCCCGGCTTTCCATTGGCGGAAGGCGGCCCCTCAAAGAAAATGAACTCTGGAGCCCCATCTCTCAGCTCGAGAGATTTCTCGAATGCGTGATTTTTCTTCCAACGTTCCAGAATTTCATTTCCTGTCGCGACCAAATCAAGGCCTTTGTACTCTTTGAATGTCATGATTAAATTTCTAATTTTGTAATCTGTAAAGTTCTTCGAGACTCACAGAATTTTAGTTTGCAAAGATAGGCAATTCCCCATTTTTTAACAATAGAGGATGAACGTAATAGACATAATAATATTGGTTTGCTTCATTCCGGCACTGTTCTACGGCATCCGGAAAGGATTCATCTGGCAGGCCGTCTCAATAATAGCTGTGTTGCTTGGGGCATGGATGTCTTTCAAGTTTTCATCGCTCGTTGCAGGCTGGCTCCGCCCCTACATGGATGCGTCCGGGACGGTTCTTCAGGTGATTGCCTTCGCCGTCATATTCATAGTGGTGGTCCTCCTGCTGGAACTTCTTGGAAAGGTGCTATCCGGAGTGGTGAAGCTGGTTCTTCTCGGGTGGGCAGACAAACTGCTTGGCGTAGTCTTTGCTTTCGTGAAAGTGTTCCTGATGGTCGGGCTGGCGGTCCTGCTCTTCGATGCAATCAACTCGAAGTTCGATCTCGTAAAGCCGGAAACTCTCTCTGCATCTGCGTTCTATGGGCCGATGAAATCAGTTTCAGACGCCGTGTTCCCTTATATTAAACAGATGATATTCAATAACTAATGGAAAGAATAATATTAATTGAGACTTCTACCTCCCTTTGCTCCGCTGCCCTGGCAGAAGATGCGAAGATTGTCTCTTTCAAGAAGAGCTCAGAGCCTCACGCGCATGCGTCCATGACAGCTCCTTTCGTGAAAGAGATGCTTGACGACAGGGGCCTGGCAGTCAAGGATTGCAGTGCGGTGTGCGTGAGCAAAGGTCCAGGTTCCTACACCGGACTACGAGTGGGTGTTTCAACTGCAAAAGGGCTCTGCTTTGGGGCAGGAATTCCTCTGATTTCAGTCGGAACCTTGGACACGCTGGTGTGGCAGGCAATCGATGGCGGGCTTCTTCCAGATGGTTGCAAATATGTCGTGCCAATGATCGATGCTCGCAGGATGGAAGTGTATACAGGAGTTTTCTCTCCGGACGGACATCAGGTATCGCCTACCGTGGCTCAGGTGGTGGATGGCGAGACTTTTGCATATCGGCTTTCTGAGGGGCCGGTGCTTTTCATTGGAGACGGAGCCGAAAAATGCAAGGATGTAATTACATCGCCGAATGCTTACTTCGAGCAATGCTGCCCAAAAGCTTCATCCATGCTACATCCTGCGGTTGAAGCATTCAGAGCCAGGAAATTCGAGGATGTGGCCTATTTCGAGCCCTTCTATCTGAAGGAATTCATCGCGACTGTTAGCAAACACAAAATATTCTGAATATCATGAAAATAGGAATGGCAAGCGACCACGCTGGTTATGAATATAAGACCAGGTTGGTGGAATTATTAAAGAAAAAGGGATATGAGGTTGTGGATTTCGGAACCGATTCCGAAGTAAGTTGCGACTATCCTGACTACGCCCATCCTCTGGCCGAGGCCGTGGAAAAGGGGAAGGTTGACCTTGGAGTCGCCCTCTGCGGAACTGGGAATGGCATGTCCATTACTCTCAACAAGCATCAGGGAGTGCGTGCCGGACTGGCATGGAACAGCGAGATCGGCCGCTTGGTGAAGGCTCACAATAATGCGAATGTGCTAGTGATGCCTGCCAGATTCATTTCTTACCCGATGGCGACACGCATCCTGAACACGTGGCTTTCCACCCAATTCGAGGGGGGCCGCCACCAGAGACGAATCGACAAGATTCCAGTGTAGTGGAAGAAAAGGTTCTGATAGCGGACAAGATTCTCCTTGGCAGCAAGCTCTCCTGCGACATGGACGACTTTCCAGGTGGGATAATCATCCCTGTGGACAAGCCGTACCGGTGGACGTCTGCAGACGTGATCCGGAAGCTGAAATGGGCTGCGTGCAGGCATTTCCATAAGAAAAATCTGAAGGTAGGCCATGCCGGGACGCTGGATCCTCTGGCCACGGGGGTGCTGCTGGTGTGCATAGGAAAAGCGACCAAGCTTGCCGATGAGCTGCAGAAAGAAGGAAAGGAATATGTCGCCGGCATTTCTTTCGGAGCTACTACGCCTTCCTACGACCTAGAGAAAGCCATCGACAATACTTATCCTACAGACCAAGTCAACGAAGAAAACATTAGGAATATATTGCCGAGTTTTCTTGGGGAGCAGGAGCAGATTGCGCCCCTCTTCTCGGCAAAATCCATTGACGGAGTCCGGGCATATGAACTTGCTCGCAAGCAGTACCGTGACGCTCATCTTCAAAAATCTGACGTGATGCCGGATTTCGACCATTCCGTCGCCGAAACCCTGAACAAACAGATAATCAATATCTCGGCAATAGAACTACTGAGTTTTGCGCCAGACGGGCGGCCACCTCTGCCATATCCAGAAGAAAATTTACCAAGCTCTGATTATGGTTCATCGAAATCAGATCTTGGGCCCCTAAGACCGAACATTGAACCACTACGACCGAACCATGGGCCCCTAAGGCCGAACATTGATCCACTGCGACCGAACATTGATCCACTGCGACCAAACATTGATCCACTGCGACCGAACATTGATCCACTGCGACCAAACATTGATCCACTGCGACCGAACATTGATCCACTGCGACCGAACATTGATCCACTGCGACCGAACATTGATCCACTGCGACCAAACATTGATCCACTGCGACCAAACATTGATCCACTGCGACCAAACATTGATCCACTGCGACCAAACATTGATCCACTGCGACCAAACATTG
>JAQYTJ010000010.1 GCA_028724885.1 Bacteroidales bacterium | reverse complement strand
TTGTTACAAATTTTTCAGATGTAAAATTAATGATTTATTTGCAAACGGCAATCATGGACCTTAAAAAAGTGTAACTTGTTACAGATTTTTAAGATCGAGAAAAGAATATAGCAAATATTGTCAATTTTATAGCTATTTTTTCCCCCTTTTGTGCAAAAAATTAAGTCGAATCTTCCTAGGAAGGTGAGATTCCACAATTGCGAAAATTATCTTTCAGTAACGGCAATGAGGAAGAGGAAAGCAGGAAAACCGGCAGATGGTCGTCCGCAGCTCCCTGGCCCGGAAGAGGGCTGAACCCGCCCCGGATTAATTCAGGGCCGCTATTTCAGCTGATGATTCCAGTCGCCAGTCTTCACGGATGTGTCCAAAACGCGCCCGTTGTCGAGCTGGAGGCTAGCGGTGTGCAAAAGTCTCGAATCGCACACCGTGCCACAGGTTCGGAGCCATGCGGTGTGCAAAAGGCTCGAATCGCACACCGTGCCGCAGGCGAGAATCGTGTTCACTTACCTCCGTCATCCGGGCTTGATCCGGAATCTAGGCTTGCGAACACTAGATCCTGAATCAAGTTCAGGATGACGTGTAGGGTTGCGCAGGATGACGTGTGGGGTCGTGCGGGTGTGGTGGGCTGGTCGTTAAGGGCGACAATCGTGTTATGCGCGACGGTTGTGTTATGCGCGGCTGTTGTGTTATGCGTGGCTGTTGTGTTGTACGCATGAAGGATTTAGAGCCTCTCTAAGGCTTCGTCGAGGGCGTGGAGTTCGGCGTCAGTCGTGGCCCAAGAGGTGACGAAACGGCAGACTAGCCTGTCGTCGGGGAGAGGCTCCCAGATTTCGAAGGCGACGTCTTTCTGGAGTCGTTCTCGTTGGGTGCGAGTCAGGATGACGAATTGCTGGTTGGTGGGAGAGTCGAAAGCCATCGGGATGTCGTGTCGCTTGAATATTTCTTTGAGGGTTTCAGCCTTTTCTATTGCGTGACGTGCGATCTTGAAATACAGGCCATCAGTGAATAGGGTGTCGAACTGGATGCCCAGCATGCGACCCTTTGCGAGCAGAGCCCCGTGTCGCTTGACGGTGGTGAAGAAATGCTTAGGAGCTGGGATATTCGTGAAGACGACTGCCTCGCCAAACATAGCCCCGACTTTCGTGCCGCCAATGTAGAAAGCATCGCAATGGGCGGCGAGGAACGGCAGATCCACATCGCTTTTAAGTGACATCAGCCCGTAGCCTAAGCGTGCTCCGTCGATGTAAAGCGTCAGGTCGAACTTTTTGCAGACGGAATATATATCTTCGAGTTCTTTTCTTGAATATATAGCTCCATATTCTGTAGGGAAGGTGAGATACACGACTTTCGGCTGCACCATGTGCTCGTAAGTGTCATCCGCCAAGAACGCTGTCATATATTCATTTATCACAGCAGCGGTCAGCTTGCTGCCATCGCTAGGTATGACCAGCACCTTGTGCCCGAAAGCCTCCACAGCCCCGGACTCGTGCACGTTGATGTGTCCGGTCTTTGGAGCTATTGCTCCCTCGCAGCCAAGAGTGAGGGCGTCGATTACGGTGGAATTTGTCTGTGAGCCGCCAATCAGGAAATAAACCTCAGCCGAAGGCATTCCGCAAGCTTTGCGAATCTTTGCCTTGGCGCTCTCGCAATATTCGTCGAAACCGTATCCAGTCGTCTTTTCATGGTTGGAGGAAACGAGACTGTCCAGAATCTCAGGAACTGTGCCGTTATTATAATCAGTTTCAAAAGAGACCATATTCGTAGACGTTTTATTGAATTTTGTCTTCCTTGTTTTCTGAGCCAGATTCTTTCTGGGATGAGCCTTTCTTCCCCTTGTACAGGAACCGGCGGATCTTGTTGGTGGCGGTCTTCTCGAAATCCCCCTTCATAGGCTCCACCTCGCTGATTTTCGACTGCTTGCTAACGTGCTTGTTGACATATTCAAGAATCGCCTTCTTTCTCGCTTCTAGATTCTCGAAAAACTTGTCTTCGCCTTCCTGATTCCAGTTCAGCACGCTTTCGTCGAATTTCACTAAGGCTACCAGCTTGCCCTCCATTTGTACCACCAGCGACTCGTTCACCCCACGTATGCCGTTTATCACGCCCTCTATTTCCTCAGGATATATATTCTCTCCCGAAGGCCCCACTATCATATTCCCTAGCCTTCCTTTTATGAAATATCTCCCCTTTGAGTCCACCGTGGCAAGGTCGCCGGTTCGCAGCCAGCCGTCTTCAGAAAGCACGCTTCTCGTTCTTTCAGGGTCGCGATAGTACCCAAGCATCACATTATCCCCTTTGACTACGATTTCTCCTTCCCCGGTCTCAGGGTCAGCGTTCATCAGCTTCACCTCAACGTTATAGGCAGGTACTCCGATTGACCCTACACATGTCTTGCCTACGCACGCATTAGTTACGAGAGGAGCGCATTCGGTCATTCCATAGCCGATGGCATAAGGGAAATGAATTTTCTTCAGGAAAGCCTCCACGGTCGGATCCAGTTTCGAACCTCCGATGCCGAAGAACTTCATCTTGCCACCAAAGCTCTTCTTGATTTTCTTTCCAATCAATGTGTACAGAAGCCAAGGCATATTCTTATGCATCCACGAGAGTACGCGGCTTTTCTCTATCGTCGGCACTATGCTAGACTTATAGATTTTCTCGATAATAAGAGGCACGGCACACATTATAGATGGATGCACCTTCTGCATGGCGTTCATCAAGATGGAAGGGGTAGGGAGCTTGCGAATATAATAGACGCAGCCTCCGACGTACAGAGGATATAACACGCTGAATGCCATCTCGTAGGTGTGGGACATAGGCAGAATCGACAGCCAGCGATCCCTTTTGTTCGCTTTTTGTGCGTGAGCCGCCTCAATGAGATTCTGGCAGAAATTTCGGTGCGACAGCATGACGCCTTTGGCTTTGCCTGAAGTCCCAGAAGTGTAGATTATTGATGCTAGGTCATCTGGCTGAGGCTCCATTACGTGGCCTTCGCAAGTGAATGCCGAGTCGTCCTTCTTGATGAGCTCGAAAGTTTCTATGTCTATGACGAGGGTAAGACGAGCCTTTGCCTCTTCGCTGAGATTCGGCAGTAGGCGCTTGGAAATGAATATTGCCTTACATTCCGAATGCGCCAGGATATTCGTGAGCTCGTTCTCGGATGAGTCCGGGAGAACCGGAACCGTGACCCTGCCGAAAGGCACGCAGGAAAACATCGCCACCGTCCAGTTAGGCATGTTCTGGGAATAGATTGCTATCTTGTCGCCTGCACTGATGCCATAGCGGTTGAATCGGTGCGACAGCTCTAGACACTTGTGCCGGAAAGACTCGTAAGTGTATTCCTGTACATCGTCGACCGATTTTGCCATGTGGCGCTTGGCGAAGTTGTCTGTTGCATAGTCGAACAACTTTGCCAGGGTAGTCATGTAGGACTCTTTGTTTGTCAAGAAAAATTTACCAGCCATGGCATTAGCATTAGTGAGTGATGTAACCGTCTTTATTCTTGCCTTGCATATTCATTTTTTCGTATAGGGCTTGCAGCCGGTCGGTATCAGCCCTGGCGTCATCAGTTAGAGGAAATTTTTCTCCGATTCCTACGTGCTTTCTGCCCCAGTCGAAATACCCGGCGTAAACAGGGCATCCGACTTCCTTAGCAATCAGGTGATATCCTGTCTTCCATTTCCTGATGGCTTTCCTGGTTCCTTCCGGAGCTATTGCCAATATGAAGTAATCGACTTTCTCCATTTCCTCTATGAGACTCTTCAGTAGGGTGACGGAATTGCTCCTGTCCACTGGAATGCACCCGCATTTTCTGAGGATCGGGCCTACCGGCCAAAAGAAGAATTCCTTTTTTATCATCACATGGGCTGCTCTGTCGAATTGGGTGTAGAAAAGGTAAGATATTATGAAGTCCCACGCCGATGTGTGAGGCACTCCAAGCACTATCGCCTTTTGCTCTGGAATCGGGCCGCTGTCAGAGGTCCACCCCATCTTTTTCAGCAGCCATCCGCAGAATTTTGACCACTTGCTCATATCCCTAAATATTAACGCCTTCCAATTCAGTCTCTGATTTCAGGTTGGCCCTGATGAAATTTTGCCTGTCGATTGTGTTGTCTCCCATGTAGAATTCCAGTATTTCATTAATGGATTCTTCCTCGGAGAGTTTCACCATGTCAAGCCTCATGTCGTCCCCGATGAAATTCACGAACTCATCGGAGGATATTTCTCCCAGACCCTTGAATCGAGTAATCTGCAAGCTTGTCTTCAAGGCATTTATCGCTGCCGCTTTCTCCTCGTCGGAATAGCAGTAGCGCCTTTCTTTCTTATTCGCAACCCTGAACAGCGGGGTCTGGAGTATGAAAACGTGGCCACGACGGATAAGCTCAGGGTAATATTTCATGAAGAATGTCAGAACCAGCATCCTGATGTGCATCCCATCATCATCGGCATCGGTCGCCACTATTATGTTATTGTACCTCAGGTTTGCAAGGTCTTCTTCTACGCCGAGGGCAGATATCAGCAGATTCAACTCCTCATTTTCGGCTACTCTCTTGTGGCTTTCCTTGTAGCAGTTGATTGGCTTGCCTCTAAGGCTGAAGACTGCCTGATAGTTGGCATTTCGCACCTTAGTGATCGTTCCGGACGCAGAATCTCCCTCAGTTATGAATATGCTGGATTTTTCTGCGAACTCTTCCTTGTCCTTAGGCACTTTCTCGCCGTAATGGTAGCGGCAGTCGCGGAGTTTCCTGTTATAAACGTTTGCCCTTTTGTTGCGTTCACGGGTCTTCTTCTGAATCCCGGATATCTCTTCTCGCTCAGCCTGCGATGCCTTTATTTTCTCCTCGATGATGGCGGCGACATCCAAATTCATCCTCAGGTAGTTATCCAGATTCTTTGCCACGAAATCATTCACGAAGGAACGGATTGTAGGCCCACGGTCAATCACCTGGGAACCATCAGGATTCAGGATCTTGTTCCCATGCTCATCCGTGAGAAATTTCTCCCACATGTAGGTAGATCCGAGCTTCGTCTTTGTCTGGCCTTCGAAATTAGGCTCCTGTATCTGAATGCTGATTGCCCCTATGATGCCCTGCCGACAGTCCTCAGGGACATAATTTTTCTTGTAATAGTCTTTAAGAGTCTTGGCGATTGCCTCCCTGAATGCTGCCAGATGAGTTCCTCCGTCCCTGGTGTTCTGTCCGTTTACGAAGGAGGCTACATTCTCTCCGTAAGAGTTGCCGTGGGTGAGGACTATCTCTATATCTTCGCCCTCTAGGTGAACAGGCTCGTAGAGTGGAGTCTCGGAGAGGCTGTCCCTGACTAAATCGAGGAGGCCGTTTTCCGACTTGTATGTCGCGCCGTTAAGAACGAGGGCGAGACCTTTCTTCAGGTAGGAATAGTTCTTCACCATGGTCTCCACATAATCCATGTTGAATTGGAAGTGGCCGAACATCTCGACATCCGGCTTGAACCTTACAAGCGTGCCGTTTTTCTCATTTACGTTTTGCTTCTTGCCACTATCTTTCAGCGTGCCTCGGCTGTAGAGCGCGAAAGAACTTTCTCCGTCGCGGAAAGACTCTACGTAGTATTCCTCCGACAGGGCGTTGACGGCCTTAGTGCCGACTCCGTTCAGTCCTACGGATTTCTTGAACACGCCATCGTCGAATTTTGCGCCAGTGTTCAGCTTGCTTGTGGTGATAACCACGGAGTTGAGTGGGATGCCTCGTCCGAAATCTCTGACGGTCACTACATTGTCTTTAATGTCGATTATGATTTTATTTCCAAATCCAGCGGAGAATTCGTCCACGCTATTGTCAATGATTTCCTTCAGCAACACGTAAATGCCGTCCCCTTGGTTCGAGCCATTCCCCAGACGCCCGATATACATTCCGGGTCTCCTTCGGATATGGTCGACATCTTCAAGATGTTTTATCTTGTCATCACTGTAATTGCTTATTCCTTGTTCCATGCTCATATCTTAACGAGAACTACAAAATTACAAATAATCTGCCTGATTTTAAAGCCTGCCCAATTGTCATATCTTCGCATATGGAAAGAAATTTGCAGAAAATTACGATGCTCTTTTTTATTAATATGAGAAATATACTGACTGTATCATCTGCGATTCTGACAGCTTTGCTGCTATCTTTCCCTGCCTTGGCTCAGGGCAGCAATGGTGGCAAGACGTTCGGCTCCGTCGAGTTCGACCGATTGATTTATGATTTCGGCGACATAATGCTTTCGGACGGAGCCGTGACAGCTACTTTCAAGGCGAAAAATGTTGGCTCCAAGGCTGTAGTGATATATAACGTGGTCTCGTCGTGCGGCTGCACCAATGTTGAATGGACTAGGCAGCCTCTCAAAGCCGGCGAGAGCGGGACTATAAAGGCGACTTACAGCAATGACGAAGGGGCGTATCCATTTGATAAGACTCTGACTGTATATATTTCCGGACAGAAAAAGCCAATAGTGCTGAGACTCCGTGGTGAGAGTCATGCCAAGAAGCTAAGCCTTAAGGAGATGTATCCTGTCCATTTCGGAAATATGGGCATGAAGTCGGCTGAAATAAAGGGTGGTAATCTTTCCCAAGGCGAGCAGAAGAGTGGAGAAGTGAAGGTGGCTAACCTTGGTTCTGGTCCTCTGAACGTTACGTTCAAGGACATCAGCCGGAATCTTTCTTTAAAGCTGTCTCAGAATCCGATTCCAGCAGGTGGGACTGCCACTATGTCATACGTAATCACGTCGGACAGGTCGCTATGGGGAAAGAATTATTATTATGCTACGCCTGTAGTCGGTGGCAGGGTATTCAAGGCTTCCGGTTCCGGCGTGCAGGGTAAGGTTGCTGGCGAGGAGGCGATGGTCTCTGATCCGAATCCGAATCTTGGTGCCGGTCACGAAAAGATCGGCATTTTTGCTATCACGAAGGAGAATTTCTCTTCATGGACAGATCAGCAGAGAAAGAATGGCTCGCAGCCCATGTTCACTGAGAGCACATATTCATTCGAGAAAGTTTCTGCTGGCACGATTGTGAGTGGTGCCTTCGGCTTTACGAATAAAGGGAAGAGCGTTTTAAGAATATACAAGGCAGACTCCGAGAGCTCTCATCTGAAGCTGGAACCCGTTGAGGAAATGGCACCAGGCATGAGTTCCTCCCTGCATTTCATTCTGGATACGGCTGGCTTGCCGAAGGGGGAGACTCTGTTGGTTATAAACCTTTACACGAACTCCCCATTACGGCCCATCATTAACTTATTCGTAACTGGCTGGATAGATTAGGAATATGCTGAATGTCTTTTTAGATGCTCTTCGAAGTGCTGTTCTCATAAGCGGTCTTGTCGTCATCATGATGATGCTCATAGAGTCGTTCAACGTGGAGTCGAACGGCAGGATATTCAATGGACTTAAAAAGAACAGTTTCTTGCAAGTTCTTCTGTCGGCTTTGCTCGGGGCGGTGCCTGGCTGCGTTGGAGGCTTTGCTGTCGTTTCCCTTTATACGCACAAGATGCTGAGTTTCGGTGCCTTGCTGGCAATGATGATTGCCACGGCAGGTGATGAGGCTTTCATGATGCTGGCAATGTTCCCTGGCAAGGCTTCTCTGCTGTTCTTGATGCTTTTCGTGCTGGCAGTTGCCACAGGCCTGCTGGCAGATATTTTTTACAAGAAAGGCAGAGCCATTCCTACTCGTCTGGAAGATACTTACGATTGTCACCAGGAAGATGTTGAGGCGGGAAAACATGGTATCAGGCATTGGGGATGGCGGAGGATAGCTCTTTTCTTAGGCGTAGGAATATTTCTAATTGCTTTATTGTCAGGCCTTCTCGAAGATGGTCATGAGGCCGAGCCAGATGGATTGAACCTGCTTAGTGAAGACTGGATGTACTGGCTGTTCGGTACCCTGAGCCTCGTTGTATTGGGGGCTGCCATATTCGCTTCAGACCATTTCGTTGAGGAGTATTTGTGGGAGCATGTGGTTTGCAAGCACTTGCCTAGCATATTCGCTTGGACTTTTGGGATGCTTATCGTAATAGGAACGCTTTTCCATTTCGTGGATCTGAATGACTGGATAAAAGGCAACACTGCGATAATGATGCTGCTGGCAATTCTGATAGGTCTCATTCCCGAATCTGGGCCGCACTTGATATTCGTGACGTTGTTTGCTAGCGGCATGATTCCTTTCCCTGTGCTTTTTACGAATTCGCTTGTGCAGGAGGGGCATGTCGGCCTGCCGCTGCTAGCTGATAGCCGCCTGGCGTTCATAAAAGCAAAGGGTATCAAGGTGGCTATGGCTCTAGTCTTTTTTACAATCTGGGGTTTGTTTTTGAGAAATTAAGGATATATATTTGCAATCGGCTTTCGAGCTACGAATTGCTTACATAACGATTAATTTTTAAATATTATGGCTTACAAGATTTCTGAAACTGATTGTGTGGCTTGCGGCACTTGTGCAAGCGAATGCCCTCAGGGTGCTATCCACGAAGGTGACGTTTATCACATAGATCCGGATGCCTGCATCGACTGCGGCACATGCGCCGATGTTTGCCCTATGGGAGCTATACATCCTGCGGAATAACAATCTTAATGTGAAAAATTCAGGCTGCCCATATCAGGCAGCCTTTTTTCGTTCACTTTAGCGAGTATTCAACGATCAGGGCCGTGGTTGGTGGGACTTTTGTGTCCTGGTCAATGGTGATTGTCTCGCCGGTCATTACGTTGAGGCCGGCGGAAGGAAGCTTAGACGTTATTTCAGCATAATCGTCCCATGGAATCTTGCAATATTCGGCGGAATTGTTAATGAATACGAACACAGTCTCCGAGTCGTTGTAGCGGAAATAGGCGTAGGCGTTGTCGTGCGGCAGGAATTCGAGTGTCTTGCCTGCATGGATGACGGATTTGCCTTTGCGCCAGTTAAACAGCCTGGAGGCATAGTCATGGAGCGAAGCAGCATTTGCTAAGACTGTGTCCCTGGTGCTCTTCGTGGCGTTGAAAGTCGTGGAATCAGCAGCGAGGGTTGCATGATTTGCAGCTGCCTCAGCACGCCCCTCTACCGTGAATAGATTTACTTTGTCGCCATCCCATCCGCCAGGAAAGTCCATTCGGAGCATTCCGTCGCTCTTATGCTGAGTTCCGTTGGCAAACATCATTTCGTCCCCGTAGAAAATCTGCGGTATGCCACGCATGGTGGCGAGAATTGAATATGCTATCTTCATTTTATCAGGATTCCTGCGGACGATGTCCCCGAATCGCAAACAGTCGTGATTCGCGAAGAAAATCAGCAGATTGAGCGGATTCGTGTACGCATAGTCGCCAGACAAAGAATTATACACGTCCGTAATGTCCCCGATCGATCCACGAGGCCCGACGCCGAGAGACCTGCACATTGCTTCGAAAAGCGGAAAATCCATGACCGTCGGCAGATTCGTGTCGAATCCGTCCTTGTTCCCATTGCCGGCCTGCCAATAGGCGATTGCAGCAGGGGAGTGATCCCAGCATTCCCCAACGATGTTCATCCCAGGATATTCACGACGAACCGATGCGCACCATTCGCTCATCGCCTCTTTTGCGTTATAGGGGTATGTGTCCACCCGCAGGCCATCCAGACCTGCATACTCAATCCACCACACTGCCCACTGCTCGAAATAATTGAGAACGAAAGGATTGTCCAGATTCATGTCCGGCATTGAGGGAACGAACCAGCCTCTACTCATGATTTCACGGTCATGCTGCGATCCGTAAGGGTCGGTGAGTACGGAGAAACGATGCGACGTCCCGACATATTCGTCATGCATGTTGACCCAGTCCTTGAAAGGCATGTCCTTCATCCACCAATGGTCAATCCCGCAATGGTTCGTCACCACGTCCATGATGACCTTCAGCCCCTTTTCGTGAGCCTTGGAGACCATTTCCTTGTAAAGCTCGTTAGTCCCGAAGCGAGGATCAATCCTGTAATAGTCCGTGCAGGCATAGCCATGGTAGGACTCCTCCTTTAGATTGTCTTCCAGCAGTGGCGTGGGCCAGATGGCAGTCGCCCCAAGGTCGGCTATGTAATCCAGATGGTCTATGATGCCTTGAATGTCTCCTCCGTGACGACCGAAAGGAGCTTTGCGGTTGCATGGTTCGGTAGTCACGGAGGTAGAATCATTCGTAGGATCGCCATTAGCGAAGCGATCTGGATTTATTAAATAAATTAGGTCAGAATTGTTGAAACTTGTCCTGCTCTCAGAGCCTTTGGAACGCTCTGAGAGAGTGTATGCGTACTTGAATTGCTCATTTCCTTTCGAGAATATGAGATAGAAAGTGCCAGGGCGCGCAGTGGTGCTTACATCGATGTCTATGAATATGAAATCGAGGTTGTCTGCCTTGTGCACTTCCTTCACCTTCACACCATTATAGTCTTCGATAGATACCTGATAGCCGGAAATGCCTTTTCCCTGGACCATAAGCTGGAGCCTGGTCTTCATGCCAATCCACCAGGATGGCGGCTCGACCCTGGCGATCTCGCTGGAATTAGCCTCGGGAATATTGTCTATGTTGCTCATATTGCCGCAAGATACGGCAACCATCGAAATTGCGCAAGCAAAGGCAAGGAAATTCAACTTTTTCATTTTGTTACGAATATGTCAGAATGATTCATTTGATTTGGAATACTATTGAGGTGTTAGAACTCATGTTTAGCGTGTAGGTTCCGTCCGAGTTCTTCAGGGAAGTAGCTCTACCGAGAACCGCAACAGGCTTCGAGAGATCGTCTTGGAAAGTCAGGCTCTGGGTGCCTGTAGTTGCCACGTTATGAACCACGAGCATCTTCTCGGAGCCGTTGGCTGAAGTCATGTACCAGCAGGCAATACTCTTGTAGGCAGAATTGCCGTTGTAAGCGTCATGCTCCGACATGGTGCCGCTGGCAAGTGCCTGGTACGTGTTGCGAAGGCGCGAGAATTTCTTGTAGACAGACAGGACAGAAGACGGATTCGCATTCTGTGCTTCTACCGATATGGCCTTCGACAGCATGTTCTTATCTACTTTACCGCCAAGGGCTCCGGATGCTAGCTGAGTTCCTGCCATGTCCCACATTATAGGAGTCCTGACATATTCATCTCCATTGGACTTTGTACCATAATAGCCTAATTCCTCTCCTTGGTAAATGAAAGGCTTGCCCGGGGCAGTCAGCAGGAAGGCGCAGGCTTGTTTTTCTTTTGAAGGAGACTTTGAAAGGTCGGAGGCCGTTCTGTCCTCGTCATGGTTGGACAGCTTGGTGGATTCGACAGGGTTTGCACGCTGGCTCGCATAAAGCTTCTCGTAGCCTAGGATCGTGGAAGGGAATGTGTTTCCGACCTGATTGTTCAGGGCCTCCTTCAGCCGCCACCAGAAGCTGAATTCGAAGCAGGATGGGAGCCCTTTGTAGTATCTTGCGACTGCGGAAGCCTCGCTGAACACTTCCCCCACAATGAAAAAATCATCGCTGTTTCCTTGATCCTTGTAGGCAGAGTCGCAGTGTTCGTACCACTGTGCGAGGAACGTTGGGTTTTCATCCGACGACTCATTGTGGTAGATGTGTTTCACGGCATCCAGTCGCATTCCGTCAATTCCCATCCCAATCCACTTGTCGGCGGATTTTGCTAGGTCTTTGAATGCAGGGGATGAACTGGCATCGACGGCCTTTCCGTAATTGAGGTCTGCGAACCAGTCCGTCCAAAAGTGAGAGTGATAATAGGTCTGTTCGGAATTGAAATGCACAGGAGCTCCTGTGCCGGAGCTGACCTTGAACCATTGCCCTGAATCATAGCCGTTAGCTCCTTCTGTAGCAATCATGTCAATCTTTCCGGCGGCTATGTCGCTCTTCGGGTCTTCGGAGAAAATGTAGTAGTTTCGGTATGGATTCGTGGAAGATGAGCAAGCCTGCGTGAACCAGGTCTTGACAGTCTCGTTGCTGTACCAGAGGGTATTTTTCGCAGAAGAGTGGTTTAGCACGTAGTCCAGATAGATGTCTATATTCTTTTTATGCGCTGCGTCAATTAGCCGCTCGAAGTCATCCTCCGTCCCGAATTTCGGATTTACCGCATAGTAGTCAGTCACATCGTATCCATGGTAGGATGATGCAGGATGGATCGGAGAAAGCCAGATGGCGGTAACGCCGAGAGAGTCCAGATAGTCCAGCTTCTGGGTTATACCGTTGAAATCTCCTATGCCGTCTCCGTCGCTGTCGGCGAAACTGTAAACCAGAATCTGATATGTCGTTCCAGCCCGTTTGTTGCCGTCGAACGCTGCAGGGTGGGCAACCACCGCAGTCGCAGTCGGCGTGTCTGGATTATCAGGTGTGCCGGGAGTATCCGGAGTGTCTGGCTTCACCAGATCATCACCGCCGCAGGAAGCCAATGCCGCAATTAAGAATATCCTTAATAATGAATATATTATATTCTTTTTCATCTATTAATATTTTGAATTGGCAACCTGATGCCGCGATCAAGGGCATCAGGCCGAAAAATTACTGGACTGTTATGGTCTCAGCAGAAGAATCATAGATAATGTCGAAGGTTGTAATGTCGCCAACAGTAATGTTGTCTCCACCATTGGTGACGGCGAACGGCTCGCCTGCGGATACGTAAGCACCACCGCGGTTAACATCCCATCCGCATCCTTGGCGGAGCTTCCATTCTCCTGAAAAGCTTTTGTTGTAAGCAGCCCACTTGCCGGCCCCATCGTAAATCATGAAGAGGTCTCCTCCCCAGTCGTTGAAACCACCTATTATACCCCAGAAGAGCTTGCTGAGCGTAATTTTCTCGCTGGTAGGATCGTAGACAACCATGTATGTGCCGTCAGAAGGAGCCTTGATGTTATTTCCACCGCTGACGGCATCGAATTCGGCATCAGCGGCAGAGCAGTCGCCTCCGCGATTTTCATCCCAGCCAGCATCCTTGCGAAGCTTGATTTCATCGGTGGTGGTGAGCGTCACTGGGATCCCATAATATTTGCCATCCTTACCGAGATTCATAGGAATGTCTCCGTTCCAGCTGAACCCGTCAAGGCTTGCGATACTTCCTACTATGCCCCATGTCATAGCGCCTATGGTTTCGTTGTTGGCGTTGTAAACTATGATCAGGTCTCCTGTGAGGCTGATATTATTGCCGCCAGGAACGGCCTCTACGAATTCTCCTGCCTGAGTTGGGGTGGCTCCACCTCTGTTCACTTCCCATCCGTGGTTGCAGCGCAGCTTCCAATCCCCAGAGGTGATGCTGACACGGTCGCTTACCCAGATGCCATGGGCGACCTCAGTCATCGCTATGTCGTTGTTCCAGTCTCCGTTCACTCCGATCAACGTCCATGAATCTGCCGTGATGTCGAAAGGCTTTATGCTCAGCGTGTATTCATGAGAGGCAAGGTACATGGTCTGATCTCCGCAGTAGATGTCTGCCTCGACTATGGCTTTGAATTCTCTCAAGACGGTGTCCGCGTCGAAAGCTGTTTCGACTATGCTTTGCAGCTCTTCGGCGGTGGTCTTGAGGCTCTCGCTCAATGCAATGGTGTATTTGTCGTCCAGGACAAGCTTGAAATTGCCGAGAGTGCTCCCTTGCGGAATGTCCGCCGAGCCAAGGGTTGCAACCTGCACGGAGTCGCCTTTGTATTCCTGCAGCAAGATCTGGCTAGAAGGGGTGACGCTAAGGGACGAAGGAAGCGTTACGGCTTTTTCTTGTTCGTTGCGTTGGGGTGCGGCGAAATCGTCTCCGAAATCGCCTATCTGGCAGCCTGTCGCCGCCATGCCTAAAAGGCAGATGCTTATCAATATGTTCTTTTCCATGACATAATCTAATTAATGTGACCGGTCTCATTAGTGAAATTGATGTAAAGACGCTGTCCGGCATTGCCTGTGACACGTTCCTGGTCTCCGCCTGTCGCCCTATAAGCGAGCTTGCCATTGATCACCATGAATTCTGAGTGCCACCAGTCTTCGCCATCTATGATCACGCAGGCTCTTACGCCTGATTCCGGGTCAGCGTCTGCGGCGAATGCGGGAGATACGAATTCTCCGTCCTTGGAATCCGGAACCGTGAATAGGCCATCTTCGTCGGCACCCCAGGCGTTAGCTCCGCCCTTGACGCTTCCAAACAGGTAGACGTTAGGCTTATTGACCTCTAGCTTGAACTGATAGCCTCGTCCTGCGACCGCGGTACGAATTACGAACAGGTACCAGCCAGCATTCGTGATTTTGATGTTGCCATCATCGGTCGATCCGATGCCAGCGCCAGCATTGTCGGCGTAATGTCCGTCGATTCCGGCAAAGCCGACTTCGTTACCGTTCCAGTCTTTCTCCCAGTTGAACTTCACGCTTCCGCCTGCATCAATATAGACCAGATGCCAGAATGTCCCATTGTTATCGTAAGTCGGGATCATGCTGGTAGCAGTATCCCAGTTCCAATTGCAGTGAGACCCAACCAGGTAGAGGCTTGTCGGAGGAACAACTGCTGGCAGAGAGTAGTAGAGACGGACGTTAGGAATGCTGACTACATTCGAGTATATCTCCCCCTTGCCGCTTTTCGTCAGCTGAGCCTTCAGCCTGATATAGAGAGGCGTGTTATAAGGGAAGGCCTCTGGATCTGCCGTGGAAAGAGCCGTCAGCGCCTCTGCCAGCTCGTCCGCAGCCACGGACATCCTAGCCTTGGCATAAGTGGTGGGCAGGGTGGAGTAGGAGCCATCGTCTGTGAAATTGTTGTTCAGGGACACCTGAACTGAATATGTCGTAGCGGCTGTGAATCCGTAGTCCGGCTGCGAGCAGCTCAGTTCCATCGACTTGGAATTTTCCAGGTCGTATACCCCGTTCACGTAGGCTGGTGTATTCAGGACAAATTCCGTAGGGTCTGCGTAGAAGGCGTGGGGCTCATCGTCGCAGCTGGCGAAAGTGAGTAGCCCAAGCGCCATTGCCCAAAGTATTTTAATATTTTTCATATTCATTGATTTTCGATTTATCTGCTAGTATCCTGGGTTCTGTTCGAGTTTATCATTGCTGATCATGTCCTGTGAAGGGATAGGGTAGAGGTTCAGGTGAGAATCTACCGACTTGCCGTCTACGGCCCCGCCCTTGTAGTCCCACAGATAGGAGTCCGTGGTGAACATTCCGAACCTGACGAGATCGGAGCGCCTCCAGCATTCTTGGTAAAGTTCTCTTCCCCTCTCGTCTATTATCGTGTTGGCATTCAGTTCCGTGACGTTTCCAAGTCCTGCCCTCGTCCTGACTTGGTTTATAGCGTCTAACCCTTCGCTTGCCGTCACTGCCCCATGGAGGGCGCACTCGGCATACATTAGCAGTGCATCAGCATAGCGGAACACCGGGAAATCAGTGTCAACGAAGCCGGCAGCCTTGCCAGCCGTTCCGTCGCTGTTTATGTTCTTGAATTTCATGCAAGGATAGCCTCCTGCCTTGAAATCTCCATCGTCGGTTACCGGGCCGCTATTTGTGCCGCCTTCAAAGAAGAGCCTGCGAGCATCATCGCTGGCAAATTTGCTCACGAAAGCGTTGGTGGATCTCAATCCGCCCCAGCCTGAAGAAATGCCAACGGAAGCAGGATCCATTTCTCCTCCTGTGGAAGCGAATATTATATAGTTCGTAACACCATAGCTCTGAGTGTTCACTCCGTCTTGTTCTATTGCGAACATTATCTCGTCTGTGCATTGGTCGTTGTCGGCGAGGAAAAGTTCTTGATAATTGTCGTGCAGCGAATAGCCTGCGCTCATTATTGCCTTCAGGACTGTGGCGCATTTGTCCCATGCTGCCGTGCCTGTATAGACTTCGGCATTTAGGTAAAGCTTGGCAAGAATCATCCGGGCAACTCCCTTGTCGACTCTTCCATATTCGGCTTTGCGAGCCAAAGGAATATGTCCGTTGTCTATGAGGTCCGTGAGCTCTGTCTCAAGCCAGCCGTATAGGGCGCTCCTTGAAATCTGTTTCGGTTTCACGGAGCCTACGGTCATGTTCTCATCTGCGAACGGCATGTTTCCGAACACGTCAATTCCATGGTAGTAGCTCAGAGCCCTAAGGGTTCTAGCTTCGTCTATCATCTGAGCTTTTGCGTTCAGGCTGACCGAAGTCGCATTGGCCTGACGGATGAACTCATTGCACATGGAAATCTGGTAGCATAGCCTGGAGTAGAATGCATAGATGAACACGTCGGAAGTGGTCCAGTTGAATCTGTGGAATTCCTTTATGGTCTGGTCGTTCCAGCTGCACATGGATTCATCGGTAGGTAGTTCCTGCATCGTGTACAGTCCCCTGACGTACTGGCTTGCGCCACCGTCGAGTCCGGAAATGGAAGGATCATTGTTCGGCCCTTTATATCCAGACGTAGCATAGCCAGCATATATCCCTGCAAGGAAGTTCGTGAAATCGGCCTCGGAAGTCAGAGCCTTGTCCGAAGTGTTCATGTTCGGGTCGATAGGAGTTACGTCCAGATCGCCGACGCATGAGGACAGTCCGAGGGCAGCTGTAACTGCAAAGGCACCAAGAATATATCTTATTGTTTTCATATTCATTAAAATTAGAAGTTAAGTTTGATTCCAAGCGTGTAAGTTCTAGGACGTGGATAGAAGTTGCCGTCGATGCCTTGGAAAATTTCCGGATCGAGGCCGTCATATCCGGTGATTGTGTAGATGTTCTGCACTGTGCCGTAGATGTTGAGGGCAACATTGCGTTTCGCGGCTGAGAACAGCTTTGGGAACGTGTACCCGATGGTGAAGTTGTCCAATTTGAAGAAGGATGCATCTCTCACATAGTAGTCGGAGAGGTATTCGGCAGTCTCGAAATTCGTCTTGATGCAAGAAGAAAGCCTGTTGGAGACAAAGCTGTTCACCCATAGGTCAGAAAGGGCTTCGTTGTCAGAAGCTACGTTGTAATAGTTCCAGTTGCCGAAACTGCCGTGGCCGGAGAGAGCCGCTGTCCACCTCTTGTACGTGAAGCTGACGTTCATTCCGAGCGTCCAGTCAGGGGATGGCTTGTGGAAGAAATACTTATCGTCGGCATCTATGGTTCCATCGCCATTGCGGTCGACATATTCGCCAAAGATTGGATTGTCATTCTCGTCATATACCTGCTGATAAACGTAGTAGGCATAGGCAGGATAGCCCACCTGATGCATCTGGGCATTATTTCCGGTTCCGCCGGAGATCCCTCCGACGGCAACGCCGGTCTTATCGCTTGCCGAGGCTGTCAGCTTGGTGATTTCGTTGCGATTGTAGGCGACGTTCGCGCCGACCGTAAGGCTCATGTCTGCCTTGCTGATTATGATGCCGTTCACATCTGCCTCGAAACCTTTGTTCTCAAGGTCTCCAATGTTGGAGTTCAGGTAGTTCGTGAGATTCGACATGGCAGCTACGGGGATGTAGTTGAGCAAATCGCTGGTCTTGCGATAATAGCCATCGACGGAAAGGGTCAGCCTGTCATTAAAGAAGCCGAAGTCTATTCCGGCATTGTAGGTAGTGGTGGTCTCCCACTTGAGGTCGGCGTTGTAACCTAGCGCCGTGATCGGATTGACCAAAGCGTTGCCGAAATAATAGTAGCTTCCGATCAGGTTGCTATAGTACGTGGCGAATGAAGGATAGTCTCCAGCTCCGATATCTTGCTGGCCGGTCTGTCCCCAGCTTAGGCGAAGTTTCAGCGTGGATATGTCTGGATCACTCTTCAAGAAAGACTCGTTCTTTACGTTCCATGCGAATGCTATGGAAGGGAACAAGCCCCATTTGTGGTTCTGGAACCTGGAGGTGCCGTCGCGACGAACGGTGGCGGTGAGAAGATATCTGCCGTCGTAGCCATAGTTGGCTCTTCCGAAGAAAGAAATCAGGTAATATTCGGATCGCCCGGGAGTGTTGTCCAGCACGCTGCCATCGGTGAGCTTATACTGATAGTTCGTGGATTTGTGCCAGAAATGCTGCCATGAGTAACCACCCATCAGGTCAACGTGATGCTTGCCGAAATCATGGTTGTAAACAGCGTAGGCTTCGAGAGTTTGGTCGCGGCGCATGAAGGTGTAGTCTGTGTGATAACCAGCTCCTGACTGCGCAGTGCTATGGTAGGACTGCTCGGAACCCTGAGGGGATTCATTCCAGCCGTCGCTCTTCACGAAATCGAGGCCAAGGTTGAGGTTGAACCTAAGATCCTCGAAGCCATGCACTTTATAGTCGAACTGGGCATTCCCGATGAAACGCTTGACTGTAGACTGGTCATCTTTTTCTTCGAGGAGGGCAATGGGGTTCATGGTCGCCATGGTGTTTACGTTTCCGCTGAGGTCGCGCCATATTGAATATCCATGATTGCCTGCCGAGCTGGCATCGTAAATCGGACGCGTAGGATCCATGTGAATCGCTGCCCCAATGGCATCCTGGTTAGCGAACCAGTTCTTGGAATAAACTCCCTTCCCGTTCAGATTGACGGTAAGGTGGTTGTCGAAGAACGTAGGGGTAAGGTTGACCGAGAGGGTTCCCCTGTTCATTTTGGAGGTTTTGAGCACTCCTTCCTGCGACAGATAGCCTCCGGAAACACGGTAAGGCAGAGTGAAAGCCTTTCCGGCAGAGAATTTCCCTTTGACGCTAAGGTTTCCCTCGTATGTAGGCGCAATCTGGTAAATTTCTTTCTGCCAATCAGTGTCAGATGATCCAAGAGCTTTGTAGGCATCGGAATCGGTTCCGAGCCGATTAGCGATGAGGCTCTTTATCCCTGGTGCGCTCAACACGTCAACGTAGTCGGAGACGTGGCTAATCGAAGTGGAAAAGCTAGCGCCGATGCTTGGAATATTGTTGCCGGAACCTTTCTTGGTGGTGATGACGATTACGCCGTTCGATGCCCTGGAACCGTAGATGGCGGTTGCCGATGCATCCTTTAGGACGGAGAAGCTTTCAATGTCGTCCGGATTGATCGTTGAAAGAGGGTCGGACATTCCAGTGATGCTCTCATCGCTCACCGGCAGGCCGTCTATTACGATGAGAGGGTTGTTGTTGGCCTTGAGAGAAGAACCGCCGCGGATTCGGATGGTGGCTCCGGAACCTGGCTGGCCGTTTCCTGAAGTAACGACTACGCCTGCCGATTTGCCTCTAAGCATGTCTGCAGGCGTGGAAATCACGCCTTTGTTGATGTCATCAGCCTTCACTGTGGTGACAGAGCCAGTCATGTCTGTCTTCTTAACTGTGCCGTAACCGATGACTACCACATCTTGGAGCATTTCTGTGTCTTCTGCTAGGATTACTTTTGCTGGCACTTGGGATGCCTTGAAGGATTGCGAGACGTAGCCGACGCAGCTGAACTGCACGGAGGCATTTGCGCTGGAAACGTCCAGAATGTAGTTCCCGTCAAGGTCGGTCGAGACTCCATTGATGGTGCCTACTTCCATGACGGTTGCTCCGATCACAGGCCCAGTGGCATCGACCACCGTGCCTTTGACCTGGTATCTGTCTTGTGCGGACAGAGAAAGGGAAAACGCTAATATTATTCCCAATAGGGTCAATATTCTTTTCATTAGATTAAGAATTAATTATTAATTATTAACATATGATTAGTCATTGTATTTCTTGTCGCTTACGAAGTGAACGGAGATTGAAGCCAGAAGCATGAACAAGCCTGCAATCAGGAATATTCCTGCGGCTATCTTGCTCTCTGCCAATGCCTTGGCGGATGCGTCGCCGGCGATGGACTGGAAATACCCAGCGCCGAACGCAATTTTCTTGATCAGAGCGACAAGCAGGCCTCCGCATAGCCCCATGCAGATCTGAGGAATGGTAACCGTGAAATTGAATATTCCCATGTAGGCACCTGCGCTGCGAGCATCTATGGTCCTAGAGAATATTGAATATGGCATTGCGAGAATACCAGCCCAAGCCACGCCGATGAGCAACATTGCAACCGCCATGAGGGTCTTAGAGCCAGTAAGTGCCAACAGTGCATATCCTAAAGCGCCTGAAAACAGACATATCGCATAAGTAGGTTTGTTCCCGAATTTATTGGCCAGGCCTGTCAGAACTAATGAGATCACGCAGGCTGACACTGGATAGATGGCGTTCAGCACGCCTGTCCAAGTCTGAGCCTGACCAACATTTACCATCCCGTCCACCACGTAGGCCTTTGTGACTAGCGGCTGTAGATAATTCCACATAAGGAATAACGCTGCCCAAGAGAAGAACTGGGTGATGCCAAGCTGCCAGTAAGATTTAGGCGCATGTTTCACTAGATGCCAGAATGATGGTTTTTCCTCTCCTTCAGTGATTTCTACTGCATTATATTCGTTAAATTCCTTCGGAGGATATTCTTTTGCCTTGAATATGGTGACAAGCACCGAAAGAAGCAGGATGCCTGCTCCTGCATAGTAAGAGTATGCTATATGCTTCATTGCCTGCCCTGGAATCTCGGCATCGGAGACTCCTAAGCATTTGCTCATGATGAGTGGCAGCAGGGCTCCTATGATGGAGCCGAGGTTTATGAGGAATGTCTGGACTACGAAGCCTTCGGTTTTCTGTGAATCGTCGAGCATGTCGGTAACCAGCGCCCTGAAAGGCTGCATGGTTATGTTGAAGGACAGGTCCATGAAAAGGAACACTATGGCGCCCATCACAAGTGGGGCAAATGCGAGAAGCTTAGGGCAGTTGGGCATCAGGCACAACGCAAGAGTGGAGATGATGGCTCCGGCGAGGATGTACGGCTTGCGTCTTCCTAGCTTGGTCCATGTCTGATCGGAGAACATGCCGATGATCGGCTGGACGATGAGGCCAGCAATCGGTGCCAGGAGCCAGAAATAGCTTAGGCTGGAAATGTCTGCGCCGAAAGATTTTAGCATTCCTGAGGTGTTGGAATTCTGAAGAGAATACCCAATCTGCACGCCCAGGAAGCCGAAACTCAAGTTCCAGATCTGCCAGAATTTCAATTTAGGTTTGCGATTCATGGTGTCAATGCTACTAATTTGCAGTTTGTAAATCGTTTCAAAAATATCTTATTAGTTTTGAATAAAATCATCTTTTCCGCCGACCGTCGCAAAATATTGGATGAATGGTTCGAAATTCTGGATGAATGAAATTTTACTTAAAACTATTTAGAATGTTATATTTGCAATGCGATATGTCTGCGGAACATAAAATAACCAGCATAGCCTGGATCATCAACGGATTCGCCGTCTTGCACTGCCTGACGACGCTTTTATGCCATGCCATGAGGATATCCGACACCATGATGCTGACCCTGCTCACCATGGTGATGACTTTATTGATATGCCTTAGGGAGCGCCAGAGCATAGAACTCTCAGCAGTCTTCATCATATTGGTGAATATAATAGGTTACGCTATCGGAGCAGGACTTCAGATGATTTTCAGGAATGCGTTGGGTTTCAACGGTATGCTGAATCCGGCAGTGTCTACCTTGATCACTACGGAATTGCTTGGATGGACCTTGTATGCTTTCATACGACGATTCAGCAGAGTCCAGGAGTCGGAGGAGGATCCGTCATATTCCGATGCTTCCCTGAAATGGATGATCATGGCCGTCGTCGTAATCTTCATATTAAGATCCGTCATTACTGCGGCATTCTCGACGGATCTGTTCCGCGAACACGACGTGAAGGATGTCATATCGGACTTCTTCGATAATTCCATAGTGCTCATCCTGCTGATAGCATTGAGCATATTCACGCAATATGTTTACAGGAAGTTCCTATCTGGCTGGAACATTTTGCTCCGGTGGTTTTTCGTCGGGCTGGCATTCATGGCCACATCAGCCATTTCCGCCCTCATAGTAGAATTGGACTTGCCGATGCATTTCAATCTTCCGCTGGAGCCAAGGTATTTTGAGGAGCTGATGTTCATATCGTTGATCGTGAATGTCTGCATAAACCTGATTGTTTTCGTGGTCGGGTACATCGTGAGCGCCAGGCGTTCGATGGAGAACGAAAGGAATAAGGCTAATATGGCTCAGTTCCAATATATTAAGCTTAAGCAGCAGATCAATCCCCATTTCCTGTTCAATTCGCTTAACGTGCTGGATGCCTTGGTCTGCGATGGCAGGGACGAAGATGCGAGTGCCTATATCCACAGGCTGTCAGGAATGTACAGGTACATGATGAATAATGACTCCAGTACCTTTGTACGGTTAAAAGACGAGCTTGAGTACACCGAGATGTACGTTGGGATGATGAAAATCAGGTTTGAAGATGGCTTGGACGTGAATATAGATGTTCCGGACAAGGCTATGGAAAAGTACGTAGTGCCGGCTTCCGTGCAGCTGCTGGTCGAGAATGCCACGAAACACAATGCTGTCTCGTCAAGCCGTCCTCTCAAAATAACCATCTCATCGGACGGACGTTCCGTAACGGTGAGAAATAACCTTAACCCTAAGTTCACCATTGTCCAGTCGACCGGCATCGGACAGAAATATATCCGTCAGCAATATTTGGATGCTTGCGGAAAAAATATTAAAATTGAAAAGACTGACAATGAATATGTAGTCGTGCTGCCTCTGATCGAGCAGATGCGGATCCCAGTAAGCGATGATGCTAAAACTGATTAATAATGAGAACACTTATCATAGAAGATGAGCCTCTGGCTAGGAGGAAACTGGTGAAATTGTTGAACGATAATTTCAAGGACATAGAGATTGTCGGACAGGAAGATTCAGTGGCAGGTTCCATAGCATGGCTGAAACGGAATCCTGATGGCTGTGATGTCATATTCATGGACGTTGAGCTTTCGGACGGAGGATGTTTCGAGATTTTCAACGCCGTGACCATCAGCGCTCAGGTGATAATGACCACGGCTTACGACAGTTATGCCGTAAAAGCTTTCGAGGTGAATTCTATAGATTATCTGCTTAAGCCCGTGGATCTCAATTTGCTGGAGAGAGCCGTTTCCAGGTGCAGGGAGAGGCTTTCAGCAGGAACGCTCGGCCTTGGTTCTGTGGCAGGGAACCCTTCCCGAGAGCCGAGGATGTACAAGGAGCGCTACCTTATAAGGACTAACAGCAGAATTGTCCCTGTCAAGGTTTCCGAAATAGCGTATTTCTTCTCCGCCAATAAAGGCACCTGGCTTACGAATAAGGCAGGGGAGAGTTATGTCATCAATCCTTCGCTGGACGAGATTTCTGAAAACCTGAATCCTGATGTATTCTTCAGGGTTTCAAGGAACTGCATCGTTGCGAAAGAGGCGATTAGCGGCATAATCAAGCTGTCTGGCAGCCGTCTCAGGCTGAGTGTTTATCCTGCGCCTAAGTTCCCTATCGAGGTAAGCCGCACCAGGGTTGAGGATTTTTTGAAATGGATGGAAGAATAAAGACATGAATATGAAACTTTCGTTTTTGGGAATAACATTAATGGCAGCATTGTCCGCATTCGTTTCATGCAATAAGGCTGAGAATAAGGGGGATGACTGGACTGAAAACACTGTGATCTATGAACTGAACGTGCGTCAGTCAACCGCAGAAGGAACCCTAAGTGCCGCTGAGGAAATGCTCCCGATGATTATGACTGTCCAAGCCGACATAGTATGGCTCATGCCGATCTACCCGATTGGAGAGAAAGGCCGCAAGGGGGCTATGGGTTCGTATTATGCAGTGAAAGACTACTGCGATGTGAATCCTGAGTTCGGCACACTCAAAGATTTTGACCATTTCTTGAAAACCGCCCACGACATGGGTTTCAAGGTGATTCTGGACTGGGTTGCGAATCACACGTCTCCAGACCATCAGTGGGTGACCGAAAAACCAGCGGACTGGTACGTGCGGGATTCCTTAGGGAACACCGTCGTGGAATATGATTGGACCGACATAGCGAAGCTGAATTACGGAAGCAAGGAGATGCGGGCAGAGATGGAAAAGTCCATGCGTTTTTGGCTGGATAGAGGCATAGACGGCTTCCGCTGCGATGTAGCACATCAAGTGCCACAAGATTTCTGGTCCGACGTAATTGGCAAATTCCGAGAAGCCTATACACGTCGGCTTTATTTCTTGGCCGAGGGAGAGGATGAATGGCTGCATGAGGCAGGTTTCGATGCGACATATTCATGGAAGCTGCTGCACACTTTGAACAAAGTAGCTAAAGACAGCCTAGGCACCAATGATATCCTTGAATATATAAAATGGAACAAAAAGACATATCCTTCCAAAGCCTACCGTCTCACTTTCACATCCAATCATGATGAGAACTCTTGGTCTGGGACTGAATTCGAGCGTCTTGGCGATGCTTGGAAGGCCATGACAGTGCTTTGCTGGACGCTTCCAAATTCACAGCCGCTCATCTACACAGGCCAGGAAGTCGGTTACAACCATCGCTTCGAGTTTTTTGAAAAGGATCCCATGCCGATGTTGCCACAGAATGACACTACCGAGTTTTATATAGATTTGTCATCATTCAAGCATGCCCATAAGGCCCTTCGCAGCGACAATTCTAATTTTGCCGTGACATCACAGACCGACAGTTCGCTCAGCTATATCCGCTGGCTGGATGCTGACACAGTGACAGTAAGCATACAGTTTAACCGTCCTTGGTCCTGGTCGCTGTACTCCAACACCACGGAGGGGTCCATGTTCTCAGAATGATTCCTATTTTCATAGATATTCCGTAATACAGCTTCGTTGGATGTGAAAATGGACAAGCTATCAGAACGGCAGAGGCACAAGAATATGGTCGCGAACAAGAGTCGTGGCACTAGGCCGGAACTCTTGTTCGGCAAGCTGTTATGGAATGCCGGGGTGAGGTACCGCAAAAATGACCATGGGGTCAAGGGCACCCCAGATTTCACGGTCAGGAAGTACCGTGTAGCTATTTTCTGTGACGGGGAGTTCTGGCATGGTCGCAATTGGGAGACACGTAAAAAAGACATCAAGAGCAACAGGGATTACTGGTACCCAAAGATAGATAGGAACATAAAGAGAGATAAGGAGATAAATTCGGAGCTGGGCAAAGGCGGATGGAAGGTATTCAGGTTCTGGGAATCTGAGTTGAAGAATGACACGGAGCGCTGCCTGAACGAGGTTCTTGAATATATTTCCTGCTGCCGAAATTCTGGTAAGGGGCTGTCTCTGGTCAAAACTGGAAGCTCGCTCAAGGTGATAGCTGGAATTAAGGCTGTGTCTGAGATGGCGAAGGAGAACGAGAGGCTTGCTGCCATGAGCTTCAGCGGCATCCTCGCCGAGCCTGGCGAGAAATATTCATCAAGCCAGAAATTCACTTTTGCTGACATATTCACAGGCATTGGAACATTCTCGCTGGCTCTCTGCAGCCTTGGAGGGAAGTGCGTTTTTGCCAGCGAGCCTGATGCAGTCGCCAAGAAAATTTACTACGAGAATTTCGGCGCAGTGCCTTTCGATTCCGTGCTCAGCAAGGAAGTAAGGCGATATATTCCTGAATATTTCGACGTGCTTTGCGCATCCTTGCCTTGCCAGGCTTTCCCGCTGGCTGGGAAGAGGCCGTCTCTGGAGGGATGCAGGGGCACTTATTTTTACGAGGTCGCCAAAATCATTAATGAGAAGCGGCCTAAAGCATTCATCTTGGCCTTTGATAGGAATATGCTGACTCGCTCTCACGGGGAATCTATCCAGACGGTCAGAAATGTGCTCTCTGGCGAGGGTGGCTACTCCGTTCCTGAAGCATTGCGGCTGGCCGGCCAGCCCCAGGATGTGCCGACGTCACCTGGCTGCCGGATTGAACCATTCAGGAATGTTTTTGTCTATGGCTTCCGTAAAGATCTGAACGTGAATGAGTTCAAATTGATTGACGCTACTCATGATCTTCCAGGCACATTCAAGCTGAATATTTCGAAAACCGAATGCAGAAGACTCCATCGAGTATCTGTCAGCTACGCCCAAGCCATGTCACTGGCCAGCGCAGTTCTAGGCGAATTGAAATTTTAGCCGCAGGGAGGTCGTCGGGGTGAGATATTTGCCTTGGATTCCAATTAGCAAAATATTGTTTATATTTACGAGGCTAAAATAGCTGTATTTATGAAAAGGTTGATTTCTATGGTTTGGGGAGTGTTATTGAGCGCCATTCTGCTTTCAGTGTCAGGCGGCAAGGCGATGGCGCAGACCCCTCAAGAACAATATATCAAGAAATGGGCTCCTACCGCCGTGAAGGAAATGTACCGCAGCGGGGTGCCGGCTAGCATCACGCTTGCGCAGGGGCTTCTGGAATCTCGCTGGGGGCAGTCTGCTTTAGCTGCCGAGGGAAACAACCATTTCGGAATCAAGTGCCACAATGACTGGAAGGGGAAAACCATGAAGGTGGACGATGATGCCAAAGGGGAGTGCTTCAGGGTTTACGATTCCGCAGATGAGTCTTTTCAAGATCACTCTGATTTCCTGCGTTACCGAGACCGCTATAAATTCCTTTTCGACCTGAAGCCGACCGACTACAAAGGCTGGGCTTATGGACTGAAAAAAGCGGGCTATGCCACCGCCCCTACTTATGCCGAGTCGCTGATAAAATACATTGAGAAGTACAAGCTTTATGAATATGACACCCTGACGGCAGCGGAGGCGGAGGCATTGGCGAATAGTTACGAGGAATCTGTGGACGTGAAGGGTTCCGGCAGTACCGTGAAGCCGTCAAAGAGCAGTTCAGGCAAAGTCTCAAGCACTAAATCTTCAAGGGCGGCAAGACGTGCCGCGAAACGATCCAAGAAGCATTCAAGCCAGAATGAAGAAATCGATTACGGTCATCTTCCAGCATCGCCTCTGTCCATCGAGGAACCAAAGAAAATTACCAGCGGAAGGTACGAAGAAGTGCAATTCTCCCTGCACCGAGAGGCCTATTCTAAGAACGGAGTGCCATTCGTGACTTCGATCGACGGCGAGACATATTCCAGCATAGCAAAGTCTTATGACTTGACGCTCAGGGAAATACTGCGCTTCAATGACTTGAGTGGCGAGCGGGAACTGAAGCCTGGTACCATCGTTTATTTGCAGGCAAAGAAGAATAGGTCCGAGAAAGGGCTTGATAAATACATCGTGGGCTCTGACGGGGAGTCTCTCTGGGGCATCTGCCAGAGGTTCGGCGTGAAGATGTCGAGCGTCTGCAAGATGAACAGCTTCGATGAAAATTACCAGCCTCGCGAGGGGGACACGATTGTGCTTCGCGGGAGAAAATAAAAGATATTCATGAATATGAAAAAGTGGTTCCTGGCACTCCTCATTGCGTTATTTGCCGCTGCAATAGCAGTTGGCGCAGTGGCTTTGCGCTTTTACGCTGATAACAGGAAGCCGAATTTCAGGTATTCGAAGGACATTTTCGTCTACCCCCAGACAACTCCACGGCAGATTCTGGAAAGCATCCCCGATAGCATTGTCATTAATAAGAAGAGCTTGGAAAGGGTTTTCGATAAATATCTTGCGGATGAAGAATTGAAGCCAGGTCATTATGTGATTGAGAAAGGGAAGCCTAGCATTTACGTGGCGAGGATGCTGAAATCAGGCTGGCAGACGCCGGTGAATCTGGTTCTTTCTGGTACCATGAGGCTGAAAGGAAAGATAGCGAAGAAAATATCGAACCAGATGATGCTCGACTCGGCTGCCGTCTATAAGGCATTGACTGACAGCGTGTTTTTGTCGCATTATGGTTTCACTCCGCGAAATGTTTTCTCGCTCATCATCCCAGCCACCTACGAAGTATATTGGACAGACTCCCTCGAAACCATATTCAGTAAATTCAAAGATGCCTACGATGCCTTCTGGACAAAGGATAACCTACGGAAAGCTGAGGCTCAGGGGCTTACTAAGGAGGAGGTTTCAATAGTGGCGTCAATCGTGAAAGGGGAGTCGAACTATGAGCCGGAATATTCCGCCATCGCAGGCGTTTACCTGAACCGGCTTCATTCGGGAATGAAGCTCCAGGCCGACCCTACCGTCGCTTTTTGCTTCGATTACGGCATCAATCGAATACTATTCAAACACATAGAAATAGATTCTCCCTACAATACTTACAAATATGAAGGTCTGCCTCCTGGGCCTATCTGCGTTCCCGACAAACCTGCCTTGAATGCCGTCCTCAATCCAGATCTGCATGGAGATCTGTATTTCTGCGCAAGCCCTGCCTTGGATGGCACTCACAAGTTTGCCAAGACCCTTAGCGAGCACAATGCCAACGCCAGGGAGTTCCACAGAGCCATCTCAGCCTCCCGCGCCAGATAGCTTTGCGCCATCCGTAAAACACGCTTAATTCGCCAAAAATGCCAGCTGACATAAGCGGCCAGCCCTATCAAGGGATAATATGATAATGAATTTGTCCATGGCAATGCATATTTAGCGAAATCCATACTATCTGCTTAATAATCCTGCATGTCATCCATAGACAGCCCTTTGTAGGAGATTTTATATCCCTTGAACTTGCCTGTTGCACGATGGAAGGCTGCCGACTTATTCTACCCCAATAACCAGGAATCAATTCTTGGGCAAGGAAGTATGGCACATCCGACTCCTCATCGCGATATGATATTCGGAATTTTCCTTTATTTATTGTATTTTAGTCTTGAAAAAATGACTAAGAGATGGCTAGTATTGTTCAGCATTTCCCGCAGTTTGACGAAAATGGAAAGGCTCTCGTGCAGAGGGCTTATGACATTGCCGCGAAGGTGCTAGAAAACGAGGTGCGCGACAATGGCCGGCCATTCATAGAGCATCCGATGAACGTTGCGCTCATCGCGACGGACGAAATCGGTCTCACTGCGGACTGCGCAGCGGCTGTTTTCCTTCATGAGGCTACTCGAAAGCATCCTGCGATAGACTTACGGAAAGGGGAGTACGAAGGCCTGAAGCTTGGCGGGTTCCCAGAGGATGTCTATGCCATGGTGGACGGACTGAACAAGATTTCGACTATCAAGCCCAAGGACACCCGCTTGGAGGCTGAAAGCTACAAGAGACTCATAGTGCAATATTCCACGGATCCTAGAGTAACTGTGCTGAAAATTGCCGACAGGTTGGAGGTAATGAGGAATATTTCCATGTTCTCGGCTTCTTCCAGGCAAAGGAAGATTCTTGAAACCCTCATGCTATATATTCCTCTGGCTCATCAGCTGGGATTGTACAACATCAAAAGCGAGATGGAGGACATCTATTTCCGCTATGCCGAGCCTGAAGAATATCGCGCCATCACGAATAAGCTGAAGGCCACAGAGCCGGATAGGGAGCGCCTGACTGCGGAATTCATCGAGCCGCTGAAAAAGAAGCTCTCTGATGCTGGAATAAAGTACAAGCTGAAAGTCAGGACGAAGGCAGCATATTCAATCTGGAGGAAGATGCAGAAGCAGAATGTGCCATTTGAGGGCGTGTATGACGTTTTTGCCATCAGGTTCATCATAGACTGCAGCCATGACTCAACGACCGAGAAAGATCTTTGCTGGAAAGTGTATTCTTACGTGACTGAAGAATACGAGCCAGACACAAATCGTCTGCGCGACTGGATAACTACGCCAAAGCCAAATGGTTACGAGTCTCTTCATATAACTGTGAAAAATAAGGAAGGGGCTTACATAGAGGTGCAGATCAGGACTAAGCGAATGGATGATGAGGCGGAGAACGGTCAGGCCTCTCATTGGTCTTACAAAGGCATCAAGCACGAGGCTCATTTGGATAAATGGCTGACATCTGTCAGGTACACTCTGGAGCATTCTCAAGAAATAAAGCCCGACGAGCTTCCTCAGCCGCCTTCACGCGAGATATTCGTTTTCACCCCGACTGGCGAGCTAAGAATTCTGCCTGCTGGTTCTACGGTGCTGGATTTCGCCTTCAACATCCATTCTGGCCTTGGAGTTAAGTGCACTGGCGGCAAAATCAATGGCAAAGGCGTCTCCATCAGGGAAAAACTTAGTACTGGAGATGTAGTAGAGATTCAGACTGGCAAGAACCAGAGGCCTTCCGCTGACTGGCTGAGCTATGTCGTGACTTCGAAGGCGAGGAGCAAGATTCGCCAGGAATTAAATGAAGAGGAATATAAGAAAGCTGCTCAAGGCAAGGAGCTTGTCAGCAGGAGGCTGAAGAATTGGAAGCTTGAGCTGCCTGATGAATATATTGCCGAGCTATTGAAGAAACTGCGGTTATCGACGCAGAACGCATTTTATGCGGCAGTGAATGATGGTCAGATAGATGTCAACGACATAAAGACATTCATACTGGAACATCCCCAGATGGAGGAAGAGGCTTCAGAGGCTGCTAAGGCTCAAAGTGCGGAAAAAACGGAACAGAATGCTTCGTGGAGCGGGAATTCTTCATCTGACGATATTCTGGTCATAAATGCCCGAGACCTCAAGGGGCTGGACTACAAAATGGCAAAATGCTGCCATCCGGTGTTCGGAGACGATGTTTTCGGCTTTGTTACGACAAACAGAGGAATAACTATTCATCGAATATCCTGCCCGAATGCATCACGCCTCATAGAGAACTACCCATATCGCATCCAGAAGGTTAAGTGGGCAGAAACCCCTTCTGGCGGCAGCTTTCAAGTGACTTTGAAGATTACCGCCGCCCTTGAGGCTGCTATTCTCGGGCGCATAACCGATGTCGTGAATAACTTCAAGGCATCGCTGAGGGCATTCAACGTGAATGAAAACAGACGGAACGGAACCTATGAGATTGAACTCAGGATTTCCGTCCCGTCTAATATGGAGCTCGATAAAGTCGTGTCTCAGATTAAGAATCTGAAGCACGTGATGAAAGTTTCTAGGGTCTAGTTCTTGGATGTTTCCTTGTCCATCAGGACTTTCATCCAGAAACCACCTACCACTGAACGCATTATGAAGTGTTCGTATTTGCCGGTTTTGGTGTCGTACCAGTCGCTTACCGGAACGCGGCTTTCCGTCTCATTGATGTAGTCCCATACCGGGTGTACGAACTTCAGGAATGTCTCTTTGTCCTTTGCCATTGAGGCAGTCCACATTATCCAGTCGTTCTTAGTGTAGTCTTTCCTGATGTCCAGCGGCAGCCCGTAGCGGTTCTGCTTAGTGAGGTAGTATGCGATTTCCTTGTCGATGGTGCCAGCAGGGAAGATATTTATTCCCCAGAGCTTGTCCCAGACCATGTTGTACTTCTGGCTCCAGGTGTCAGGCTGGTCGAATGCTAGGCGGTAATGGTCGCCGTCACTGGCCATTTCCTCCCATTTCACGGCCATCGTCTTTGCTGTGCCCATGTATTTGGAATATGTCTCATTATCGCCTCTCTGCTTTGCCATGAGCGCATAGCCTGCTATGCCCATGATAGCTTTCACGGAAAGATTGGCGTTGTGAGCCCAGTGTCCTGCGAAATCGTCGGTGCAGAGCTGGTTAGCAGGATCTTGGCCGTTTTCTACGAGGTAATTAGTCCAAGTAGTTAAAATATCCCAATAATCATCGACGAAGGAAGTGTTCCCGTCCAGGCGGCAGATTTCAGCTGCCAAAGTAAGCATATTCCCAGCCTCTTCCAACGGCATCCCGTCTCCGCCGTATGCTTGCCCGTTCGCTTTCGGGTACGTTCCCAAGTCATGTGCGGCGAAAGGACGTGTCCAGCGGCCTGAGCGGCTATATTCGAATATGCTTCTCATCATTCCTTTTTGCAGTTCCGGATTGTAGGCTAGGAACAGCGGGGCTGAAGGATAGGTTAGGTCCACAGTGTTCACGCAGCCGTTCGAGTCATTTTCCTTCGAGAAGAACAGCAGCTGGCCATTCTTGTCGACGAACAGCTTGTGCGCCCCGATTACGTGGCGATAGGTCCCGGACAGGATTTCCGCATATTTCTTATCTCCTGCTTCGAAGCCGTCGTCGTATATTCTTTTATCCATGGCGCGGCATTTCAGCATGATTGATGAATATTTCTTCTGCATATCCTTAAACGCATCGAATATGGTTTTTATGAATATGTCTCTCTTATTACAAGCCCAATATGCCTTGTAGCGTTCGTACATGTATTCGATGTCCTGGATTTCATCGTATCCCACCATCGCGAAGGAGGAGGCCTGCGACACGCTGCCGAAGTCATGGACCAGAGCGAGAGCAGGCATGTCCTCTGTCTTCCTGCAGATGATCTCATTCTCTTTGGACTCGGCTTTTCCTGTGGCTGCGAAGGCATTCTGCAAGTCGGCAGGCTTGCCGATAGTGACCGTACCGTTGATTGCCGGCAGATAGAAATATCCCCAGTCTATGCACACGTGGTCGCCCTTCTTGTCGAGGATGGGCTGCTCAATCGTGCCGGTCTTAGCATAAGTCACGCCCTTGAGGGTCATCAGAGTCGTGATGGCAGGCTGCTCAGCCTTGTTCACTGCGATTTCCGAAGAAGCTTCGTAATATAATTGCACGTCATGCTTAGCGCCATCGGTGGAACGGACCTGATACGAGAAATAGTTGACTGGGGTTGAGAGCAGGTTCAGTTCGTCAATGAGCATTGGGGCTGTGAAAACCAGGTCTAATTCGACAGGCCCGCATGCAAAGGTGTAATAGGTGTTGGTCGCAAGCACGTCCACGCTTTTCTGTACCGCTATCTTGAAGCCGCCGTTCGAAGGCTGCTTGCCCATGAATCTGTAAGTAGTCCCGTCAACCCTGAGCAGGCCAGTGAGAGATTTGCTGTTCCCTGTCCAGTGGACGGTGCCTCCGTCGGTCAGCTTGTCGAATGGCGACCAGATAGTGAAATAAGGGTCGTTATTCACTAGTGGAACGGAGGGCAGACGAAGGTCGGTCTGCTTGTAAGGCTTGAAGAATTCGGGACTCTGCGCATTTGCGAGGGATGAGATTCCCAGAGCCACGGCTAAAAAAATGGTTATTCGTTTCATGTCAACATGAATGTATTAAATATTGTCATTTGTCTTTCCAGACTTTGAGATATTCCTGGAGAGCCCACATTTCATCCCTGTATTTGGCAGCCTGCGAGAAATCCAGGTCGGACGCTGATTTCTCCATACGCCTCTTGTCCTCCTCGATGGTTTTCTGAACCTGTTCCCTTGACATTGAACGTATTACGGGATCCTGAAGCACGGCTGCAAGGTCCGCAGCCACGAATCCATCGACGTAAGCTGTGTCGTTGTCTCTCTTGGAATCGTGTCCCAGGCCAACGGAAACCGTGCCTCTCCCAAGGTCAGAAGGATTAGGAATATATTCGGGATGGGAGACGGAGTCGGCGGCGCTGACCCTGCCGCTAGGCCAGTTCTTGATTCTAGGATTGACCGGCTTCTCCGCCTCTCCGTAGAGCTCGGAAGCCAGGATATTCCTTTTCACGGCCACCTGTGTAGGGGTAATATTATGTAATTTATTATATTCAATTTGTTTCGTCCTGCGGCGGTTTGTCTCCCTTATGGTTTCATCCATGGAGTCGGTGATTGTGTCGGCATACATTATCACCAGCCCGTTCACGTTCCTGGCCGCCCTTCCTGCAGTCTGGGTCAGCGCCCTTCCGGAACGGAGGAATCCTTCCTTGTCCGCGTCCAGAATGGCCACAAGAGACACCGAAGGAATATCCAGGCCCTCCCTAAGCAGGTTCACGCCCACCAAGACATCGAACAGCCCGTTCTTGAAATCCTCGATGATTTCCACCCTTTCGGAAGTGTCCACGTCTGAATGAATATACCGCACCCTGACGCCGTTCATGTCCAGGTAATCAGTCAGTTCTTCTGCCATGCGTTTCGTCAGGGTAGTGACCAGAACCCTTTCATCTTTTTCTGCCCTCTTCCGAATTTCCTCCATGAGATCATCCACCTGATTCTTAGTCGGGCGCACTTCTATCGGAGGGTCTAAGAGTCCGGTAGGCCGCACGACTTGCTCGACTACCAGCCCGCCGGAGCGTTCCAGCTCGTAGTCAGATGGAGTGGCGCTCACATAGACTTTTTGTCCTGTTATGGAATTGAACTCATCGAAAGTCAGAGGCCTGTTATCCGCTGCCGCAGGCAGCCTGAATCCATATTCGACTAGAACTGACTTGCGTGAGTGGTCGCCTCCGTACATCGCCCGTATCTGTGGAATCGTGACGTGGCTCTCGTCAATGAAAGTCACGAAGTCATCCGGGAAATAGTCAATCAGGCAGAATGGCCGCTGGCCAGGTTTCCTGCCGTCGAGGTACCTGGAATAGTTTTCGATTCCAGGGCAGTAACCCATTTCCTTTATCATTTCCAGATCATTCTCCACCCTCTGCTGAAGACGTTTGGCCTCAAGTCCTTTTCCTATCTCGTTGAAGTAGTCGATCTGCTTTTTCAGGTCGTCCTGAATCTGGCTCACTGCCTTGATGCTCCGTTCGCGTGTCGTGACGAAGTTCGTGGCAGGGAATATTGTCGCCTCTTCCAGCTTCTCTATCGTTGCACCGGTCAGAGGCTCTATCATGGCCAAGGAATCGATTTCGTCCCCGAAGAATTCTATTCTCAGAGCCTCGTCAGATCCGCCAAGGAACACGTCGATCGTATCTCCGCGCACCCGGAATGTCCCCCTCTTGAAATCCACCTCTGTACGGCTGTAATTTGCATCCACCAGGCTGTAAAGCAACCTGGTTAGGCTTCTCTGTTCGCCTTTCTTTACCGGAATCGCCTGGGCATGGAAGTCTTCCGGATTGCCGATTCCATAGAGGCACGACACGCTGGAGACCACGATCACGTCCCTACGCCCCGACATGAGGGCGGAAGCAGCGCTTAGCCTTAGCTTGTCAATCTGGTCGTTAATGCTCAGGTCTTTCTCTATGTAAGTGTCCGTGGTCGGGAGATACGCCTCCGGCTGGTAGTAGTCGTAATACGATACGAAATATTCCACTGCGTTCTCTGGGAAGAAAGACTTGAATTCCCCGTAGAGCTGCGCTGCAAGAGTCTTGTTATGGCTTAGCACAAGGGCGGGTCTCTGAAGATTCTGAATAGTGTTAGCCATGGTGAAAGTCTTCCCGGAGCCAGTAACTCCTAGCAGCGTAACGTCGCTGACACCTGAGCTTAATGCCTCGGTAAGTTCTTTTATGGCTTCAGGCTGATCCCCAGCCGTCTTATAAGGCGATACAAGGTGAAATTTCATGATGAGCAAAGTTACTAATATTTTAATTGCTCATAATTAAAGGCGGATGGAAAATAGATCCTCCGCCTTCAATTTAGTGGATTTCAAAAGCCTATTCCTGGTCTGAATCCCACCAGACAGGTATGGTCCAGACAGCTTGGGTCTCTTGCCACGTCTCGACGCCTTCGGCAGCTTGGAGCTCTAGTGCGCCCGGAACCTCATGCCCGATAGCCTGAAGGTTGTCTCCGTTGTAGTTCCTCTCGTGAGAACACTGCTGCCAGCGGCGGAATTGCTTCCCGTCAGGAATAGCACGCTGGGCTGCAGCGCTTAGGTAGTGCTGAGCAGGAACATTCCAGCCAAGGAATATGCTCTTGTCGAAATCGTAGCGGCGCATGTCATTCCATATCTCTACGGAGAACATGAGTGACAGGCGTTTCTGTGTGAGAATTCGGCCTAGCGTAAGTGTCCCTGTCGTTCCAATTCCGTTGTCTAGGAAGTTCTCCATGTCGGCGTTAGTCATAGGGGTGAACGAAGGACAGTCTGCCAGTTTGGAATCCCCTGCTATCCAAGACTTCAGCTGGATGTTCATCTGCTCCATGCTGGCCTTTATTCCCTCTCTGTATGCGGCGTAGGCCTCACTGATATTGCCTTGGCGGAACAGCACTTCAGCTTTGATGAAGCATGCCTCTGAATATGTTCCTACGTATGTAGGTGAGGACACCCTAGTGTAGAATGTGCCGGACTCGCGTGAGTTATCATTGCCGACTGACATGCGGAAGAAGAGATCTACATTAGCATTGTAGCCCTTAGAACGGCTTGTCTGCTCTACGTAGACGGTGTCGCCCCAGCGTTCAGCATTCTTGTCGTAAATCGTCCAGCCCTTGTGGCCGCTTGCATTGTTCGAATTTGTCCCGGTAGCATCGTAAGACGCACGCAGGGGGCCTCCTTGTTGCTGGATGTTGGAACTCATGTTCACTCCTAGGCTACGGCGCCAGTTCCCACTCCATTTTATCTCGGCAGGAGAATCGGCTCCTCTTCCGGAATATGCCCAAGGAATTATCTTGTCCGCTCTTGGATCCTCTACTCCGAGCCCATCGAAATTAGTGAGGTTGTCGTAAAGCATTTTCGTCACCATGTAGCCGGCGTTTATACCGCAGACGGAGAACAGAGGACTGTAGTCAACAGGTTCATTCCAACCGAGGTGGTCATGCGTGGCGCTGTTGTTGTCAGTATGGAATATCGTCATGTTGTCAGTAATGCTCAGAGGTCCCTTCGATAGGGCATCCAGAATAGCCTGCGCATCGTATTTCCCTTCAAGGTAGCTGCCTGTGCCTTTCTTGATGAGTTTGTTGATCCAGCGTGCCTTGAGTAGGTTGCCAAACTTGATCCACTTGTTCACGTCTCCATTAGCCCAATAGTCTCCGACAGATAGCTGCGTCATATTAGGGTCTACGCTCTTTGAAAGGTATTCGAGACCTTCGTCGAGGTATTTGAGGCATCCGACGTAGATAGTCTTTCCGTTATCATAGACAGGAAGGGCATTCTCGCCGAGAGCATCGGTGAAAGGCATTTCACCGTAGAGGTCGGTCATCAGCATGAACCCGTAAGCATAGAGTATGTCGGCAACGCCAGCAAAGTGATACTGTTCGGCTGCCAGAGCCTTGGCCTTCATGTCCACTATGTCAGGTCCAGCTCCAACTAAGAACCACTGGTAAGGGGTAGTAATAGGGCCGGAGGTCGGATACCAGATGCTCATGTTGTAGTAGGTTCCACCGCTGACGTATCGCGTCCAATCACCCATGGCCATGCTGGATCGCCATGCTGCGAACTGCGTCGCGCTATTTACGTAAAACTCGATACTGGCCAGTTCCTGATCGTAGGTGGCAGCATTAAGAGTAGGGTTGATCGGATCCGTGTTCACGTCAAGCCAGTCTCCGCAAGAAGTCAAAGAAAGCCCTGCTCCGGCTACGCCGCAGAGAAGTATTGATTTTAAAAGTTTCATCTTCTGATAGATTTAAGGGTCATACATAATTAGAATGTGAGATTGACTCCGAAAGACATGGTGCGCACTGCAGGGGTTCCGCAGTAATCGAAGCCGACTGAAGAAGAGCCGCCACGACCGGAGCCGGAAGCAGCCACCTCAGGATCGCCATCATAGTTGGTGAAGAGAAGCAGGTTGCCAGCTGCAGCCGTTAAGGAGGCCCTCTTTATTACCCTTGTCTTTGCCAGAATGCTTTGAGGCAGCTGGTACGTGATGGAGAGGGTACGAAGGCGCAGTACATTCACTTTAGTTAGGTAGTTTTTCGTCTCCGAGGCATAGACTCCTGCGTAGTAGTTTCTTATGATGTTGTAACCGAGCGTCTCCTGTCCGGAGTACTGATATGTCTTATCTGATTCCCAGGTGTGGGTAACAGGGTTGCAATTGCTGTCTACGCCGCTGATGGTCAGGGACTGTGTCCTCACGTCGGCAGAGAACTGGCTTGTTCCAGCGTTTGTCATGACCATCTTTGTCCCATTGAACACGTCCCCACCTACGCGGAACTCCCACAGCATGTTGAAAGTTAGGTTCTTCCAAGTGAGCGTATTATTCCATCCGCCCGTGAACTTCGGCTCACGGTTGCCAACCTGGTACAAGTCGTCTGTAGCGGTAGGAAACCCGTTGTCGTCTAGTACTAGCTTACCATCGGCAGCCTGTTCTTTCGCCATCAGTTCCTCCTTGTCGCTTTCAGTGTAGTCGTCGTATTTGCTAGGATCGTACTGAAACCTAGTCCATTTAGTTCCTGCGATCGCCATGAAGTCTCCGCCTGAGAAAGAAGCTGCCCTGGCTCCGCCGTACTGAACGTCGGTAACGTACATGACATCCATTCCTTTAGGCAGGTTGTCCATAGTCCCGCGGTTGCCTGCGATGTTCAGGCCGGTTTCCCACACCCAGTCTTTCGTCTCCACAGGAGTTCCGGATATTGAAAGTTCTATGCCCTTGTTATAGACGTTTCCTGCGTTGATCGAGCAGAAAATGTATCCAGTGGACTGAGGCCCGCGAGGGGACAGAATCTGGTTGTATGAGTCATTGGTGTAATATGCACCGTCGAATTTGAGCCTGCCGTGGAAAAATTGGAGTTCAAGACCGAATTCGCTAGACTTGCTCATCTCCGGTTTCAGGTTAGGATTTCCGCGCGTCCATGTCGCTGCAACGCCGACCTTGTCGCCAAGATAGGTTCCGATTGGCCAGAGGGCGGTGTTGGTTTCGTAGGCACCAGTGTCTTTTCCCACTTTGGCCCATGAAGCGCGAATCTTGCCGAACGTAAGTATGTCGTCGTTCATAAGCTCTTGATCCTTAAGGAACTGGGTGAAGACAATGGAGCCGCTGACTGAAGGATAGAAATATGACCTGTTGTCTATAGGAAGGGTTGAAGTCCAGTCATTGCGTCCGGTGACGGTGAGGAAGATCGTGTTCCTCCAGTCGATATCCACAGAACCGAAGATGCCGACGAGGCGTTTCTGGGACTTGGTGTGCTCGAATTTCTTGTTGTCGTTGGTAGCGATAGCGAAGGAGAAGAAGTTCGGGACTGAGAAATTCCAAGCCATCTTGTTTGTTCCTTCGGTCTTTGTGTCGTCAGTCTGCATTCCAAGCATCAGGCTTCCTTGGAAATCTTTCCAAGTGCCCGTCCAAGTGCTCATTATGTTGTGGCTGAGATATTGGTAGCGGAGATCGTCCACGGAGTACATTCCCTTCTGCCAAACCTGTTGGATGGCTCCGCCTGGCGCAATCTTGTTCTCATTCTTCTTATAATATGTGTCAAGGCCGATACGGTAGTTAACGAACCACCATTTCGTAATGTCGGCGCGGACATTGACGCTCCCAGTGAAACGGGAGGTGAAATCCTTGAAGCTGTTCTTGTTGATTATCCAGTAAGGGTTGTCCCTCTCTTCCCAAGGATCTAGACGGTCTCCGAACATTCTGTAGCGGGTGCCGTCATCGTTTTTGTAGTGTTTCATGTCATCAGTAGCACTCCATGTATATACCGCCCCAAGAGCTCCTGTTCCGCCAGATCCGAAAAGACCACCAGAGGTAAGGGTCCTGTCAGTATGCGCCTGCGAATATGCTGCATTGGCTGTGAACGTTAAGGTCTTGAATTTTTGTTCGCCGTTGAAACGGAAAGTGTTCTTGTCGTAACCAGTCTCTGGAACGGTCCCTGCCTGATCGTAGCGTGAGGCAGAAAGGAAGAAGCTTCCATTCTTCGTGCCTCCGGAAACGTTCAAGTTCGTGTCGTAGGTGTTGCCGGTTTTGAAGAAGTTCTCGATGTTGTCGTACGTCTGAGTTCCATCGGCAATCCTTTCACCCCATGAATTGTATGAGAAGTCGTTGAATACTGTTCCCGTGTGTTTCCCAGCATCGTCGTACATGTCTTGCAGGTATCCGCGTTTGTACTCTTTTTGGTGTGCTGGCAGGGAAGAGGCGAAAGAACCTGTGTACTTGGCATTGAGGTTCACCTCCACGCTGCCTTCCTTCCCTTTCTTAGTCGTGATGATGACGACACCGTTCGCAGCACGTGATCCGTAGAGGGCTGCAGCCGCAGGACCCTTGAGGATGGACATGTTCTCGATGTCCTCAGGGTTGATGTCCATGACTCCGTTGGATGTTGTCGTATAGGCATTGCCCATGCCATCAAATGCGGTATTGCCGAGAACCCTGGACGAGTTGTCGTAGATAATCCCATCTACTACGAACATTGGCTGGTTGTCGCGGTTCTCTGATGCGGAAGTACCGCCTCGAAGGATGATCTGTGTTCCTGCGCCGGCCGCTCCCGAGGACTGGGTTACGTTGACACCAGCGATTTTGCCTGACAGCGAGTTGATGGGATTTGCGGTCTTGTTCTTCATGAGTTCAGAGGCGCTGATGTCGTCCACGGAGTATCCAAGAGCTTTGCGCTCCCTCTTGATTCCGAGGGCAGTGACTACAGACTCTTCGAGCAGCTCCGTTGACTCTTCGACCATGACGCTCATCGGTTGTCCGTTGTATGTCACTTCCTGATCCTTGTAGCCTATTCCAGAGAAAAGCAGAGTCGATCCGGGACGAACATTTGCGATGGAGAAGTTGCCGTTCTCGTCAGTCATGGTACCTTGTGTCGTGCCCTTGACTAGAACGCCGAGTCCTGCCACTGGCTGATGGTCTTGATTCATGACTTTCCCGCTTGCGCCCGAGTTCTGTTCCTGCATGCTTTCGGAAGGGGTCGCGGCTGCACAAGGAAGCGTAGCGATTCCGACTGTAGCAATAGCCAGCAGAAGTGCAAGTAAATTAGTTTGACTTTTCATGCTAAAATGATTTATGTTAGGAATTATTTTCTTTTACGAAAATTACGTTTCCATTGGTTAGTATTCTAATTGCCTGATTATATTAACTGAATTAATTATTCGTAAGTTATTACACGTTTTACTATTATTATAAAATTGGAAAAAACGTTTTATGACGAATGGGTAGTGGTCATTATGACTTTAAATCTACTTTTCCAGCTGCCTGAGATCCCAGTCTGCCTTGATTTTGTCTATGATGGCGCAGACTACCCTGTAGGTGCGGCTGTCCTTGGTGTACACGGCAGGTGTTACGAAGTTCACGCGGCCCTGCCTCTTGAGTTTGTCGGCGAAAGGCTTTTTCACAGGGTTGTCGGGATCGAAGACGGCTAAGGAATGCCCACCGAACATAGTCACGATTTTCATGCAAGGGATGTCAGTCTCTCCATCCCCGAAATATATCATTTGCTGGTAGGGGATGCGTTTTTTGTCCTCGTCTATGCTTTCGTTGACCTTGGTATTGTCGTGCGCCGAGAAAATGCCTTTGTTGATTTTGAAGATATATTGCGTCTTGGCGGTATAATCTACAGCTATCCCAGGCCACTCAGCCTCGCCCTTTCCATTATATAAATATGTACAAGCGAATATGTGCTTGAACTCTCCGGCGATAGGGGAGCCTTCGATGATTTCCTTGAGTCCTGAGGAATTAATGTAGTGTTCGATCTGCACCCCATGCACATTGCCATATTCATTTATCAGCTTGAACCATTCCTTCACGCCTTTGAACAACTGGATATGCTGTCCGAATTGCCTGAAATTCTCTTTTCGCAGGGTGATCCCGTTTTTCTTCGCTTCGTCATACATCATTTTCATGTAAGAAAGCACATTACTGGCATCTTGTCCTGCAGCCAGTCCGTCGCTCATCTTCCAGAATTCCTGAGGGGTCTTCCCTACGGCTTGGATGAAACCAAATTCCTGCATGTTTCCAGGGGATAGGGTTCCATCAAAGTCGTAAATCAGGGCAACGATTGGTCTTTTACTCATTATTCCGCCACTTATTTGCCGCATTCGCGGTATATACGATGTTTTTACAAATATAGCACAAAATGTAATTTGTTTTTAAATCCAAAACTTTAATTTTGTATTCGACAAAATTACCAAAGGAGTTAACGATTTAATATATGCAGCATTATCTAGCGAGGCTTCAGAATGCCACGAGAAATTATTGGAATAAATCCGCTTTGAATACACTGGATGGAGAGTCATTCACGTATGGTCAGATGGCTACTCTTATAGAGAAATTTCATCTGCTATTCGAGAAGGCAGGATTCAAGAAAGGCGACCACATTGCTCTATGGGCGAAGAACAGCGCAAGATTGGGCGTGTCCTATCTGGCTATCAACACATATGAAGCAGTAGTGGTTCCTCTTCTTGCTGACTTCACCCCGGACGGCGTGGCGAGGCTGATTGACCATTCCGACAGCGTGGCTCTCTTTATAAATGGCGACAAATGGAATCAGCTCCCTAGGGAGAATCTTTTAAAGATAAGGCTGGTGGTGAATCTGGACGACCTTAATATATTATATTGCGACATCCAGGGCGTGGCAGAATTCTGGTCCAGCATCAACAATGTAATGGAGGAAAAGTATCCGGACGGTTTCTCTCCGGAAGACGTAGTTTACCCGACTGATAATTTGGATGACCTTGCGGTCATAAGCTACACTTCAGGCTCAACGGGGAATCCGAAAGGCGTCATGCTCACGTACAGGAATTTTTCTGCGACCATAGAGTTCAGCCAGAAGCACAGACCGGCGAATGACACTTTCAAAATGGTCTCAATGCTGCCTATGGCACACATGTACGGGCTTGTGATAGAATTCATTTATCCTCTCTGCAACGGCGCTGCTATTTATTGGCTGGCAAAAGCGCCTACGCCTACGACGTTGATTGATGCCTTCCACAGAGTGAAGCCTTATCTGCTTATAACAGTCCCTCTGGTGATGGAAAAGATATTCAAAGCGAAAATCAAGCCCGTCCTGGACAAGCCTTTGATGAAAGTGCTATGCGCTATACCTGGTATAAGGAATGTCATATTCAAGAAAATTTGCACTGGCCTGGAAGAGGCTTTCGGTGGCAATGTGATAGAGTTCATTCTTGGAGGAGCGCCGGTTAATCCAGAGATAGAGAAATGGTTCAAGAGAATCAAATTGCCTTATCTGGTAGGCTATGGGATGACAGAAGCGACGCCGCTGCTGGCGTACGAGTCGAGCGATAAATATGTCGCAGGCTCTTGCGGGAAGCCTGTGGATTGCGCTACCGTGAGAATTGACTCTGATGATCCTCTGCACATCGTTGGCGAAATTCAGGCAAAAGGAGATAATATCTGCATTGGCTACTATAAGAATCCGGAGGCTTCCGAGAACGCTTTCACAGACGACGGCTATTTGAGGACGGGTGACCTTGGGCTGTTCGACGAGCATGGCAACTTGTTCATCAAAGGGCGTATAAAGTCGATGATCCTTACCGCAAATGGGCAGAATGTTTACCCGGAAGAAGTTGAGGCAGAACTGGATAACCTGAAATATGTCGCAGAGTCGCTGGTAGTAGATAGGTCTTCGCATCTTGTCGCGCTGGTGTACCTTAATGAGGAAGCCGTGAAGAAAGATGGATTGACGCTGGAAGACATCTCGGATCTTCCGCAGAGGATTCAGTCTGCAGTAAACAAGCGTTTGCCTAATTACAGCCAAGTATCAAATGTGGAAATCGTGGACAAACCATTCGAGAAGACTCCTAAGATGTCCATCAAGCGTTTCCTGTACAAATAAATGACAATTTGTCAGCATATTCAGGACTGGAACACAATTTGACTTCGATGCCATATGTTTTGGCTGGTGCCAAGGATTTCTAGTTAGGAGAAATGACAAAAATATTTAGATATGGCAGAGAAGAAAGATAATGAAACCCTAGAGAAGGGACGCATAGGTGTAACCACAGAGAATATTTTCCCTGTAATCAAGCAGTTCCTGTATTCAGACCATGAGATATTCCTGCGGGAGATCGTGGCAAACGCCGTAGATGCCTCGCAGAAGATGAAAGCGATTGCCTCCAGCGGGGAATTTAAAGGCGAGACGGGAGACCTTAAGGTCAGGATTGAGCTAGATGAGGATGCGAAAACCCTGAAAATGATAGATAACGGCATCGGAATGACGGAGGAAGAAGTTGACAAGTACATCAACCAGATTGCATTTTCCTCTGCAGGCGAATTCCTTGAGAAATATAAGGATCAGAATATCATAGGACATTTCGGGCTCGGGTTCTACTCCGCGTTCATGGTGTCCAAGAAGGTGACAATAGAAACTCTCTCTTGGAAAGAAGGCTCGAAGGCTGTCATGTGGTCATGCGATGGCAACCCTGAGTACGAGATGAAGCATTGCGACAAGGCCGATAGGGGTACTGTTGTTACACTTTATTTCGATGACGACTCAGCCAAGGATTATGGCACGAAAGGCAAGATAGAGCAATTGCTGAAGAAATATTGCAAATTCATGCCCGTCCCGATCGTCTATGGCAAGCAGCAGGAGTGGAAAGACGGTAAATATGTGGACACCGATAAGGACAACATCATAAATGACGTTGAGCCGCTTTGGATTCGCAAGCCATCAGAACTGAAAGAAGAGGACTACATAAAGTTCTACAGGACTCTATATCCTATGAAGGAAGAACCTCTGTTCTATATTCATTTGAACGTAGACTATCCTTTTAATCTGACCGGAATCCTATATTTCCCTAAAATCAAAGACAGGGTTGCCATCGAGAGGAATAATATCCAGCTCTATTGCAACCAGATGTTCGTTACCGACCACGTGGATAACATAGTGCCTGACTTCATGACTCTTCTGCACGGCGTGATTGATTCCCCTGACATTCCTCTGAACGTGTCCAGAAGTTACCTGCAGAACGATGAGAACGTGAAGAAGATATCTTCCTACATCACTAAGAAAGTGGCTGACAGGCTGGAGGAAATATTCAAGAATGAGCGCAAGTCATGGGAAGAGAAATGGGATAATTTGAAGCTGTTCATCGAATATGGAATGCTGAGCGACGAGAAGTTCTGCGAAAGGGCTTTAAAGTTCGCCCTTTTTAAGAACACTGATGGAAAATATTTCGCATTTGACGATTACCGCAAGGCGATAGAAGGGGAGCAGACCGACAAAGACAAGAAGGTGGTTTATCTCTATGCCACTAACGTGAATGAGCAATATTCCTACATAGAGGCGGCAAAGAATAAGGGCTACGACGTGCTGCTGATGGACTGCGAGCTTGATGCTCATTATGTGAATATGCTGGAGCAGAAGCTTCCTGATAGCCGTTTCGCAAGAGTCGACTCCGATTATGCCGATAATCTTATCGTGAAGGAAGACAAGCCGAAGCCTCAGATGGCAGACTTAGACAAGGAGGACTTGAATACCATGTTCAAGGCTGTGCTGCCTGACGAAAATGAATATTACGTCCAGCCGGATAACTTGGGCGAGAATGCTGCCCCTATCCTCATCACCCAGAGCGAGTTCATGCGTCGCTGGAGAGAGATGAGCGCGCTTGGCGGAGGCCTCAACTTCTATGGTGAAGTAAAACCTTCCTACAATATTGTTGTCAATATGGAGAACCCGCTCATCGCCCAGCTTTGGAACAAGGAAAAAGCTGAGGTGCCAGCCCTTGACCCTAAAGATGTCGAGATTCCGGAGGTGAAGAAAGATGCAACCGAGGAAGAGAAAAAGACTGCGGAGGATGCCCGAAAGGCTGCTGACGAGAAGAAAACTGCTCACAAAGCGGCGCTGGAAGACCTTGCGAGGAAAGATGATGTCCTGAAGCAAATTGCCGATCTTGCCCTCCTTTCCAACGGAATGCTGAAAGGGAAGGCCCTTGCAGATTTTATTGACAGGAGCCAAAAAGTCGTAAAGGAGGCTTATCTGAGCAAGTAAATTTGGTTTTCTTCCAAAAAATTGCGTACTTTTGTAGTAGTTATAGCCAATTGTACGCAATGCCAGAAGCACATTCCGAATATCCGCTCGACCCAGAGAAGGTGTATCTTTCCATGGATGAGCTGACCTTGCAGACGGATGAAGGTCTTAAGACCCTCAAGCTGGGTGCGTGGCTGAATTACGACCCTGTGCGCATACACAAGATGATTGTGAAAGACAAAACCCTTCAGGTGGATCAGATCGAGATTTACGCTCCTCTGATGAGCAAGTTACGCAGGGCTGACCAGGAGTATTATCGGAGGTTCATGGGACTGAACGTTACAATTGATTTCCCCGGCTTCGATTCAGACATATTGGCGAAAATCCCTTTCGAGAACGATCCCGTTGGCTTCTACAAATGGTGGCGTAAAGGGAAGCACGAAAGCAAGGTATACCTGTCAAAGGTTAATCAGTATAAGCTGTTTCAGAAAGTGGCTCTGATGGACCCGAAGATTATGCTGAAGAAAGACTTGGATTTCTTTAAGAATTTCTGAAGTTATGTCTGATGACTGGAAACAATTGCTATCTTTAAGCACGGCTCCTTCTGAAAAAGAAAGGAGAGCCGACGTGTGGGACGATGAGAACTGCTGTAATTATTCTGTCGATGGCTCGAAACTTCTGGAGGCGTACAACTTTCCTGGAACCGTTCATGTAAAAGAAGGCACGCAGGTAATCTGCGATGAGGCTTTCTCTTTTCAGGACTACATGTCTGAGGATCGGAGAATCGGGGAGCGTATTCCTGAAGACGAGAGAGTTTCTTACCTAGACAAAATCTTCTTGCCATCGAGCGTGACTCACATCGGAGCTGCCGCATTCAGGGAGTGCGGATGGATGAAAAGCATCCGTCTGCCAAAATCATTGAGGGTGATTGGCGAGGATGCTTTTTTCGGCTGCTGGCAGCTGCGGCGCATAGCCCTTCCTGCAGCGACGCTTGTCATCGGGGATGGAGCTTTCGCTGAATGCTTCGAGCTTTCGAAAGTACGCTTGAACAAAAGCCTGAAGGCAATAGGGGCGGATTCTTTTTACTATTGCGAGTCCTTGACGGAAATATATTTGCCGTCCTCCCTAGAATTCATTGGTAGTAATGCTTTCATGGGTGCGAAGTCTTTGAACACCATATTCGTGGATCCATCGGCAAGGCAGAGAATAGCTGACATGCTGCCGCCTGCCCTAGTTAAGAAAATTACGAATGTTAAATGAGTCTTGAAGCCCAAGATGTTAGGAATGTCATCATGAACCTTTCGGGGGTATATTCTTGTATGAATATGCCTCCTGGAATTATAATAGACTGTACTGACATTGAGGGCTGTTCTTGCTATTGCGACTCGTCCGCCGAGGTTCAGATAAAGTCCCGAATGGCAGCTGTTTTGCCAGAAGGAGCCGATGGCGTGCATTTTATTGATAGTGGCGACTATCACTATATTACTAAATTCTGGACAGATAGAATTAGAGAGCCTTTCAACCTCATATTATTCGACCACCATCCAGACATGCAGAATCCCGAGTTTCCAGGCTTCCTGAGTTGTGGCGGCTGGGTGAGGACAGTGATGGACAACCCTTATTCAAGGAAGATTCTCATAGCTGGCTCCACTCCAGACCTTGCTAAAGAGGCTCTCATGGCGGCAGGCAGGGTCTGGCTAATAGACGAGCGCCATATCACCAACGATGCTCTGGCGGTTGCCATGCCGTTCTTCGACCTTGGCCTGCCTGTCTATGTCAGCATAGATAAGGACGTTCTGGACACCGAATGGGCTAGGACTGACTGGGATCAAGGGACGATGACCCTCCAGATGCTTGAGAGTTGGATAAGACAGATATTCGAGAAAGTAAGGGTGATAGGAGTAGACATATGTGGGGAGAGCCCTGGCATAGCCGAGGAATTGAGCGATGACTGGGAAGTCAATTCCCATACTAATATGGAACTTTTTGCTTATATTTGTTTACTATTCAAAAGCCAAGGAAATGAATAAATTTCTCGTCATGTCGGCAATTGCTATCGTCAGCCTTGCGGCAGTTTCTTGCAAGCCTACGGTTAAGGCTCCGCAAAAGCCTGATTACCAGATGAGTTACACAGTCGGTGACGTCACGTTCGAGATGACGAAGATGCCGGCGGGTTTCTTTAAGATGGGCATGTCCTATGACAATCGTAAGAAAGTGGACGACAGCTATGTGAGGGAAGTGGCTTTGGATGGTTTCGTAATCAGCGCCCCAGTGACCAATGCCTTATGGAAAGCGGTAATGGGGGACAATAGAGCTGGCAAGCCGGAGGCCCCTGTGGACATGGTCTCTTGGACCGACATCCAGAAGTTCATGGCTAAGCTGAATAAGGTTACTGGCAAGGTTTTCTTGCTCCCTGACGAGGCTCAGTGGGAATACGCTTCCGGAGCGGAGGATTTCGGAGAGGCCCTTGGAAAGAGGTCAGAATGGTGCCTGGACAGTTATGTCTCCCCAGATGAACTACGAAGTAACCAGAAGGAATTCATGACCGGAGGATTGCTACGTAATCCTGCCCCAGGGGAAAAAGGTGACGAAAAGGTTATCAGGACCATGGCAGCTAGAATGCCATTGGAGATGCACACCCGAAAGGCAGGGCTTGGCTTTAGGCTTGTCCAGCCAACTGAGGAAAAATTCTCCGAGGACTTGTTCAAAAACCTCACTGGAGCAATCCAAGACAGGGAACCGGTGCGCACATTGGATGGCAAGTCCGAGAAATTCACCGTGAGCGGTGTAGTGTTCGAGATGGTAAAGGTCTCTGGTGGAACGTTCATGATGGGGTTCAGCGAGAGCGACACGCCTTTCGCGAAATTCAGTGTCCCGGACAACGAGAAGAATGCACATGAGGTGACGCTCGATGATTTTGAAATCGGCAAGACCGAGGTCACTGCCGCTCTTTGGAAAGCAGTGATGGGCAGCCTGCCGTACTTGAACGACCCCGAAGACCTTCAGAAGCCGGTAAGCAACGTCTCTTGGTTCGACTGCAAGCAGTTCATTCTAAGACTTAATTCACTGACGGGAAGGAAATTTTGCCTTCCTACCGAAGCTGAATGGGAATATGCCGCCAGAGGCGGAAACCTTTCGAAGCATAGTGGATTCAGCGGCTCGAACGATGCTGGCATAGCGATGTGGTTCGTGGATAACGCTAAGATGGAAAAGCAGGATGTGGCCACCAAGAAGCCTAACGAGCTGGGAATATACGACATGAGTGGCAATGTCTGGGAATGGTGCAATGACTATGGCGAAAATTACGGAAACGATGCACAGACCAATCCGGTAGGCCCCGAGGAGGGTAACATGAGGGTTATGAGGGGAGGCAGCTGCGCCAGCAAATGGGACGCATGCCGGATTTCCAACAGATCATTCATCCCGCCGGAGAACATAAAGAGCACCTTTGGTTTCAGGCTTGCGATTTAATGTAAATTGTGATAATTTTCGATTGAATTATTATATTGTTAAACAAATACCTTAATATTCATAAAGAGTCATGGAAGAAAACCTGAAAGTAACGTGCTTGCATGACAAGCATGTCGCTCTGGGAGCAAAGATGAGCCCGTTCGCTGGCTTCGATATGCCAATACAGTACACTTCAATTACGGAGGAACATAATGCCGTTCGTAATAAGGTAGGGATATTCGACGTGTCGCACATGGGCGAAGTCTTCATTAGCGGACCGGATGCCACTAAGTTCGTCAATCACATATTCACTAATGACGTAAATTCTATCCAGCAAGGACAGATCCTGTATGGGATGATGCTTTACCCTGATGGGGGTACTGTGGATGACTTGCTAGTATACAAAGAGTTCCAGCCGGATCATTACCTTCTAGTAGTGAATGCTGCGAACATAGATAAAGACTATCAATGGATTCTGGATAATGCCAAAGGCTACGATGTGGAAATCGTCAATGATTCTCAGAACTGGGGACAGCTTGCCATTCAAGGGCCTGATGCAGAGGCTGTGGTTGAAAAAGTAACAGGCTTGGCCGTTAGCGAGCTCACGTTCTACACGTTCAATGATTTCGTTGTTGAAGGCAAGAGGATTATCATCAGCCGCACTGGCTATACCGGAGAAGACGGATTTGAGATTTACGCTAATTCGGACCTAATCAGGAAATATTGGGATGAGTTCATAGCCGCAGGCGTGACCCCTTGCGGACTGGGATGCCGCGACACTCTCCGTTTCGAGGCGGGGCTTCCGCTCTATGGTGACGAGCTCAGCAAAGACATCTCCCCTGTGGTGGCAGGATATTCGATGTTCTGCAAGCTAGATAAGGCAGAATTCATAGGCAAGGATGCTATAGCCAAGCAGAAAGCCGAAGGCACCCCTATGAAGCTGGTTGGCATCGAGCTGAAAGACAGGGCTATTCCAAGAGTAGGTTACCCTGTCCTTCTTGCCGATGGATCCGAAGTCGGCCATGTCACGACCGGCTATCATTCCATAACCCTTGACAAAAGCCTCTGTTATGCTTTAGTCAAAAGGGAGTGTGGAACTCTCGGCAATGTGCTTTACGTGCAGATTCGCAAGAAAGTGTTTGAGGGCGCGGTGGTTAAGAAAAGATTTTATCAAAGCAACTATAAAAAATAAAATTTATCATGAGTAAGACTATTGAAGGCCTCCGTTATAGCGAGGACCACGAGTGGGTAAAGGTCGATGGTGGAACAGCCCTCATCGGAATAACTGACTTTGCCCAGAGTTCACTTGGGGACATAACATATGCCGATCTTCCTGAAGCAGGCGATGAAATTGAAGTAGGTGAAGAATTCGGAGCTTTGGAAAGCGTCAAGGCTTCCAGTGAGCTGGTTTCTCCAGTTTCTGGCAAAGTCACCGAAGTGAATGCCGACCTTGAGAATGCGCCGGAGAAAATCAACGAAGATCCTTACGGAACCTGGATCATCAAGGTGGAACTTAGCGATCCTTCCCAGGTTGAATTCCTGATGGATGCCGCCGCCTATGAAGAATTCACAAACAAATAAGGAGCATGGCGAATTTTGCATATTTCCCTCATACCGATGAGGATATACGCCAGATGCTTGAGAGAATAGGGGTCTCCTCTTTGGATGACCTCTATTCTGATGTACCGGAGACGGTGAAGCACAAGGGCGATTATAATCTTCCTGACGCCATGTCTGAGGATGAGGTTAGGGAATATTTCGATAAGCTGGACAAGAAGGACGAAAAACTGAAGGTATTCGTGGGCCAGGGCGCTTATGACCATTACGCTCCTTCGGTGGTGCCGTACATCACTTCTCGGTCGGAATTCCTTACGGCATACACCCCGTACCAGGCCGAAATATCCCAAGGAACTCTCAGGTATATATTCGAGTATCAGAGCATGATCTGCGCCTTGACTGGCATGGATGTAAGCAATGCTTCAATGTACGATGGCTCGACCGCTGCGGCGGAAGCTGTGAAGATGGCTCCTGCTTGCACAAAGCATAAGACTAGGGTTCTCATTTCCGAGACCCTGCTACCAAACGTGATAAAGGTCATCGAGACATACGCCAAATATCACGGAATCGAGCTTGGATACGTTCCTGGTATGGATGGACGCACCTGTCTTCACCACATGAAGGCAGAACTTGCTAAAGGTGACGTGGCTGGAGTCGTGGCGCCTTCCGTCAACCGTTACGGGGTTATCGAAGACCTCACCGGATTTGCGGAAGCTATTCATGAGGAAGGCGGAATATTCATTGAATATTGCGACCCTTCTGCTCTTGCGGTGCTTAAGATCCCTAGCGAGTGGGGGGCTGACATTGCCGTCGGTGATGGACAGAGCCTAGGAATTCCTTTGAGCTTCGGCGGTCCTTACGTCGGCTTCATAGCCTGCAAGAATGAATATGTCCGCAAAATGCCTGGCCGTATCGTAGGCGAAACCGTCGATTCAGAGGGACGCAGGTGTTTCTGCCTCACTCTGCAGGCTCGCGAGCAGCATATTCGTAGGGAAAAAGCTACTTCCAACATTTGCTCCAATGAGAGCCTTATGGCACTTTATGTGACCGTCTATCTCTCAATCATGGGGCCTCAGGGCATGAAGGAAGTGAATGACCGATCATACGCAGCTTCTCATTATCTTCATGACGAATTGCTCAAAACTGGCAAATTCGAGGAAGTTTTCGCCCATCCGTTCTTGAAGGAGTTTGTACTGAAGCCGCTGATTCCTGTGGAGAAGCTGCAGATGAAGCTGCTGGACGGTGGTTTCTTTGCCGGTCTCGAGACGGAAGAGGGCTATGTCACTTTCTGTGCCACTGAAAGGCGCACAAAGGCAGAAATCGATGAACTTGTAAAATTAGTGAAGGAGGCGTGAGAATATGAAATATTACGATAAATTAATATTTGAGTTCTCCAAAAAGGGGAGAACCGGATATTCGCTCAGAAAGAATGAGTGGACCGACTCAACGGACTCGATTCCTGCTGGACTAAGGCGTTCAGCTCCAGCAGCACTGCCTCAGGTGAGCGAGGTGGATGTCGTGCGTCACTACACTAACCTGTCGCAGATGAATTTCGGTGTAGACACAGGGTTCTATCCGCTTGGCAGCTGCACAATGAAGTACAATCCTAAGATTAATGAGGAGATTGCTGGGATAAGAGGCTTCCAGAGCCTGCATCCTTTGCAGCCTGCCTCGACCGTACAAGGTGTTCTTCAAGTATATTACGAGATAGACAAATCCCTCGCTGAACTGACCGGGATGGCTCATTTCACGTTCAATCCATGCGCAGGAGCTCATGGGGAGCTGACTGGCCTCATGATAATGCGCCAGTACCATCTGCTTCGGGGGGATTCCAAGCGCACCAAGGTGATAGTCCCTGACAGCGCTCACGGCACCAATCCTGCCAGCGCAGCTGTCTGCGGCCTTGAAGTCATTGTCGTCAAATCTAATCCCGACGGCCTCGTGGACGTTGATGATTTGAAGCCTCTTCTGGGGGATGACATAGCTGGCATAATGCTGACGAACCCTAACACGCTCGGCCTATTTGAGAAAGAAATCCTTGAGATAGCAAATCTTGTTCACGGCTGCGGAGGTCTGCTCTATTACGATGGGGCTAATATGAATCCGCTTCTTGGAGTCGCACGTCCGGGTGACATGGGATTTGACGTATTGCATCTGAATCTGCACAAGTCGTTCTCCACCCCTCATGGCGGTGGCGGTCCTGGCTCAGGGCCGGTAGGCGTTTGCGAGAAACTGGTGCCATATCTGCCTGTTCCTAGGGTAGTAAAGACTTCTGCTGGAAGTTTCGCCGTAATTGGCCGCGCTGGAGCTGGGAAGTCAAGTACTGTCAAGAACGCTGAATGCTGCTCTGAGAGTGCTGGCGAGGTTTCGGGTTTCCTTGGGAACTTCCTCGTGACACTTAGGGCATACGCTTACATACTAATGATCGGTAAGCAGAACGTCAAGCTCTTGGGCAAACTGGCATCTCTGAATGCTAACTACGTCAAGGAATCCTTGAAAGACAGCTACAAGCTTCCTATTCCATCGGTATGCAAGCACGAATTCGTATTTGACGGGCTGATTGATGACGGTGCTTCTAAAGCTTCTGACGGCAAGGGTGCGACTACGCTTGATGTTGCTAAGAGGCTTTTGGACTATGGCTTCCATGCACCTACTATCTATTTCCCTCTACTTTTTCATCAGGCTCTAATGATCGAGCCTACGGAGACTGAGTCGAAAGAGACGCTGGATGCCTTCATTGATGTGATGAAGAAAATAGCTGTTGAAGCTGCCGAGAATCCTGATTTGTTGAAGACCGCTCCTCGCAATATGCCTATCTCAAGGCCTGACGAGGTGAGGGCCGCCCGATATACTATTTTGAAATATCAAGATGAAGAAACGAATACTATATAATTAATTGCATGAATCCAAAAATTTCTAGAAGAGATTTCATCAGTTATTCGGCTTTAGGTCTTGCGAGCTTAACTATTCTGCCTAGCTGGACTATTCCGGAAGGAGCGCAGAAAGGAAAGAAAATCGCGCCAAGCGATATGATTGTTCTTGGGTTCATCGGACTTGGCAGGCAGGGAAGAAGTGATTTCAATAGCTTTTCTGCTTGCCCTGGTGTTCAGGTAGCAGCATGCTGCGATGTGGATTCCATCAAGCGTGAACGATTCAGAAGGGATGTCACTAAGTGGCAGAAAGAGAATGGAATGAACGAGCGATGCGACATGTATGAGTTTTACCAAGATCTCCTAGAAAGAAGAGACATCGATGCGGTTGGCATTGAAACTCCTGATCACTGGCACGCCCTGATTACGATCGGTGCGGTTGATGCTGGCAAGGATGTCTATCTGCAGAAGCCTCAGGCCTACACCATCACTGAAGGTCTTGCTGTTCAGACCGCTGTCAGACATAATGGCAGAATTTTGCAGATGGGAAGCCAGCAGCGTTCCAGTGCTGAGTTCCAGCAAGCGATTAAGATGGTTCGTGAGAAGGCAATCGGTCACGTAGACAAGATCTATGCTAGGGTTGGGGATCCTCCAAAGCTTTTCGATCTTCCTGAAATGCCAGTGCCTGCCAATCTGAATTTCAACATGTGGCTTGGGCCTCTCAATGATCAGAAGATCCATTACCATTCAGATATCTGCCCTGTTGTCTCCCTCGATCCACCTCAGGACGAGCAGCTCTGGGGCGCTTGGCGTTGGTATTGCGAAACTGGGAACGGCTATCCTGCTGACTGGGGCGCTCACATGTACGACATAGCTCAGGCTGCACTCGGAATGGATGGCTCAGGCCCAGTGGAATTCATTCCTAAGGGGTACAACGGTGCCGAGCATGACACTATGAAATATGCAAACGGCGTGGTGATGACAGAGCAGCCTTTCGACGAGGAGAAGCCTGATTGGCAGGGTCTCAAGTTCATTGGCGACAAAGGCTGGATTAAGGTTGCGAGAGGCTACATCGAGTGCTCTGATCCTAAGCTTATGAAGAAGATCCAGGAAGAGGTTAAGGCCGGCCAGTACGAGGTCAGCTCTCCTCACATGCAGAACTTCCTGGATGCGATTCGTGAGCATAGGGACCCTATCGCTCCTGTCGAGTGCGGAACCAGCACGAACACTCTCTGCTGCCTGACGAATATCGCCCGCGAGCTTAATCGTCCGGTTCACTGGAATCCTGCGACCCTTAGCTTTGAAGGTGATAAGGAAGCTGCTAACCATAGGCTGTACTACTACGACTACCGTCGCCCGTACAAGCTCCCTTATCTAGACACTCGCAACAATCTTTAGGAGTATGAGCGTGAAGCAGTGCTTTCGGAAATATTGATAATTAATAGGATGCGTAGGCCGACCTCACGCTCAAAGCTTTTTGCAAATATGAAATTTGTCATAAATTATTAACAGGGATTGCAGATTGACGGATTATTCCTATATTTGCAATCCAAACCAATGGGGCATTAGCTCAGCTGGTAGAGCGCTTGCATGGCATGCAAGAGGTCAGGAGTTCGAATCTCCTATGCTCCACGGAAATCCCTCTCAGAGCAGTTTGAGGGGGATTTTTCGTATAGAATGTATCAAATAATGTGACAATTCTACCTATTGAAAGTCCAAAGAGGCTATTAATAGTCGTATGCCTTTACAGGTAGTAATCTTCTAGTCCTAATGCCAGGACAAGGCGGACGTATGCGGGATAGAGTTCTTCCGGAATAGCATCATTGGTTTGTATTCCATTGATATGCCTTCCCGTACGGGTCTTCAACAATTCGGCCGGATAGAATTCCTCCGGAGTGTTTTCCGTGTTGTTTTTGACCGCATTGTTTCCATAATCGTTTCTTGGATCGTAAGCCCAACCATTGTCTTGGTAGAAGCCTTGCCCAATCCGATGTTCGACAGTTTCCACGATAGGAAGGTCTTCTTCGACTTCGCAGTCCCGAACAGATTCGGGTTCCATCCGCCAATAGACCATTTGTGCGGTCGCAATATCCGTGTCAGCCTGAGAAACGGCCCATTCCAAGATGGCCTTTGGAAAGTCATAGTTCCAACTTGCCAGGACTTCATGCCGACGTAGCGTGGAAACCCGTCCGAAATAATCGATGAACAACTCTGTCAGCAAATCATCAAATTTATCCTCGTCTTCAGGGGTAAGAGCTGAGTAATCGGGAAAACGGGAATACAAGTCTTTCAAAGAACCATCTTTTTTGGGCGATTCGGAAGATTTCTTGCGTAACCATCTAAATTTCATGACATACACAGTTTTTATAAAGAGCCTGTTTTCTCCAAAAAACAAATCGTCAATCGCATGTCCTGACGGCTCCGAACCCAATTTCATCGAACAGGCGACCGTAAATGAGGTCCGGCCCCACCAGCCGGAGCTGATCCTGACCGATGCCTGCCATGATGGCATCGTACTCGGCTGCGCCATCGGGAGAAAACAAGGCCTCGCCGAACTCATGTTCGTCCGCCCATCGCC
>JAQYTJ010000009.1 GCA_028724885.1 Bacteroidales bacterium | reverse complement strand
AACGCAGGCGCTGAATCTCTAAACTCAAAGATCAAAACTTTTAGATCCCAACTACGAGGTGTAAGCGACTATACCTTCTTCATGTATAGAATCTATAAGATCTTTGGATAACTTAAACACGGAACTTTGCAGGTGAGCCCTATAAGTTCCTATTTGACCTCCAAAGGTGGTGGATCGTACACGGCGAATAAGCTCATCAGCAACTATGTCGGCTTCAATTTAGATGTCAAAGCTGGTTCCGTGACTGCAAAAGCCGCCATCATGGTCTACCCGATGTGGTTCGTGCAGGTTTGGGCTGATAAGATAACCCCAGACGGTTCGACGGTGGAAATTTCCCTGAACAGAGCAAATACATATTACTTCTCGAAGAAGAATAGTGGGATCACTACGTCCGACTATATCAAGAAAGATATCCTCCCTGCTTCAGACTTCTCGGTAAGCTCTTCCAATAGTGGTGTGGCCACGGTGTCGAAAACCACCATTGGAGGAGGCGAGTACAACGGATTTGCAATCAAGGGCGTTGCTGTGGGAACAGCCACGATTACCGTCACGATCGGCTCTGTGTCCAGAACCCTGAAAATACAAGTCATGGATTAACACATTTATTACCAATAAATGTTCTAACAATAACTTACCTATCAAAATGGGACGGCCCTACCGGCCGTCCCTTATTCGACCATGCTTACCACCGTGGGCTTGACTCCCGTTTCGGTGTGCGAATCGGCGCTTTTACACACCGCTAGGCCCGAAACCCAGCCCCGTGTGCGAATCGGCGCTCCTGCACACGGCAACGGCTCCGTTTCACTACCATCTGCCTACCCGAGTATCGCTGAATTACTTTAAGAGTGCGAAATAGTAGAGATACTTATTTACGTACTCGAGATCCGCCGCATTCTTGTCTAGATATGCTTCGCAATACAGGTCGCGTAGTCTGAGAACCTCTTTCAATGCGGCGGGACGCAGGTGCGAGCCTATGGTCAAATCGATGAGCTCCAATGCCCTGTCGAAGGCTTTCCGGGATAGAACCTCGTTCCCTCTCTTTCGCCATGAAATGGATCTGTTGACCTCGCTGCCGACATTCCCTAGCTGTTCAGCAAGACTCATTTCCGCCCAACGGCCATTTGCCAACCCTTGATGCTGCATATTCTAGAAAATAATTTTGCTAAACGTCAAGTCAGTGATTTTCTTGCGGATGCCTTCATCCTCGATGTCTCGACTTCTGTTGTTCTGCCAAGGCCTGATATTGATTAATGAATCGAACTCGATGCACTCGTCCTTCTCCAAGTCAGGGTAGATGTTGAACCCCCAGAGATTCTCTTGGAGGGAACCTTGCTCTATGAGTGATTTTTCCATGTCTGAGTGCAGTTCTGCATCGATGCAAAGCAGACCTTTATCAATATCGGCTACGGCTTTCACCATGTCTCCGAATGTGTTGGCTGCGATTGCCTTCAACTCATTCCTTGTTATGGGTTCTTCAATTATCTTCATGAGACGATTTTCGATTGACTTAGCGAAATTAGCAAAATTGTTACGATATCCAAATTGCCCAAGGGACCTTATCTTCAAAGAGAACCCACCATGGACTGAACCTCACTTCCCCGTGTGCGAATCGGCGCTTTTACACACCGCTAGGCCCGAAACCCAGTCCCGGTGTGCAGTTTCCAGAGGAGTCCGGTAAATGCTAAAGTCGCAAAATTGACGTTATATTAAGAAGCCTTCTTTATTTCCACGCAGTCGGCACCCTTATAGTCGATTGCCGGCTGTTTGCTGAGATAGTTCATCAGGCATTCTGTCTGGACCATGAAAGTGTTGCGATGCGTTCCCGATTTGCTGAACTTGGCTGTAGAGCCGATGTAGGAACTCGCCACGACTTTGTATTTCTTCTGCGTGTTGAATTTGCTGCCGTCCGGCATGGTAATCCTCACTTCTCTCACGTCTTTGTTGTCTTTCCCGAGGGTAATCTCGTATTTGATGCCGGAGACGAATGCCGGGCCATAGTCATCTGTAATGCAGATCTCCTTCAGGAATTCTGCAACCTCGTCCCCGCTCAGTTCATATTCATAGACCTCGTTTTCAAAAGGGTCGAGTTTATAGACATCGTTGACGGTAAAATTCCCTTTTGATTTAGAGTCGTACCTCACGCCACCGGAATTTTGTATGGCTATGTCGACACCGCACTCGTTTCGCATTGCATCGGCCATGAGGCATCCCAGCTCTTCCTTGCTGCCGAGATCAGAGAGGGACTGCGTAAGTACCCGGGACAGGGTAGGGACGCTGTTGAATTCTTCCAGCATTGCCAGAGCCTTAGGGTCTTCCTTAGGGTAGTTGGCTACGTCTATAAGCTCGGCCTTGCGATTGATAACCCTCCCGTTTTCCACCGAGAGAATGATATGCGTCGCATATTTCAGCCAGCGTTCGGCCTGTGTTATCATGACTCCATTCTCGATGACGCATGGCTCCAGTAATGAGTGCGAGTGGCCTCCTACAATCAGGTCAGGCTCCGGATAGTGCTTCGCCAGTGCGATGTCATCCTCGATACCATTGTGGGTCAGAAGAATGAGTACATCACATTGCGAATCTATCCAGGCATATTTGTTTGCCGCCTTCGGTGCGCTTTCGAATTTGATAGGGCCGAAAACTTTTGGGTGAGCGTCAGGATAGCCTGAATAGCTGTTGATCTGGAGAAGTCCGAGTATGCCTATCCGCACGCCGTTCCTCTCTGTCACGGCAAGAGGACGCACGTCCAGATTTAACGAATCGGGGGCTTGCATGTTGGCGCAAAGATATCGGCAATCTGAACTATTTATTACTGAGCGGAAGTTGTCTACGCCACCGTCGAACTCGTGATTGCCAATTGCCGAATAGTCGAAGCCTACCAGATTCATGAATTCCACCATTGGCTTCGATGGCACTTCGTGCTTGTCATTTACTGGATTACCTGTACGGTTGTCTCCTGCGGCAAGCAGAAGAAGATCAGGATGCTCGCTTCTCAGGCTGTCCACGACCATCGTGAATTTAGGAAACCTGTCTATGGCAGCATGCATGTCGTTTACGGACAGGATGTGCACTTCCTTTGGCTGGGCATTGATGCCCAGGGTTGCCAATGCCAGCACAAAGAAAGATAAAATGTTGGCTTTAGTTTTAAATGTTTTCATATTAATATTCTTTATGGATTTTGTAGTTGATCAGTCGTAGCTGGCTCTTCAGTGGTGGCTGTGGCATTCTTCCTCAACAGCTCTTTGCTTTTCTTTGAGAATAGGAATATGATTGCTGCTGCAATTACAATGAGTAATATGCCAAGCATAGGCCTGTAGAATAGCCATGCGAGCGCTATGATCAGCAGAGACCAGACGAATCCTATGATGGAGCAGACTGCGCCGACTCCAAAGCCGATAATGTTGGCTAAGAAAGGAAGCACTTTCGCAAGCGTATGGAGGAAATCGAATATGTTCCTGAGACCAAAGATTACGATCAGCACGCCGACAATCCTAAAAATCCAGAGCACCGCCTTGTTGGTGGCATGCTCGGAGGCGAACATGGCTTCAGCGGCTTGTGTCCCATTTGTGATAACGGACATAATCTTGCCATTCTTGGCAGTGTAGCCGGTAAAAGTGTCCCCACTGACAACTGCAATCAGTGAAACATTTCCGGGCACGGCTTTCTCGAAGATAATCCTCATGTCGCCGATTTGAGGAGAATTGGCGGACCTTCCAACATAGACTACGTTTCCATTCACGTGAACAAGACTGCTGCCGGATGTGCTGTCTGCAGCGACACGCTCCTTAAGGATTTTGTTTCTGTAGTCTTTCATAGACTGCGCAGCGTTCTCGCTGAGGGATTTCACGATGCCCTCTGGCAATTCCACATTCAGCTTCTCGATTGTTCCGATAGAATGAATCTGGTTTTCGTTAAGCTTGTAGGCACCGAAAGAGACATGGCTGGCGTATAATTTTTCATCCTCAATCCCATTGAGCAGCACGAAATTGGCGTTATGGTACTGTGGGTCGGCGAACTTTGATGATTCTATGGCCTTGTCCGACCATTGCTTGTCGTAGGTGTAGGTCGTTGTCTCCTCCTCACCGCCTCCAATCTTGTCTTTCTTCATCGTTTTAGAATGCTCTACCCATTGATAGTATTCGACTTTTCTGGACAGGTTGAGGGCAGTGCAGGCGACATTGAATATAGGGTCAGTCAGGACATCGTCCGTTACCGCTAGGCCTGTCGCATGGACGAGCTTGCCGTCATATTCGGGATTGATCGAATTAATGTCGCCCATTTCAACATAGTTGGCTTGGGCCTCTTTAAGCATTTTCGTGGTCTTGACTGCTCTGCCTTCGTTCCACCATAGCAGACAGGTACCAGCTATGAAAAGAAGGATGCCCAAAAAGATTCCGCCGAAAGAGTTCTTTACCCTTTGGCCGTAGGATGTGCGTTTCGTTACTGTATAAGCCATTTTTATGAAAATTAAAATGCGTTTTCTGATTGCAAAACTAGCCTTGCGCACATTACGATGTTAGGATTTTTGGAACGTTTTTTAGTCAAATTATGATTTCCAATGGCTTCAATTTGTGCTGAAGGCACATTTTCTCATTCGCAATGTTCTGAAACATAATAATTTAGTAAGTAGCATCTCTCTGCGCTGCCATGTCACGTAGGAGGCAGTGTCTTCTGGGCTGCTGAGGGCGAATGTGTTGTACAGTTAAGTTCTCTCGCTCCTACGTAAATTCAATCTTAAAATCTTCGAAAATGGCTTATGAAAAATTTGACTTTTAAATGTATTAATAATCAATTAATTGCCGGCAAGTGATGTCCGATAAGTCCTAATTTGCCACCTGCCGGATCGTAAAAAATCCAAGAAAAACGTTCCAAAAGTCCTAACATTGAACCTTCCTGGCGACTTACTTTGCCAGCAACGACGATTGGTTTTAAACAGCGGCGAGGATTTCACGAAACTTCAAAATATTCATGAACA
>JAQYTJ010000008.1 GCA_028724885.1 Bacteroidales bacterium | reverse complement strand
GCCGCCCGGCCAATCCTTTCGCATGCAAGTCGGGCGTTTTTGCACTTGAGAGCCGCCCAGCCAATCCTTTCGCGTGCAAGTCGGGCGTTTTTGCACTTGAGAGCCGCCCGGCCAATCCTTTCGCGTGCAAGTCGGGCGTTTTTGCACTTGAGAGCCGCCCGGAGTGGTTCTGAACGGACAGGTATGGGCGCGGGGGCCTCGCTAAAAAACAAAAGCGAGTCAGGCACGATATGACCTAACTCGCTTTGTGGGGCACGGAGCGCCCACGGTGTTCAGTATTTGTTCGGGCGGAGTCCCGTTATTGTTTCCGGGCGTTCCGTTGTGTCCCCATTTGGTTCAAGATTACGGATTTGCTCGCTGAAATGACTTTCTCTGCGAATCCTAGACTGCTAATACTCTTCCTCGTTGAAGAAATTTATTTGTATTGATTATCAGTATATTATACAACAATCAATGAATTTTGCGCAAACAAACCGCACCGTCTGAGACGGTCTGAGGCGATAGGAGGATTTTGTGGACAAACAAACTCTTCAACAAATCATATACGTTTAGCCTTCTTTATAGGATTATCTTTCATTCTGGAAAAAACACAATACTTTATATTATATCCTTTTTCAGTATTAAGTTCATCAATCATTTTATAAACCTCCATATTAGAGTTCTCAAAAATTTTTCCAACTTCTAACAGTTGCTCTTGAGTTATAGTTTTAGGTACAACATAAGTTATATGTGTTTCTTCTTCTGAGATTGTCTCAACAAATTCTACAAAGCCATTAGGTAATACACTAACCTGCAATATGCCCTTTAGCATATCTAAACCTGATGCATATTGAGGATCAATTTGAATTGCATTTTGTCGGATCATTTCAAAATACATAAAATCATCAGGTGTAAATTGAATGTGAGTACTATTATATGATACAATTATATTATTATCCACGGACATTTGAAAATGATAATGAGGCATCTTTCCTATTTTACTTCCATGGTGACCTTCGAGGTCTTCTTTACCAAAACAAAATGACCATTGGATATTTTTATAACGAATGGTAGCTTCAAATAAACGCTTATCTGAAATATCACAAAGTATATCATTAATATTTTCGAATGGTTTTTCACTATTTGCCACCCATGCAAGATATGTATATAACTTTATAAAACTTATAGGTCTTGAGAAAAGATTTTCACGAACCTTTCGTCTTAGTTTCGGATTCAAAAGAAGATGAAAACAAGGTGCATTCTCATCATAGTAATCCAAAGAATGTCCGCATAAACTACACTTTCCTTGTTTAAGGAAAGTGCTCAATGAAATAAAGTCTTTTTCATTTTGCTCGTCAAAACCTTTTTGCAATAAATCGGCAACATCTTTAGGTATGGAATCCAATGTTTTTTTCCAGTCTATTTTTTGAAATCTATGAGGCATAAAATTTATTCGTTCTTAAAAAGGAAAGTCAATTATAGATTATCATAATCAATGATATCTGCGCAAATAAACCACACCATCTGAGGCGGGCTGGGGCGATGGAAGGAAAGAGGGGCGAACATTTATAAATGCAAAATCATATATATTCAGAAGCTCATTTTGGATATTTAATAATTATCATTATCCAACGAGCTTTGCAGCGGTCTGAAATCTATATCCACGATTTTTACATCAGGATCTTGCCCCATATCTAATTCATTTCGTTCCATTCTTACTACGACTGGAAAATAGGAAGATATCTCAACTTCAGTTGTTTTATAAGATTCATAAAACCATTCCTTTTCTTCCGAATCCCATATACTATCTTCTTCGCTAAAATGAGTAACCTGCACAGTTCCATCAATTTCAGGGAAACATACAGCTTCAATACTATCATCGGATACCGAAAGTATATCCATATCTTTTGCTGTTATTTCAATGGAGAATTTAAGATCTGAAACATCCTCTATATCTGCATAGCAGAAGTGAAGTGTATAACAATCTGTATCTGTCAAATATTGTTCTATATGTTTCCTTAAAGCAGACTTAAATTCTGGTTTGCCAGCATGTATATAGTTGAATAACTTGTCAATATCTATTCTTTGTTTCTCTTTCTTGTTCGCAACAGGAATTCTTTCCTCTAGCAAATTATTAAGATATTCGTTTACAGGTTGCGTCACTAACAACGGACAGCGATACCCTAACATATCTTTATCTGATGAAAAAATTACGATGCGATCCAATTTATTTTTTTTAGCATATTTTTCCAATGCTGCCAATACAAAAGCATCTGGAAACTCTTTTGCTTTACCTCCAGATCCAAACGGTTTTTCTTGCTTAAAATATTTGTCAAATACTCCAGCTATTGCATCTTCAAAGAAAGAATAGTCTATTCTAATAATTCCATCATGGCTTATATACATTTTAAAATTATTTTCTATTTCTCTCGATACATCAAAGCTATCCAACAAAATATTATATTGCTTGAGAAACTCAGAAGCAGATTCATTATGCCCAAGCAACTCAAGTTTTCTTTCTATTTCTCTACTCTTTATATTAAATTCTGCTTGTTCTCTGAAGTGTTTTAGCCATTCTTTCTCGGTGATAATAGGCAGTAAAATACGAATATAACCATCTTTAGCAAGATTAAACAATTTGCTAACTCGTCCTGTATTCTTAAAAAAACATTCTTGTTGAAAGACTGATGTGTCAATAAATATATAATCAAGAGGGAGATTCATTATTTAAAATTTAGACAGGTTTGAAGAATATACTTTTTCTCTAACAACTGTGTTTTAACAACTACTTTTGCTATTGTGATGATCTGATTTTACCTTTATTTCCCCATGTTTGGATAAATCAGCCATGCAACCAATAGATATTTGGTGCAATCTGAAGATTTAATTGACATACAATTTTATACCATAAACACGATAAAATCTTATATATCATTCTAAAGGTTTATTCATGCCAGCACTAACAGCTTCCTTGATTTTATCAAGGAGTTCTTTTAACTTCGCACGTTCACTTTCATCAAGATCACCCCAATCACACTCTATCTGATTATCTTGAGTCAGTTGTTTCAACATTTCAATATAATTAAACTCCGACAAAACAGTTCCTGTCTCAATTTGAACTTGAATATTTCCGGTTGCGTTTTTACAAAAATGTAGTTTCATATTATTCAGTAAATTTTTTAAGATTATATTTTTTTACTCTTTTCTTAATTGAAGGCTTTCCCCCATCTGTTATTGAAGCAATTAAATCAAGAACAGGTGTTCCGTTAATCTCCCCCTCTAAAGGAGCTGAACGAATAACAATCTTTCCTTGACTATTTTCACAATATATTATTTGTTGAGCGTCTCCCATCATTGGAATTGTTGCATTATGAGAGACTAATATGATCTGCTTATTCTTTTTTACTTTTTTTATAGCCTCTACAAGACCGTCATTAATATATTTCGTAGCCAAATTATCTTCTGGTTGATCAATGATAATAGGCGCAATATCTTTATCGTAACCTAAAATCAAATCCAAAAGAACAGAAGTCTTCCAACCTGCACTAAGGCTTTCAAAATCTTTACCATCTTTTGTCTTTATCTTATAGACGGTTTTATTCATTGCTACAAACTCATTGTATACCCTATCAATAAAATCGTTGTAATCTTGCACTTTAGGCTTTTGTTTGCTGAAATTTGATTCATACAAGCATTGCGGACGAATATCATCAAAGCGAACAATTTTCTTTCCAGTTTTCAGCATGTAGTTAAACGCATTAAGAACGACATCTTTATTCATCTTAAATTGATTACTAATATATAGGTGATGCCCAGATGATACAATTTCCTTTGTCTCAATCTCGTCATGATAAGCAGCTATAGAATTAAGATGCTTCATGAATTTCCTATTTAAATAGACATATTGTTTCGCACACTCTAATAAATTATTGAATTCTTGTGTTTTTGTTTGATCTTCTTGACTTTCTGTCCTTAACTGCGAAGCATAATTATCTAAGGCTCCTTTTATTTCTTTATATACCATGGTCTCCATTTCACTATAACGATAAACCTCCTGCAGCATAGCAATAAGTCCGTCTATCATTACATTCTGCTCCTCTACGAATGGATTTCTATTTAACACCTCTTTAATTTCAAGCAAAGCAGTAATGTGTGCTTCTTTTTTGTCTTCGCCGTATCTTATTATATCACGGTTTTCTTCTTGAGGCATAAACCCTGTAATAATGTTTTGTTTAACGACATTAAAAACCAATAAACGCCCAATTTGAGATGTAGTATTTAATTTATCCTCAATAGATTTAATATCTTCTACAGTTTGAATTAATTGTGTGATATCATTTTTCAATTTAGCCAAACTCGTATTTACTCTATTAACAACCTCTTTATTATCCGGGAATAAACTGCGGATAATATCAATATCTTCAATATTATGTTCTTCTTCATCACCTACTACTTTCATTATATAATTTTGTCCAAGATAATGAGGATGTATTCCTGACGGATTAACAACATTTAAGTTCTCGACGTCAAAACTATTATAATGAGAATCATCAAAATTTGTATGTGACAATTTACGCCAAATTGAATCAACCAGTAGAGTTTTGCCACTTGACGATCCTCCAATAACAACATTTAATCCAGAACAAAATTTTACATCTATATCAATTTTTTCATTTGAGTACTTTACACAATCAATTTTTTCAGACCAAGATTCTGGTTTCTGATTACAATATACCAAACGTGATTTTTCTGACAAAGAAATACGAAAGCCATCAAATGTTGGTTCAGAAAACATCCAAGTTGGAATAAGCGGTTCTGCATCTTTAGCTTTGGCAGCAGGATAATTACTAGGTATATAATTATCTGAACATGTAATAAGATTCACAAATCCACTAATTCCAAGACGTTGGAAATATTTATCCGTTTCTTCACGACCGCTATCGCTTCTTGCTGTAAAACCGTCAAATTGATTATAATAAACACTACGTTCCATCATCGTGTCAAACTTCTTACCTTTGGGGATAGCTTTGTCGAATGTAGCGTGTGATTGCCCACCATGAGGGAGTAGAACAAAATCATATGAATCAAACTCATTGATAACTTTGTCTAGAGTAGGGATGTTTTTATCTGTTTTTACAACAGTCTTTTGTTTATATAAGCTATCAAGAATTTTATTTATTTCATCTATTTTTTGTGCAGAGATGTTATCCTTGAAAAATATATGACAATGATAAGCTTCTGTATCTACTGAATAATGAATATGCAGTTCAACACCAAGCAATAAATGTATGTCCGTTCCACACTTTGCTATAGCATCAAGATATGCTTTTTGATTTATTGTATTGTGATCTGTAAGAGAGATAAGTGCATGTTGTCCTTGTGCTTGCTCTCTTACTTTTTCAAATAACGTATCTATATCATAATTCTGATTTAGATTATCAGGATTCTCTGATGTGTGAATATGTACATCAACATAAACTGGCTCCATATATTTATCTCCTTGGTTATATTATGGTTACAAAGATATATTTTTTAGTTCAAATAGAAGTAGCTATAAACAAATCAAAATGATAACTATTCAAGAAGCTGATATTACAAAAGTTTATGACTCTTATAATATAGATTTTATCGTATGCTAACTATAGTATGTTGATGACTATGGTTAGCAACTATAAATTTGCAATTAATAGAATAAAATTTATAGCATTTAAGCGATGAAAAATGAATCTATTCTGCTTTTATTTGGACATAATGTACAGAAATATCGGATTAGCCAAGGATTATCACAAGAGAAACTCGCTGAACTCGCAGGTGTTCACAGAACATATATCGGTATGATTGAACGCGCCGAAAAAAAATAACTCTCCGCAATATGGAAAAAATTGCGAAAGCTCTAAATATCCAGATACAAGAACTTTTACAAAAATAATATCGCTACAAATATAACACTTAATATTACAGCAACCAATAAGGCATCTTACCGAAAACAGCTCATTGAAGAGTTTTTAAAGGAACAGCCTGGCACAACAATATCAGTTACAGAATATTATTACTTTGTAGAAACATTACAAAATAATAATCGCATTTATCTTAAACGTCCTACAGCCCTAAATAAAGGTGTTGATTTTGAAGTTAGGGTTGAGAACACACAATTTAGATATGGAAAACATGGTAATATCATTTCAACTGGGAATCGTCCAAGCCATGATGATATAACAAATGATTTAATCAATAAAAAAGCTGAAAATCCTACTGAATTTTCTCGGTTAAAAGAGTTGTTGGATAAGACTTATACTTGTGAACAGATCAATGATTCTGAATATTTCCAATTTTCATTTACATCTGGACACTCTATAGAAGTTATCTTCAAGTCATTAAAATGGCTTTTCATAGAACAGGATATAACATATTGGAATCGAAGCGGAAGAGCTATGCTATATAATGGACTATGTAATATCTGGAATTAAAACGGTAAGTCCATTCCATATTCTACAGAAGGTTCATTAATAACCTGAATTTCATTATCTTCAAATAACTGTGCTTGCCTTTGAAGCTTCTCCAAATACAAAGTGCGTTTTGAGGGATCGTTGATTTCCTCTCGGCGGGCCTTACTTAGTTCCAAGAATTCATCATTTTGATCTACACCAAGAAATCGACGTCCCAATAGACTTGCCGCGATACCTGTTGTACTACTACCTGTAAATGGATCTAAAATCCATGCACCAGGAAGAGTTGACGCCTGAATGATTCGCGACAGAACGCACAATGGTTTTTGAGTAGGGTGTTTTCCACAAGACTTTTCCCATCGTGCAATTGCAGGTAATCGCCAAACATCACGCATCTGAGTGCCACCATTGATCTTTTTCATAAGCTCATAGTTAAAAAAATGGGGCACTTTGTACTCTTTACGAGCCCAAAGGATATACTCAGCAGAATAAGTAAAATATTTACAGGACAAATTTGGTGGTGGGTTTGTTTTTTCCCATGTAATGCAGTTCAATATCTTGAAGCCTAATTCTGTTAAGCACCGAGCTACTGAGAAAATATTATGATAAGTACCACTTATCCAAATTGTTCCATTGCTTTTCAACTTATTGCGACAGGCAGCAATCCATGATTTATCAAACAGATAATCTTCCTCATATCCGTTAGATTTATCCCATTCACCCTTATTGACAGAAACCATTTTACCGCTTTGAACGCTTATTCCTCCGTTTGATAAGTGATACGGAGGATCTGCGAAAATCATATCAAACTTAAAATCAAAAGAATTCAGAAGTTCGATACAATCTCCTTTCAAAAGGGTAAAATCCTTATTTTCTGACTTATAGTAAGCTATAGGCATTTAAACAAGTACTTTTGATATTATTCCACTTTCAAGATCCGCAATGTTATACAAATGTTCCAATACATCAAACGTTTCTTTCAGATTATTCTTTGCACTGTGCCAGCCGCAACCATCCGTAAACCAAACAAATTTGAAATATCCCAAATCTTTGGTTTCCATGGTAATAGTTTTGTAACTGCGTGCCGTTTCATTCAACTTGGAACCACTGCTAGAATAAAAGTTAGTTTCTATTCCATAAATGGCATTCTCTCCTTTTACAACAAAATCAAATCTTTTTTCTGCGCCACCATTATTGGAAATCGAAGACAGATCTATTCCCCATTTAGCCTCTATTTCGTGAATATACATTTCCTTGAAATAATCAATGCCTTTCACAAGCCCTGCTTTACAAAGAAAGTTCTCTACAAGATTCTCCATAAGATGACCGCCACGATTTTTGCGACCATTGGAGTCAAGTCCCGTTTCTATTCCGGTTACATAATCTACAAGATTGTTGACAATATGATTCTCCATCAGATCAAAAAGACCGGTCTTTCGCATGAATTTGACATAGTCTTCATTCGTGCAATTTGGTTTGTCAAAATGAAAATCAATCTGTCCCTCTTCATCCATAGCCATAATATCAAGTTCACGCTTGGCTAAAAGAATAGGAATACATCTTAGAGTTTCCGGATATTGTTCCAAAATATTTCTGAATTCATCCTCTATATTTCTGGAACCGATAAGCGAATTCAAGATATTGAGTGGAATTTTAATGGCTTCCACATTATTGAAAACCTTATTGAAGTCAACGTAATATTTATAATCAGCGATAGAAGGTCTAAAACCAGCTAGCCAAGTATCAAAGTTTCTCATATCAGTAAGCATTGGCCACATTGGAAATCATTATCTCAGAAATAGCTCCTCGTCCATTTCCTTTTGAATTTATCATCCTCGCAGCAGAAACTCTTTTAATGGAAAATCTATTGTAAAGATGATCAAAGAAATCATCTCCATTATCTACATTTTGAGGGTCTGAATTACTTGCCACAAATAAGGATTTATGTGTTGCAATCTGCTCGCAAAAATCACGTAACCGAGTCTGTTCAGTGTCGTCAAAACCATCTTTTGCATAAGAAGTAAATGCTGAAGTCTCTGTTAATGGGCGATATGGTGGGTCAAAATAATACAAGGCATTATCATCTGCATATTTACCCGTTTGTGCAAAATCACCACAAAGAATCTCAACACGTTGTAAAATAGCAGAATCCGCCCTCAATGTCTCCGCATCGCAAATTTTGGGATTAGCATATCTCCCATGTGGGACATTGAACTTTCCTTTAGAGTTTACACGATACAGTCCATTAAAGCAAGTTCGATTTAGGAAAATAAATAATGCAGCAGTTTCAAGTTCTGAATTATTTTTTTCATTATAACGTTCACGTTGAGATAAATAATAATCTTTTCGTGCAACGTCATCAAGAGCAAGATACTCAGTTTGTATTCGTGTCAATTCAAGAATTAATTTTTCCACATCGGATTTTATTACACGATATGTACAAATTAACTCTTCATTTATATCATTGATTACAGCTTTTGTTATGTTAGGATATTCTTGTAGAATCCAGAACATAACAGCTCCTCCACCAACAAATGGTTCGACATAAACTACTTCTCCCCGTTGCGACAGATCGCGAGGTAGGGTATTCTTTATATCGTCAAGAAGTTGGGTTTTCCCCCCAACCCACTTGACAAATGGTTTTGCTGAATATTTATCTACTTTTTTCATATATGCAAAAATAATTATAACGGTCCATTTACCCAATAAAACGAAACAATAAAACTTATATTTTCTATATTCTCCTCTTTCTGTAGTTTCTTTTTTCACCATGTCCTGCTACCATTCTTATTGCAAACATCAGACACCTTCTCCGATACGCCTCTTCCTCCTCATCCAGCCTTCTTCCGTCCCAGCGAAGGTCGGAGTCGGAGTTGCCACCACCTCCGCCGGATGAAACAGCGACAGGCTGTCCACCAATCAAAGCATCAGCGATAGAGAAGATTCGTACCCGCACAGAAGGCTCAGCCAGCTGGTCAAGAAACGTCTGCATCTGTTCTGTCTGATTATCGTTGAAATCCGTCAGTCGTGTATACTCCTGTTGCAGCCATTTAAGCTCCCGATAGTCCAGCAACGCATTATTCCGCACCGCCTGTATTTGCTGTTCGGCATCTTTCCGATACAGTTCTTCAATCTGACGGACAATCTTCACGAATCGGCTGGCGATAGACCTGTTCTGTTCTTCAATCCGTTTGTCAACACCGAATATCGGAGGTTTACCAGTGATTCGTGGCGACTCAAAATCTATTTTGTGATTGCGGAAAGGTTGCGCCACTCTACCGAGATGGTCTATATTCTTTGTCATCTGCTCCAGTTCCTGCTCCTTTTCTTGAAGCTTACATGCCTTGTCTTCAAGCTTTGACTGGTATTCGGAAATCTGTTTTTGTATCCTGGTCTTTTGAATTTCATATTCCTGAAGAGCGATTTTGCCGGAAGCCAGAGACTTCTCAATTTCTTCAAGTTGGGATTGAGACCTGAATATCTGTGCTTCCAATCTCCGTGTCATAGTCTGCAACCCCTTGACTGCTTTCTCCGCCTGTTTCGCATCTTTGGACAGTTTCCGGATATAATCGCGTTTACCAAGATGGCTGACGTTCCGGCCATCGATACTGTCACCACGTTCCAGCCCGTACTTGCTCCCTACCTCTTCATATAGAGAGGTGTGCATTTCCCGAAGAATATGGCCATGCTCATAACGGCTCTTGCCAAACTTAGCCGACCACATGACGCATTCGCGTCCGCTTTTGGCTCGTTGTCCGACAGGAACGATCAAGGCATGGATATGCGGGCTGTTCTCATCAAGATGAACCTGGAAGCCGATTATGTTTTCCTGCCCGTACCGTTTGGCGCACCAGTCATAGACATCTTTTGCCCATTGTTCGATTTCCGGACATCGTTGGAGATGGCTGTTGTCTGCTCTCTTGTCCAGATTTGCGGTTTGGGTTCCAAATGCCATCTCAAGCGTACGGTCATGATTGCCTCCGAAGATAAATATCGCACAACAGTTTAGTTGAATTTTGCTGTCCGGTTTGAAAGGCTTCCAGTCCAGTTCAGTCAACCGTTCCTGCAAACGGGCTTCAAGCGATTTCTCCTGATATCCCAACGGATGCACTTTCCCATCGGGCCCAATCTCAAAATTCAGTTTCATTCGGGTCTTGTCATAGTGATTGGTCGGATCCTGATTCTTTCTGTCAATCTTGTCATCATTCCAATGCCTTTCGTTTTCATCCGCCTCTGCTGTGCCGAATGACTTCCCGGCTTCGACATGCATGGCCTGTTTAATATCTGTATTCATATAGGGTATTCTTTTGATAAATGATTAATATTTGAGCTTGCTCTTGTGCCAGTCCACTCTGCGGGACAATGACCGGATTTTATTGCCGCCAGGCAAAAAGTCCTTATTGTGTTAAGGACTTTATATAAATCCTCGGAACAAGTTCCTTTACTATTCAATAAGTTCCAGATCCAGTTCATCAATGAGCAACTGCAATGCTGGATTACGTTGTATCATCTGATGGAGTATCTGCCTCTTTGATGGTGAATACAGGAAGAAGTCTGCAATGTCCAATCCTTGGCTGCGTTGCTCTTCATCGGATGTACATTCCAAAACATTGGACACAACAACCCGTTTGCATATTCCAGACAACAAAGCAGACTTTTCTTTCCATTGTTCGGTTGCTCCTAGATCAGGGATGAGAGTAATCTCTCTGCCTCTGAGAACCTGTATGGCTTCACTATTGAAATAACCGTTCTTTCCTCCTGTTGCCAGCCATATATAATCGGGGATAAAATGGCTCATTACAACAGCGGTCTTTTCACTTTCCACCAGCATTACCGGAGACGATGAATTTTTCAGAAGATGTTCTCCAAACAGACATTGCTTCAAATGGAAATCCTGCAACTTCAACTCGGAATGTGCCCAGCTGACAAAAGCCTGAGGCTCTTTAACCCGATGGCCTGTCTCGGCATTATAGCACATTACCATGCCGGTTCTTACCTGTCCATTTATATCTGTCTGCCAGAAAACCGTTGCACCTCCCCATTTTGAAGATGTCCCTATGCGATACATTTCAAACAATCTGCTTGCCTCATTTTCGCCAAATACATGACAGAAATAATGATATAAGGGGTTGATTGAATAATGTGACAGACTCCTTAACACATAAGATGAAGGAATATACGAAGGGGCAATACAAGACGAAATTTTATCTGCCGTCTTATAAGGGGCAGAAAAAAGTGACTTGCCGCTTCCCTCATCCATTTCCAATACATCAGGATTATCCTTGAAGTATTCCTTAGGTGTATAGTGGTAGCCACAACTGTTTTCATGATCACACTTACCAACATTAGCGGAAAAGCTAATGCTGCCTTGTTCATCAATATACCTGACAAAACATCGGCTTTTCCCACAGTTCGGACAAGTAGTCTTGCTTCCAGGGCGGTATTTCTGTAAATGGAATCTGTATTCACTCATGATTCTCTGATTTTAGTGTGGTTGCACTCTGCACTTTTGCACTTTGAGAAGATTGCACGGTATCCTGGCAAGATGAAAGTGCAATAGTGCAAGGTGCATCAGTATTTTCTGTCATAAGTTTACGATAGGCTCCATGCTGAAGCTTTTCTATAAGAGGGTGCTTAAGCCGGCATAATTGGTCAAGCGCATAATAGACGGTACGTCGGGACATATCAACTTTTCTACCGGCAATAACAGCATCACCGGAAGTAAACCGATCTTCCAACAGAGAAAGCCACGCTTCCTTAGTTTCACCGATACTGTTTATGACAATGGTTTCCTGAATCCTCCTGTATGTTTCCTCATAATAATCAATCATACGGATTGCCGATTCTACGGAATCCCGCTCAATATATTGCATATCTCCACTATCAGTAGCCCATTTCATTACCTGAAACAACAGGGCAAGACGCGCTACATGGCCGTTGAGTTTCATCTTGCGGCTTTCAACATCCGCATCATCCTCAATGGCATTTACAGCATCGATAATTCCATTGTACCATTCATAAAAATATTCTTCCGCATCGTCAGACATTGTAATGATACGGGGATTGACCGTTGTACCCTTGTCATCAAAGATACAGGGGATGCTTAGGATTCTGTTGATTATTTTCCTCCATTGATTCATGATATCAGGACGGGCCGTATTCCGTTCTTCCCGTCTCCATCCGGATATCTTCCTGTTTTTTGGATAGACAAACAGAAAACGGTCAAGCAATCCGTTGGCTAGGAACTCTGCACGGAATACTTCCTGCAGCATATTCGTCTGTACTGAACCGATGACATTTATACATGGATTCTTGATTAGAACAGGACGTGATTCTGATTTGCGGATAATCTTTAACGGCTGTCCGCTATAAGCTGTCAGCAGATCTTCAATGAGGTTGTTCTTGCTGTTGTACCTTTTGACGGAATTGAACAAAGCCAGGATCTCATCGACTACCAATGTTATCCCACGCTGATTATGCTGATGAATATTCATCATCGCCTCCGGGGTGGAGTCATAAATGACCGTCGTTACAAAATTCGGTTTCTTGAACAGTTGTTCTTCCCCGTCACTTCCGTGCTTGCCTGCTGACATGGCTCTTTCATATTCGTCATATTCCTTGTTATATTTCTCATGCAGCCGGTCATCATACTCATTAATCGGCTTATAGATAAAACCGAGGGGATGAGTCTTTCCGAGCCCTGGACGTCCGACCAACATCATATAAAGGGATGGGCAAGTTTTCCACTCGCCCTTTATACGGATATGACAAGAGTTGCCTATTGCAGTAGCAACAGCAGAAAGAACAATAGACGCAGTATATTCCACATTGAAATTTTCGTATCTGGCAAGATTGAGGATAATCTCCTGTATCTTGTCCGGGAAGGCATCCAACGGAAGACCTGTTTCCGGAATGCCTTCCACTTCCGAACGAAGCATGTTGGTCAAATGAATGGTGTCAAACATAGCCACCTCCTTCCTGTTTGGGAAGTTCATCACCAATAGCGAAAGCTTCATAGTGGAAACGACGCAGAAAGCGGTCTACGTCTTCCTGCGTGTACCAGTATTTATCACCTTCACGCGAGTAGCCGAGATAGCCGTTGTCTCGCAACTTTTTCAGATACTTTTCTTTGATGTTCAATTTCTCCATCAAAGACTTGTTGTCATATAGACGGTGTCCGCCTTCATGAGCCGGAGGCGGCAGTTTCTCTTGTCTCTCCACTATGCTGAGAATCTTTACAAGCAATTCCCGGTCGCATAGCTTCTCTACATTCGTGTTCTTTGCCATATTTTTCTCAGATTATGGCCGAACAGTCTAGATGCACACTCAGACCATCAGCCTGGTTATACGATATGGTACGATTGTGCACATCGCACCAGAATCACGATGCAAAGATTTAAACTCCTTAGGGAATTGGGTGTTAGAATGATTTATATAGTAAGTTAGAATTGTGTTAGAGACGTGTTAGAGTTGTATATAACAGGAAATAATTTCGTTTGTAACTCATTGTGGATTAAATAAAAAAAAGAGTAGCACATTGGCTACTCAAATAACTTGTCAATTTTCTCGGATCCTACAGGTGCTGCTTTGTTTTTTCTTGAATGTCTTGATTGAGTCAGATCCTTCATGTTAAATAACTTATCTAGTTCTGTCCCCGGGAATAGTTCCACTCTGCCAGGCATCCAGAATACCTTATCATCATACTTGGTTTTTTCAGGATAATCTTCGCAATAGATACGTCCACACATATATGCGAGAAGAACTTTGTTCAAAATCCACTCATAATGAGAACCGACCTCTTCCATATATCCTGCTTCAATGGCTTTAGCAAAGATTTTTCTCGCCATATGAGTATCAAGCCTTCCTGTCAGCACGACACCATTCTGTCCTTCTTGCTGAATAGATGCATTCTGAAGTATCTGCCTATCCTTTTCCCTCATTTTGGCATGAAGTTTTTCCGCCCCGTATGCCAATACTCCAGAACCGCCAAGAGCGACAATGATGCCTGTTAGGGCAACAAAATCGGGTTGATTGTTCTTTATTAGTTTGATCACCCCGACACCAATAAGAATCAGAGTACCTGTAAAAATCAGTATGGCAGATGACCATAAGACTGTTCTTTGCTGGCGTTTGAAGATCGTTGCTAAAACCATCACTATGATGAATGCACTTATCAGTAAAACAGATATTTGAAGACTACTCATTTCAGATATTATTTGCTTATACAAAACTAGCAAATGTTGTGAGCACTAGCAATTATCAGACAATTTCGAGAGATGCAAAATCCTCTTTCAGACGTGCCACTTCCGCCGACAGCGTTTCGGGCAGAAATTTGGCATAAACCTTTTCGGTGACATCCGTGCTTCCATGACCGAGCAAACGACTGACAACCGACATGGAAAGTCCCTTGTTCAGTGCAAAGACCGCAAACGAATGCCGGGCCACATGCATTGAGAGGGTAAACGGAAGCCCTATCTGTTCTCCGACAACCGCCAGCGACTGATTGATACATTTCGTTGCATTGTTACGGGCTTTGTACAGAGCTTCTGCATCATCAAGATCCAGATCGTCCTTTCCTAAGTTGAATACATACCGGCATCCAGCACGTTTCTCCTGCCACCGCTGCAGTATATGCAAGGCAGGTTTCGTTAGTGGAATCACGTGACGTTTGTTCGTCTTAATCATGATTTTCCGCAACTCTTTCCGGGAAAAATCGATATGTTTCCATTGCAAGGTCATCACATCCACTACACGGAGTCCGCAGGCATGGAAAGCAAATAAGAACATTTCCAGAAACTCCTTGCGGCGAGGTTCAAGACATGTCTTGTAATATTCAAGAAGAGATAACATTTGCTCCTTGGACAGACTTTTGCCATCAAACTCAACTTCCTCTTCCGAAAGCGAAACTTTTGACACGATACGCATATCCTGAATCCTGGCATTGACTGCAGGTTCCATCATGCCCATCTCGCTCGCATAGGCGCAAGCTTTCAATATCGGCGTCAAGGCATGGTTAATTGTCGCATCACTGTTCAACTTTACTTCTCTACGCCAAGCTATGTAGCTGTCCAGCAGTTCCGGAGTCATATCGCCTACATAGATTGCATCGGGTCGATAGGACCCTTGTTTGGTTGCCCTTAGAAAGGTCTGGAAGATATTCATGCAACTCTTGCCGTTTTCATAACGGCTCCTGCCAATCCTGTTTCGGGAGTAATCGGACGAAAGGCGCTCCAAAGTAAATTCCACAAAATCCTTCCCTTGGTCTCGCCGTGCAAGCGGCTTGTCCGCAAGGAAGCCCGCCACAACTTCGACTGTAATCTGATTCGGATTCCTCTCATTATACTCCGCAAGCAGACTGTCAATTCGTTCAACACGGGCCAGCAGAAGCTGATTAAGACGTTTATACTCGCTTCCGTAACTGACTCGCAATTCGCCTCGTCCCTGATTGCCGTTCTGATTCCAGTCAGCAATTTTTGCAAAGACATTTGTCGTTTTGCGGATAATCTCCCTGTTCCAGGTATATTCCAAAACGACAGGGTAAGCTTTGTCCGCTTCCGCATCTTTGGGGACACGGAGCCGGTATCTGCCAAGTGGATATAGTCTTTTTGGTCTTCCCATACGCTTTTTCCTCCTTTTTTAATATTCCCGAGGAGAAACAAAGGTAATGTATTTTAGACAAACAAACTCCGATTTTGAGCGAAAAAACCGTAATTTAGACAAACAAACCGCACCATTTGAGACTATAAAACACCAGCGCGACAAACAAATTCTCTTTGTTCATCGCGCTGATATTCAGTTATTTAACCTAAATAAAGTCTGTTAATATTCTTCCTCGTTGAAGAAAAAATCTTCTTTGGTCGGGTAGTCCGGCCATATATCTTCTATGCTTTCGTAAATTTCGCCATCGTCCTCAAGTTCCTGAAGATTCTCGATTACCTCTTCCGGCGCACCGGAACGATTTGCATAATCAATGAGTTCGTCTTTCGTGGCCGGCCAAGGAGCATCGTCCAAGCTGCTGGCAAGTTCAAGTGTCCAATACATATCAAAAATGTGTTAAGTTTCTGTTAATCAAAATAATCCCCTCAGGCTTCACGCTTCAGGCTCTATTTTGCCGCAAAGATATGCAAAAAATAATTACAATGAACTTTTTTTGCTTATTTTTGCAGTCAATTTATGGAAAAACCATTTGAATATTCACCATGGCATATTCTGTTGAGGAAAAATACGATGAATTTACGACTCGGGAGATAGCCGGACATGTGAGAAGCATACTCTCGCTGCTGGGTGAAGATCCGGATAGGGAAGGGCTGCAGAAGACTCCGGAAAGGGTCGCGAAATCCCTGCAATTCCTGACTAAAGGATATTCTCAGAGCGGCGAAGAAATCATAAGGTCGGCCATATTCGATGAAGAGTATCAGCAAATGGTGCTCGTGAAGGACATCGAGATGTTCTCAATGTGCGAGCATCACATCCTTCCTTTCATAGGCAAATGCCATGTGGCTTATATCCCGAATGGAAAAATCACGGGGCTGAGCAAGATAGCCAGAGTGGTCGAGACTTATGCGCGCAGGCTTCAGGTGCAAGAGAGACTCACGGTAGAAATTCGCAACTGCATACAGGATGCCCTGCATCCTATGGGAGTGGCCGTGGTGATTGAAGCTATGCATACATGCATGACAATCAGAGGAGTACAGAAGTCTAATTCAATCACTGCTACATCTGCCTTCTCTGGAATTTTCCTGAGTTCTGCGAGAACCAGAAACGAATTTTTGAATCTTATTAAATGAATATGGCAGATGACAAAATAATATTGACGGGCGACCGCCCGACAGGTAAACTTCACATCGGGCATTACGTAGGCTCGCTGAGGAACCGCGTGCGCATTCAAAACGAGGGCGGTTTCAAGAATATGTATGTTTTCATAGCCGATGCCCAGGCACTCACCGATAACTTCGACAATCCTGAAAAGGTGCGCCAGAACATCATAGAAGTCGCTCTGGATTACCTTTCGGTAGGCCTGGATCCGAACAAAGTAACGCTTTTCATCCAGAGCCAGATTCCTGAGCTCACGGAATTGACGTTCTATTACTCGAATCTGGTGACTGTCGCAAGGCTTCAGCGCAACCCCACCGTCAAGTCAGAGATTGCATTGCGAGGTTTCGGCTCCGAAGGAGATGAGCAGGCATTCGGCAGTGGCATTCCAGTAGGTTTCTTCACTTATCCTATTTCCCAGGCGGCAGACATTACCGCTTTTAAAGCCACTGACGTGCCAGTAGGCGAGGATCAGAAACCGATGCTTGAGCAGGCTGTAGAAATCGTCCGCAGTTTTAACAGAATCTATGGCGAGACGCTTGTTGAGCCTAAGGCTGTGCTGCCTTCTAATTCCGCTTGCATGAGGCTGCCGGGAACTGACGGGAAGGCCAAGATGAGCAAGTCGCTGGGAAACTGCATTTACTTGTCTGAGACTGCAGATGAAATGCACAAGAAGGTCATGTCAATGTACACTGACCCATTGCACGTAAACGTAAGCGACCCCGGCCACATAGAGGGCAACACAGTGTTCACGTATCTGGATGCTTTCTGCAAGCCGGATGATTTCGGCCTGTACTGGCCAGATTTCTCTAGCTTGGATGAGTTGAAAGCCGCATACGAAAAAGGCGGCATAGGTGACGTGAAGGTGAAGAAATTCCTTGAAAAGATTCTTAATGCAGAGCTGGAACCTATCAGGCAGCGAAGAAAGGAATATGAAAAAGATATTCCTTCCGTCTATGAAATATTGAAGAAGGGGAGCGAGAGGGCAGAGGAAGCGGCCGCCCAGACTCTATCGGAGGTCAAGAAAGCAATGCGCATAGATTATTTCAATGACAGGGCTCTGATCGAAGAGCAGGCAAGGAGGTACGGAGATTAGGAATATATCATATTCATGAATAAAAAAAGTGACTTTGGGCAATCCCAAAGCCACTTTTTCAGTAATATCTCGCCTGCCGATCACTGGGCTTTTGCCTCTGTCATCGCAGGAGAAATGGCGCTCCACACAACTGCGCTCAGGGCACCGCCGACCAGAGGGGCAACGATGAATACCCAGAGATCCTTGAGGGCTTGTCCGCCAGCGAAAATGGCAGGGCCTATAGAGCGGGCAGGGTTCACTGACGTTCCGGTGAGATTGATGCACACAAGATGCACTAACGTGAGCGAAAATCCTATTGCCAGGCCTGCGAAATTGCCAGCGCCAACCTTCGGGTCTGTGGTGCCAAGCACAACAAGGACGAAGATGAACGTCCCGACAACTTCAACCAGGAAAGCTCCGCCGGCACCGCCTGCTCCGGCAACGCCATTTGCGCCGAGTCCTGCAGGATTGGCTCCAGCGAAAGCAGCGCCAGGCGTCATAGTCTTGGCGAACAGCAGAAGGAGAGCTCCGGCTATTATTGCGCCGATCAGCTGTCCGAGCCAGTAGCCGACAGCGTCTTTCCATGACATCCTGCCAGAAAGAGCAACTCCAAGGGTGATTGCTGGATTGATGTGGCATCCGGATATACCTCCGATGGTGTATGCCATTGCCACGACTGTGAGGCCGAATGCTGCTGCCGTAGCGAAAAGTCCGGCAGGAGTACCACAACCAACGAACATGGCTGTCGCACAGCCAAAGAATGTCAGAACGAATGTTCCGATGCATTCAACAATGTACTTTTTCATATACATCAAAATTAAAAAAGTATTACGTTTTTGCCTATTTATCTATTACCGTCAAGTTTTCGGGTTATTTTTTGCTAAATTTACAAAAAATAGAAAACGAAACAAATTTCTTTCCAATATGGAGACTCATGTAGTAATAATGGCAGGCGGCATAGGCAGCAGACTATGGCCCCTCAGCACCCCGGCAATGCCTAAGCAGTTCATAGATTTGTTAGGCGTTGGGAAAACGCTAATACAGATGACAGTTGAAAGATTCCTTCCTGTCTGCAACATGGAGAATTTCTGGGTTGTTACATCGGAACGATACGTAGATATAGTTAAAAAGCAGCTCCCTTTCATCAGGCCACAGCATATATTAGCAGAGCCAGAGCCTCGCAACACAGCTCCTTGCATTGCATATGCCTGCTGGAAAATTCAGAAGGAAGCGCCTAACGCTAATGTCGTAGTAACGCCTGCCGATGCATTGGTAATAAATGTTCAAAAATTCTCGGATGTCATTCGTAAAGCCCTGAATGCCACCGACGGCAGCAAGAGAATCGTCACGGTCGGCGTAGAGCCGACCAGGCCTGAGACCGGTTACGGTTATATTTATGCCGAAGAGAAGAAGCATGGCGAGGTCGTGAAAGTTAAAGAGTTCAAGGAGAAACCTACATTGGTTACCGCAAAGAAATATATTGCTGCAGGGAGATATTTCTGGAATGCAGGAATATTCGTCTGGAATGTGAAGACCATAGTGGAAAACATAAGGAAATTCGCCCCCCAGATAGCTGATGTAATGGATAAAATTGCTAAGTCGTTCGGCACATGGAAAGAAACTGAGACGACGCGCATTCTGTTCCCGACTTGCCCGAAGATATCCATTGACTATGCTGTCATGGAGAAATCCAAGGACATATTCGTGATAGCTAGTGACCTGGGCTGGTCTGACCTTGGAGCTTACAGCGCAATAAAACAGTATATGCCTATCCCTGAGGATGATCCTGTGCCTGACTGTGGCAGCGTAGAGGCAATCAAGCTGGACAATAAAGTCGTGGGAAAGGATGTCCGCCTGCATGGATGCAAAGGCTGCATAGTGCATGCAGAAGATGCCAGGACGGTTGTCGTGTCCGGCTTGAAGGATTATGTCGTCGCCATGAAAGGTGCCGACCTGCTGATCTGCCCAATCGCAGAGGAACAAAAAGTCAAGGAATATTCTGCCAAGAAAAACAATGGATAGAATTGCATTCAAAAGCATTGTGATTTCAGATGTCCACCTCGGTTCCCCTCACTCGAAGCTAGTAGAGGTGACGAAATTCTTAAGCATGGTGAATTGCGAGAGGCTGATCATGGCAGGGGACATCATAGATGGTTGGCAGCTGAAATCCGAAGAAGACAAATGGACTCTGGAAGAATCAATGTTTTTCCGGGTAATCATGAAGATGATGGAAAAGATGGGGACGGAGGTCATCTACGTGACAGGCAATCACGATGATTTCCTGTTCCCGATAGTGCCTTGCGAGCTATTCAAGATAAAGATAGTGAGCGAATATATTATCGAAGATTTCGGAAAGCGCTTCGTCGTGATTCATGGCCATGCCTTCGATGCCGTCACCATGCATTTCCGCTGGCTGTCAAAGCTAGGAGCGATCGGGTACAATTTCTTGCTGCGTTTCAACCAGGTTTGGAACAAGTCAAGGGAAAGAAGCGGGAAGGGGAAGTTCTCTCTTTCTAAATATATCAAATACGGCGTGAAAAAGGCCGTAAATATCATTTCCGGCTTCGAGTCCGATCTGGACTCTTTTGCGAGGTCCTTGAAATGCTCTGGCGTGATTTGCGGGCATATCCATCATCCTGAAGATAAGATACTGAAGCATGGGACTCATTACCTTAACTCTGGTGACTGGGTTGAGTCCATGACAGCCCTTGGCGAGGATTTTGATGGGAATTGGAGGGTCCTGAGATATAAGGATATGGTAAACATTCAATGAGGTACGTTTTCATCATACAGGGAGAGGGCAGAGGCCATCTGACGCAGGCGATGTCGCTGGAGCATCTGCTGGTCTCGCATGGCCACGAGGTGGTTTGCATGCTTGTTGGCAAGAGCAAGAGCCGCATCCTTCCGTCGTTCTTTGAGAAATCCGTGCATGCCCCTGTACGCTATTTCGAAACCATTAATTTCGTCGCCTCACATAACCAGAAACGACCCAACCCTGCTGGCACGTTCTTCTACAATGCTTCCATCTGGTTCCGTTTCCTTCCATCGATTAAATATATTTCTCGCACTGTCAAGGAATTTGCCCCGGACGTGGTGGTAAATTTCTATGAGATGCTTGGCACGATAGCTTGTGGAGGCTTAGGCGTGCCGATTGTCTGCATCGGGCACCAATTCTTCTTCCTGCATAAGGATTGCCATATTCCTGAAATAGGTTATGAGGGGCATCTCGGGCTGGATTTGTTTTCCAAAGCCATTGCTGCCAAGGCGACTAAAATTCTAGCCCTGTCGTTCCGTCCCATGCCTGACGATCGCAGGTTCAAGGTTATGCCGCCGCTGCTAAGGAATGAGGTTTTGGAATATAGAGCCTCAGATGGCTCTCCTCGGGAGGGTCTGAGGAGCGGGAATTATATTCTTGGATATATGCTGAATCCGGGATTCGCCGATGAAATCTTGAAATGGCACGGCGCTCATCCAGAAGTGCCTCTGCATTTCTTCTGGGATAGGAAAAGCGAAGCTCCAGTTACAGTCGTCGATGAGACTCTGGCCTTTTATTACTTGGATGACAAGGAGTTCCTGCGCCAGATGGCTGGCTGCAAGGCATATGCGTCCACGGCTGGATTCGAGTCCATTTGCGAAGCAATGTACCTAGGCAAGCCTCTGCTCATGGTGCCTACGCACATAGAGCAGAAATGCAATGCCTACGATGCCACGGTCGGCGTCCGGTTCAATCCATCCATGCCGCAGGGCATCCGGCCGGCAGTTACGGCATCCACTTTCGATATTGACCGGCTGCTTAGCTTCGCCGAGAATGAATATCTCCCGGATCCCTCCTTCATTTCATGGGTACGCTCCGCCGATTCTCTTTTCCTCCGGGAGCTAACCGAGTTCTGATGCCAGATTTCGTCTAGTCGCTGATGCGAGGTGCTTGCCGTAATTAATTGAAAATGTCCATGAATATTCTGAAACTCTTTTGTTTATTCTTAGTTATGACGCTTGCGATAAATTTGCAAGCCCATGACTATACGTTTCAGGAAAATTACAATGTGTTCAATTCCGAAGCATATAATGAATGGCTCTCGAAACTTACTGACACAATCCAATGAGGTTTTGTGGATTTTGGTCGGGAGAATGACTGAATATTCTGAGTAACTGTAGATGCTTGGATGACAAGCGGTAGAGACAGGGTGTCATAAGGTAAGTATGACAAGCGGAAGGACAGGTCGTAGAGCGGGAAAGAATGGTAAGAGGAGGCCGTGGTTCCGAGTAGAGGACTGGGCCTTGAAAATGCGGATAAGGCAAATCAAAGATCGGGGGCGGACTTTTGGACTTGACTTCTTTGTTGTTTAATGGAAATTTAATCAAAATCTTGATTTTGATTTGGATCAATTACGTTTATTTGCAGTAGACGTGATCCACAAATATGTTGAACTCGTAACCGGGGTACGCCTTCTTGAGGTCGCTTGTGAGCATCTCGCGGAAGGCATAGTCATCGTGGATGTTTTCGTCTGGCACAACGTCGAAGGTTATAGTTCGTTTCTCAGCGATGTAGAAGTATCCGTGCGTCTGAATGATGTGCGGATAACAGTCTATGAAACTCAGCACATTCTTTTGCAACTCTGACTGCTTGCCAGTGGTGCAGATTGCGTAAATGCCCACTGTGACTATGATTTTATATTTGTCGTACAGCAATTCGGTGATAGTGCGCGTGAGCCCGTGGATGCGTCCAGCCGTCATTGTCTCTGGCACGCTGACATGGAGTGAGCCGATGATGGTATTAGGACCGTAGTAATTGAGAATGATATCATACACTCCGAGAACACCTGCGAAATGAGCCACGTCCTCCTTGATGTCATGCATCATCTCCTTGGAGATGCTTTCGCCGAGCAGTTGTCCGACGGGGGTGCCAATCATGTTTATGCCTGCCTTAATGATGACAAGCGAAATGATGGCGCCTATGATGCCATCGATGTTGAAGTCTGTGAGCAGCATTATGCCTGCCGAGATTAGCGTGGAGAGGGTGACTATTGCGTCAAAGGTGGCATCTGCACCACTTGCCTCGAGAGCATTGCTTTTGAGCTTCCTGCCTTCCTTCTTCACATACCAGCCCATGACGAGTTTCACAATGATAGCCACAATTATGATTGTGAGGGTGAGTGCGGTGTATGTAGGATGGCTTGGATGGAAAATTTTCTTGACTGATTCCACTAGCGAAATGAAACCCGTAGAAAGCACTATGACTGCTATGATGATGGCGCTGAAATATTCCACTCTTCCATAGCCGAATGGATGGTTTCTGTCTGCAGGCTTTTCGGACAGTTTAGTGCCAACGATTGTGATGACCGATGACATGGCGTCGCTAAGATTGTTGATCGCATCCATGACTATGGCCACCGAGCCTGCCACAAAGCCAGCTATGGCCTTGAAAGCTGCGAGGAAGATGTTGGCGGCGATGCCGACAATGCTGGTGCGGATAATCTCTTTGTTTCTCCCCATTTCTTAATAATGATTATAGAAAATAATTGTGATGCGCCTCAGTTGTAAGAATGCATATTCATCTTCTTGCCATTTACTTCGGTATCGTTGCTGATGAAGCCGACAAAGGTAAAATATTGGGGCAAGCTCACATTAGAGCCAGCCTTGGTAGCTTCCTGATGATATCTATTTTTAGAGATTTCGTATCCAGATGTTTCTGTAGCTGATAGGCTTGCTAGGGTCTCTATGTGCTTGGAGCCGGATAGGACCCGTACCATGTTTTACGATGCGAGGCAGGCCTATGAACTCTGTTGTGCCACGAATTTCAGTGTCGTTCTGGACAACTACACCGTTATGAATGACTGTGACTCGAGGGTAATTGCGATATGAACCGTCTCCCTTGAAGTCTGGGGCCTTGTAGATTATGTCATAGACATTCCATTCTCCAGGCTTCCGCATTGCGTTTACAAGCGGAACGGCTTGTTTGTAGATGCTGGCGGCCTGACCGTTAACGTAGGTTTTATTCTCGTAACTGTCAAGTACCTGAACTTCATACATGCCTTGAAGGAAAATTCCGCTGTTGCCTCTGGCTTGCGACGACCCCTCAATGTCTGTAGGCACGCGCCACTCGATGTGGAGCTGGAAATCGTTGAATTTGTCCTTTGTCTGAATGTCGCCTGTGCTCTTATCTACGGTCACAACCCCGTCATGAACCTTCCATAGAGCGCCGCCGCCTTTTGCGCCTTCCCATCTAGATAAGTCCTTTCCGTCGAAAAGGATTATTGCATCGGATGGGGCCGTGAAACCGCCGCCATCAATAGTCGATCCAGGCGTGACAACAGGGACTTCTGGAGAATAGAACTCAGTCATCTCGTGAGTCATATTATTCTTTTCTTGCGCACTAGCAATCACGGCTGACAGGAGAAAGACGGTAGTAAGAAAGAATTTTTTTGAATATTCCATATTCATTATTTTTTAACCATTCTGAATAATTCAGATGAATGAAGTTACGATTTCCTAAGTAAAAAAGAAATATTATTCATGAGTGTTTTTACCTACAAGCAATTTTATTATATTAGCAATGCTAAAAAATACCTCATACCATTGATATCATGAAGAATATTTTGTCTGTCATTGCTGCTGTTTTTTTCGGCAGTATTATTTTTGCGAAGACCCCGGCATCTCTTGTGATGAATTATGACAAGCCTGCTAAGATATTCGAAGAAGCCTTTCCTTTGGGGAACGGACATCTCGGTGCCACTGTCTACGGAGGAGTCTCCGATGATGTCATATGGCTTAATGAAGGGACATTGTGGGGCAAGATGGGTGCAGAGAACAATCCACAGACCGGCGGCAGGGAGCAGCTGGAGAAGGTTCGGCAGGCACTTTGTGCCGAAGACTGGGAGACTGCAGCCACACTGGCAAAGGATCTGCAAGGGCCAAATGTGGGTGCTTACCTGCCCATGGGGTGCCTGCATCTGAGGCAGACTTTCGGAGCTGAGGATAATAGAGGCCTGTTCTATGATTATCACGGGCGAAGAAACAACTCTGCGGATGATTCTTCATCTGGGATCACTGAATATTCACGGCGCCTAGACCTTGGCAGAGCCATCGCAACTACCAGCTTTACTGTCAATGGGGTTAGATATACAAGGGAGATGTTCGTATCTCATCCAGACAGGGTGTTCATAATCCATCTGACATCTTCTGAGACTGGAAAGCTGGAGTTCAGGTTTGATGGGGAATCCATGTGGGATGGCTGTTCAGTAAAAAGCGTTTCCTCAAATGAATTCATAGTGAGAGGTGCTGTAGGGTGGGACATGGATACGAAGTGGCAAGAGCCATTTTCGGCTCATCTGAAAGGGCCTAATGGAGAAACAGGAATGCGTTATGAGTTCAGGGTCAGGCTCGTCAGTTGCGACGGCCAAGCGTACACTATGCCAGGACTTCATGTCAGCGGAGCCTCGGATGCGCTCATTCTCGTAAGCGCAGCTACTAGCTATAATGGATTCGATCATCGTCCTGACACAGAGGGAAGAGACGAAGACGCGCTTGCGGCGAAGATGTTAAATGAGGCTTCGACCAAAGACATAAATGCGCTCCGTTCCGCCCATATCGCTGATTATCAGTCAATTTTCAATCGTGTTTCGCTCGATGTCAATGGCTCACTTGCTTATGTTCCAGGTGATAAGACTGTCGATGTCAGGCTTAAAGAATATTCAGAGGGCGCAAAAGATCCCGGCCTTGAAATGCTATATTTCCAGTTTGGACGTTACCTGCTTATTTCTTGCTCCAGGGAGGATAGCGAAGTACCTTGCAACCTTCAAGGAATATGGAACAAAGACAGGCATCCGGCATGGGGCAGCGACATACACACGAATATAAATGTCCAGATGAATTACTGGCCGGCAGAGCCTCTAGCAATGAGCGAGAGTGCGATGCCCCTGCTGCGTTTCATCGGTAACTGCGCAGTCAATGGAGCCGAGGTGGTAAAGAATCTGTATGACATGAAGGGCTGGACTGTGCATCACAACAGCGACATATGGTGTGCTGCTGCTCCGGTAGGGGAGAAGGAGGGCGATCCTGTATGGGCGAACTGGGTCATGGGAGGACCATGGCTATGCAGCCACCTCTACGAGCATTTCTTGTTCACATGGGACAGGGAATATCTTGCCAAGACGGCATACCCTCTCATGAAAGGCTGCGGTGATTTCATCATGGACTGGCTCGTGGAGAGGGATGGCAAATACATGACCGCACCTGCCACCTCACCCGAGAACACCTTCATCGATGACAATGGCAAGATCGGTAAAGTGTCGATGGGTACTGCGATGGATCTGGAAATATGCTGGGATCTGCTCAGCAACTTGATTGAAGCTAGCAAAGTGTTAGAAACTGATCCAGAATTACGAGCTAGATGGATTCATTACAGAGATAACTTACAGCCGCTCCAGGTTGGTGCAGAAGGTGATTTGAACGAATGGTGCAAGGACTGGAAAGACACAGATCCTAACCACAGGCATGTCTCTCACCTTTATGGCCTTTATCCAGGACACGAAATATCTCCGTTCAGCACCCCGGAACTAGCCGCCGCAGCTAGAAAGACTCTCCAGATGCGAGGAGATGGCGGGACGGGCTGGAGCAAGGCTTGGAAAATAGCTTTCTGGGCAAGGCTCTTGGATGGGGATCATTCCTACAAGATGTTCAGAGAACTTCTCTCGAAGTCTACGCTCAAGAATCTGTTCGACACGCATCCGCCATTCCAGATCGATGGCAACTTCGGAAGCATAGCTGGCATTTCAGAGATGCTCCTCCAGAGCCAGAACGGAGTTATTCATCTACTGCCTGCTTTGCCTTCCGAATGGGCTGACGGTTCAGTAAGAGGCCTAAGAGCGCGTGGTGCCTTCGTCGTGGATATTGACTGGAAAGATGGAAAACTCTCTTATGCAAGCTTATTTTCCGAAAAAGGCGGTAAATGTGTCTTGCGCACATCCAGTAGAGTCCAGATCCGTCAATCGGGACGACGAATCGCCTCTAAATCCATAATAGATGGTGAATATTATGTGACGACATTCCAAGCTAAGTCGGGGAAAAAATATTCCGTGTCAATATAGGCCGTTCTGTCTGTCTGCTGGCCTTGTCAACCATGCGAGGCAGCCAGAAAGCAAGAGCGACTGCGACGTACTCTGATGTCTGGTGGCCACTGGCAAAAATTTTATAATCTCGGGTTACATCCAGCCGAGGGATTGAAGGTCACCTGCGAGCCAGGCGGTATCGCCTTCGGTGAACATGAAGTCCGGCTCAGGGTTAGTCACTATCTCCTCGCCATGCAAGACGCTGATGACCATGCACTGGTAGCGTCGCAAATTCGCGCTCCTGAGAGTTTTCCCAGTCAGGAAAGAGTCTGCCTTCATCGTTACGGATTTTATTTCGAAGTTGATGTCCGCCGTGTCTTCCAGCTCGTCAAGAGAAGGGATGGTTGCGTCAATCATGGCCCTCAGCTTTTCTATCTGGTCATTTGTGCCGACGGCAAGCAGCTTGTCGTTAGGGAAGAGCATTACGTCGCCTGACGGCACGATTATGTTTTTCCTGCCCCTTGTGATCTTAATGATGTTAGCGCCTGATTCGCTACGGAAAGGAATATCCTTCAGGCAAGTTCCGGCAAGCGACGACTCCTGAGCCAGCGTGAGGCTTACGGTGTTCACGCCATAGTCTGCGAGTTTCTGCCTCACTGAATTGGAGACTGGCTTGGAGCGTCTCTCGATCTCCTCCTTTTCATTGTAATTTGACAAGAAGTGCTTTTCCAGCTGATTGAATTTATGTACCGAGTGACGAGCGAAAAGTATGAATATGAGGCCTGCCAGGATTATTGCGAAAACAGTCCATCCAGCCAGCTGGAAATAAGACGAGATCACCACCAGCACCATTGCGATCACTATGAAAGATCGCACCATGGTTAATCCTATTAGAGGCCAGATGTTGCTCTGCTTTTCCTTTATCAGTTTAGGGGCGGACTCGTTGATGGATCCCGAATTTATCCCGAGTCCGTACAGGAAAGGAGCCATGGCGGCTAAGGTTACGGCAACATCGAGGATTTTCCTTTCTGTGCCAATCCAGGATGGCAGGAGACGCTTAACTGCTGGAGCTAGGTAAATCTTGCTGCCAATGTAGATTGCGATCAGGATCACTCCGTAAAGCACTATGCGAGTGAGATATGCTTTCAGCAGTTTGTGCCACTCATTGTTTGCCATTGCAGTGTCCTTTGCGCTGCTTCCTGCAGCATTCATCTTTTCTATCCAGGTTTTCGGAAGCCTTTTGCTCAGCAGGTTGTAGCATGGGCCTGCGAGCTTGATCATGAAAGGAGTCGTGAATGTCGTTATCACGGAGACAGCGATTATCACAGGGTAGATGAAATCCCTCATGACCCCCAGGGACACGCCCACGCCTGCGATGATGAATCCGAACTCGCCCAGCTGAGCAAGCGAGAATCCCGTGTGAACCCCGTTCTTCAGCCCATTGCCTGTCAGGATTATGCCTGCTGCGCCAAAGAGTATGTGTGTCAGGATGACTATTACCGCAAGGAGGAAGATGATCTGCCAATGGGCAGTGATTTGCGCAGGCGCTACCATCATTCCGACTGAGACGAAGAATATTGCTCCGAAAAGGTTCTTGATTGGTTCGACGATTTTGTCTATGTGTTCGCTTTCTATGGTCTCAGCGAGGATTGATCCCATCACGAATGCTCCCAGCGCCGAAGAGAATCCTACCGATGTTGCAAGGGTGACCATTCCGAAGCATAGTCCTATGCTGACTATCAGCAGAATCTCGTCGCTTAGATATTTTTTTGCCTTTTCTCGCAGAGTGGGAATGATGTATATTCCTACCAAGAACCAAAGTATTAGGAAGAACAGCAGCTTGGCTATGTTCATGAGCATCTCTTTGCCCTCGAATTGCTGGGAGACTGCCATGGTTGATAGCAGCACCATCAGTACGATGGCAATAAGATCCTCTACGACCAAGGTTCCGAAAACCATCCCCGCCCACTGCCTGTCTTTCATGCCCATGTCCTCGTAAGATTTTAAGACTACCATTGTAGAGGACATTGAGAGAAGGCCTGCTAGGAATATGCTTTCGAGCATTGTCCAGCCCAGTGCCTGGCCGGTCGCAAAGCCTATCACGAAGACCCCTAGGAATTTCGTTAACGCAGTCACGATAGCGCTTGATCCGACTTTCATCAGCTTCTTGAAACTAAATTCCAGGCCGAGACCGAACATCATGAAGATAATTCCAATCTCAGACCATTGCCGGACAGTCTCTGTACTGGATATTCCGGGGAAAAAATGTATGTTAGGCCCAATTAGGAATCCGGCTATGATATAACCCAGTATCAATGGTTGTTTCAAAGCCTTGGATATTATGGTGAAAACTCCGGCGGAAATCAATATCAGAGCCAAATCTCTCACGAGGTTAACTTCTTCGGTCATATTTTGTTGTTCTTTGACGCAAAAATACCATTTTCCTAGCTCTTTTAATATAATATTAATTGTCATTTGCTGCGTTCGTAGCAAAGATTTTAGTAAGTTTGCACTGCCATGAAAAAAATATTGTTCCTAATTCCGATAATGCTCATTTCAGTGGCAGCGTACGGGCAGAATTTGTTTGACGAGAAAACACCGCTCAATCCTATGCCGCCGAAGGTGCCCCAGAAGATGACGTTTGCCGGACAGACCATAGAGTTCAATAGAAGCGATCTCATCGAACGGATGGACAGAGAGCTTATCTCGTTCGCATATTCCCATCAAGTGTCCCTTCTGATGCTCAGGCGAGGCGACCGGATCTTCAAGCAGGTGGTGCCGATAATGAAAGAATATGGAATACCGGAGGACATGAAATATATGATGGCCATTGAGAGCAATCTGGATCCGAAGGCTCGCTCAAGTGCCGGCGCTGCCGGACTCTGGCAGTTCATGCCGGCGACGGCTAAGGAATATGGTCTTGAGGTGACTGGTGAAGTGGACGAAAGATACGACATAGAAAAAGAGACAAGGGCTGCGTGCCAGTATCTTCTGAAGGCATATGCAAGCTACAATGACTGGTTCACTGTTGCTGCAAGCTACAATAGCGGCCAGGGAGGCACTACCAGGAGGCTCAGCGACCAGCAGCAGACCAGCGGCCTGGACTTGTGGCTGCCTACCGAAACTTCGAGATACATGTTTAGGATGCTGGCTGCCAAGATGCTTTTCGAGGATCCTGCGGCTTTCGGCTTCAAGCTGGATGCCTCCGACAAATACCTATATTATAAGCCTCAGAAAGTGGTGGAAGTTGATTATGCCATCAGCAGCCTGGTAGAGTTTGCGAGGCGTTATGGTGTATCCTATATGCAGATCAAAGAAGCCAACCTCTGGCTTCGCAGCGACAAGCTGACCAACGCTAAGAAAAAGACATACAGGATTATTATTCCCAAGAATATTTAGATCCCGACTTTCGTCAGGATGGCAAGTTTGTTATTATCTCATCCCGATGCACAATAATGATCGTCATCCTGAACGACCCACCCCGTCATCCTGAACGACCCGCCTCGTCATCCTGAACTTGATTCAGGATCTAGTCTTCAACTAACAGTGGAAGACCCCATCTATGGGAATGTCCCAGGGGTCGGCTGGAATGGAATCGACGATCTGCTGCGGGAATGCGATGCCCCAGACCTGGCAACTGACATTATGCAGGAAGCGGTCGTAGAAACCCTTGCCTCTGCCAAGACGAACGCCGGATTCCGTGAAAGCTAGGCCTGGGACAATGACAAGATCAAGGAGCGATGGGTCGCGAAGCAATGCTGCATTCTCACTGGGTTCCAATATTCCGAAAGCACCAGGAGCCACGGTGGCGGCAGAATATTCATAAACATCAATTTCATCGCCATTTACCTTCGGCACATAAAGTTTTTTTGAGGTATCAGCCAGCAACAGGGAAGTGTCTATCTCATCGGCAAGGGACAAGAAGGCCATGATCCGATTCGCAGACTTCCATTGAGGACTGGACAGCACTTGACGGCATGTTTCTATGGAATATTCCTTTTTCTTCATTGGCTGAAGCGCTTTCACCTTTGCCCTGATCTCGGCTCTGATGCCGTGTTTATCGTACATGCTCATTCTCAAATTGTTTTAGTAATGAAAAACGAATCTAAGATATCATATATTTTGTAATTTTGCAGCCAAAATGAATAAAAGTAATCAGATTGACATGTTGAACGGCCCCCTGATGGGGAAACTGGTTCGGTTCGCCATACCATTCGCAGCCAGCAGTATTCTTCAGCAGCTGTTCAACTCCGTGGATATAGCGGTAGTCGGTAATTTCGCTAGCAGTCATGCACTTGCGGCAGTTGGAGCGAATGGCCCTGTCATTGCCCTCTTGCTGAATTTCTTCATCGGTATCTCGCTGGGGACGAACGTGATAATCGCGAATCACATAGGCCAGAAGAATGAGGAAGGCATACGTGAGGCTGTGTCGACATCCTCCGTAATAGCACTCGTGGCTGGATTTCTCCTCATGATCGTTGGCCTTCTGGTAGCCTCGCCTCTCTTGAAATTAATGAATACGCCAGCTGACGTGCTGGACCAGGCAACGCTTTACCTGAGAATAGTGCTTCTGGGCGCACCTGCAATATTAATATATAATTTCGGCGCCGCCATTCTTAGAAGCAAAGGTGACACGAAACGTCCGTTGTACATCCTCATCATTGCAGGCATCTTGAATACCATTTTAAACCTAATTCTGGTGATTGTTTTCAACATGGCTGTGGCGGGAGTAGCCGTTGCTACGACGGTTTCCAATTTCGTCAGTGCCGGAATTATCGTCTGGATACTAACACGCGAAGAGGGACCTTTCAAGCTGAAGATAAAAGGCATGAAATCATATTCACGATCACTTTCGAGAATATTGAATGTTGGCCTTCCTGCGGGCTTCCAAAATATGCTCTTTGCTATTTCTAACGTGTTCGTGCAGTCTGCCATCAATTCATACGGGGCACTAGCCGTGGCAGGAAATGCCGCTGCGCTGAACTATGAGTTCTTCTCTTATTTCTTCGTTTCGGCGTTCGATGCCGCTGCAGTGACATTCGTAGGACAGAATTATGGAGCAGGTAAGGTGGACAGGTGCAAGACCGTGTTCAAGATCTGCATGACGCTCAGCGTGATAGTTTCCAGCCTTTTCTCAGCAATCATCCTTCTGAACGGCAAGGCCTGCATGAGGGTATTCACATCTGACCCACAAGTAATCAGTTTCGGAATCGAGAGGCTGAAATATGCCACTCTGTGGATGGGTCTGGCTTGTAGTTATGAAATAGCCGGATCCTGCATGAGAGGATTCGGCTATTCGCTGCAGCCTGCTATACTGACCATATTCGGCACCTGCGTATTGAGAATAGTTTGGATTTACGCCGTGAGCCCCATCTGGCCGGGGCTAGGGCATCTGCTGCTTGCCTACCCGGTTTCATGGATACTAACAGGCGCGATGGTATTGGTGGCTTATCGCGTCACGAGCAAGAAGGCGTTTGTGCTGGTGTCCGACGGAAGCAGCTCCTGAATATATCCTGCCGAATCACAGTGCTCCTTTTTCGAGCATGTATTCAGCAATCTGGACGGCATTTAGGGCTGCACCCTTGCGAATCTGATCGCCAGTGAGCCACAGAGTGCAAGAATTGTCATCTGCCAAGTCCTTACGAATCCTGCCAACATAGACATCGTCTCTGCCAGTGCTTTCCAGAGGGGTAGGGTAGGCATAGTTCTGAGGATCGTCCTTTACTGTGACTCCTGGGGCTATCTCAAGGGCTTTCCTTATTGCATCTACTTCCAGAGGCTTTTCGGTTTGGAACCATACGCTCTCAGAATGGCTTCTTAAAGAAGAAACCCTCACGCAAGTTGCGCTAGTCCTCACATCAGAATGCATGATTTTCCGAGTCTCATGGAACATCTTCATCTCCTCTTTCGTGTAGTCGTTCGGCATCATCTTGTCTATCTGTGGAATGACGTTGTAGGCAAGCTGGCAAGGGAATTTGCTTACATGTTCTGTCTTGCCAGTCTCCACAATGTCTTTATATTGCTGCTGAAGTTCCTGCATTGCCTGCGCTCCAGCACCGCTGGCGCTCTGGTATGACGAAATGTGAACTTTCGCGATATGGCTTAGATCGTCGATTGGCTTCAGCACTACTACCATGAGTATGGTCGTGCAATTAGGGTTCGCTATTATCTTCCTAGGGTGATTCAATGCATCTTCCGGATTAGCCTCTGGCACCACCAGAGGCACGTCTGCGTCCATTCTGAAGGCGCTGCTGTTGTCTATCATCACTGTGCCGAATTTAGTTACTGTGCCGGCATATTCAATGGAAGTGCTAGCGCCTGCGGAAGCGAATGCGACATTGATTCCTTTGAAATCGTCATTGTGCTGCAGTTGTTTGACGATAATGTCCTTGCCTTTAAATGAATATGTCCTGCCTGCAGATCGTTCGGATCCGAAGAGGATTAGTTCGTCACACGGAAAATTTCTTTCTTCTAATATGCGCAGGAACTCTTGTCCAACCGCACCACTTGCGCCAATGATAGCTGCTTTCATAATACGAAATGATTGTTAAGTTCAGACTTTTTTGTCCGGCTTCAAAGTTATACAAAAAAATGTTTAAATTTGAAAAATCTTTCAATTACTATGACCCGATTACATGTTATTAACCACCCGATGATTCAGCACAAGCTGACCATTATGAGGAAGAAGGAAACAGGATCCAAGGACTTCAGGCAGCTGCTGGACGAGATTTCAATGCTAATGGGCTACGAGGTAACACGCGATCTTCCACTGGAAGATGTCCGAATAGAGACGCCTGTCAGCAAGATGACGGGTAAGGAAATTTCTGGCCGTAAGCTAGCCATAGTGCCTATACTTAGGGCAGGCCTCGGAATGATGACAGGGCTGCAGACCTTGGTTCCGGTCGCAAAAGTCGGCCACATAGGTCTTTACAGAGATGAAAAAACGCACAATCCGGTGGTATATTATTGTAAGCTTCCTCTTGACATTCAGGAAAGACTCGTGATAGTTACTGATCCGATGCTCGCTACAGGAGGAAGTTCCTGCGACGCAATCAGGATGCTGAAGGAGAGGGGATGCAGAAACATTCGCCTGATGTGCCTGGTAGGGGCACCAGAGGGAATAGAAAGGGTGCAGAAAGAACATCCTGATGTAGACATATATCTTGCGGCAGTAGACGATCATCTAAATGAAAACGCCTACATCGTGCCAGGTCTGGGTGATGCAGGCGATAGAATATTCGGAACTAAATAAATTCCTTATTTTTTAAAGGCTTCCAGCATCGGTCTTCCTCTCCAGTCTTGTGGAATTTGAAGGCCGAGAGCGTAAGCTATCGTAGCAGGCACGTCATACTGCATCATGAATCTCACGAACTGACCTTTATTCGAGATATTTTTTCCGCAGATGACGAACGGAGTCTCAAGTTCTTCAAGAGTCAGATTACCGTGACCATGACCTTTCCCTCCATGATCAGAGGTAATGATAATTATGGTATCATCGTAAATTCCAGTATCTTTCAGGGCATCCACTATCATGGCAATTGCATTGTCAGTATGCTTCAAGCACTCATCGTACTCTTTTGATTCCCAGCCGTATGCATGGCCAGTATGGTCCACGTTGCCGATGTAGAATGTGTAGAAAGCTGGCTTCAGGCTCTTGATGTCTGACGCAGCCGTTTCTGTGTATTTCTCTATATCGGAATAATTTTCTACGCCGTGGAATAGCTTGTGGAAAGTCATGGCTGCGGTATCGCAGACGTAACCTATCCCGTCCCAGTCATAAACGCAGCCAGAAACTGCATCCGGGCGCTGCTCCTTCAAAAGTGTGTAAATTGTTATAGGCATGCCATTTCCCTGAACCGAATAAGCTGGAATAGCGGGTTTTGCGGAATTCCAGGCATTGTAGCAATGCATCTCGGTAGGAACGCCCATGAATATGCTAGCCCAGTTAATGGCAGAAGCTGAAGGCATCACTGAACGTTTAGTGAATGTGTAGCACCCCTCATCCATCAAAGATTTAACAGTCGGCATGAGATCCAAGTCATCTTTCACCTGATTTGACGCCCATCCATCTAGGCCGATGAAAACAACGTGTTCAGCTAACGGTTTCTGTGACTTTTTTCGGGCAGCAACATTGTAGCTAGGAAACAGTAGGGCAATAGCTGCCAGAATTAAAGTTATTTTCTTCATGCTATAATATTAATATATCGCATCGCAAACGCCACGTAAATAGCCGAGTGATTCGGCGACGCTGGCAGTAGGGTTTTTGTCGCTATTCTTTTCCATCTCTATGGACACTACGCCTTGGTAATTTACCTTCTTGAGAGCCTTCACGATCGCCACAAAGTCCATCTGGCCGCGGCCCATTTCCCAGGTGTGTCCCGCCTTAGACGGAGCGGTCTCATCCTTGATGTGAATGTCGTAAATCCACTTGTGATATTTGCGTATCTCTTTAGCCACGTCGTTTCCAGATCTGAATGAGTGGCCGAGATCTAGGCAGGCTCCAACTCCAAGGTTCGGATCCTTGACGAGTTCCATGATCTTGTAAATGTCAGGGAATGCTGCACCGTCTGGTCCGTGAGTGTGGATGGCGACGCGAATCCCAGTATCATGCACCTTTTGAATCACGTAATCTATCAGCTCATAGTTGGGGACGCCGATAAACATCTTCGCGCCATAGCGAGCGGCATAATCGAAAGTCTTATCGACATCTTCCTGGGAACGCATGTAGATTGGTCCGAGGATGTAGCCTTCAACTCCGTAGCTAGCGCATTTAGCCTTAAAGGCATCCATCTGCTCCTTAGTGGAGTTTAAAGGCAGCCAAAAGTCTTTGACTGACAAATATTTGATGCCCATGCTCTGAAGGTATGCAAGAGTCTCGTCAATGTTGAATTTACGATAAGTAAAACCTGCGATGCCAATCTTTAAGTTGTCGGATTTGTGGCTTTTCCATGTCTCCTGTGCTCTTGTTGGAAGCACGCAGAGAGCGGCGATGATGAAAATTAAAATCTTCTTCATGATAGAGAAATCATGTTATGTGATTAATGTTTACAAGATATTATATTATACTACTATACTGCTGTCACAAGGAAAGATTCGTAATATAAAATTATTGTAATTATGAATGTTCTTTTTCCTGACTGCTTTCCCCTTCTTCCTTTGGCAGTACGATAGGGCGGAAACGCTTTTGTCGGCGTTCCCAGCGTTCACGTGCGAACTGCTGCATGTCAGTGGCCTGGTCGTTTTCGTCTATAATCTCAAAGCCCAAGATGGTTTCTATTATGTCTTCGAGAGTGATTATGCCTTGGAATGCGCCGTAATCATCGATTATCAAGGATATCTGCTCATGTTTCCTGAGCAGCTCTTCCCAGATGACATCCAGAGTGTCTTCCTCCCTGAAGAACGATATCGGCCGCTTCAAGTCTTTCAGTCTCCTGTCGAACTCGTCGTCTGCAAGTCCCTCTAGGGCATCGCTAAGTAATATGTAGCCCGTGATGAATTCTGGAGAGTCGTTATAAACAGGTATTCTCGAGAAATGGAGGTAAGTGTCGTTTTTGTAGAAGTTTTTCAGCGTCATGTTCTCTTGTGCAGTCATGCAGACTATTCTTGGAGTCATTGCGTCTGCGGCAGAGACGGTATCCAGCTTCATGATATTCTGAATAACCTTATTCTCACCTTGATCAATGACTCCTTCTTGCGCTCCTATATTGGCCATCGCTGTCACTTCCTCGCGGCTTACGGTGGCCTCATCGTCTTTCGGAGTAAGCCACTTTGTAATGATCTTGATGAGCAGAACGAACGGATACATCAGTACAATCATGAAGTTGATGCAGCAGGTGGCAAAGCTCATGAGACTCTTCCAGTATGATGTGCCTATGGTCTTAGGAACGATCTCGGAGAATATTAGGATGAGCAGGGTAGTGATTGCGGAAATTATTCCGAACCCAGTGCTTCCAAAAACCTTTGTTGCCTGCATGCCGACCCCTGCTGCACCAAAAGTGTTTGCTATTGTATTTAGGGAGAGAATGGCTGCAAGAGCTTTGTCTGGGTCGGTTTTATATTCGTAGAATTTATTGGCAGGCTTATATCCTTGCTCCTTTTTCATAGTGATGAAGGAGATAGGGGTTGACATAAGCACGGCTTCCAAGATGGAACAAAGAAAAGATATAAGTAATGTACCAAGCAGGAATATGATTAGGAGCGGCATAAACTAATTCTTGAATTTGCTAAACAAATATAATAAATTGGCTCTAAATAATAATATGTTGTAGATTCAACCCTATAAGAATTCTTGCAGTTCCTCCCAGAAACGGTGAGTAGGGAAGCCCATCACGTTATAAAAGGAACCTTCAATCCTGGCTATTCCAACATATCCTATCCATTCCTGGATCCCGTAGGCCCCAGCCTTGTCGTAAGGCTTGAAGTTATTGATGTAATAGTGTATTTCTTCGTCAGTCAATTCCCTGAAATACACATTCGTGGTCACCGAGAATGTCTTCCGCCTGGCGGTGTTCCTGATCGTCACCGCAGTAATGACCTGATGCTCTCTTCCAGACAGGAGCCTAAGCATTCTTTCAGCCTCTTCGTAGCTATGCGCCTTTCCTAGAATTTCGTTTCCGCACAGCACCATGGTGTCTGATGTCACGAGAATCTCGTCCGGAGCCAGAACCCTGTGGAACCCCAAAGATTTTCCTTCGGACATTGCATGTGGAATTTGCTCATGTGGAATGTCTTCCGGCTTGCTCTCTACGAATGATGTTTCTGCATCGATCGTAAAAGGTATGTTTAGGCCTTCAAGGAGTTCTTTTCGTCGAGGAGAGTTCGATGCAAGTATGATTTTCTTGTCATTCAGATTCATATTCCTAGAACATCTCTTTGTATGTCTTCGTGCTGAATGTCCAGTCCCCGCGAGCTTTCATAACTTTTTCGATGTATTCCCTCACGAAAGAATGCCCGCCAGGCCTTTCCGATACGATGTCTGCAATTGCTTTCGTGTCCTCGCAAGCATCGCTAGGGCATATCCCCAAACCAGCAGCTTGCATTACTTCTATGTCAGGGACATCATCACCGAAAAATATTACATCTGAATATTTTAGATTATGTCTCTTGCAGAAGTCCTCAAGGTCTTCAATCTTGTTTCTGGAGCCTAAATACACATCTTCAGGCGGAACGCCAATCGTTTTCATTCTGGCGCAGATGCTTTGTGCCCTGCCTCCGGTGATTATGCCAACAGGGTAATCATGCATCCTGGCCATGCGCACGCCAAATCCGTCTTTCGAGTCGAAAGTCCTGTAGAGCTGCCCCTCGTTGTCTGCGAGTATGCCTCCGTTCGTCATGACGCCGTCAACGTCCATGGCGAAAGCTTTGATTTTCGTGAAATCAGTCATATTCAGGATTTTGTGCCGTTAGGCCCGAACTGAGGTAGGTCACCCAAGTTGAAAGTGCCGCCCTCATTGTGCTTTCCCCCGTTTCCGAGGTCGATTAGTCCGAACTGCGTCTCGTACTTCGTTACATTGTCCATCAGTGCGTTCAGGAGCATTTTGGCATGTTCAGGAGTCATTATTATCCTGTTCGTGATAGCCGGCTTTGGAAAACCAGGCAGGTTGGATGCGAAATCCACGATGAACTCGCTGCGAGAGTGAGTGATTATCGCAAGGTTCGAGTACGTTCCCTTTGCAACTTCTGGATTAAGCTCTATGCTAATCTCGTTCTTTTTATCTTCCATATTTATCTTAGTTAACAGATTCCGTCTGTGAGGCAAATTTAGTTAAAATAAATGTTATATTTGTAGCCTGATTGAAATAATAGGAATCAATGAACGACAATAGACAGCTTTCAGAAAAGTATGATCCCGCCGAAGTGGAGGATAAGTGGTATGCTTGGTGGATAGACCATAAATGCTTTCATTCAGAACCAAACGAGAAAGAACCATACACCATAGTAATTCCGCCGCCAAACGTGACGGGAATCCTGCACATGGGTCATGTGCTGAATAACACGCTCAATGATGTGCTGATCCGCAAGGCACGGATGGACGGGAAAAATGCTTGCTGGGTGCCTGGCACCGATCATGCGTCCATTGCCACTGAGAATAAAGTGGTTGCGAAGCTCAAAGATATGGGAATATCCAAGGATAGCCTTACTCGTGAGGAGTTCCTGCAATATGCCTGGGAATGGAAGGAAGAGCATGGAGGAATCATTTTGAAGCAGCTCAGGAAGTTAGGTGCTTCTTGCGATTGGGACCGCACTAGGTTCACTATGGAACCTGATCTTTCCCGTGCCGTCATAAATACCTTTGTGTATTTCTATAAGAAAGGCATGATTTACCGAGGCGTGCGAATGGTCAATTGGGATCCTGAAGCACTTACTGCCATCAGCGACGATGAAGTGATACATAAGGATACCCAAAGCCATCTGTATCATCTCAGATATTATATTCCTGATGGGAATGGGAATAGGACTGACAAATACATCGTAGTCGCGACCACTCGTCCTGAAACCATCATGGCAGATGCGGCAGTAAGCATAAATCCTGATGATGAGAGGTATCACTGGCTGAAAGGCAAAAAGGTGTTGATCCCCCTAATTAATAAAGAAATACCTATCATAGAGGACTCATACGTGGAGATTGATTTCGGTACTGGATGCCTGAAAGTCACGCCTGCGCATGACGCTCACGACTACGAGATAGGCATGAGGCATAATCTACCCATCTTGGACATTATCGATGATCATGGCAAGTTGAACAAGAAAGCTCAGATCTTGGTAGGTGAAGACCGTTTCGTGGCTAGAAAAAAGATCGTGAAAATGCTCGAGGAATCCGGCTGCCTTGAGAAAGTCGAGGATTACAATTCGCCAGTAGGATATTCTGAGAGGACGAATGCTGTCATCGAACCTAGGCTCTCCGCACAGTGGTTCTTGAAGATGGATAAGCTGGCAGAGAAGGCTCTGGATAGCGTTGAGAGCGGAAAAGTCAAGCTAATTCCTGACAAGTATCGCAATACGTACCGTCATTGGATGGAAAACGTGCATGACTGGTGCATTTCTCGTCAGCTCTGGTGGGGGCAGCGCATCCCTGCATACTACCTGCCTGACGGGAAAGTGATAGTAGAAGAATCCCTAGAAGCAGCTCTCTCAGAGGCTCAGAATATAAACCCTTCATACACTGTCGATGATCTGAGACAGGACGAGGACGTTCTAGATACATGGTTTTCCAGCTGGCTCTGGCCCATCTCTGTTTTCGATCCAGATCGTCCGGGCCATCCTGAGCACAAGCCTAACGCAGACCTGGCATATTATTACCCTACGAACGACCTCGTGACTGGTCCTGACATCCTTTTCTTCTGGGTAGCCAGAATGATCATGGCGGGGGATGAGTTTATGGGCGATGTGCCTTTCGGCAATGTTTATCTGACTGGCATCGTGAGGGACAAGCTAGGCAGAAAGATGAGCAAAACTCTCGGCAACTCGCCAGATCCGCTCGTACTGATAAAACAATATGGTGCTGATGCAGTAAGAATAGGCATGTTGCTGTGTTCTTCGGCTGGCAATGATATATTCTACGATGAGTCACAGGTTAAGCAGGGGAGGAACTTCTGCAACAAAATATGGAATTCCTTCAGGCTTATGAAGGGATGGACAGTCGATGAAAAAGTCGTCCAGCCTGAAGTTTGCAAAGTTGCCGCTAAATGGTTTAGAGATAAATTAAGTCAAGTCATTGAAACGGTTGAAGATCACTATTCTAAATATAGAATTTCCGATGCCTTGATGACCATCTACAAGACCTATTGGGATGATTTCTGCTCTTGGTATCTTGAGGCTGTGAAACCTGCTTATGGCGAGGCCATAGACAAGGCCACTTACGATGCTACTCTTAGGTATTTTGAATCGCTATTGAAAATGCTTCACCCTGTGATGCCTTTCATAACAGAAGAGCTTTGGCATGACATGGCTGACAGAGGCGAGGGGGAGACGATTATGTATCAGCCATCCCCGGAAGCTAGCAAGCATGACGAACAGCTTCTAGACGACTTCGCATTAGCCGAGGAGACTGTGAATGCTGTGCGGAGCATAAGGCAGCAAAAGAATATCCCCCAGAAAGATGCTTTGGAAGTAAAGTATAAGGGAGAGTTTCCAAATAATATGACTTCAGTCGTCAAAAAGCTTGGGAATATTTCTAATTTTGTTCAAAAAGACGATTTTGGCGACACTTCTACTGGAGCCGCCGTCATGGTAAGGACGATTGAGATCTTCGTATCTCTCGGAGGGTTAGTAGATGTTGATGAAGAGGTCAAGAAAGCTGAGGCTGAGCTTGAGCACCAGAAAGAATTCCTAGCTGCGGTCAGGAAAAAGCTCTCCAATGAGTCATTCATGGCTCACGCTCCCGCAAAAGTCATCGAACTAGAACACAAGAAGGAGGCAGATAGCCTCTCAAAGATCGAAAGTTTGGAAATAGCCTTAAAAGCATTGAAAAACAATTAATAAAACAATTTAGTTAAAAATCATAACATTTTTGTTAGCGCAAAAAATCATGATGTATTCCGAGACAATTTTCCCTGTGAGGTATTATGAAACCGATCAGATGGGCATAGTGCATCACTCAAATTACATAAGATATTTTGAGTGTGCTAGGAACGTGCTCATGGCTGAAGGCGGATATCCGATAGAGAAATGCGAAGAGGATGGCGTGACGATTCCCATAGTGAAGCTGGAATGCAATTACAAACATCCAGCTAAGATGGGCGACATCGTCAGGAGCGTAGCGATCATAGAGCAGGAACCATTGGCAAAGCTCTACGTGAAGCAAGCCGTTTACAATCAGGACAACGTGCTTTGCGCCGAAGGACAGGCTACCCTCGGCTTCCTGAACAAGGAGACCGGCCGCCCGACTCGTTGCCCAGATAAATTATTGGAAATGATAAGAAAACATATTAACGACAAATAATAACTCATTATGAAAGCATTAATATTATTACCTCTTGGGGTCATTGGTCCTTGGCAGTGGGTCATCATTGCCTTGGTCATCATTTTATTATTCGGTGGAAAGAAGATCCCTGAGCTAATGAGAGGCCTCGGCAAGGGCATGAAAGAATTCAAGAAGGGAATGAATGATGTCGAGAATGACATCAAGGAAATAGATGCCGATTTGAACTCTACTGCAAAAAGTCCGGATAAGATCGAGAAGATTAAGGACAATAAGTAGAAATAGTTTGAATCTCATTTAGTTAGGTTGTGGCTGAAGAAACGGAGAACACAGGTTCGGAGATGTCTTTCTGGGACCATCTAGATGTATTGAGAGGAATGCTATTCCGCTCGATACTTGCCGTAGTAATTTGCAGCATAGTCGTTTTCTGTTTCAAGAGCTTCTTCTTTGATGACATAATATTTGCGCCGACGCGAAGCGATTTTTTCATGTACAAGATTCTCCATATGGACGTGGAGATGTCTCTCGTGAATCTAGAAATCTCTTCTCAGTTCTTCGTACACATAAGAGTTGCTATGGAGGTGGGCTTCATCCTGTCTTTTCCATACATAATTTTCGAAATATGGAAATTCATAGCCCCTGCCTTATATAAGAGGGAAAAGAAGGCTGTCAGCACTGTATTTATATTTTCTTCCTTTCTCTTCTACCTTGGCCTTGCCATCGGTTATCTGCTCATAGTTCCTATCTCGCTGAATTTTTTCCTCAATTACAAGGTCAGCGAAGTTGTGACTAACACTATCTCTTTGAATTCATACATATCTCTATTCAATTCCACGACGCTGTCTTTCGGGATTGTATTCGAGTTCCCTGCCGTAGTGATCATATTATCCGCTTTAGGAATATTATATCGCGATACCTTGCAAAAATATCGCAGGTACGCCATCGTGGTTATCTCGTTCTTGGCCGCCATCATAACACCGGCAGACCCTATGTCGATGATAATAGCTGCCGTTCCGCTTCTATTATTGTATGAAGTCAGCGTTCTGTGTTGCAGGAAACGTCCGAAAGAAACCGATGACGAATTAACGGAGGCTGAGTCATGATTTCACTAAACGGACTTACGGTAGCTTACGGGAATTTTACCCTGCTGGACAACATTGATTTCCACATCAGCGACAATGACAAAATAGGCCTAGTAGGCAAGAACGGGGCGGGAAAGTCTACCATAATGAAGCTTATAGTAGGCGAATACCTTCCAACATCAGGTTCTATTGACAAGCCTCGTGACATAAGAATAGGCTACTTGCCTCAAATCATGTCGCACCATAGGGGTAAGACTGTGCTAGAGGAGACCTTGACTGCCTTCGAGGAGGCGGCAGGGCTTCAGAAAGAAATTGATGCGATAAACTCAGAGCTAACTAATAGAACTGACTATGAATCAAAGGAATATCTTGAATTAATCAATCGCTTGTCCGAACTCACCGAACGCTCTGCCATTGGGGTAAGCGAGCCTCCTGAGGTGACTGCAGAGAAAACATTGATAGGCCTAGGGTTCAGAGATGAGGACTTCTGCAGGAAGACCGAAACATTCAGCCAGGGATGGAACATGAGGATTGAGCTAGCGAAGATCTTGCTTGCCAAGCCAGATGTCCTGCTCCTAGATGAGCCTACCAATCACCTTGACATAGAATCGATTGAATGGCTGGAGGATTACCTGAGAAGCTGGCATGGCTCTCTATTGCTTGTCTCTCACGATAGGAAATTCCTCGACAGCGTGACGAACCGAACCGTTGAGGTAGTGCTAGGGCGTATTTATGATTATAAGGTGCCTTACAGCCAATATGTAGAGCTGCACAAAGAGAGGATAGAGCAGCAGAAGGCGGCCTACGACAATCAGCAGAGGATGATTGAAAAAACGGAAGACTTCATAAATCGCTTTCGCTATAAGGCTACGAAGTCGAATCAGGTACAGTCTAGGATTAAGGCTCTTGATAAACTGGAAAGAATCGAGATTGATGAGACCGACAAAGTGACCCTGACCGTCAAATTCCCTCCTGCGCCTCGTTCAGGGGATGTAGTTTTCAAAGCAGACGATATCGCGGTCGGCTATCCTCAGAAGGTTGTCTTCAGGAATGCGAACGTTGAAGTTCGAAGGGGAGAGAAAGTCGCCTTTATAGGCAGGAACGGGGAAGGCAAAACAACCCTAATGAGGGTGATAGACGGCGAATTGAAACCAATCAGCGGAGAAGCTAATATAGGATACAATGTGAATATGGGCTATTATGCTCAGAATCAAGAAGATATCTTAGATGGAAGCCTAACTGTCTACCAGACGCTGGACAATATAGCCACAGGCGAAATCCGCACGAAATTACGTGACATCCTAGCGGAATTTTTATTTAGAGGCGAGGATATTGACAAGAAGGTCAGCGTCTTGAGCGGTGGTGAGAGGGCAAGGCTCGGCATAGCAAAGCTTATGCTGGAACCATACAATCTACTGGCGCTTGATGAGCCTACTAACCACATGGATATCAAGTCTAAAGATATTTTAAAACAGGCTCTCAAATCGTATGATGGCACGCTCATTGTTGTTTCTCATGATCGTGACTTCTTGGAAGGCCTAGTGGATAAAATGTACGAGTTTAGGAACGGGAGAGTGACTGTGCATCTTGGAAGCGTACATGAATTCCTGGAAAAACGCAAGCTTGAAAATTTGCATGAACTGGAAAGGAGGTTCGGCAATTTGGCTTCCAAGGAACCGGCGCAGAAGAAAATATGTGCTCAGAATGAGTTTCTGCAGAGACGAGGCGATATTAAAGAAGAGCGTAAGATAAAAAACCGTATTTCTTTGCTCGAGAATGAAATATATGAATTGGAAAAATCTATGACAGACATTGAAAAGAAGCTCAGCGATCCTCTGGGAGAAGATGTCATGAAACTTACCGAAGAATATCAGAGAAATAAAAAAGTAATAGACGAGAAAACAGCCGAATGGGAGGCTCTCATGAATAATATTGAAAACAATCCAAACAATTAATCATATCATGAAATTATTAATTATCAAATCATTAGCTGTCTCTATGCTGGCTTTTGCCCTGAACAGCTATTCTTTTGCCCAAACAAGAGAAATCGAGCATGACTTCACTGAATTTGACGCAATCTCAGTTACTAGCGATTTCAAGGTAACATTTTCAGAGAATTTAAAATATGGCGCCAAGCTTACCGTTGAAGATAATCTTAATGAATATATAGACTGCTATGTGAAAGGCAGCTGCCTATACATAGGCCTGAGGAAGAAGGATATTCCTAAAGAAGTTAAGAAGGCATATAAAGCGAAAAATGCTCAGGCTCCTATTCTGAATGTCACTGTCTATGCTCCAAAAATCAACAGCATTACCTTAGCAGAAGGATGTACATTTTCCAGCAACGACGAACTAAATGCAGATAAGTTCAGTGTCAGTCTGAGCGACAATTCCAGCATTCAGAACCTCACGGTCAACGCCAAATCGGTGAGCGTGAAAGCTGTAAAAAAGACCAGCCTCGTGCTTATGGCAAAGAGCGACAATGTAGAGATCAATGGAGACGGTGACGCTGTCATCAGGATAGACTGCTCAGGATCGAAGAGCTTGCAGGTTAAGAACAATGGTTCTGCCAACGTAAACGTTAACGGAAGCTTCGCAGAAGCTTCCATCGATGCTGGAAATGCTTCCCAACTTAGCATGTCCGGCTCTACTAATAAACTCACCATAACTGGAAAAGGCAATAGAGCGAAGATAGACGCTGGTGCTTTCAGCACACGTCAAGCATGTCTTAAAATCACTGGTCCTACTGTAACTGTTGCTGTTACCGATGCGCTCGATCTCGAACTTGGCAAAGGCTCTAGCGTAACCTATGCTGGCAGCCCTGTGATTAACATTGTAAGCGTTGAGAATTCCTCAATTTACAGAAAGAAATAATGTTCGTGCTTGATTCCCATTGCGATACACCGTCAATGCTGATGAGAGGTCGCGATATAGGAAAAGATAACGAAAGAGTACACGTCGACTTACCTAAGCTTAAGGCTGGGGGAGTCGACGGCTCTTTTTTCGCCCTTTTTACTAGGCAGAGCATGCAGCCAGATGAGGCGACTAGATATGCTCTGCAAATGCTTGGTGCCATTAATGATGCTGTTGCGGCAAACAAAGAGTCCGCATCTTTGGCGAAAAGCCCCACTGAGGCTTTCGAGAATAGGACAAATGGTCTCGTCAGCATTTTCATTGGCATGGAAAACGGTCTGCCTATTCAGAATTCTTTATCGCTGCTCAGAGTTTTCCACAAGCTTGGGGTAAGCTACCTAACGTTGACACACAATGGAGACAACCAGATAGCTGATTCGGCGTCAGAGGGCACTCATTGGAATGGCCTCAGTCTTTTCGGCAGGGAAGTTGTTGCCGAGATGAACCGCCTGGGAATGATAGTGGACATAGCACATGCTTCAGACAAAACTTTTTATGACTGCCTTCAAGCCTCTAAGACTCCGATAGTTTCCACTCATTCCTGCTGCAGAGCCTTGGCGCATCACAGAAGGAACATGACAGACGAGATGATCTGCGCAATGGCAGACAAGGGAGGAGTCATACAGATAAACTTCTACCCGGTTTTCTTGTCCGATGCCTTTGACAAGACTCTTGCCATATCTGGGCTTGGCAACAAGGATTGGATTGAGGATGAATGGATTGCGGATCCTTTAAATAAAGAAAAAGCCGATGCTTGGAATGTTGTTCTTGATGAATATGCCGCATTGGAGAGGCCTTCATTCAAAATGGTAGCAGACCACATCGATCATGCAGTGAAAGTAGGCGGAATAGAACACGTTGGGATTGGAACCGACTTCGATGGAATAGAAGTTACTCCTAAGGGACTAGAGAACATCTCAAAGCTACCAATTCTTTTTGACGAGCTGCGTAAAAGAGGATATTCTGACGACGCAGTAGAAAAGATTGCCGGAGGCAACTTTCTGCGTGTTTGGAATGACGTTTTATCTAATGCTGAGCAGGATGCTTAGACGACATATTCATTTGCAAATCCCTAAGAATGTATTTTCGTAACTCATCTAGAGCCGTTGCTGCGAAACGCTGGATGTTTCTGATTCTGTCATTCCTGTAATTCTTTTTAACAGAATATGTTCCATTCGGGCCAGCAATGCCTATACAGACAGTCCCTAATGGGTTATGCTCATCTCCGGATGGTCCGGCAAGACCAGTTGTAGCCACAGAATAAGTGCTGCCCATTAGCCTGCGGACACCAGTGGCCATCTCCACGGCAACTTCGCTGCTAACAACCCCGAATTTCTTGATGGTATCCGCACGTACTTTAAGCAACTTTTCCTTGATTGGAATTGCGTAAGACGTTACGGAGCCTAGAAAATATTCAGAAGCACCTGGTACAGAGGTGATTAAATGTGCTATCTCCCCACCAGTGCATGATTCGGCGCAGCTTAGCGTCATTCCAGAACCTCTGAATATGGCACCTATTGCATTTTGCAGCGTGTCATCCAACCATGAATATATCATGTCCCCAAGCAAAGGGCGCAGGCGTTCAAACTCGGCATCAATGCGCCTTTCCTCGTCCTCTTTATTGCCTCCATAAATAGAGAGGCGGAGCCTAATTCCAGTAAGCTGATTAGGCAGGTAGGCTAAGTGCATGTCTTCAGGCAGGCTGTCCTCCCATTCCTCTATCAGTTTAGAAAGGGCCGACTCTGCCAGCCCGTAGACCATTATGCATTTATGGAAAATGTCAGAGAGTCCTTCCTGATGGCACTTTATATCCTCGATTATGCTCGGAAGAGCACCAATAGCTTCAAAAGGTACGCCTGGCAGTGCGTACAAAGTGGCCGGATGGCCGAACTTTTCGGCAGGGAAGCGGAACACCATGATAGGTGCCGTCCCTTTCTTGTTGTTAATTACTTCGCAGGTGTCTGGAACATTTGCCTGTGCCTTATTTATATCCAGCACGTCCAGCCCACGCGAATGCAGGATATCATTCACTATTTTCAGCTGGGTTTTGTTCACGACATATTCCTTGCTCCCCGAAAGCTCAGCGAGGGCTGCCTTAGTGATGTCGTCCTTCGTCGGGCCAAGACCGCCTGTTGAGATTACGATATCGTTGTTTCTCAGTTCATTAGAAAGGTTATTTACTATCTCATCATGGTCGTCGCCGAAAGATAGCATTCTGGTCACTTTTATTCCGAGAGCCTCAAGTTCCTTGGAAATATTAGAAGAATTAGTGTCAACGATCTGACCTATGAGGATTTCATCCCCAATTGTGCAAATAGAAGCCTGTATCATTTATTTTTCTCGAGATATTTAAGTATTCTTTTAATTATGGAAGGACCTTCGTAGATGAAAGCGGTGTATATCTCTATGAGAGAAGCACCGGCATCAAGCATTGCTTTCGCCTGTTCTGGGGTCATTATGCCGCCGACCGCAATGATAGGAAGTCTTCCTTCACTTTTTTCATGAATATATTTAACCATTTCTAGGTTTTTCTCGTACAGAGGGGCTCCTGAGAGGCCGCCGTTGCCAATTTTTTTTACGGCACTCTCAGATGTTTTCAGGTTTTCCCTAGACCTAGTCGTGTTGCCAGATATTATCCCATCTATACCAGAAAGTAGGCAGTAATGGATCATATCATCAAGTTCTTCTCTAGGTAAATCCGGAGAAACCTTGATTAACAATGGCTTATAAGAATCGTAGCAAAGCCTGAGTTCAAGCAACGGGTCAATGATGTCCGATAGATAGGATATGTCCTGAAGATCCTGCAAGCCTTGGACATTTGGGCAAGAGACGTTTATGGAAATGAAATCCACGAAATCGTAAATCAAAGAGAAAGCTGTCTCGTAGTCCATGCGAACCTCCTCCTCTGTCTTGCTGGCTGTGTTTTTCGCTATGCTGGCACCAAGAATCACATCGGGCTTTTGAGCATTGATATTCTTTATCGCATATCGCACGCCCTTGTTGTTTATTCCCATACGATTTATTATAGCTTTGTCATGTGGCAGCCTGAACACTCTGGGACGAGGATTTCCATCCTGAGGCAGAGGTGTAAGGGAACCGATCTCGATGAAAGAAAAGCCGCACCAGCTGAGCTCGTTGTAGTATTCCCCATTTTTATCAAGACCTGCAGCTAATCCCACAGGATGAGGAAATTTTATCCCAAAAACTTCTCTGGATAAACCTTTGGGATCCCTCTTGTAGAGCAGTTTCACCAGAGTTTTGCCGCCGGGAATCTTGCCAATAGTCTTCAGCATTCCAAACGTTAGCTGATGAGCCGTTTCTGGAGAGAAACGAAAAAGGAATGGTTTTATGATGCTTTTGTACATAGCTTTGCAAATGTACATAAAAACTGTCGTTTTTAGGCCAGTTGCATAAAAATCAAGACCCCATAATATCTTTATGGCAAAAAAGCGAGCATGGCATCACTGCCTCTCGCTTGAGACTTTTAATACTTTAATTTTAACGGGATGTTGTCCCAAAATTTTTAATGCCAATGAGACAAGTATGAGGTCTTGACGTCAAAAAAGATAACCAACATTTACCAGAATTTCAAGTCATCTCAATTCTGTTGAACTAATGCCAATTACCATCCGGAGTACTATATGTGCGCATAAGGGCAGATGGGAAGCAGCATAGTCGAGAAGTGGCTTCATCCCTGAAAGATAATCTGACTTTCGTGGTTTGCGGCCTCATACATTAGGAGAGTCTGATTTATAGAGGAAAGTTAGCATATTTGCTATCTCAGCGAGGCATTTACTGACAGGATAATGGTCGCGAAGTGCAGCATCACTTGATTTCAATGTATGTGCCATCGTCGTAGAAAACGATGACTCTGGCTATTTTCTTCTCAGCAGTGGTTTCTAACTTAAATGAATCTGGTTGCTCATCTGTGGCTTGCTGCTCAATTTCCAGAGGTTTCTCTTCTGCGGGTTCAGACATTTTAGCATTTTCCTCTTCTTGAAAAAGTGCTGGTTCAGTTGGGGCTGGCATCACGACATCCCTATCTTTCTTGTACATTTTTCCTTTTCCTGTGATAAGCCAGTCAAGATTGATCTCAGTGTATCGGGACGCCATCCTTTCTATGAAATCGTATCCTGGCTTGTTTCTCCCGGCTAAAATGTGGGATACGCTCGCGCGGCCAACGCCGATGCTGTCTGCGAATTGAGCCTGAGTAAGATTCTCGGCAGCCAAGAATTGTTGAAGACGGTTTTCCATTGACAGATGTTTATTTACAAATTTAATCAAAGAAATTTATAATGTCAATAATCTTTTCCCATTGACAAATGTGAACAAAAGATACTGCGTGGGTAAATTAATTAAAATAAACTTTAGAATAATTATTATAATTGGCTGATTTAAAGCTAATAAATTTTATTGTATTGTCATCAATCATCGAATTTTCTGCGCAGCCTAGAGCTGCTCCCGAACCATAGCTAATATTTACAATTAGATTACAATATATAAATATCTGATTATACGCATATTAGGCATTATAAAATTATTGGATAATTAATTCTTATCCTTACTTATGTAAATTTTGTTTAATTATCGCATGTATTTACATTTGTTGATAAATAAAATACTAATGTAAACAAGATTAAAGACTGAAGACCTCTGCTTCATGTCTGATTTCCAATCGAGACCTAGAGCTAATATTTCCAAATAATAACTTAACTTTGCACAAAAATTTGATGGTAATGATTCCGCAGATAAAGATTGAAGATTATAACTATAACTTGCCAGACGAGAGAATCGCTAAATATCCTTTGCCGGAGCGAGACTCCTCAAAACTTCTTAGATATGGAGATGGGAATGTAGACGAATATATATTCAAGGACTTGCCTTCTCTGCTACCAGAAGGTTCATTGATGATATTCAACGACACTAAGGTCGTTCCTGCCAGGCTGCATTTTCAAAGAGAGACTGGAGCCAACATAGAAATTTTCTGCCTAGAACCTGCCGATCCTGTTGAATACAACACGTCTTTCGCTGCTACTGAGCATTGCAGGTGGAAGTGCGTGATTGGCAATGCAAAGCGTTGGAAAGGAGAGCCTCTTAAGCTGTATAATCCTGTTTCCGACCCAGTTGTCAGCGCAATGAATCTTACTGCAACCCTTGTTGAGAGAAATGGCGAAACGGGCATCGTTGAATTAGCTTGGAAGGACGGCAATCCTTTTTCTAGTGTTCTGGAGACTTGTGGCACTGTCCCGATACCGCCATACCTCAATCGTGAGACAGAGGTAATAGATGCGGAACGCTATCAGACGTTATATGCTAAAATTCGAGGTTCCGTAGCCGCTCCAACTGCCGGCTTGCACTTCACCCAGAGAGTACTGGATGCTCTCGATGCTAAAGGAATAGACAGGGAGTATGTTTGTCTGCATGTTGGCGCAGGGACGTTTCTTCCGGTCAAAAGCTCAAATGTGGCAGAGCACCCTATGCACAAGGAGCCATTCGCAATCACGCTGGAACTTTTGAAGAAAATACGTAATCATGAAGGAAAGCTGATTGCCGTTGGTACAACATCCGTCAGGACACTTGAATCTTTATATTACGTGGGCGTCAGCTGCATTGAGAAAGGCAAGCCGGAAGAAGTCGGCCAGTGGGTACCTTACGAGAGGGAATATTCATATTCATTAGACGAGGCTCTTGATGCTATAATTGAATATCTCGAAATGAACAATCTGAAAGAACTGAAAGTTGGCACGAAGATAATCATAGTCCCTGGCTTCAAATTCAAGCTCGTAGACATATTAATAACTAATTTTCATCAACCTGAAAGCACTCTAATTCTATTGATTTCAGCTTTCGTGGGCGGAGATTGGAAAACTATCTACGATTACGCCATGGGGCATGATTTTCGCTTCTTGAGCTATGGCGACAGTTCGCTCCTTTATAGAAAGTAACATATTAATTAGTAACTATTTAATCATGTCAGAAAATAACAACTCCTCTGAATTCGATAGCATAGTTCCTTATTCAGATGAAGAAGCCGTCAAGGCGTTAGGTGAAGTCGCGAACCATCCTGCCTGCTTTGCTATCTCTGAATATCTTTTCCCAGACAAGCCTGTGACCTATCTTCGAGATGCCCTCAGAAGCGTCCTCAGCATCGATGAATTTCAGCAGAAAGTTATGAACGAGGCTGTGATATGGGTCATCAACAACACCATCCATAATTTTTCCTACGACGGCATACAATATATCAAGGATCAGAAAGGCAAGTTCCTGCTGATGTCAAACCATAGGGACATCATTCTGGACCCAGCGATAACCCAGCTCGTGCTTTTCCGCAATGGCATCCCGATGACGGAAATCTGTGTCGGCGATAACTTGATCAAGCAGAGCAAGACTGTCGAGAAGCTGCTTCGCTCGAACAGGATGATAAAGGTCATCAGAGGCATCTCAGCTAGGGACCTTTATCTGTCTTCGCAATTGCTTTCCAAATACATCAGGGATGACATTACTTCTGGGAAATCCTCCGTCTGGCTTGCTCAGAGGCAAGGGCGGACTAAAGACGGAATAGACACTACCGAACAGGGACTTCTGAAAATGTTGGACATGAGTGGCACAAAGACGTTCTTGGAGAACTTCGAGGAGCTGAACATCATTCCTCTCAGCATTTCTTATGAATATGAGCCATGCGACATTCGTAAGGCTCGTGAGATGATGATATCTAGGACTCAGAAATATGTCAAGTCTCATCATGAAGACATGCACAGCATAGTGATTGGCATCCGCCAGCAGAAAGGTGATGTGCATTTGAATATTGGGAAGCCGCTGACAGCCGAGGAAATTGAGGAGGCATCAAAATGCGACAAGAACGACCGCTACCAGGCTATTCGTCACGCAATTGACAAGCGCGTGATTGAGGGCTACAAGCTTTGGAAAACGAATTTTATTGCGTATGATCTTGTGAATCACAGTTTTAAATATTCCGAGATGTACAAGCCTGCTGATCTTGAGCAGTTCATCGAATATACTGAGCATAAACTTGATAAGGTCGAGCGCAGGCTTAATCGCGAGGACCTCAGGACTATATTCCTGAAAATCTATGCTAATCCTGTCATAACGAAAGAGAGACTTGCAGTCGGAGCCTCTCTTAGAAAAGAACAGAATTAAGTCTAGAATAATTTATCTACGCTGGAGATTATCTCCTCTTGAGTTAGGTCCGGGCTCAGAATGAGGTCGGGCTTTTTCATCTCGAAACCTTTGCTTGTGGCATTCAGCATCCCAGCCCCTGAAATATTCACCATAACTACTTCATCTTTTTTCACTGTGCCTTCGTCCAAGGCTTTTTTCAAGGCAGCGACGGCGCAGGCAGCGGCAGGGAATATGTCATAGCCTTCTTGGTTGAAGTACTGCAGGATCCAGTATATTATTTCATCGTTCGATATCTTGTAGAAACCGCCATGTGATTCTTTCAGAGTGTCGAAAACTCCACCGGCGATGCCGTAAGGCGGTTTCCTGTTAGACAGCACCTTGGCAAGTATGACTTCTGCGTTCCTGCGCGATTCTTCTGGAGTAATGGCAACGAGATCTCTGCTTCCGGCCTTCCACGAGTCGTACATTAGCGTGTACGGATAATTTTGGGCGCAATAGATTCTCATGCAGTTTTTTCCGAAGCGCCCGTCCTTTTCAAGTCTCTTGGCGTTTTCCCATGCTGCTATCGCACCGGTGCCGCTGCCGACGGCTTGGAAATATGCATCCGGAATTCTCCCAATAGCCTCGACTGCGCTTAAGACCGTGGTGCCCATGCCGTCTCTTCTGGCAACGTTCGTCGCCCCTCCCTCCAGTCTGTATTTCGGATCCGTTGCAAGTTTGTTACCTAGTGAAATGGCATCGAAATAATCGGTGCCGTGGGGGGTTGCGACAACTTTTACGCATGATTTCAGCCTGCGAATGAACCACATGTCGCTGATGTTGTCGTGGGGGATGCATATCACTAGCGGAATGTCATTATCGGAGCAGACTCTTGCGAAAGCCCTAGCCGTATTTCCGGCAGATTGTACGACCAGTATATGCTTGTCGTTCTTCTTAAGCCTTGCGCAGACGGAGAAAGCCTCGGTCTCCTTGAAAGAGCATGTTTCCATTCTTGCTCCATGCTTCGGGACGTAACCGGAAACTGTGAGGTAGAGATTTTCAATGCCCAATATTTCCGCAAGGCCTTTGCTCTTGTAAGTCACTGGCGCATGCGAGCGCCTGAGGGTACGATTGATAGGTAGCCACTCAGCATAACGATACAGTCCCTTCAAATCTGGTCTCGGAGTGAACTTCTCATTCTCGTATACGGCTCTTATCAGAGAAGGCGATTTTCCTTCCGGATCTGCGAGCAGCCATCCCGTATCATCAAAGACACGGCCAGAGCCGACGTTCAATAGTTTGAATTTTGTTGGTTTGAATCTCATATCTCCTTACAATTTTATGATCAGGTAAGTCATGTAGGCTGCCTCGCAGGCAAGGAACAAGACTCCGTCGAATCTGTCCAAGCAGTTGCGTTTTCCGGTGAAGGCGCTCAGCCAGATTATTATGGAACTGGCCATTATGGAAATTAAATCCACTGCCGTCATCCCAGAGAACGACAGTGGGTGAATCAGGGCCGATCCGCCAAGAATAAGCAGGATATTCGCAATATTAGAACCCAAGATATTTCCAAGCGCAAGCTGCCCTTTCTTCTTTGCGGCTGCTACGATGCAAGTAACTAGCTCTGGCAGGGATGTGCCACCTGCAAGAATAGTCACGGCAATGAACTTCTCGCTTATGCCATTTGCCTTTGCAATCTCAACCGCCTCGTCCACGAACAGGTTGCCTCCATAAATCAGGCAGACAAGGCCCAAAATGACGAAAATGATGTACACGAAGAGGTTCTTCTCCTTCTCTGGCATTTCAGTAGTCTTCTCCGCTTGTTTCTTCCCGATCTTGAAAGACTTCACCATGTATGCAGCGAAGAGCAATAAGAATATTATGCCAGAGGCACGTGTCAGCATATTCTCGTGGCCAACTAAGAAAGCCATATTGTCTTCTATGCCGAAGAATTTGCAGATTGAATAGCTCAAGCCAGATATGATCAAGAGCGAAGTCACTACTATGTTCAGCCTCGAATCTACGTTCACGTTGCTCTTTGTCATTGGAATTGGCATTATGAGAGCCGTTACTCCCAATATTAGGAAGACATTGAATATGTTAGAACCTAAAATGTTGCCAATTGCTACGTCTGAGATGCCTTTTATGGCTCCAGAGAAGCTTACGACCATCTCAGGAGTTGATGTTCCGATGCCTACGATGGTAAGACCTATGACAAACTCGCTGAGACCGGCCTTCCTCGCTATTGAGGAAGATCCGTCAACCAAGAACTCGGCTCCTACAACCACAAGAACTAACCCTAGAATCAAAAGCAGATACGTCATCCCTCCAATAGATTATCTGTTTGTAATAACTTTCAAATTTACGGAAATATTGCAAAAAATCATATATTTGTACTAGTGTCAAATATAAGTTTATGTCTAGAATTCTTCTTCGTGTCTGCGCTTTCATATTCACATTCTTTGTTGCCTCTCAGATAGCGAATAGCAAAGACAAGATTTTCTATATCAGGCTCGACCACGACATCGACAATATCGCCAGGAACAGAATCACGAAGGCAATCGCTGATGCCGAAAAGGCCAATGCGAATTATTTCATCCTAGACTTGGACACATACGGAGGAGAACTCGCAGCCGCAGATAGCATCAGGAGCGCCCTGCTGAGATGCGGAATTCCGACTGCAGCCTTTATTAATATGCAAGCAGCATCTGCCGGGGCCTTGATTAGCATTGCGTGCGACTCCATTTACATGCGAGAGGGCAGTACGATCGGAGCCGCTACTGTAGTGAATGGCATAGACGGAAAGCCAATGCCAGACAAATACCAAAGTTTCATGAGAGGGATGATGCGTTCGACAGCTGAAGCGACCGGAAGAGATCCGCAAATTGCCCAGAGCATGGTTGACACAGCCCATGTACTCAGCATGACGCCTTTAGAGGCTATAAAGGTTGGTTATTGCCAAGGAATATTTGAGGACAGGAATCAAGTTGCGGAAAGACTAGCAGGAAGCAAAGAGTACGAATATGTCGAATTCTCGCAGACTTCCGCAGAAAAGACTGCCGAGGCTCTGATGTCTGTCAGATTCATATTCCTGTTAATGATCTTCGGTGGCCTCTACATCGAATTTAAGACCCCTGGAGTCGGCATTCCTCTGATTATTGCCATTCTAGGTGCTATCCTGTATTTTTCGCCGCTATACGTCGTACACCTTGCACAGAATTGGGAAATCGCTCTATTCATAATAGGGCTAGTCCTGCTAGGCCTGGAGCTTTTCGTGATCCCAGGCTTCGGAGTGTGCGGAATATTGGGAATCATTGCAATAGTTGTTTCGCTCACTTTTGCCGCCATAGACAACAGCCAGTTATTCAAGTTCGACGGCTCATTTGACATAAAACCTGTTCTGATACCATTCGGAGAGGTGATAATTAGTTTCGTCACCGCTGTGTTCATTGGGATTTACCTCGTCGGCAAACTGTACCCTACACGAGCCTTCAACGACATTGCTCTTCGTCAGTCTCTGGAAGGTTCTGACGGTTTCGTAGGCGTGCAGATTGGGTTGGAATGCCTGATAGGCAGGGATGCAACCGTTTTCACGGCGCTAAAGCCTTCTGGCAAGGTGATGTGCGACGGCAAAATTTACGATGCCGTGATTGATGTCGGCTACGCCAACAAAGGAGAAATCCTGACCGTTTTCAAAGCTGAGCAAGGCAGGCTATACTGCAAAAAGAAATAGTATTACAATCTCCTGGAGAGCGCACAAACGTTTTCTACGTGCTGGGTATGAGGAAACATGTCAACAGGCTGCACGGCAGTGATGTCGTATTTCTCGCATAGAATAGCAAGATCTCTAGCCTGCGATGACGGATTACAGCTCACGTAGACGATTCGCCTTGGAGCTGCTTGCAGTATTACTTTTGCAACGTCAGGGTGAATTCCAGCCCTAGGAGGATCTAGAATAATCACGTCAGGTTGGCCATTGACAGAGATGAACTCTGCATTCAGTACGTCTTTCATGTCCCCTGCGAAGAATTTGCAGTTAGTGATTCCATTGCACGCCGCATTGATCCTCGCATCTTCGATTGCCTCCGGAACATATTCAATGCCAATCACTTTAGATGCCTTTGAAGACACGAACTGAGCGATAGTGCCAGTACCGGTGTATAAGTCATAGACTATTTCCTTGCCTGTAAGCTGGGCAAACTCACGAGCTATGCTGTACAGCTTGCAAGCCTGGCCGGAATTTGTCTGATAGAACGACTTAGGACCTACTCTGAAACTCAGCCCCTCCATTGCTTCACGAATGAACGGCTCGCCACTATATAGTATGCATTCCTGGTCACCTATGGAATCATTCATCTTATGGTTTATCACGTAGTAGAGAGAAGTCACTTGCTTAAATTCTTCAAGTAATGCGTTAAGTAACTTTTCCCGCATTTCTTTGTCTTCGTAATAGAAGCACATTATCACCATCACGTCACCAGCATCGGTAGTGCGGATGAACATATTCCTGACAAAGCCCTGATTGTTTCGAATATCGAAAAAATCCAGCCCATTCTTGACGCAATATTCCTTTATGAACAGCCTGATTGCATTCGAAGGCTCCCTCTGGAGAGAGCAGTGCTTTATGTCCAGCACCTTGTCGAAAAATTTGCCAACATGGAAGCCAAGCCCGACTCTGTCGCTGTCTGGAATGCCATCGGGATCCTCATCTTTCAATATCCACCGCTTGGATGAAAATGTGAATTCTAGCTTGTTCCTGTAGTATTTGGTCTTGTCGGAAGGAAGAGTAGGACGAATCTCAGGTACATTCAGATGGCCAATTCTAACCAATTGATCTTCAACCTGCTGACGCTTCGCTTCCAGTTGCATCGGGTAGGGGAGAGGCTGCCAGGTGCATCCACCGCAAATTCCAAAATGCTCGCAGAATGGTTCCATACGGTTCTTAGACGGAACAACTATTTTCTCGACGTAACCTTCATAATACCGCTTGTTTTTTTTAGTCACCCTGATATTCACCAAGTCGCCAGGTACAGCGAAAGGGACAAAAACCACAATGCCATTCCAATGCGTCAGGGCTTTTCCCTCAGCAGCGCAAGCTTCAATAGTCTGATTTTCAAGTAATAGGTTAATTCTTTTGCGTGCCATGATTATTTTCTGGAAAAATTGTTGACTAGGGACTGAGAAACGTTGATCATGAAGTCACCCATAGTCTCGAGTTCCTCAAGCAAATCTAGATAGTAGTTAAGCGCAAGGAATTTTTCTGACTCCCTTTCTATTCTATTTATGCATTCGTCCCTAAGCATATTTCTAGTGTCGTTTATGTCATCTTCTGCAGCGCCCGCATTGCTTATATCAGTCAGAGACTTATCAACTGCCAGATGAATATTCATGATCATCACATTGTATGCGAACTCGACTTTGTTCACCAGCAGGTTAAGGTTCTTGAGCGATTCTGCATCGAATTCCAAATTGTGGGCGCGGAGCCTGTACAGATGGCGGCTGATGTTCATGCAGCTGTCGCCGAGGCTTTCCAGCTCTCCGATTATCCTATAGAGTTTCTTCACCTCATCTGCTTCTTGGCCGCTCAAAGGTCCTTCGGACAACTGATTGAGGTAGGATGCGATCTCGTACTCGAACTTGTCCGTGATTTCCTCACTTTTTACTAGCTTTTCCCTATACTCCTCGAATATATCTGGATTCCTCTCATTGAGTGCAAGTTTCACGTACTGGTAACCATCGTGAGCCGTCTCGGCGAAATTCAAAGCCTCTTTTAATGCTAATTCTATTGAAATAGAAGGTGTTACGCTCAATCTTCCGTTCCCGATGAACCTCAGTCTGAACTCGCCTCTTTGCTCTGTAGGCTCCTTGAAAATTTTTCGCAGAATGCCAGCTATTATTTTCCTGAACCATATTAGGATGATGGCAGAGAATAAGTTGAATAGAGTGTGCACGGTAGCAATTTCATAAACCTCTGAGATTTGCGGATTCACATTTAGGAGAGAAATCAGCCAAGTGCATAGATTTATGAAAGGGTTGAAGAAAATGAGGACTAATATGCAACCTACCACATTGAATATGGTATGTGCCAGCGCAGCCCTTCTTCCTTGAACGTCCGCCCTTCCAACGGCTATGTTAGGATGTATTGTGGTTCCTATATTGGCGCCAAGGACAATTGCTGCCCCGAGAGGGAAGGAGAGCCACCCTGCAAAGCATAGCACCATGGAAATGATTACCGTGACGCTTGAAGAACGTATGAGCCAGGTAAATAATATGCTGAGTAACAAGAATGTAATTATAGACCAGAACCCATGACCGCCGAGGCTGTCTATGATCGGTACAGTGCCTGGCATAGTGGTTAGGGCTTTAAGGGAAGAGTTCATGAATATGAGACCGACGAATAAGAGGGCAAAGCTTAGTAATATATTGCCTAAGTTTTTGACGGTCTGATTCTTCATAAGGCTCATTACGAAGCCTATGCAAACCAGAATGAAAGCAAAGTAAGATATGTTTAAATTAAAGCCTAAAATGCCTATCAACCAAGGAGTTATGGTCGTCCCTACGTTTGCACCCATGATCACTGCGATGCCTTGCTCAAGAGTAAGGGTGGCACCACTGACTAGGGTAACGACTACATAAGATGTAATGCTTGAGGACTGGATTAGAGCTGTCATTCCAGCACCTGAAAGGAACTGACTGACGGCGCTTCCTGAACGCATGCCTTTTTCGAATTTCCTAAGTTTGTCTCCGCAGAGTTTCTGAAGTTCAGAGCTCAGCATGTCCATTCCGAAGATGAATAGCGCAATTGCGCCAAGAAGTGTCAGTATCTGTAGTATCATCAGAAGGGTAGGATTTCTTGTCCTCTAGTTAACATAATGCAAATTGTATAACAATGCTAGTGGGGGAGCTTAAGTTAATCTCCGGCTGCAATTACTGCCTCTGCCAGGCTGGCAGCATCGAATTTTCCTGGGGCGTAGCCTTGCTTGAAAGAAATTCCATCGCTGAGAAGCTCGAATCCGGCATCGGCAGCCATGCCGTTCAGCAATCGCACGCTTGCTGCGGCCCAAGTAAACGATCCGAAGGCAGCGAATTTCCTATTCTTGACGCATCTGCCAGCTACGCCTTCCATGAACTGGCGGACAGGTGGGAAAATCTCCATGTTGTAGGTCGGAGAGCCGACGATGAGAGTATCGTATTTGAAAACGTCTCTTAAGGCGTAAGAAGAATTTTCTGCGGTCAGGTTATGAATCCCATACGGGATGTTCCTTTTTTCAAGCTCTGTGGCAATTGCCTTGGCCGCCTTCTCGGTGTTGCCGTACATCGAGCCATATGCTATGCAGACGCCGCATTCGGCCTTGTACTGGCTTAAATCATCGTATAGCTTCACAACCTCCGGGATTTCTTTTTCCCACACAGGTCCATGCACGCTGCATATCCTGTGAATATCAAGCTCTCTAAGCTTTTTCAAGGCGGCCTGCACAGGCTGTCCGTACTTCCCGACTATGGATGCGTAATAACGAATCATTTCTTCTTTGTATTCATCGAAAAGATTTGATTCACAGTCATTTATGCACGGAGGGGCGGCTTTGTAGGAGCCGAATGCATCGCCTGGGAACAGGGTGTGTTCTTCGGCGCACCAAGTCGCCATAGTTTCCGGCCAGTGCACCATCGGGATCATTAAGAACTGTAGCGACGTTTCACCTAGCTGCAGGGTCTCCCCTTCCTTTACTACTTGGACGTTGTCGGTCAGTCCTTGATAGCCTTCGAGCATCTGAGCCGCTTTTGAATTAGTCACAACAGTGCATCCTGGATACTCATTTCTTACTAATGAGACGAGGGCTGAATGATCCGGCTCCATATGGTTGATGACAAGGTAGTCGATTTGTCTGTCCCCTAATTCGTTTTTGACGTTCTTGATGAATTCGTTGGCGAATGCCCCATCGACTGTGTCCAGCAAGGCAATCTTCTGATCTATTATAAGGTATGAATTGTAACTGATTCCTTCAGGTACCGGCCAATGGTTTTCAAATAGCTTCATTCGGAAGTCGTTCACGCCGACGTAGCGCACTCTTTCGCTTAATTTCATTGCTGCATAGATTTAACGATGTGCAAATTTAAGAAACTTCGTGGCTTTTTGCTAAATTTGTGAAAGCAAAGATGCCATAATTACTAAGAATATGCCCACAGATGATTCAATAAGCGCTAAATCACGCATGCTGCCCCCATTGGCCGAAAGAATGAGGCCTTCTTCGCTCGATCAATATGTAGGGCAGCGTCACCTCATCGGTAAAGGGCGCATATTAAGGAATATGATTGAGTCAGGGAATTTGTCTTCTTTTATTCTATGGGGGCCTCCAGGCGTGGGTAAAACCACTCTTGCCCGGATCATAGCAAATTCCCTGTCGAGGGATTTCTACACCTTGTCTGCCATCAGTTCCGGTGTGAAGGACGTTCGCGATGTGATAGACAAGGCCAAAAGCTCATCATTATTTTCGAACGGCACATCGCCTGTCCTGTTCATTGATGAAATCCATCGTTTCAATAAGGGGCAGCAAGATGCTCTGCTTGGGGCAGTTGAGAATGGTACTATAGTGTTGATAGGCGCTACTACCGAGAACCCTTCTTTCGAAGTTATCACTCCCCTCCTCTCCAGATGTCAGGTTTTTGTGCTAAAATCGCTGGAAGTCGCTGATCTTCAGCAAATTCTAGACAGGGCTGTGAAGACGGACGTGCTGCTGAAAGAAAAGAACATCAAAGTGAAAGAGACAAATGCTCTGTTCCGCTACAGCGGGGGCGATGGACGTAAGTTATTGAATATCCTGGAGATAGTGATTGATTCTCAGTCTGGTAATAAACAGGTATTAGTTGATAATAAGGCAGTTACTGCTAGCATTCAGGAAAATTCTGCGATCTATGACAAAGACGGAGAGATGCATTACGACATAATTTCCGCCTTCATAAAGTCGATCCGCGGCTCCGATCCTAACGCTGCCATATATTACCTGGCGCGCATGCTGGATGGCGGCGAGGATCCCCTTTTCATTGCACGCAGGCTCTGCCTCTCTGCTTCCGAGGATGTGGGGCTAGCTAATCCGAACGCACTGCTGCTCGCCAATGCTTGTTTCCAAGTGGTGCATGAAATAGGAATGCCGGAGGCTAGGATCCCTCTGGCAGAGACCACTGTGTATTTAGCATCTTCGCCGAAGAGCAACACTGCCTATATGGCTCTGGAAAAGGCTCTTGGCCTCGTGCGCCAGGACCATTCGGGCTCCGTTCCGCTATATCTTCGCAACGCCCCGACTAAACTCATGAGCGAGTTAGGCTATGCAGACGGCTATAAATATGCCCATGATTATCCGGGTCATTTCGTCGATTTGGAATTCATGCCGAAGAGTCTTGAGGGCACCGTCTTCTACGAACCTGCACAGAATCAGCACGAAGACCGCTTAAAAGCCTACCTTGAAGCCTGCTGGCCGAAATACTACAAACCAGAATAGTCACGGGGGTTCTCAGGGGGCAGAGCCAGTCGCGGTCACGCGACCGGCGGAGGCCGGGCAATTGCGAGGCGTCTAGCCAAGCGATTGCCACAAGGCCGAGAGCCGCGGGGGTTCTCAGGGGGCAGAGCCCCCTAAAAAGCTAGAACGGATAACCGACCCCAAAGTGGACAGCGAAGCCGTCTTTTGAGAACCAGCGGTCAGGACCGAACCATCGCTCGCCTCTAGCCAGCGAAGGATCATGCATTTTGATGCCCATATCGAGGCGCAGGATTAGGAAATTGAGATCAACGCGTACTCCCAAACCCCAGTTCGCCGCAAGACTCTTACCGAAATTCTTCATGCTGAACTTAGCGAGATCCCAGTCTTCACTCTCTTCCTCACGAATTGTCCATATATTTCCCACATCTGTGAAAAAAGCTCCATAAAGCTTCCAGAACATCGGGAATCTGTATTCCAGATTAGCTTCCAGCTTCATGTCGCCAGTCTGGCTAGGGATGGAAAACATCTTGTTGCTCTTCATCCTTCCGGGACCTAGGTCCCTAGCCTGCCATCCTCTCATGCTGTTCGCTCCTCCGCTGTAGAATTGCCTTTCAAGCGGCAGAGACTGAGAATTGCCGTAAGCTTTGCCGATGCCACCTAGGAGCCTCATGGCGATGGACTGCCTTTCACTGCCTCCGAAAACAAAAGTATTGCCCAGAGTCAGCTCTGCCCGAACATATTGAGAATATGGGGTGCCCCAGATTAGATGATGGCCATAGGTGTCTTTGCTCATTCCGCCATTGAAGAGGCTCATCACGTTGCCGGAAACGTCGAACTGGAAGCGCACGTAGCGGTAAGAGACCTTCGGATTCAGGTCGGAGCATGTAGTGTAATATGCAGTCAGGCTTGATCCAGCATCGAAGTGGTCTTGATAAGCGTCCCTTAAGAATAGATTGTTCTTAAGGGTCTCGTAGAAATCAGTATCTAGGTGGTACAACTTTACTATTTTTGCCCTTAGAGGCTCGAACTGGTAATAGAAATTCTTGAGCGAGCCTGAATATCCGAATGAGCCAGAAATCATATTCCTGGTATATTCGGGACGGCTTTGGTAATTGTAAGATGTGTTAATTTCAGTCCTAGGTATCAAAGCTCCCTTGAACATAGAGTTCGGTAGGCCTAGGAACTCAGGGAAACTAAGGTTCGCAGTGACCCCAAGCTCGTTAGAATGCACTTTTCGATCATTCGACTTGAACTGGAAATTTCCCAGGAAGCTAAGATTCAGCCACTGCCCTCCTCTGAATATATTTTTATGGAAATAGCGGAACTGCGGCGATATTCCTATTAACCCTGAAGAGTTCGTAGAACCTTCCAGATTCACCTTGAAGCCTTGCATCCTAGACTGAGTTAGGCTTATGGCGCAGTCGACATATTCAGAATCTCTTGGAGTCAGTTGCATATTCACCCCACTGAAGAGCCTCAGTGCAGAGAGTCTGGCATAAGTGTTGTTAACGTCCCTCTCGTCGTATAGCGCTCCCGCTCTAAGAGTATTCATATTCCTAAGAACCTTCTCGTTGAATTTCAGTTCCTTGTCATGGGAAATCGTCACATCTCCTATCTTGTATTTCACCAGCGGGCGAGCGTTCTCTGGAGTCTCGTTCCTAGTGTAATTTTTAATGGTCATAAGCAAGCTACAGGTATCGTTCCTTGCCAGCGTGTCTGCAGTGAAAGAATAGAAATTCTTTGTGAAGCCGTAATATCCGTGCCTCCTGAAATATGCAGCCGACCTTTCAGTCTCTTTCTCCAGATTTGATTCAGAGAGATAGTCGCCTGGCTTAATCATGATATTCGCAGAGTCGGCAGAGAAATCCTGACGGAATTCCCCTTCTGGGATTGAATATTGTATGGTGCTTATTTTATAGCGCTTGCCTAGGGTTACATTATATTTCACTTTAACCTTTTTCCCACTCACTTCCACGTCGCTGTTGACCTTGGAGTCATAATATCCTATGTATTCAAGGTGATTTCTAATATTTTCTATTGATTCATCAAGCTGGGTCGGGTCATAGACCACGGGAGGAGTACCGATTTTGTGGCATAACCTGTCCAAGAAATTATTGTCGTATCTGCCAGCCCAGTTGTAAACGACAAGGAATGGGTTCCAGCCAAAGGCCAGCGATGGATTCGGCTTCTGCTTTATGTATGATTGCACATCTTTTGCGTCAGCATTTTTGCCGTTGGTGACATACACTGTGTTCTTGGCGAGGCGATACTCCCCTTCCTGCAAGCTCCTTGTCGTGCTGCAAGACGAGACAGCCAGCACGAATGCAAGGAAAGAAATTAAGAATATATGTCGAACCACGAGAGCCATCCGAATCATGCCACTATAAATTTCTGCTAATTTATGAATATTTTACCAAAAGACGCCAAGAAAAAAAGGCGGCCCCGTGAGGTCGCCTTTTTCACAAATGTGGGCAATTCGAAATATTACTTCGTCACGGTGTACGTGCCGGCTTCATATTCCTTGGATTCAGCCTCTCCTGGAAGGGTGACAGTCGCAGTAGCGCCCTCTGGGATTGTAAATTCCCATGTCCATGCGTCGCCATCGTACTTCCATGCGCTTTTGATCGTGCCTGCAGCCGATTTGTATTCTGCATTCAGCTGGCCGAGTCGCTTGTCAGGAACAGGTTTCATGATGATGTGCTTGAAACCAGGGATGGCAGGATCTGCTGCAATGCCTGCTACTGTCTCCCATATCCACTGGCCGACGCAGCCGTAGGCATAGTGGTTGAAACTGTTCATGCCCTTAGGACCCATGCCTTTGTCGAGCATGTAGCTGTTCCAACGCTCCCAGATCGTCGTAGCTCCATTGTCAACCGAATAGAGCCAGCTAGGGTTTTTGCGCTGGAAGAGGAGCTCGTAAGCTATGTCAGACATGCCGTTTTCGGTGAGAGTCGGCATCAGGATGGACGTGCCGAGGAACCCTGTCTGCAGGCAATTGCCGTGCTTGGAGAAGTTTTCTCTGAGGCGAGCGATCATGCTGTCCTTGGCCGCGCCATCCACGATACGGTTCTTCAAAGCGAACAGGGCAGGAGTTTGCATGGTGTTGAGTATGGCGGCCTTGAACGTGCCGTCAGCATTGAGGAACTGCTCCTTGATGTAAGCTTTCGCATCATCGGCCATCTTCTGATAAATCGAGCCATTGCGGCCAGTTGCGGCAGCCAAGTCTCTCATCATCTCTGAATCGATCACCCAGTAGGATGCAGAGAGGTAGTCCCAGTACTTGATTGCGTCAGGAAGGAGTTTGCCATTTGAGAAAACGCCTCCGCTGCAGCTCTCGAGAGGCTCATAGCTGAGCCAGTCAGCCCATTGAAAGTTGCGGTTCTCTGCCGCGAGGGTTTCGTGGTCGTACTTGGTGTCGTTGACGTGATTGATGAACTTGTTCATCGACTCCCAGTTCTCCTCAATGATCTGAGTGTCGCCGAACTGCTTCCAGACAGTCCAAGGAACGATAATGCCGGCATCGGCCCAGCCAACGCGCATCATTTCTGAACCATACTGCGCAAGAGGAGCAACGCCAGGGTATCCTCCGAGATCGCTTTGCGAGTCTCGCATGTCGCGCATCCACTTGTGGAAGAACTTCATGGTGTTGGCGAAAAATGTACCGGTCTCGGTAAATACTTGGGTGTCAGCTGTCCAGCCAAGACGCTCGTTGCGCTGAGGACAGTCTGTAGGGACTGAAAGATAGTTTGAGAGTTGTCCCCAGTAAATGTTGGAGATTAGCCTGTTTATGAGATCGTTGCCGGTGCTGATTTTTCCGGTTTCCAGATTTTCTGCAATGGATGTCACAGGAATAGACTTAACGGACTTGATCGTAACGTCAGCGTCAGCGGTGATGGACACCAATCTGTAGCCGAAGAAAGTGCAGTGAGGATAGAATTCCACGAAATCTTCTGAAGGTGCGAAAGTATATTCAAGGCGCATTCCTGTTTTAGGAATTCTTAGATTCTCTCTGTGGACGCTTCCCTCTGGACCATCCATGCCGCGGCTCTTGGCGCCATTGCCATCGTTCAGCAGCTCGGAAGGAAGGCATGTAAGCGTGGTCCCCTCTGCAGCCTTGAAGACGAAGGATGGAACGCCTGCGCAATTCTGGCCGAAATCGACCACCAAGGTTTCCCCCGGGCTGACAGTCATCTCCTGGCCGTCTGAATATTCTCTCTCGACTACTACCTTGCCATATTCATCCTCTGTGGCTCCTTCAATGTCTTTCCAGACATAAGCCTTGACGGGTGCGAGAGCTATGTCATTCCTGAGGTATACCTCGGCTCCGTCGGAAGGAAGAATCTCTCCGGCAAACTCAGTGTTCTCCTCTGGAGCCGAAAGTTTGTCTGGCGTGTTGAAACCCAGAGGCACTCGGGCATCGTAGAACTCGCCATCGAATATTGCGGCATGCTTAACGGGACCGGCGATTCCGGCCTTCCAGTTATCGAGGTCCGTGCCATAGAGTTTCTTCGTGCCATCTGAATATGTCAGCTCGAGGACTCCGCGGAATGCACACTTCCTTCCTATCATCCCATCATAGCCTACGGGAGTGATTATATTGTCTCCCCACCATCCTGGGGTAACTTGCGCTGAAAGAACATTCTCTGCGCCTGATTTCGTGTTGAACGCATCGGTGACATCGTAGGTGAATGAACGCTTTGTCTTTTCGTAATGCGTGAATCCAGGCTTCAGGAATTCATTCCCCACCGGTCTGCCGTTCAGATAGAGTTCGTAGATGCCTAGGCCTGCGGTCATCCACTTGGCGGAGGCAACCTTCTTCTCGTTCTTGATCGTGGAAACGAACCAGCTGGAGCCATCCGCCGCTCGCCCGTCATTAGTGCCATGAACGACTTGCGCGTCAACAGCGGAAATCCATTTGGATCCATTCCATGCTGATGCGTCAAGAGCGTTCGTCTTCTGCCCTACCACAGCTGCAGTTTCACCCTGCGAACTGCAAGCTGCAGAGAGAAGAATCATCGCCGAAGCCAATCCGGCCAGATAACCAATTCTTTTTCTCATACTTTTAGTTTATTAATTTGGGAGTGTTGTTTTAATTGTTCTTCAAAATTATTAATGGTTAATTCATTTACGATTCATTGAGAATGAGCTTTTACCACATTTCAGGGAACGCTTTTTTCTATTTGTTCAAAAATACTAAAAAAACCGAATAAGGGATATGCCCTCAAGAGGTTAATTTCGAGAAACCGCAAATTAATCAAATAGCCGAGCCTGCATGGGTACTCCAACGATTGGATGCAACAAGTTGATTCTTAATATATTGACTAAATTCCTAAAAGTATCCTGCTAAAAAGACAGGATACTTTTAGCGTTTGATATAGCATATTAATAATTAATACGTTGCCACTAACCATCAGAGTCCCCTCTAAGGTTTACTAAATTTTCCTCATGGCAGCTTTGCCAATCATCAAGTTCTAGAGGATTGGCATATGAAAAATAAATTTGCTTTTTAAAACGTTTTATTTAAAATTGCATAGGCGGATGCTCTAGGCATCCGTCAAAACGTGGGTGGAAGTCCGGTATTCATAGGTGACCTGACTGCAAGCGATCACCTGACGAAGGTATTCAGCAAAACGCCAGGTGCTTCAGGGATAGAAACAGAATGAGTGAATAGCCGATGGCAGGCTTACTGCCGCACATTAATTATTAACATTAAAACAACAACGTCATGAAAAAGTTATTTTTAATCACCATCGCAACGGCCCTCCTGGCGGGAGGAGCTTTCGCTGCTAAGTTCTCGTCTAGGAACGAGACATCTAAACTGTTTAAATCCAACGTGAAAGCTCTCGCTGATGGAGAATACATCGTATTCGGACATTGTAAGGAAGAATCTACTTATTGTTTCGCAATTTGCCCAAATTGTGGAGCGGAATATTGGGCATCAGGACATGGAGGGGGTTCATATAATATGAGCGGTAACTGCCAGCTGTGCAACCATCAGTTCTGATGTCATGAACAAACTTGTCTATCTATCAGTCTTTGCCGCCGTAATTTTTACGGCGGCTACTGGATGCAAGAGGAATTCAGAGGAGGTGGTATACAAGCCGCTTGTTTTCGACAAAGAACAAGAGGTAAAGTTTACACCGATTTCCGATGAAATCTTATTCGGAGGCCCTGCGAGAATATGTAAAATCGGGGATTTCTTCGCTGTCCTATACTATCAGCGTGATTCGGTACCCACATTCCTGCATGTTTTTAACAAATCTGGACAAAAGATGGGAGACTATATTCCTGAAGGAAGAGGCCCCAAAGAAGGGCTAATGATCATGGAAATTCAGAATATAGGATCAGACATCATTCTAAACGACTTACAGCAAAGAAAAGTAATGTCCGCATCACTTGATTCTAGTGGAAATGTAAGCATATCTGAAAATCAACGAGACAGGAAACAATGGATGATAAATTCTTTTAGGATCGGGGAGAATTATCTTAACTATTTCGCTCCTGGTCCTTACATTAAAGAAAATAGACCACCAAGATTAGATTTGGAATCATCTCAGGGATATACAATCGCCACATTTTATTCTTCACCGTTGGATTATACTGATCCGATGCTTAGGTTCAAATTAGATGCGAGTGGGTGCAGCCAATCATTGTCCCCAAATGGTAAACATTTTGTCATCACATACTACGATGCAAGCATTATCGAATTATTCACAATTGATAAGTCGATAAAAGAGACGTACCGCGGCTACTTCTATCCGCCGAAGTTCAAGGTAGTTGGCACGAAAGTGGAACCCGAAGAGGACAGGATATGGGCATTCAATGCGCTGCATGCGGCCAATTCGTATGTGTTCGCCTCTTATGACGGAGATCTTGCATCGGCCAAGAAAAAAATACGGTCTAATAACATTACGGTTTTTGACTGGGATGGGCATCCTCTCAAGCTCTTGAAGACCGATTACAGAGTGGAGGCGATATGCTACTGCGAGGAGGACGGCACCATCTATGCCGTCATCACAGATGAGTCTGGGAGACACTATCTGGGAAAATTGAAAATTGACTTGCCGTAACAAACTAATTCGTCCTGCTGCGCGATTTCAGCGTGCATAAGAAGAGTTGTAACTCGTTGTCTACCTAGGGTGCAACAAGATATACTGCGACTCCTCATACCCTGACTTCAACGTGTACGTTTATGACTTGGGAAGATGTCTGTAAATCATTTGCATATTTAAAACGTTATATATAAATTTGAGCCGAGGAAGAGAGGAGACGTGTCGCAGCGCATAATAACAACGCTAAGCCATTCAAGATACCATTCTCATGCGTAACGGAAGCAAATACTCCAGAGCGGCAACGACGGCCATCTTCGCCGTCATGTTGTCCCTGCTGCTCCCATGCTCCTGCAGAGATTACCGAGTCGGCAGGAGAATGAAGGCCATGATGGAGAACCCCATCGTGATTCCGGAACGCCTGTCCACCGCCTGGCGAGACACCGTCATTACCGGCAGCGTTGCTCTCTGCCATCCGCTGCTCGTCATTCACGTTGATTCCAGCTATTGCTCGACATGCGTAATACCGAAGCTGAACAGGTATTCGCCTTTGTACGCCCAATCGTTGTCCGAAGGGACTTTCCGGCTCGCAGTCATCGTTTCCAGTCCGCATGGCGAAGCTCGCCACATCTGCCATCAAGTAGGGCTTCACCATTTCGACTTTCCAGTTTATGTTGACCTGGAGAACGAGTTCGATTTGCTGAACCCATCTATCCCGTCCGACCGAAGGTTCCATAGCTTTCTCACTGACAGCTTGGGACGACCACGACTCATCGGCGACCCTACCGCTAGCGAGCACCTGATGAAAATTTTCAACGAGGTGCTCAAAAGTGAAGATAAAACTAAATGAACTATACATTACAAACCGGAGGCATAGCGGCCACCGGAAATTTAATATCAATCAAAAAAATCAAGGCCATGAAAAAAATCATTATTGTTTCTTTAGCAGCCGCTCTCATAGTGGGAGGAGCTTTCGCTGCGAAGTTCGCGTTTGGTAAAAAGGCATCCGAGCTGTTCAGGGCTAACGTTCAAGCTTTGGCGACTGAGGAAAAAATCACAGTTGGAGAATTATGCGCCTATAATCCGGGTACCACATGTGAAAGTCTCGGTGAAACATTTAAAGATAACATAAGAGCCGCCAAATAATGTGCAGACACTTCATAATTCTATCGTTAATAATAATTGCCGGGCTTTTCTCAGCGGTTATGGTTTCGTGTTCTGAGACGGATCCAAATGCCTACCTTCGCTCGCTGCGCCGCATCGGTATGGTTGCTATAGATCCTGTTGATTCCGCCAGCCTTTCAGACGTAGAGAAATTTCTGGCTATGGACGTAGTGAAGGCTAACGACTGGTTAATCATGAGTGGCGACAGTAGGTCGACATTTAATCTATTATTCTACAATTTAAAGACGAAAGATCGCATTTTGGCGCTCAGGAAAGGGAGGGGGCCGGGAGAAATGAGTTATGTGTCCAATATTTTGAAACACGATGGCAAGGTTTCGATTTATGATGGAGATAGAGGCATGCTTTATAATGTTGACATTCCTAGAACAATAAGCACAAGGATGTTATCTGCTGACACTGTCACAAACTTACGAGATGATTTTACGAAGCCTTCCAGTGTCGCCCAATGTGGCAAATGTGGATATCTAACGACTAACATCGTAAGCGCTAACGTATGGTACTCATATTCGAACAAGGATGGGAAAATATTATCGAGCGTTCCCACTTTTGAATACAAGGAACTTTCAGACGATTTTGACGCTAAAGTGTCTCATCTGATAAGTTCGGAAATGATTTCTAGTCCAGACGGCATGAAGGCATGTGTTGCCAACATTATTTTCCCTGTGATATCCTTTTCCTCCGTCGACGGCGGAAAGTTGACGGAGTACAGGCGTTATGCCTATCCTGCAATGGGGTTCAATGGAACGAGCATTACTAGTGAGTGGATTCGCAATTTTCAATGCCTCCAAGCGGACGAAAAGTACGTTTATGCCTTGTACTCGGGAAACAAGTTCCGTGGCGGTTCTCTCCCCTCCTGGGAGTGTCAACACCTGATTGTCTACGACTGGTCAGGCGAGCCTGTGCGTCATTTCTTCCTGAACAGGAACATAACTTATTTCTTCCTGGAAGGCAGCAAGCTCTACTGCGACTCCTCATACCCTGACTTCAACGTGTACGTTTATGACTTGGGAAGATGTCTGTAAATCATTTGCATATTTAAAACGTTATATATAAATTTGAGCCGAGGAAGAGAGGAGACGTGTC
>JAQYTJ010000007.1 GCA_028724885.1 Bacteroidales bacterium | reverse complement strand
GGGCATGTCGCTCACGCGTTACGCACCCTTCCGCCGGTCGCCGCCAGGGTATTGCTACCCCGCGATGCCCCTCGACTTGCATGTGTTAAGCCTGCCGCTAGCGTTCATCCTGAGCCAGGATCAAACTCTTCTTTGTATCTTATCTCGCTTCCACTGATCCGGCATCCTTCATCCTCTTTCAAGAAATCAACGCTCTCGATTCTTTCTCGGTACTTGCTTGTACTAATCCTTCATTATTTTCAATGATCTCCTCCGTTCCAAATTCAAACGGGCTGCAAAGTTAACCACTTTTTCTTTTCTGACAAATTTTTTCTTCGATTTTTTCTAAAATATAGTATAAATTTGCTGTCATGAAAAAAGAAGCGGACATAACCGAATTGAGGAAAAGCCCCAAGGCTCCCAGCCTATGGAACATGTTCATGGTTTTCTCCAAAATCGGAGCATTCACTATCGGAGGAGGATATGCAATGATTCCCCTCATAAGAGATGAACTGGTAAAGAGAGGCTGGATTTCTGACGAAGAACTGCCAGACATCATTGCCCTCGCTCAGAGTGCGCCAGGCGTCCTGGCAGTGAACATGTCGATTTTCTCCGGTTACAGGATGCGCGGAGTTAAAGGCAGCATAGCCGCAACCATCGGGTCAGTGCTGCCTTCTTTCATCTCAATATTGCTGATAGCCATGATTTTCACTGGTTATCAGGACAACCCGACAGTAATCAGGATATTCAAAGGCATCAGGCCGGTCGTGGTCTCGCTAATTCTCGTGCCAATGATCAATATGGCGAAGAAAGGGAATAAGACCTGGTGGGCATGGCTCATATCTGCCGCCACGCTATTCATGGTGGCGTTCCTAGGATATTCGCCTATCTATATTTTGTTGGTTCTGATTATTGCAGCCTTTGCTGTAGCTACCATTAAAGAAAGGAAGAGAAATGATTGAAGCTGAACTATTCCTACAATTATTCTGGGTATTTTTCATCATCGGCCTTTTCACTTTCGGTGGTGGCTATGCAATGCTCTCCCTCATCCAGACGCAAGTCGTAGTCACGCATCAGTGGCTCACGGAAAGCGCCTTCACAGACATCGTAGCCATATCTCAGATGACCCCGGGGCCGGTCGGAGTGAATTGCGCGACTTACGTAGGATACGAAGTGCTAAGAGGCGCAGGCGCTAGCAATCTGGTGGCCATCCTAGGCTCTGCCACAGCGACATTGGCAGTCATCCTGCCATCGTTCCTGATAGTGCTCACGATAGTGAAATTCTACACGAAGTTCAAGAATAATAAGAAGTTCGAGACAGTGATGTCCTGGCTGCGCCCTGCCGTAGTCGGACTGATTGGTGCAGCAGCCCTCATCCTCATATTCAATGTAAGCTGGTCTGGCATGCCTTTATTTTCTCATGCAAGCTTTTCCGTCATCCAGGAAAATTTCTGCGATTGGAAGAGCTGGGTGCTCTTCGCAGCCGCCGTCATGGTTTCGCTATTTTGCAAAGTCAACCCTATTTTAATAATAATAGGTGGCGGCATTGCAGGCTTCCTGCTCTATTAACCTTGGGAATACGGAAGGTTTTTGTTAATTTAGAGGCTTCATAAGAATACATATATTATATATCCATGAATATGAAAAAGATATTTCTATCTATGGCGATTATTTCGCTGTTCCTCCCCCTCTCGCTGAGAGCGAAGAGCGAAGAGGTTAAAATCAACGTAATCCCTTATCCACAGAGCGTCACTATGGGCAATGGCACATTTAAGTCTGCGGGCGCTAATTTCAACTGCGACCAGGCTATTGGTTCCGAAAGCCAGAGAGTCATCAAGGAGCTAGCAGACAAGATCACGCTGATAAGCGGGAAAACCTGCTCTTTTGCAACTCCGGTAGGGCTAACCCCTTCGATTGCGCAAGGAAAGATGAAAGGCTTCATATTCTTAAAGAATGCCTCATACGGTCCCGAAGAATACTCGATAGACATCACCAAGAAAAAATGCATAGTGCAGGCTAATGGGTACAATGGCTTTCTGTATGCAGTCATGACATTGAAGCAGTTGATGCCTGTCGCCATATTCAGTGACGACCTGGATCCTAATCAGGCTTTCCTGATGCCATGCGTCAGCATTAAAGACAGTCCTAGGTTCGCCTACAGGGGTTTCATGCTGGACTGCGCCAGGCATTTCTTCTCGGTAGAAGAAGTTAAGAAGTGCCTCGATGTCATGGCCCTATATAAAATCAACCGCTTGCACTGGCACCTTACTGATGACCAGGGCTGGAGAGTTGAAATCAAAAAATATCCTCGCCTGACTGAGGTGGGTGCCTACAGAAACGGCACCATGATTGGGAAAGATTGGAAAAGCAATGATGGGAAGCGTTACGGCGGTTATTATACTCAGGCTCAGCTGAGAGATGTCGTGGCTTATGCACAAAAACTTGGAATAACGATCATTCCAGAAATAGACCTTCCTGGCCACATGGTAGCAGCACTTGCGGCTTATCCGAACCTCGGATGCACTGGCGGGCCATACGAGGTAAGCACCAAATGGGGCGTCATGGATCAAGTGCTCTGTCCTGGCAAAGAGGATATGTTCACTTTCCTCGAAGGAGTATTTACAGAGCTGATGGACATATTCCCTTCTGAATATATTCACATCGGCGGCGACGAGTGTCCTAAGACAGAATGGGAGAAATGCCCTGCCTGCCAGGCAAAAATCAAGGAGCTTGGCCTGAAGGCTACGAAAGACCACACGGCAGAGCAGTACCTTCAGAATTATGTGACTGCCAGGATGCAGAAATTCCTGAACGATCATGGCAGGAAGATCATCGGCTGGGACGAGATTCTCGAGGGCGATTTAGCTGAAGGAGCGACCGTAATGTCCTGGAGAGGCGTCAAAGGAGGAATTGAGGCCTCAAAACGAGGTTTCGACGTTGTCATGTCTCCGAATTCCTACCTGTATTTCGATTACTACCAGAGTCAGAATCTAGACAAAGAACCTCTTGCGATTGGCGGCGACCTTCCGATCGAGAAAGTCTATGGCTACGAGCCTTTTGAAGGAATGGATGCCTCTCAGCAGAAGCACATTCTGGGCGTGCAGGCGAATCTTTGGACTGAATATATCGCCACGCCTTCTCACCTGGAGTACATGATGCTCCCTAGGATGCTGGCACTCAGCGAAATCCAGTGGTGCAAGCCAGAGGACAAGAACTTCGACCGCTTCATGACATCATTCAAAGCCGAATCAGAAGCCATCCTCGACACCCTCGGCTACAGCTACCGCAAACCGGAATAACGGATATCGCAATATACCCAAAGAGCCGCTGCAGATTGCTACAGCGGCTCTTTTGATATTCAAAACAAGGATTACCTGTTTTCGGCAGCTTCGACGGCCTTGAAGTAACGGTAAGAATTTACTTTCAGCTCGCCAGCAGCAGGATCGTCCAGAACGAGAATGCCATCCGGATGAAGCTGGAGAGCAGACAAAGTAACATAATGGCTCACAGGACCTTCGACGGCAGCCTGGACGGCACGGGCTTTCTTACTGCCAAAAGCAAGGATCAGCACTTCGCGCGAACCACAAACTGTCGCCACGCCTACTGACATGGCCTGCTTAGGAACCTTGTTAGGATCATTGTCGAAGAAGCGAGAATTAACTTCGAGCGTGTCCTGGGTCAGAGTCATGACGCGAGTGCGTGAATTCAATGAAGAAAATGGCTCATTGAATGCAAGATGCCCATCCTCGCCAACTCCGCCAAGGAACAGGTCTATTCCACCAGCCTCAACGATGGCAGCCTCATAATCCTCGCACTCTTTCTTAAGGTCAGGAGCATTCCCGTTCAAGATGTGAATGTTTCCTGCCGGAATGTCGATCTTGTCGAACAGATTCTTGTGCATGAAGCTATGATAGCTCTCAGGATGGCTTTCTGGCAATCCAACATATTCATCCATATTGAAAGTTACGACGTTCTTGAATGAAACCTCGCCGGCAGCGCACATCCTGGCCAGCTCGGCATATACGTCCAAAGGAGTGGAACCAGTTGGAAGACCAAGCACGAAAGGCTTGTCTGTATTTTCCGCCTTAGCCTTTATGGCAGCGGCAATGTGATGGGCAGCCCAGATGGAACCGTCTTTCTTTGTGTCTCTAATAATGACTTTCATGATTATGATATATTAATATATTAACAAAGTTTAAGGAATACTTCAATTGCCTGATACTCAGCCATTCCCAGCTCATCGTAGAGCTTAGCCGTATTCTGCGTGCGCTCTTCGGCTCTCTGCCAGAACTCGCGAGAGTCATCGCCTGGGAAAGGAACGATGTCCTTCTGGGAAAGATGCCTGAATATTGCGTGGCGCTTCTCGATGAGCTCACCAGGGCTGAGAGGAACAGCCATATCTACGCGATCCAGCTCCCACTCCATCCATGCCCCTCTATAGAGCCAGATGTTCGTGCTGTTCAGCCAAGATTCACCTTCCTCTTTCAATTGGTCGATAGCTTCCAGGGCAGCCTCTGTGCAGACTCTATGAGTTCCGTGAGGATCAGCCAGGTCGCCAGCCATGTAAATCTGATCTGGGCGAATATCGATGATAAGTTTCTTTATGATGTCTATATCCGCCTGAGTCCTAGGGAATTTCGTAACACCGCCAGACTCATAGAATGGAAGGTTCAGGAAATGCACATGTGATTCCTGAAGCCCGAAACTTCTGTCGGCTCCACGAGCCTCGCTGCGACGGATCGCAGCCTTTATGGCAAGAAGAGCTTTTGGCTCCGGCTCGCCTGGCTTTTTGGAGTCAATGATTTTCTTTACCTCATCGAAATGATCCCCGTAGCCCAGCTGGTACACAGCATCCATATGCTGCAACACTACGTCATCGTGCACGGCCAAGTCGCCAGAAGTCTCGTAAGCCACGTGAACGTCATGTCCTTGATGCACGAGGCGGATGAATGTGCCGCCCATTGAGATGACGTCGTCATCCGGGTGCGGAGAGAAAATCAGGACTTTCTTAGGGAACGGCTCTGATCTCACGGGCCTTGTGGTATCGTCAGCATTAGGTTTTCCACCTGGCCATCCTGTTATGGTGTGCTGAAGATCGTTGAACACGTCAATGTTGATCTTATCGAAAGGGCCTTTCAGTTCAAGCAGCTCACCCAGGAAATTCTCAAGATAATCCTGCTGAGTAAGTTTGAGGATAGGCTTATGCACTTGCTGGCACAGCCATACCACGGCTTTACGGATGAATTTCGGAGTCCAGTCGCAAGGACCCACTTTCCAAGGAGAAACCACCCTGGTGAGCATGGACGCAGCCGTCTCGTCTACATAAAATGTAATGTTATCGTGCTTCTGAAGATAACTTGCAGGACAATTAGAGTTTATCTCGCCTTCTACGACATTCTTAACTACCTGAGCCTTAGACTCGCCCCAAGCCATAAGGATGATTCGTTTAGCGCTCATCATCGTATCTATGCCAAACGTGATGGCGGCGCGAGGCGTCTCGTCGATGTTCCCGTTGAAATTACGAGCCTGCCTCTTGCGAGCATTGTACGAAAGCAATACTGTCCTTGTGCGGCTCTTCTCGGATGTTCCGGCATCGTTGAAACCGATCTGGCCAGCCTCCCCTACGCCGATAACGAGCAGATCCAGGCCGCGAGCCTCTTTATCCAGCTCGGCGCAATAATCGGAAACCTTGTCCTGTGACACACTGCCATCAGGAATGTGGATGTTCTCTTTCTTGAAGTCTACCTTGTCCAGGAAAGACTCATGCAAGCGCCTATTCCTGCTCTGAGCAAAATTGTCAGGTATCTGATAATACTCGTCGATGGTATAAGCCTCGACATTCTGGAACGACACTTCCCCTTTCTTGTATTTTTCCGCAAGAAGGGAATAGAGAGAGACAGGCGTCACGCCCGTAGTGAGGCCGAGCTTGAAATTTCTCGGCAGGCCAGACTTCTGATGATCGCCAATGGCCTTCACGATGATGTCAGCGATTTTCTCACTGGCTTTCACGGAATCATCGTAGATTTCCGTAGTGATCTTCTCGTAAGTGTGCAGTATCCCCTTAGGAATTCCCTGCTCCTTAAGACCACCGTCTTTTGGTAGAATAAAATGCTTCATGATGCTTCGTATTTCGTTAAATATTATGATAAATTTCGTCGCTCTTAATAGAGCCAAAAGCAAATATTTAACAAATATACTTAGAATATTCCAGAAATTGTCTATTTTTGCATAGCAATTTCTGTCTATTATTGCCCGAGTGGCGGAATTGGTAGACGCGTTGGACTCAAAATCCAATGTCCTTTAAAGATGTGCCGGTTCGAGCCCGGCCCCGGGCACAAAAAGAGGGTAACTAATGTGATGTGAACCCCCAAAAGTTGGACGGTTTAACATTAAAAAGTCTATCGGTAAAGAGTTCGGTATTGCACCGGACTCTTTCCTTTTAATCTCACCTTTATACGATAATGGTTTTAGTAATGAACGTAGGAGCGCAGGATGCATCTTCGACTCAAGCACAGTCCCTCTTTCTTCAAGACAGGCTGGGCACAGTGTCCGCAGTATGGCTGATTAAGAGCCTCGTAGGTGGCAAACAGTTGATGATATCTTAAAACCTACTGTCTATTTTCCGCAAATTTGCCTTGCCTGCCACAGCTTCTTTAATGCAGAACCTCAAGGATAACGGGACCGAGCAGACCGGATCTACGGAGTGGAGATTCTTCTACGTAAAGATTGCGGGAAGTCCAAGCATATTTCCTAGCGCCAGGCTGGAGATCCCCTATGAGACGATTCGCCCACGAGTTGGTCACTTTGACCAAAAGGTCATTCTCCCCCGCCCTGGCATATTCAGAGACATTGAACCGGAACGGTGCCTTCCAGCCAATGCCTACTTTATGTCCATTGAAGAAGACTTCCGCAATATTCTTGACATCGCCAAGATCCAGCCATAGCTCTCCAGAGCCAATCATCGACCCATCTACAACGATTTTCTTTGAATATGCCGCCGTGCCGGAATAGTATCTCACCATAGGGGAAGATGCCAGAGACCAGTCCGCAAGAGCATCGAAAAGGGTGTCGGAAGGGGCATCAAAACCATCGAAAGAAACTTGCCACCCGCCGGCCACCTCGGAAACCGCCCTAACTGTCAAGTCCGGAGCAGCCCAAGACATCTCTCCAGTACGTGAGCGGAAGACTATGAATATGGCTTGGAGAGGCTCCAAATGTAGGGGGACTACGGTCCTTGAACCTTCGAATCTGTATGAGGCTCGCCGAATAGAACCATCCTCCGCATTCCAAAGCTCAGGCATATAGCCACGAACATTCAATGAAACCTCTGCTTCCTGAGTCTCGCCGGAGCGGTTAAGCATCCAGTACCAATTCTGACAGCCATCTCGCCTGTGCACAAATCGAAAATCTTTCTCGTCCATCCCCGATACAATGACATCAGGGGATATGCCAATATATTCTAAAGCAGCGTCCATGCTGGAAAACAGACAGCCCTTTCCTATGCGGCGGACACTCCCTCCGTCACCCCAAAGCCGCGACACCACTCCGGCATATTCCTTTACGTCATCCTCAAGGCTTGGACTCCCAGAAGGCGCCCGCCCCACAACCATGGCACCCCTTCCAATAAGTTTTTCTATCTTAAGTAGCACGGGCAGTGAAATTTCCCCGGCAAAAACCGGATCAATGCAGAGCAATGAATATTCATTGCCGGATTTAGCGACTATCTTCCCGTTCCGCACCGAAATGGCACCCAGCATGGCATCGGCATTTACGAAATCAAAATCATACCCCTCCGGAATATGCGGAAGCCTGTCCGGATAACATGCCGTTATGTTAGAGCCTTCTCCGTAGAACCATAGAATATCTGCCACGCTGCTACCCTGCTGGAGCATGAAACAGCTCCGGGAAAGATAGTCAATCCACGGCTTTGCGGCATTCCATGCCCATGTGTCGTGGCGATTGAACCATTGCCCGAAAGCACCCAGGGTGACTCCTGGCAGGTGGTCTTCTAGCGGCTGGTGCACGGAGGAATGGATCACGAAGCGGTTCAGTCCGGAAGCCATCTCCATGTCAGCAGTAGGCTTTAGATTCTCCGGCACGCAGCACCATGAATTCCCGGAAGTAGAAAGCGACTCCGCCGCTATGTATTTCTGCCCATAGATATGCGCAACCGACGCAGATTCCTTTATGTCAGCTCCTTCCTGAGACTGAGATGGAAGCCACATAGCCCCCATCGGCACGTCCGCAGAGCGTTTTACCTCCATCCCATCCCCGACGAAAGCCCTCCCGCCCTCGTGAGACTCGGAATATCTCAGCATCCCCCTGACTGCCAGCATTTGAGAGATCACCTCGTAATAATTCCTGACAATGAGATCGCCTATGGTCTTGCGAAAATCGTATAGGAATTTATCTGTGTCTTCCGAGGAGCCAATCACATATCCCGCCAAGGCCGGCATCCATGGCAGCAAGTCGTAACCTCTGAGCGACTTGAAATCCTCCGCCATGGAATCAGTCCAATTCTGGCAACCTGCCTCCCAGCTGTCCGTCACCATGGAATTAAGTTTCATTCCGCCGGCTGCCTCATCGAACATGCCCAGATATGAGCTGAGATAGCCTCTGACATATTCCTCATTCATTTTATCCACCTCAAGCCCTGTCGCCTCCTTTGCAGCAGGCCCATTCTTGCGTCCCGTGAGCGAATAGCCGAAACGCAGTATCCTCCAATCTCCGTCAGGGGCATCCCAGTTCAAAGTTCCGTCCGCCGCCATGAGCGAAGTCAGGTCGGTTACGTCACATGGCCGAATCACTTCCGTTGGAGAATATTCCGGGGTCGGGATATTCGCCAAGACAGAGGCATCAAAGCCAGCCTTTTGAGCAAAATGATTGACGCGAGGCATGGCACGCATCCTGAATTCGGCTATCCAGACTCCGGTCGGCTTCCGTGCAGGCGCCCTCCAGATGAGCGTCCTTGGATCCCTAGCTGCATATTCAGGGGAAACCATCGAGAAACGGAAAAACTTTGCCCTCACAGGCTTGAATGAGACCGACCTCAGCGGCACGCCGCTTTGTGGGATATCTGCCAGTTTAGTGAAGTTGACGCCATCTTCGCTATATTCAAGAATTGGAGGTCCATCGAAGCCTTTCTTTTCATAAATGCTGCTCGGCTCGCTCAGAGCCACGTCTGCAGCAGTCACGACCTGTGAGAAGGGATATTCATAAAGAATCCATATTCTTTCTCCCGGATTGCCGTAAGGCAGTTCCACGCTAGTATAAAAATCTCCATCCTGCAACATCTCGGCGGAGAATTTCCCACCGCTGCTGGAAATTTCCGGCTTCGGCAATGAACATTTCGCCGGCAGCCTCATGCCTATGACGGCGACATCGCGATAAAAAGAGCCTTGATCCGTAGTATTCTGAAAAGTCCCTGCTCCAGACGGGGGCGCTGGAATCATGATCGAGACTTTTCCTCTGCCTTTCACGTCCGTTTCGCTCCAGCAGAGCTTTTTCATAGCTTGCTCAGGCTTCACCCAAGGTCCCCCACTCTGGCTCCAGCCCGGAGATGAAGCTATTCCGAACGTCATCCCTTTTTCCCTAGCCAGTCCAAGGGCATACATGAAATCGTCCTGCCACTCCGGATTCATGAACGTAGCATTCTCCTCCATGACCGGTGCCTGGCTGCCTATGTTTATGTCAAAAAGCTGCACTCCGCTTATCCCCACGCTATCCATCCATTCCAAGTCTTTCCGAATGCCATCCTTGGTGATGCCTCCATTCATCCAATGCCACCAGACCATCGGACGGGCTTCCATTGGGGGATTCCTGAAACCCTGCTCAAGAGACTGGACGGATGCGCTGGTGAAAATGAAGGATGCGATGATGGCTGAGGCAGCAGCGAAAAACTTCATGGCGAACATTTTTCCGCAATATAAGAACAATAACAAAATTTTGCCGCATTATCGCTTTATTTGACTAAATTTGTGGTCTAGCAATCCGCAAAAATGTTTAAGAAAGAGCTTAACGAAGAATGTGGAATATTTGGCGCCTGGAATGTACCAGATGCCTCTGAAGTAACCTATTACGGACTTCATGCTTTGCAGCACAGGGGACAGGAAGGCGCAGGAATCGTTTCAGTCGATGAGAGCGGACATCTCACCCGAATCAAGGGCCTGGGTCTCGTCACCGAAGTTTTCAATCAGAGAAACTTATCACAGCTGAAAGGCTCCATGGCAATCGGCCATATTCGATACACCACGTCTGGAGGACAGGGCATCGAGAACGTGCAGCCTTTTCTTTTCAGGCACAACAGCGGAGATTTCGCTCTGGCTCACAATGGAAATATAGTGAATTCTGCCCAGCTAAGGCAATATCTTGAAGATCGCGGCAGCTTGTTCCAATCGACATCCGACAGCGAAATTCTCGCCCACCTCATCAGAAAGGACCCTACGGAGAGGGAAAAACCTAGAATCATTCCTATCCTGCAAGCTCTGAATATGATAGAAGGAGCTTTCGCCTTCGTAATAATGACTAAGAATAGGATTTACGCAATGCGAGACAAATACGGATTAAGGCCTTTGTCCATAGGCCGGCTCGGTGATGGCTACGTAGTGGCCAGTGAGACGTGCGCTTTCAGCGTGACAGGAGCCGAATTCATTAGGGACATCGAGCCAGGTGAGGTTGTTACGATTGACAGCCACGGCATCAGAGGTCAGTTCTACTCGGAATACCAGCGTCATGCTATGTGCGCCATGGAATACATCTACTTCGCTCGTCCAGACAGCGACATAGAAGGCTGCAACGTACACTCATTCAGGAAAGAAAGTGGAAAGATCCTTTGGCGAGAGCAGCCCGCAGACGCTGACATCGTGGTAGGGGTGCCAGACTCCAGCCTCAGCGCTGCTTCTGGTTATGCCGAGGCCAGCGGCCTGCCGAATGAGATGGGCCTTATAAAAAATAAATATATAGCCAGAACTTTTATCCAGCCGTCGCAGAAGCTCAGAGAAAGGGGCGTGAAGATGAAGCTTTCACCTGTGAAGAGCATAGTGAACGGCAAGAGAATTGTCTTGGTGGACGATTCGATAGTAAGAGGCACGACTTCGCTGAGAATCGTACGCATGCTGCGTGAGGCCGGAGCGAGGGAAGTGCATGTGAGAATCGCCAGCCCGATGATGAAGAATCCTTGCTACTACGGAATAGACATGTCCACGAAAGAGGAAATCCTCTGCTCTTCCAGGACGCTTGAAGAAGCTCGCCAAGTGATTGAGGCAGACTCGCTAGGCTACCTTTCATTCAAAGGGCTGCTGGAGGCAGGGCACCGAAGCGACATGTGCATGGCCTGCTTCGATGGGAAGTACCCTACTGCTCTTTATTCGAGCTACGAGGAATATAGAAACGAGGATAAATTCTAAATGAATATATTATATTAACAGAATATGGCTATAGACTACGAGAAGGCAGGCGTCAGCCTCGAGGCAGGCTACGATGTCGTCAGGAGAATCAAGAAGCATGTGGCTTCCACCGACAGGCTTGGGGTAATGGGCAACATCGGCTCCTTCGGAGGGATGTTCGACCTTTCAAAGCTGAACATTAAAGAGCCTGTCCTGGTCAGTGGGACTGACGGGGTTGGCACGAAGCTGAAAATAGCTTTCGCCATGGACAAGCACGACACCGTTGGCATCGATGCCGTGGCGATGTGCGTGAACGACGTGCTTGCCCAAGGGGCAGAGCCGCTTGTTTTCCTTGACTACGTGGCTCAGGGGAAGACGATCCCGGCAGTAGTGGAGGCAATCGTGGCAGGAGTCGCCGAGGGCTGCAGGCAGTCTAATTGCGCCCTAGTCGGCGGAGAGACAGCAGAGATGCCGGGGATGTATGCCGAGGGCGAATACGACATCGCCGGCTTCACGACAGGCGTGGTGGAGAAATCCAAGCTGATCGATGGTACTAAAGTCAAAGCCGGAGATGCTCTCATTGGAATAGCCTCAACCGGCATCCATAGCAATGGCTTCAGCCTTGTCCGCAAAATATTCTCCGACAATGGGCTGAACCTGCATAAGGCATACCCTGAGCTGGACGGCTCGGTTTCATTGGACGGAGACCCTTCCAAGCCTAGGGTTTCCGGGCAGCTGCTCGGCATGGTTGCGCTTACTCCTACGCGAATCTACGTTAAGCAGGTTTTAGACGTGATACGCAATTGCGACGTGCATGGGGTCGCTCACATTACCGGAGGCGGCTTCGACGAGAACATTCCGCGCATACTTCGCGAAGGCCAAGGCATCGAGATAGAGGAAGGCTCGTGGGAGATTCTGCCAATATTCAAGTTCCTTGAGAAATACGGGGAAATCAACCACCGGGAGATGTTCAACATATTCAACATGGGCATCGGAATGGTTCTAGCCCTCGATGAGAGCGAGGCACAAAAGGCAATCGGCATCCTCGCCTCCCATGGCGACAAAGCCTCCGTCATCGGCCATGTCACCGCCCAGAGCGGAGTGGCCATCCATATATTAACATAACATATTCAATATTATGAAATCACGCATTTTACCCATCATAGCCGTCGCTCTTACGCTAACATCATGCGGCAGTCAGGAGCAGATTCAGCTTTTCAATGGCAAAGACTTCGATGGATGGGTTCCCGTAGTGGATCAGAAAGACACGACCGGCATCAATCCATTCTCAGTAAAGGATGGCTGCATAGCAATCACTGGCCAACCATACGGCTATCTTCGCACCGAAAAGGTTTATGGCGACTACAAGGCTCACTTGGAGTTCCGCTGGGCAGACGAGAACGGGGCAAACTCCGGTTTCTTCCATAGAGTCCAGAATGACGACACGGTCTGGCCTATTGGCGTAGAGTGCCAGCTCTGCCATGGCAGCCTTGGAGAATTCGTCGCTCTCAGCGGAGCCAAAATCGAAGGCATCACGCCGAAAGAAAGCGGATTCGGCTTTAAGCATCGCTCAGAAGACATAGCTGATCCTGAAAATCCTATCGGTGAATGGAATTCAATCGATGTAGAAGTGAAAGGCGGCCACGTCAAATATTCGGTGAACGGGAAACTGATTAACGAGTGCGAAACCGACCTCACATCAGGCTACATCGCCGTCCAGTCCGAAGGCGGTCCGCTGGAGGTCCGCAACATCTGGATCGAAAAGAAATAATCACTCTTTTCACAAACGAATATGGCCGAGTTCTCCTATCCGAAGCATCTCGGTCATATTTTTCAATGCGTAACCATGCCGGCTTCGAATGCCTTCCTTATTTTTATCTTTATTTGCCAATTACCATGCAATGATTCGGAATGGCCGGATTTATATATTCGATTATTTTTTTAAAGCATCATGAAAAAATTAATTTACCTCATGTCCAGTGGCATCATGGCCGCCCTTGGCTTCTCAGGATGCGATAACGGGATAAACAACGGAGGAGGGCTGCTCGAATATGGAACGCCCCACTGCGATTTTAAGAACGACATAACAGTGACCGACGAGAACGAAAAGCCTCTGAAAGGAATAAGAGTCACCACTGTTAAATCGAATGACTACGTTGATGAGGGGCTGATCCGAGACACTCTTTACACCGATGAAAACGGGAAGGTCAGCAAAGAATATAGTCTTTTCTCCCCGCCTAAGAAATACGAGCTAGCTTTCGATGACGTTGATGGAGAAGAAAATGGGGGGACTTTCGAGAATGCCACCGAAACATTCGAGGTCAAGAAAATCAAGAAAGGCGACGGAAACTGGTACGAGGGCGTTTACGAAGCTTCCGGTAAGAAATCACTGAAAAAAACCAAGTAGAAGTGGCTGAGCTTTCTTTACGCAGGAAAATTGCGCTCGACATCGCCAAATCGATGCGTAAACCTATAGTCGAGCCTCATTCCCTTAGGCAACTGTTCTGGGAAAGCACTGTAAGATGCAACTTGCACTGCCTGCATTGCGGGAGTGACTGCAAACATGTCTCTTCTGTGCCGGACATGCCCAGGGAGGATTTTTTCAAAGTGCTGGACTCGATAGCGGCCAAGACCGACCCTCACAAGGTATTCGTCATAGTCTCTGGCGGAGAGCCTTCCATGAGACCGGACTTGGAAGAATGTGGCAAAGGAATATATCTCCGTGGCTTTCCGTGGGGCATGGTGACGAACGGGTTTGCGATGACTCCTGGGCGCTTCGATCGCCTGCTGCATTCAGGAATACACACTATGACCGTAAGCTTGGATGGGTTAAAAGAAGACCATGACTGGCTGCGAGATACTCCCGGCAGCTTCGAGAGAGCCATCGCGCTTCTGAAATTGCTCTCTGGCTCCAGGCTTATCTACGATGTCGTGACCTGCGTCAACCGGCGCAATTTCTCGCAGCTTCCTCAGATAAAGGAACTTCTCATCAGCCTCGGAGTGCAAGCCTGGAGGATATTCTCCATATTCCCGGAAGGCCGGGCTGCCCAGCATCCGGAACTGCGGCTTCCTCCCGAGATGTTTCGCGGCATGATGGACTTCATCCGGGACACTCGCAAAGAAGGCCGAATAAAGGCAAGTTATGGCTGCGAGGGCTTCCTCGGGCATTATGAGGGCGAAGTCAGGGATCAATTTTTCTTCTGCAATGCTGGCGTAACTGTCGGCTCCGTGCTGATTGACGGCTCCATTTCTGCCTGCACTAGCATCCGGGCGAATTATCATCAGGGAAACATCTACAAGGACGATTTCATGGATGTGTGGGAGAATCGTTTCCAGCCTTACAGGGATAGGTCATGGATGAAAAAGGATGAGTGCGCAGAATGCAAGTACTGGAAGTGGTGTGAGGGCAACGGCATGCACCTACGCGATGATGAAGGCCACCTCCTCTTCTGCCACATGAAGCAAATCGAAGCCAGATAACCCCTGGAACTGCACGCACTCCCAGCCCCCAACCTTACACCATCGATTCAAGCCCAAGGCTCCACCTCCGATTCCATCCACAACCGCAGGAGCGTGAGGCTCACTTCCGTAACACATTCATTATCAGTCACGCCACCGACTCCGCCGCACGCTCACACTCACACGCGCAGGAGCGTGAGGCTCACTTCCGTAACACATTCATTATCAGTCACGCCACAGACTCCGCCGCACGCTCCCTGCCTGCCCAAAGCCTGCCTGTGATAAGGAAAGCGCTATTGGAGTGCCGACGCAAAATTGGTATCTTTGAAAGACCTAAGATTCAATATCATGAAAATGATATGAATATACCCCGGATAGGATAAGCTCACTGAAGCCGGACGAGGTGTTCGTGTTCGGAAGCAACCTAGCCGGAATGCACGGTGGTGGGGCAGCCAGAGCCGCCATGGATAAATTTGGAGCCATTTGGGGGCAGGGCGTGGGCATGCAGGGACAGTCTTACGCCATCCCGACAATGCAGGGCGGAGTTGATACCATCAAACCATATGTGGATCAATTTATTACGTTTGCCAAGGGAAATGCCGGCAAAATATTCCTTGTCACCCGCATCGGCTGCGGCATAGCCGGCTTTCGAGATGAAGAAATCGCACCACTATTCAAAGATGCGGTTCCTCTTGAAAATGTGATATTGCCAAAATCTTTCATGAATATCCTGACTGCTGCAAAATAGCATTCTCTTTTCTGGAAAAACAGAAAAGCCGAGGCTGTCATGTATGGCAACTCCCGTTACTTCGCCAAGCACTTAGCTAAAGAACTTTGGAACTTTGCAGACTCCACGAGCAAGGATTCTAGAACTACTGATTTAATATTCGATCTTTAACCAATGCGTAACATGAAAAATTTAATATATGCAATCTTGGGCTCTTTTTTATCTGCACTCGGTTTCGCCGGATGCGACGGGATTTCAGAGGAAGAACCAAAGACATTGGAGTACGGAGTAATAATCACCAATTTCATGGCTGACATCAAAGTCATAGACGAAAGCGGCACGCCAATCAAGGGAATTCGGACAATAGACATCACAAATTACGGGGAGGACGTGTATCAGGTATTCAGAGACACTTTATATTCAGATTCCAAAGGAATAGTCCATGACGAAAAATTCATTCCGAAACCTATTGACAAATATCTCGTCGCCTTCAAAGACGTTGATGGAAATCTTAACGGAGGCACATTCGCCCCAGACACGGTCGAATTCGATGTAAAAAACAATGGAGACATTTCTGCATGGACTGCCTATAAAGTCACTGCCACGCAAATCCTGAAAAAGATATTTTAGGGCTTGCGCTGATTTTTGAGTATATTTGAAGTTCCATCTGCGGCTGGCGAGGTGGCATATTAAGATAATATATTCATTCATAATATAATGCGAGCTTTAATAAGTGTCAGTGACAAGACGGGCGTAGTGGATTTCGCCCGCGAACTCTCGGCCTTGAGCTGGGAAATCATATCCACGAGTGGGACTATGAAAATGCTGAAAGATGCCGGAATTCCGGTGACCAGCGTCAGCGAAGTGACAGGATTCCCGGAAATATGCGACGGGCGCGTGAAGACCCTGCATCCTAAAATCCATGGAGCCCTGCTTGCTCGCAGGGACATTCCGGATCACATGAAGCAGCTCGCCGAAAACGGCATTGAGACGATCGACCTCGTCTGCGTGAACCTCTATCCGTTCCGCGAAACAATAGCAAAACCAGATGTCACGATGGAAGATGCCATAGAACATATCGACATCGGTGGTCCATCCATGGTGCGCAGTGCAGCCAAGAACTGGGAGTCAGTGACGATAGTCGTGAACCCTGAAGACTACAAGACGGTTCTAGACGAGATCAAAGCCACCGGAAACACTACGCGACAGACTCGCCTTAAGCTTTCCGCTAAAGCATATACCCATACAACTGAATATGATATGGCAATCGCCGCCTACATGCGCAAGCAGGCAGGGCTGGATGAGAGGCTGTTCCTGGAATTCAAGGAGAAGCAGCCTCTGCGCTACGGAGAGAATCCTCACCAGAGCGCGAAATTCTATGCCTCGATGGAGCCGGCGCCGTTCTCTCTAGCAACAGCCACACAGCTGAGCGGGAAAGAATTGAGCTACAATAATATTCAGGATGCGAATGCTGCCCTCAACATCGTGCGCGAATTCGATGAGCCATTCGCCGTGGGCCTCAAGCACATGAACCCTTGCGGAGCTGCGGTCGGGAAGGATATTTTCGATGCCTGGAAAAAGACTTTCGAGGGTGACAAGGTTTCCATCTATGGCGGCATAGTGGCATTCAACCGCGAAGTCAACTTGGAACTTGCCAAAGAACTCTGGCACATATTCCTGGAAATCATCATGGCTCCGTCGTTCGCCCCGGAAGCAGTCGAGTTCTTCAAAGAACACAAGAAGAACACCCGCGTCATAGTCGTGGACATGGACAAGAGCAAGATGCCGAAGACAATGAAGCAGTTCACTTACGTCAACGGAGGCTGCCTGTATCAGGATCAAGACCTTGAGATAAAGCCGCTTACTCCAGACATGGCAGTGACCGACCTCAAGCCTGTTGCTGGTCAGATGGACGATCTCACGTTCGCCTGGAAGATGGTTAAACATGTGAAATCCAATGCAATAGTAGTGGTCAAGAATCAGATGCTCTACGGCGTAGGCGCAGGACAGATGAACCGAGTAGGTTCTGCGGAAATAGCTCTCAAAGAGGCAGCGGCCACCCTGAAGGCAGAGGCTGCCGAGGCCGCTGGAAATGAGTTTACTGCCGAAGAAGCTGATGCCGCTGTCAAGAATTCCGGTCTCGTGATGGGTTCAGATGCATTCTTCCCATTCGACGACTGCGTGAAAGTTGCCAATGAATATGGCGTAAAGGCAATCGTCCAGCCTGGCGGCTCAATCCGCGATGAAGACTCCATCAAGGCTGCCAACGAAGACGGCATCGCAATGCTATTCACTGGAGAAAGGCACTTTAAACATTAATAACATGGGAATCAGCAGCTTACTTCCTTGGAAGCATAACGCTTCCGAAGTTGATCGGCAGGCATTCGACGAATTCAGAAAACGCATGTCCGCGACACGGGATGCTAAAGTCTTGGTCGTAGGCAGCGGCGGGCGCGAACATGCGATCGTAGACGCCTTGTCGCGATCCAGCCACGTCAAAAAGATTTTTTGCGCTCCTGGAAATGCAGGAATCGCCCAGCAGGCGAAATGCACCCCATTAGAGGACACGCAGATTGACGAGCTACTGGAATTCACTCAGAGTGAAGGCATTGACCTTACTGTCGTAGGTCCGGAGGTTTCTCTATCCGCTGGACTGGCGGACGAATTTGCCAAGGCTGGCAAACTGGTTTTCGGCCCAACTGCTGCTGCCGCACGCATCGAGTCAAGCAAGGATTTCGCCAAGCGCCTGATGGCCCGCAAAGGTGTACCGACTGCCGCATACAAGACATTCGAGGACTATGATGATGCCCTTGAATATGTCAGGGGCGGCTCTTTCCCAGTAGTGCTGAAATACGACGGACTGGCCGCCGGCAAGGGAGTAGTGATAGCGGAGAACTTTGAGACCGCAGATGCTGCCCTGAAAGACATGCTTGTCGATGACAAATTCGGCAAGGGAAAAGTTGTTATTGAGGAACATATGACCGGCCCTGAGTTTTCGTTCCTCTGCTTCGTCTGCGGCTCGGAAGTGTTCCCGATGGTGCTGTCCCAAGATCACAAGCGTGCTTTCGACGGGGACAAGGGACCGAACACTGGCGGCATGGGGGCATATTCTCCACTGCCATTCATAGATGCCCAGGATTATGAATATGCTCTCGAGCGCATCATGAAGCCTGTTGCCGAGGGACTCGTAGAGGAGGGTTGCCCATTCAAAGGCGTTCTTTACGGCGGCCTTATGAAAACTCATCAGGGCATCAAGGTGGTTGAGTTCAACTGTCGTTTCGGCGATCCGGAGACCGAAGTCGTGCTGCCTCGCCTGCAAAGCGACATATTTGAAATATTCACTGCCATAGCCATCGGACAATCTCCTCTTGCCTCCCCATCCGGCACAATCTCGCTGCCAGGCAGCTATGTGCCTGCCAGTTCCATCATGCCGGAATTGAAATGGTCGGATGATGCCGTGATAGGTTTCGTGCTGGCTTCAAAGGGGTATCCTAGCTCTTACAAGAAAGGTTTTGAAATCACTGGACTGAACGACGCTCTCGCTGATCCAGCGGTGAAGATTTACCACATGGGAACGACCATCAAAAAGTCCTCGGATCTTTCCGAAGGCCGCTGTTACACCAATGGCGGACGTGTCATGATGGTGCTTGCCCACAGCGCCACTCTCAGTGAAGCCCACGACAAAGCCCTCGAGGCCATCAGCAAGATCCACTGCGATAACCTCTTCTACCGCACCGACATCGGCCACTGGGCCCTTTGAGGGGGCGCTGCCCCCTACTATCCCCCGCGGCTCCCGGCCTTCTGGTATTCGCTTGGCTAGGCGCCTCCCGAATACCCGGCCTACGCCGGTCGCGTGACCGCGACTGCCAGGGGGGCGCTGCCCCCTACTATCCCCAGCGGCTCCCGGCCTTCTGGCATTCGCTTGGCTAGGCGCCTCCCGAATACCCGGCCTACGCCGGTCGCGTGACCGCGACTGCCAGGGGGGCGCTGCCCCTTACTATCCCCCGCGGCTCCCGGCCTTCTGGCATTCGCTTGGCTAGGCGCCTCCCGAATACCCGGCCTACGCCGGTCGCGTGACCGCGACTGGGCATCCGACTGGAAGTTCGGACTGAGCGGCATTTTCCAGCCGCTCAGAATAACTTCCGGAGGATGGAATGCTAACATCAAGGTGACTTCTGGAAGATGGAAGATGCAAGACGAAGTGCGTGATACGGGAATTTCACACCTCGCTCAGGCCTTTCAATCAGAAACAATACAACTGTATTCAGGCCTTGACTTGTCATCCCATCGCGGCACGACGCCAGTAAGGGGAAACAATCCTCTATATTCAGGCCTTGACCCTTCTCAGGAAGCACTCAATGGTATTCTCCATGAGGCAGCAGATGGTCATAGGGCCAACGCCTCCAGGCACAGGCGTAATGACCGATGCCTTCGGCTCAACCGATGCAAAATCAACATCCCCACAGAGATTGCCATTCTCATCCCTGTCCATACCGACATCAATCACTGCCGCACCATCCTTGACCATGCCTCCAGTCACGAACTTAGGACGACCGATCGCAACCACCAGAATGTCCGCCTGAAGAGTTATTTCAGCGAGATTCCGAGTCTTCGAATGACAAATGGTTACAGTGGCGTTCCTGTCCAAAAGGAGTTTAGAGATTGGCAAACCGACTATCTGGCTGCGACCAATGACGACGGCATACTTGCCGGCAATCTCGCACCCGGCAGCTTCGAGCAGCTTGATTATTCCTTTCGGAGTACATGGAACAGTGTAATTCGTGTTCGGACGCTTCTGCCAAAGAGCTGCGGTGTTTAATGGATGGAAGCCATCCACGTCTTTTTCTTGCGCAATGGCTTCAATTACTTTCGGCTCGCTAATCTGCTTCGGCAGAGGCAACTGCACAAGAATTCCATCGACAGAATCGTCTGCGTTCAACTCGGCTATTTTGCCAAGCAATTCAGCCTCAGGAGTTTCCTCCGGCAACCTGATGGTCGTATTTTTGATACCCACCACATCGCAAGCCTTCGCCTTGTTCTTCACATATGTCTGGCTGCCAGGGTCATTGCCCACAAGAATCACCACCAGATGCGGCACACGGCCGTATTTTTCAGGAAATGTAGCGACTTGCCTTGCCATTTCCGCCTTCAAAGAGGTAGAAAGATCTTTTCCGCTGATAATCATAAACCAAATAATTTGAGATTGTGAATATACTGAATATCTCGCAGTCGGCAAAATCCATGTGGCGGACTTGTTTTTCAATCACCTTGCAATACGGAAGCGCCTGCTGGGTTGTTTTTGATTGAGAAATGCTCAGAACAATCACCCGAAGATTTCGCGGAGGATAGCAAGGGATCGGATATTGAGGCTGGTTTCGGTGTGGTAGGAAATGTAGCGGATGATGGCTTCTGCAATTTCGTTGCGATCTGTGCCGCGGAGTGGCTGCATGAGCGCTTTTGCGAGTCCGGTTGAGGAACCTTGAGGATTATCCTGGGAGAAAGAAGACTGGGAAAGCCCGCCCTGGAGCGAGGCCGATTGGGAGATTCCGTCATGGGAAGAAAATCCTTGGAACGTTCGATAATAGTTTCGCAATAAAGCCTCGATGTTGCTGAGCTGGGTGCCGGCGAAAGGAGCCAAGCCGGAAATAGAGGGGCGGAACCCGAGGGCGGAACAAAGGTCCAGCAGGAACAGCAGATGAAAATTGGAAAAATCACTTTCTAAAGCATCCAAAGTCAGTATTTCTTGTTTCAGCCAAGAAGCTAAGCCGCCCTCATTGGTGTTTTCCAGAATGGCTCTGTAAAGGACTTCGCTCATGAAAACCGTCATGGTGTTCTTGCGAATATCTCCCCGGATACCATTAAGCGGTGAAAGGCAAACGAAATTAGAGACCCTCCAAAGCTGCGACTTCGGGTTTTCGGAAATCTCGGCCTCTAGGATATTCATAGGCAGGAAAAGCGCCATCGAATTTTTGGAACTCAGCCGCACTAGAAACCCTTTCCTGCCGTATTCGTTGCTAATGGTATGGAGGACTATGGAATTCTCGCCAAATTTGGTGTGGTTCAAGACTATAAGTTCTGCCTTGGTATTCATTACCCGCTAATTTAATAAAATGGAACCCTTTGGCAAAGAGTTTTGGAATATGCCGCCGTAGTGGCCGTAGCGGAATCGGACGGTGGAGTCATGCACTCGTAAGTGGTTTTGGAATATGCCGCCGTAGTGGCTGTAGTCTATCTAACGGTAGCGAGGTAGGCCGCCATGGCGCGGAGAGCCTTACCTCGGTGCGAGATGGCATTCTTCTGTTCTTCCGTGATGTCGGCAAGGGTGCAGTCAGGATATTCATCCGGAATGAAAATGGGATCGTAGCCAAATCCGCCATTACCGCTTTTAGCATTGGCGATGGTACCGTTCAGGATACCTTCAAATTGACGTGCCTCCCCGTCCAAAATTAGGGTCACTACGCAGCGGAAACGAGACCGACGAGAAACCGGCGAGGCTTGACTGGCAAGCTCCGAAAGAACCTTGTCCATGTTCTTATTAAAATCTTTCTCAGGACCGGCAAAACGAGCGGTGTAAACCCCGGGTGCCCCTCCAAGAGCATCGACTTCCAGTCCAGTATCGTCTGAGAAGCAATCGCAGCCCTTATGTTCGAATATATAGCGAGCTTTCTGCAAGGAATTCTCCTCCAAAGTATTGCCAGTTTCGGGAATATCCTCGTAAATGCCTATGTCAGCAGGAGTTATCAGTTTGATACACTCGCCAAGTATCTCTGAAGCCTCTCGCAGCTTCCCCATATTCCCTGTAGCGAAAACAATCTGTCTCATATTGATTAAGCGCCCCCGGAGCGCATCAGTATTATTTCAATGAAATCAGAGGTTTAGTGAGTGCCTCTTTTAACTCATCGTCATAACGCAGGCGGACACCAATCCCTGCCTCCTGCAGATAATAACGAACAACTATCTCCTCTTCGATGAAAGGTACAATTTCAGCCTTCTTTACGTTCAAGAAAGTCTCCTTATCCATATCTATCGCCTTCTGGAGTGCGTCCAACTGAGATTTGGCACCATCGGAAAGACCATCTTTCTCAAGTTCCTTCTTCATCTGGTCGAAATATGTCTGAGCCGAGGAACGATAATCGAACTTCTTCTCCTTTGCGAATGACACGAAGTCCGCATATTCTTTATCAGAAAGATGGAAGTCCCTGTCGGCAGACTTATGCTCTGAGACATATTTGAGAGCATATTCATTTATTATCCCATTCACAACCAACGAATATACCAAGCGGCTGTAATCCTTGCTCTTCAGCTTAACGTCCGGAGTGATTCCGCCACCGTCCCGCACCGTCCTGCCATTGGCTGTCTTGAACTCATGCGTCAGCGAATCAGGAATATGCCCTACGCTGCCATTCTCATTGCGATGAGAGTAATCAATTGCCTGCACGCAGCGACCAGAAGGAGTGTAATATTTCGCTGTCGTAACCTTCATCTGCCCATTGTAAGGTAGAGGCCTGATGCTCTGTACGAGACCCTTCCCGTAAGTCCTCTCTCCCATTATTGTCGCACGATCTAGATCCTGAAGGGCTCCGGAAACTATTTCCGAAGATGAAGCCGTTCCGGAATCGACCAATACTATTATAGGAATCTCTGTGTCAAGCGGCTCGGTAGAGGTTCTGTACTCTCTGCTGGTGCCTGGAGCCATGCCTTTGCACGAAACTACCAGCGAACCTTTCGGAACGAAAAGCGACACGATGCTCACCGCCTCGCTCATGAGTCCACCTCCGTTCCCGCGAAGATCCAGAACTAGCTTTTCCATTCCCTGCCCCTTAAGCTTGAGGAAAGCCTCCTTGACAGCAAGAGAGACATTCTCCGTGAAGCCGCTCTGGTAGATATAGCCGGTCTTGCCGTCAGAAAGCATTCCTGCATATTCCACGTCGGGTAAGTGAATCCTCTCTCTAGTGACCACCACTTCCACAGTATCTTTGGCATAAACTTTCACAACCTTGAACTGCACCTGAGTACCAGGCTTGCCGCGCATCCTCTCTGAACTCTGCTGGCTGGTCAGGCCATGCGTCGAAACTCCATCTATAGTCAAGATCTCATCTCCGCAACGAAGGCCTGCCTTCACTGCCGGAGACCCAGCGTATGGCTCATTGATAATCACGTTCCCATTGATTTCAGGCTTGAAAATAACAGCCCCGATACCGCCGTAGGTCTTGTTGATCATCATCTGCAAATCTTCGTTCTCCTCTTCCGGAATGTAGACCGTGTAAGGATCCAAGCTGCTGAGCATAGCGTCAATGCCAGCCCTTTCTATCCTATCCACTGGCAGGGTGTCCACGTAAGAGCGGCTAAGTTCCTTCAAAACAGCATTTTGAATCTCAGTCCATTTCCCCAGCTTGAAATTCTGCGACTGGGCGAAAACCGTCGCACCGACCATCAAGGCAACCGATGCGGTCAATAAATATCTCACTTTCATTTCTTCTCAGTTTTATCCATGCCATCTATAAGCTCGTAATCCAGGAGACGCTGCTCAAGATTGGTGGCTTTGACGCGAATATTCACATGGTCCCCTAGGCGGTATATCTTGTGAGTGCGCTTGCCGACTAATTGATATTTTTCTTCATCAAATTCGTAGAAATCGGACTTGACGTCTCGAAGAGCGACCATGCCCTCGATCATCGTAGGCTCTATCTCCACATACATTCCCCAGTCCGTGAGCCCGGAGACAATTCCGGAGTACTCCTGTCCCACTTTGTCCTGCATGAATTCTATGAGCTTGTACTTGGTGCTGTCACGTTCCGCATTCGCAGCAATCTGCTCGCGCTCGGAAGCATGCTGGCACTGTTCCTCGTAATAATCCTTGCTCTGGCTATCGCCCTTGTCGAGATACAAAGCCAGAAGCCTGTGAACCATAGTGTCAGGATAACGCCTGATAGGGGACGTGAAGTGCGTATAGAATTTGAAGTTCAGTCCGTAATGGCCGATATTGTCAGTTGAATATACCGCCTTCGCCATGGAGCGCAGGGCGAGCATCTGGAACGCATCGCACTCCGGCTTGCCTTTCGACTCCGCCAGCAGTGTATTCAGTGACTTTGCGATGTCCCTTCCATTGTCCGTAGCTCCTAATTTATAGCCAAAGCTATGGGCAAATTCGCTCAAGCCTGCGATTTTCTCAGAATTCGGCTCTCCGTGAATACGGTAAACGAACGTTTTCGCATTCTTGTCCTGCCTGCCATCGAAACGGCAGCTGGTTGCGACGAACTCGGCGACAGAACGGTTGGCGAGCAACATATATTCCTCAATCAGCCAGTTTGCCTCTTTCGTTATCACCTCATGCACTCCGACAGGCCTGCCCGCAGCATCCACCTCAACTTTCATCTCAGGACGCTCGAAGCTGATGGCTCCTGAGTCGAAACGACGCCTGCGGAGAATGGCAGCCACGGACCATAGATCCAAGATAGCCTCTTTTGTCTCTCGCGGAATGAGGCAGCCGTCATATATTCCTTGACCCATGGCAGCCTCATTGCACAGCGCCGTCTTAGCGGCAGCCTCTGGCGTGTGATCCAGCACAGGATCCACCACCGGCACCGTCTTTCCGTCGGTGCCTCCCCTTAGCTCCATATTCAGAGACTCCTGCCCATTGTCGATTATTTGCTGGGCGGTCTCGTAAGCGAACCGATAATTGGATCGGATTACCGTCCTGCCAAACCAGCGGCTCACGACCTCTGCCTTAGGAGTCACCTCGAAGACAGCAGAGAAGGTGAGCTTGTCCTCATTAGGGCGAAGCGAACACATTCTGTTTGATAGCTTTTCAGGCAACATTGGAACAGTCCTGTCAACCAGATAAACCGAAGTGCCGCGTTCCTGGGCCTCCTTGTCCAAGATAGTGCCTGGCCTCACGTAATATGACACATCGGCGATATGCACGCCGATCTCGTAATTGCCGTCGTCCAGCTTCTTGAAAGATATGGCGTCGTCAAAGTCCTTGGCATCAGCTGGATCGATGGTGAAAGTCAGCGTGTCACGGAAATCCCGCCTGCCTTTCAGATCATTTTCCGTAATCTCATCGGAAATCGCATCCGCCGCATTCTCCACCTCCGGCTCAAACCTGTACGGCAGGCCATATTCTGCGAGAATCGCATGCATCTCTGTGTCATTTGCGCCTGGCTCTCCAAGCACGTCCACGATGTGTCCGCTCGGGTTAGTCTCTCCCCTGTCCCATTTGTCTATCACTACAGCCACCTTCATGCCTTTCTTAGCCTCCTTAGGCAGCGAGCCGAAATCTACCTTTATGTCGTAAGGCATCACCCTAGACTGCATCAGCACCCAGGCCTGCGCGCCAATGGTGTGCAATATTCCCACGAAAGGTTTCTTGCTGCGCCGGACTATCTCAACGACCTCCCCCTCTCGCCTCTTGCCCTGGGCTTCATTGCCTTTTCTCGCAGGCTTCTCCTTTGTCACGGCAACCTTCACGATATCGCCATTGAGGGAGCCTCTAGTCTTAGAAGCTTTCACGAACACGTCATTGTCAGGTTCTTCGGCGACCTCGACGAACACATAACCTTCCCTCGTCATCCTGACCGTTCCCTGAACCACAGGATATTTCTTGCTCCTGTTGACATTGCGATTTCCGAATTGTCTGTCCCTGTTTTTCTTTAGAGCCTGCCGGCCAGCTTTTGCGCCACTGCGACGCTTGTCATCTTTCCGCATAAGTAATTGATTTTCCTAAAAATATCGAACAAAGGTACGAAAAATCATAATAAAGACTGTTATAAATGATTATCTTTGTACGATTATGGATTATAATAGCACCAAGAATATGCCAAACATTAATAATGACGACAGAATAGTGCTGACCCTAGACGCAGGCGGCACAAACATGGTTTTCGGAGCCATGAAAGGCGGTTCTTTCATCGGCGACACCATCATGCAGCCATCACATGCAGAAGACCTAGCGCTCTGCCTAAACGGAATGGTTGAAGGATTTAAGAGAGTAATAGCGAACCTAGGAGACCAGAAGCCGGTCGCCATTAGCTTTTGCTTCCCAGGACCAGCAGACTATCCTCACGGAATAATCGGAGGCTTCCTGCCGAATTTCCCTTCTTTCAGGGACGGAGTGGCTCTGGGACCATTTCTCCAGCACCAGTTCGGGATTCCTGTGTACATAAACAACGATGGCGACCTTTATGCATACGGAGAATCGATAGGTGGCGCTTTGCCGGAAGTGAACGAGAGGCTGGCAAAGGCAGGGAGCGCCAAACGCTACCAAAACCTAATCGGATACACACTAGGCACTGGTCTAGGAATAGGGATCGTAGTGAACGGGCAGTTGAATAGGGGCGACAACTCATGCGTGGAGACATTCTGCCTCAAGCATCCCGACTGGCCTGACATAATGCTGGAAGATGGTGCTTCCATAAGGGCCGTGAAGAGAGTCTATGGCGAGCTTTCGGGAAATATGAATCATGGATTCGACCCGAAGGAAATAGGAGCGATAGCTAAAGGAGAGATGCCAGGCGACAAGAATGCAGCCATCGGAGCTTTCGAGAAATGTGGAGAAGTCATCGGGGACGCAATGGCAACAGCAGTGACTTTGACGGACGGCCTGATTGTGATTGGCGGCGGGGTCATGCACAACAGGGATTTCATCATGCCGGGTATATTGAAAGTGATGCGTTCCAAAATGCATCAGCTGACTGGCGAAGAGCTGAACAGGGTGCAAATGAAAGTCTATGACCTAGATGATGATGCCGAGTTCCAGCAGTTCGCAAAGGGTGATGCTCGCAAAATCAAGGTCTATGGCTCTGACGAGGAAGTAACCTATGACCCACAGAAACGAACCGGCGTGATGTGCTCAAAAATAGGAGCGAGCAAAGCCATCTCTCTCGGTGCCTATGCCTTTGCACTCGAACAATTAGAAAAATAAAAGCTTAGAAATATAAAACGAATATGTACCCTATTAAATTCGAGCCTTACCTGAGAACCATGGTCTGGGGCGGAGATAAAATCGCCCCATTCAAAGGCATCAAGACCAGCCAAGAAAAGATTGGCGAAAGCTGGGAAATCTCAGGAGTGGAAGGACATGTCTCAACCGTAGCCAACGGAAGCCTCAAAGGCAGAAGCCTTCAGGAAGTGATTCATGAATATGGAGCCGAACTCGTGGGGAGCAAAGTCCTGGATAAATTCGGCGACGAGTTCCCTCTGTTAATAAAATTCATCGATGCGAAAGAAGATCTTTCCATTCAGGTTCACCCGAATGATGAGCTTGCAGCAGAAACCCACCCCGGAATGCTTGGAAAGACGGAAATGTGGTATGTCATAGGGGCTGACGAGGGAGCCAGCCTGCTGAGCGGCCTCACTAGGGAGATAACACCTGACGAGTACGAAGAGATGGTACGGAACAATACCATAACGGAAGTGCTCGCCAAACATGCAATAAAGCCCGGCGACGTATTCTACCTGCCGGCAGGGCGAATCCATGCTATTTGCAAAGGCGCTTTTGTCGCAGAAATCCAGGAGACATCCGACCTTACCTACAGGATCTATGACTATGGTAGGCTTGGACTGGACGGTAAACCGCGAGAGCTGCACATAGAACAGGCTAAGGAGGCCATCGACTACAAGACATATCCATCCTATAAGACGGAATATTCCGAAACATTCAATGCCGAGATTCCACTGGTGAAATGCAAGCACTTCATCACGGATCTCTACGAACTAGACGAAGGATTCGAGAAAAATCTTTCCACCCTGGATTGTTTCTTTATCATCATCTGCGTCAAAGGATCCGGGAAAATCATCGACTTCGAAGCAGATGGAACCGTTCGCGAGGAATATTTGCGCCAAGGAGAGACCGCGCTCATCCCGGCGACGTCAAAGCGCTTGCGCATGGAGCCTGGCAAGGAGGTTCGCATGACCTGCCTTGGCAGCTTCATGCAATAATATTTTTTGCATCGTGCAAGATTACGGGAACTGTGCATTTAGTTTTCATGCGAAACAAAATTAAGTACATATTATCATGAAAAACTACATCAAATGCATTATGGCATGCCTGATCGCAGTCTTTTCACTCATGTCTTGCAATGACGACAACAGTGACCGCGACCTGACCCCCGAGGAAATCAATTCAATCATCAAAGGATTCAATGGACACTACCAAGGGAAACTGATATCGGCTACCGACTACAACGCCGATACCAAACGTTTCCTCCAGAATGACACCATCATGACAGAGGCGAGCTTCGGGCTGGACACCACGGTGACATTCTCTGGTTTCCCGGTAACGTACCTCGCCAAGAAAATAAAAAGCCCTGGCAACGCCGACCTGAAGGATGCCTTGGAGGATGCCGACATAGTCAACGCTAGCGGAAAATTCGTTCCTCGGCTAATGAATCCGATGAGCGTATTGGTCAACTATCTGAATTTTCCTCTAGAATATGGCGGAAAGCAGCACAGCGTGACGATATCGTTCATGCAATATTATTCATTCGCGCAGTTTTCCTCTTCCAAAGTCGTGATGCAACTGCTCCCAGCAGCAGTTTACGTAGATGGCAATCTCGCAGAAGACATATTGCAGAGTTCGCAAAGCGTAGACCTAGCATATTCTTTTAATCAGGTTTAAATATTATCTTTGCTTCGTTAAAAGCAAAGATATGATAAAAAACATTGCTCTTGTGGCTCACGACTCCAGGAAAGACGAGCTGGTGAGCTGGGTTAAGTTCAATGCAGGCTCGCTAAGCGAGTGCAACCTTTACTGCACCGGCACTACCGGAAGACTTATCAGGGATGCCCTCACCGCTCTTCGCGGAGAGGACATTCCACCTGTAATATGCCTCCTTAGCGGTCCTCTGGGCGGAGATTTTGAAATTGGGGCTATGATTGCGGAAGGCAAAATAGACATGCTCGTCTTCTTCTGCGACAACCTAATTATGCAGGGACACCAGAACGACGTGATGGGTCTCACTCGCTTAGCATCGCTTTATAATATTCCTTTCGCCACCAACAGGAGTACGGCTGATTTCATAATATCCTCGCCGCTGTACAAAAGCAGGGAGTACCAGAGGATAATCCCTAGCTGCATAGAGTCTTACAAGAACAGAAAACTCCAATAATCATGTATACATTCATTCAGGACGGCGATAAATACATAGTAAGCATCGACAACCATCAGGAAATCATGTCCGCCTTAGCTGCCTTTTGCCAGGAGCAGGGGATACTCGCCGGAGAGGTTTATGGCATTGGAGCCGTAAATAAAGCAACCCTGCGTTTTTTGAACCCTGCGACAAAGAAATACGTAGACAAGACTTTCGAGGAGCAGATGGAGGCTTCCAGCCTGGTCGGAAACATTTCCGAGAAGGACGGCAAGGTTTACCTTCACGTACATGCCAATTTCGGCAGAGCGGACTACACCGTCGTAGGAGGTCATCTTCTCAGCGCCACCTTGAACGGAGCCTGCGAGTTGGTAGTGACACGTTTTCATTGCAAGATTGGCCGTCAATTCGATGACGAGACCGGCCTGAATCTTTATAAGTTTAATTAGCTCTTTTTTCTTGACGAACATTAACATAATCGAATGCCCTCTCGCCGAGGTCCGAAGCCACTTGGAAGCCTTTGGCGAGACATTCATAGTCTGCGACCGGAACGTCAGCGGGATATGCCAGAAGCTTGGCGTGCCGGCTAAGGGCGTTTTGGAAATCGAAGCTACCGAAGAAAAGAAGGTTTTCGACACGGTTCTGGGAATATGCCGCTGGCTGTTTGGGCAGGGTGCTGACAGGAAAACTTTCGTGCTGGGCATTGGAGGTGGCATCATCACTGACATAACTGGCTTCGCAGCATCCATCTACAAGAGAGGCGTGCGATTCGGCTTTCTGCCTACCACGCTCCTATCCCAAGTGGATGCGGCAATCGGCGGCAAAAACGGGGTGAACCTGGATTCGTACAAGAACATGCTGGGGGTCATCCGCCAGCCGGAAATGACGTTAATCTGCCCAGAAGTGCTTGAAACTCTGTCAGATAAGGAAATCACGAGCGGAGCCGCCGAACTGCTCAAGACATTCATCATCAGAAACGAAAACGGGAATTACGAGAAGGCAGTGCAGGCACTGTCACGCTGGGCGGAAAACGACTCAGAGAGAACTCTAGATTGGGGAAATCTGATAGGTGCGGCAGCCAAAATCAAGGCCGACATCGCCGGCAAAGATCCAAACGAACACGAAGAACGCCGCTTGCTGAACCTAGGACACACTTTCGCCCATGCAATAGAGAAAAATTCTAATGAGAGCATTGCCCACGGCCATGCTGTCGCGATTGGGATAATTCTGGCAGCTAATCTGGCCGAATCGCTAGGGCTTGCAGAAGGAGGGCTTTCAGACAGGCTCGAGGCCGATTTCAAGTCTTGCGGCCTGCCGACCGAGTGTCCGTTCACGGTGAATGCCCTTGCTGACGCAATGAAAAAGGATAAGAAAGCCGACGGGGACATAATACATTTCGTTCTGCCGCTAGCAATAGGTAGGGTCGAGATTCGTGACCTCAGCGTGGAGGCCGCAGTCGAAGCCCTAAATAAGGAATAACCTGGCACCGTTCAGATATATTACTATAACATATTCATAAATAATGATTTGCGTCAGCATCCAGCACCATAGTCTACAAGACATCCAATGTCTCCTTGAAAACAACAATCCGGCCATCCAGATGGCCGAAATCCGCCTTGATCGCTGCGACCTTGCATCGGATGACATTGCGGCGCTTTTCCTGGCTGACACTCCCCTTGTCGCAACGTGCCGGGTAGCCGGAGACGGTTCTGGTACCTGGGAAGAGGCTGAGGAAAAGCTCACTGCGGCAATAAAAAATGGGGCAGCGTTTGTGGACGTGGAGATTGAAGCGCCAAAGGAAATGGGCAAGCGACTGCGCAAATTGTGCAATGAATATGGCACCACGATGATTCGCTCTTGTCATTTCTTTGATGGCACGCCTGATAGCGAGGAGCTGACTATCACTTTGGAAAAATGCAAGCGCTACGGAGGCGAGATAGCGAAAATTGTCGCTAAAGCTAATTCGAAAGAGGATTCAGAGCGGCTTATGTCACTTTATAACTGGGTCGGCCCAGGGGAACTGATAGCCTTTGCGATGGGTGCGAATGGCAGGGATTCCAGAATAGGCTGCCTGCGTTATGGGGCTCCTTTCACGTATGCGGCGCTTTCTGACAATGAGGCTGCAGCAGAGGGGCAGTGGGCATATTCAGAAATGCTTTCTACTCTGTACGGTTCTAGGAAGCCATTTGGCTATACTTCAGAAGACCTTCCGCTCGCAATGCCTGCCTCCAAGAGTTTCGCGCAAAGAGCAATCATCGCAGCCGCCCTGGCAGAAGGCACATCTCATATTAATGGATATTCTCCATGCAGGGACAGCGAAGCAGCGCTGAATGTCGCACAAAGTTTAGGAGCTGCTATTGAACATAATGGCAATAAATTGAGCATTAAAGGGACAGAAGGTAACAACTGGCAAGGAGAGGCCAGAATATTCGTAAATGAGTCTGGCCTGCTCACGCGTCTTATGATTCCCATTTCTTCTGCCATTTTCGATGGGAACGTTGAAATTAATGGAGATGGAACGCTGTTGAAGCGTCCTTTGAAAGGAGCCGCTGAAATCATGGCTCCATTCGGAGTGCTGCTCTCTCCTCTCTCTGATGCGAAGAGCGATCCTAAGGTGCCTCTGGCGGTCAAGGGGTCCCTGCTGCCTGGAAAAGCTGATATTTCTGGAATAGATGGCTCGCAACTGATTTCCGGGCTGCTCATGGCTCTGCCGCTTTGCAAGGCAGATTCGGAAGTTCATGTGCGCGACCCTAAGAGCATCCCGTACATGTTCATCACTCTGGACGTACTGAAGAAGTTCGGAATCCACATCTGCAGCGAGATGGAAGGAGACGAAGAATTCGCAGAAACTAAAGACTGGGCGCATTGCACTGGCATAACTTTCAAGATCAAAGGCGAGCAGCGCTATAAAGCGTCTGACCTTTCCATCGAAGGCGACTGGAGCGCTGCTGCAAATTTCTTAGTGGCAGGTGTCCTGTTCGGGAAGGCCTCCTTGAGTGGCCTGGACATGCATTCCCTGCAGGCTGACATTTCCATAATTGATATACTAACAGAAGCTGGAGCCAGGCTTTCAGAGACGGAAGAGTGTGAGGCAGATGGTAGCCAAGATACAGAGGCTATATTCACAGTGCAGAAGGCTCCCCTACGAGCTTTCAGCATCGACCTCAACAACTGCCCAGACCTGTTCCCGATAGTCGCAATTCTCGCTGCTTTGTGCAACGGCAGGAGCAGCATATTAGGTTTCAAGCGATTAGATGGCAAAGAAAGCGATCGAGGCGAGGCTATTCTGAAGACATTGTATCAGATGGGAGTGGAAGCTGAGTCCTTTGGTGACAGAATGACCATATTCGGATACTCACTAGAATACCGCCTGACAAACGATTGCCTTCTGAAAGGCGGGAAATATTCTTCATTCCACGACCACAGGATGGCGATGGCATTAAAAGTGGCATCCCTTGCCGCCGACTCCCCTATCATCATAGACGACACAGAATGCATATCCAAATCTTTTCCTGATTTCCTAAAAACATGGGAGCTGGCTCAATAGATTCTTTTTCCGACACTTTAACGGCTGAATTGACAAGAATACTCTGCTAAAATTCTTAAATTTGTAGGTTGTTTCGTAAAATTATGCCACAAGTATTTACAATCAGCCTGAAGAGCATTGAAGACTGCCTGTTCAATGGCACGAGAATAGACCTTGCCGAGCTGCCTATGGATAAAGTTCAGGAATGTTACGATTTCCTGAAAGATTTCGCCGCAAAGAAAATAATTTACGGCATCAACACCGGATTTGGTCCGATGGCGCAATGGCGCGTAGACGACAAATATCTCACCGACCTTCAATACAACATAATCAGAAGCCATTCCACAGGGTCCGGAGAGCCTCTGCCAGATATTTATGTAAAAGCTTCAATGATAGCCCGCTTGGGAACGTTTCTCCAAGCTCGTTCCGGAGTACACCCGGACTTGGTAAGGCTGCTAGTCGAGATGATCAACAGAGGCATATATCCTTATATTCCTCAGCACGGCAGCGTAGGAGCAAGCGGTGATTTGGTGCAGCTCGCCCACATGGCTCTGTGCATGATCGGAGAAGGAAAAGTCCACTACCATGGCGAGTGGAGGCCATCAGCCGAAGTGCTGGAAGAAAACGGTCTAGAGCCGTTCAAGATACATATTCGCGAAGGTCTTTCCATTTCCAATGGCACCTCGTTCATGACTGGGATTGGGATTGTGAACCAGATTTACGCAGATAGGCTGCTGGACTGGGCTACTCTTGCCTCAGTGATGATGAACGAAATCGCATCATCGTTCGACGACCTGATGTCCGAAGAGCTTAACGATGTACGCAGGCATGAAGGCCAGCAGGTTATCGCTGCCAGAATGCGAAGGCTCGCTGAAGGCAGCCGCTGCCTTGAAAAGCGAGAGCATGAGCTTTACGACGGAAGCCACGAGGAAACTAAAACCTTCGACCACAAAGTGCAGGCGTACTATTCATTAAGATGCGCGCCGCAAATTCTGGGGCCAATTTACGAAACCTACGCCAATGCCAGCAGGGTGCTTGAAGAGGAAATGAATTCAGCCTGCGACAATCCTATCGTAGACCCTGTTTCCAAAAATGTCTATCACGGAGGCAACTTCCACGGGGATTATATCTCTCTTGAGGAAGACAAGGTGAAGATAGCCACCGTGCGACTGGCAATGACTGCAGAAAGGCAGCTCAACTACCTATTCCACGACCGAATAAACGGCATCCTTCCTCCATTCCTGAATCTAGGGACGCTCGGGCTGAATTACGGGATGCAAGCCTGCCAGTTCACAGCAACGTCCACTACCGCAGAGTGTCAGACTCTCGCCATGCCCAACTACGTACACAGCATTCCGAACAACAATGACAATCAGGACATCGTGAGCATGGGCACGAATTCAGCCTTGCTGACCAAAAGAGTGATAGACAACGCTTACCAAGTGTTTGCCATTCATTTCATTGCCCTTGCACAAGCAGTCGACTGCCTCTCAATCGCTGACAAGCTTGCCCCGACAGGCAAGAGGATATATTCCGAAATCAGAAGCCTCGCCCCTAAGTTCGTGGAGGACAAGCCTTTCTACGAGCAGATCGCGAAGGTAGAGAAATACCTCAGGGAGAAACATTTAGCAATTGACTGAATATGAAACTTTTCCCAGAACTAGAAAAGAGATACTCCGAAGACCAGTACTCCACTCGCGAGTCGCAGCGGATGGCGGAATTCATTGCCTTCGGACCAATCGTCTTCCAAGCCACCAGGCTAATGCTGAAATATGGTATCCTGGCGTTGCTGAGAGAACATGACGAAGGCCTGACCCAAGAGGAAATATGCGAGAGGCTTAAGCTTCCTGAATATCCGGTGAAATGCCTTGTGGAGGCATCCTTGTGCATAGGCACCATACTCGTAGACCCGAAGACTGACAAATTCAGGATTTCCAGGATAGGATGGTTCCTGCTGACCGATGCTGCCACAAAGGTGAATTTCGACTTCAACAACGACGTAAATTACATGGGCCTATTCTACCTGGACGAGTCTTTCAGGAACGGGAAGCCAGAAGGCCTGAAGACGCTAGGGGTCTGGGACACGATTTACGAGGGCCTGTCCTCCCTGCCCGAGCCGGCGCGTGAAAGTTGGTTCGCATTCGACCATTTCTACTCCGACGGATCCTTCGACGAAGCCCTCAAAGTCATATTCGACAGGCCGGTAAAACGTCTGCTGGATATCGGTGGGAACACCGGGAAATGGGCTTTGCAATGCGTCGGATACGACAAAGACGTAGAAGTCACGATTCTAGACCTGCCACAGCAGATTGCCTTGATGCGAAGGGCGATAAAAGGGAAAAACGGGGCAGAGAGAATCAAAGGGCTGGAAATGAACATATTATCAGACGATGGCATTCCTTCTTCCAATGAATATGACATCATCTGGATGAGCCAGTTCCTAGACTGCTTCTCAGAGAATCAGATAGCGCAGATATTAAGGAAAGCAGTCACCGTGATGGGCAAGGACTCAAGGCTCTGCATAATGGAACTGCTGTGGAACCGTCAGAAATATGAGCCTGCGGCCTTCTGCCTAACTATGACAAGCCTCTATTTCACTGCTATGGCCAATGGAAACAGCAAAATGTACTATTCAGAGGATCTAATCCGACTCATCAATGGGGCAGGAATGCGAGTAGAGAAAATCATCGATGGCATAGGCCAAGGACACAATATATTAATATGCAGAAGGTAAATTAGTTATGACTAGACAGGAGATAAAGGCTAAGGTAGATGCTTTCCTCGTGGAGGAATTAGAGATAGATGAGGCGAAAATCAGCGATGATGCTCTTCTGAAGCAAGATCTAGGGATAGACAGCCTAGATCTGGTAGATGTCATCGTCCTGATTAAGAATGAGTTCGGAGTAAAGGTAGAGACTTCTGACCTTGGCAAGCTCCAGGCTCTCGGAAACTTGTACGATTTCATTAAGCAGAAAATTCAGGCCTAGAGCATGGAGCAGACAACGCAAAGACAGTGGCAAGGGAAGACAGACGGTGCTCCGTGGATGCACAGAGCATTGATTTCAATGTTCAAAGTCGTTCCGCTTCCCGTCATGTACTTTTTCATGTCTTTCGCCATCCCATATTACTTAATCGCTCACGGAAAGGCTCGCAAGGCCATTTATCATTATTTCAGAAAGCATCTTGAATATTCGCCGCTAGCGGCATCGTTACATACGATAGCAAATCACTACGTATTCGGAGCCATTATCATGGATAAATTCGCCTCGTACGCTGGAGTGAAATTCAAGGTCGAGGTCGAGGACATGAACATATTCAAGATTCTGGCTTCCTCCGACAAAGGCTTCTTGATGCTGACAGCCCATGTGGGGAATAGCGAGATTTGCGGTTACTCACTCGTAGCTCCGAAGCGAATGAACGTTTTGGCCTATGGAGGGGAGGCGGAGACGATTTCTCAGAATCGTTCCAGAGTACTTACGTCCAATAACATACGCCTGATTCCAACTGATGAGAGCATGGAATATCTTTTCGTGATTCGCAATGCTTTGGAGGACGGAGAAATCCTGAGCCTGCATGCCGACAGGGTTTTCGGTTCGCACAAGACGGTGGATGCCAATCTGTTAGGCTCGCCTGCGGAACTGCCTTTCGGTCCGTTTGCGATTTCTGCGATGGGCGACGTGCCAGCGATAACGGTGTTCGTGGTCAAGAAATCGCTGCACCGCTACAAGATATTCATTGATAGAGTGAAAAGCGGCTCCGCAGATGCTTCCATTGTGGATAAGGTTGCAGTGATGGCGCAGTCCTATTGCGATAATCTGGGAAATGTGCTCCGAAAACAGCCGAATCAGTGGTTCAATTATTACGAGTTCTGGAATGACTGAGGAACAGCTGCATAATTTTGATTTCGCCTCGGTTGGAATCTCAGAGATCCTGCCGCAGCGCAGGCCTTTCGTGATGGTCAGTGGGCTGCAGTCATTCTCGATGGAGGAGACCGTAACGTGGTTCAAGGTTGATAGCGATAATTCTTTCATGGACGGGGACCTATTGGAAGCCGAGGGTCTGATAGAAAATGTGGCACAATCTTGTGCATTGCGTATCGGATTCATTAACAAGTACATACTAAATAAGCCAGTGGATGTCGGCTATGTCTGCGCCGTGAAATCATTCAACATCTCGCGCTCCGTTCACTTTGGTGAGGTGCTTGTGACGAGGATATGCGTGACTAAAGAGTTCGGTTCGGTGCTGATGGTTGACGCTTCGATACATTCCGGCTGCGATGAAGTAGCAAGCGGCTCGATGACCATAGCCTTGGATGAGTCCAGGCCAATGAATATTCCAAATGCTGTGGTCAAGGTAGCAGACAATATCATTTCCCCTCTTGGCACTTCGACAGCCGAAAATTACGGAGCCGTCAAGGCTGGCCGCTCCGCACTCCGGCTTTATCCGGCCACGAAAGCCCTCCCAGAAGCATATTTCGCCTCACTGATAGACGATAAAATCATTGATGCGGAATGGAATCACATGGACTCCTCCGGAAGTTATCCTGAGCAGCTGAAAATGCCACTTAGTCCGAACTTCCAGTCGAATGCCATCGGCAACGCTCCTATCATCTTGAATTCAATTCAGGATCTTTACACACGGTTCGAAAAACGGCTGATCCTTTCCATTGCGAAGGCGATTAAAGGCACCGGAATCGACCCAGCATCAGACAAAGTCATATTCATAATCTCTTCCACGAAGGGCAATGTGGAATTACTGGAATACGGTTTTGATGAAAGAGAGCAGCTGGGGGCATCCGCTGGAAAAATCGCTCACTTCTTCGGCAACGCAGTGCCTCCGATAGTAGTGTCGAACGCCTGCATATCAGGACTTTGCGCACAAATCGCCGCTTTGCGCTGCCTACGCTATGGCAAATTTGAGCATGCGATCGTCGCAGGCAGCGACGTGCAGAGCCGTTTCATCATCTCTGGCTTCCAATCCTTCAAGGCATTGTCGCAGGAAAATTGCCGCCCGTTCGACGCAGACCGCTGTGGACTCAACCTAGGCGAAGCTGCAGCCACCATCATATTCAGTTACAAAAAGCCATCGGCAGATGACTGGGTACTGGAAGGCGGAGCCATTCGCAACGATGCAAACCACATCTCGGGTCCTTCCAGAACCGGCGAGGGTAGCTATAGAGCTTTGAAAGCCGCTATGGGAGATTTCCCCGTAGAAAATCTTGCGCTTGCGTCGGTTCACGGCACCTCTACCGCCTACAATGACGAAATGGAATCCCGCGCCCTGACTCGCGCAGGACTGCAGAACGTGCCGGTGAACAGTCTGAAAGGGTATTTCGGGCACACTATGGGAGCGGCAGGAATACTTGAGACCATACTCTCGATGGCATCCATCGACGACCACACGGTTCTTGGCACAAGGGGATATTCAAAGAACGGGGTCTCTTGTCCGGTGAATATTTCCCCGGAGCACAGGCACACTGAAAAACGAGCCTTCATCAAGCTCCTGTCAGGCTTCGGAGGCTGCAACGCAGCTGCATTATTCATAAAAGGAGGAAGGAAATGAAAGTGCTTCGAAGAGTCGTCATCACCCAGGAAAGCGTGGTTCTTGACGAAAATAAACTTATATTTGATGCGTCGGGACTGGCTCTGATAGAGAAGTTGTACGATGAATACGTCGCTGACTATCCGAAATTCTACAAGATGGATCCGATGGCGAAGCTTGGCTTCATTGCTTCTGAGATGCTTCTGGGTAGGTTCGAGGACAGGCAGAAAGACAGGGAAGACAGGGCGGTGATACTGTTCGGAAAAACGGCTTCCCTTTGCGACGACATGCTGTACCAGCAGTCAATTCAGAATCCTGACGAATATTACCCCAGCCCGTCCCTGTTCGTGTACACGCTGCCGAATATAGTGACCGGGGAAATCGCCATCCGCAACAGGTACTATGGGGAGACTTCATTTTACGTGCTGGAGCATAAGGATGAGAACGTGATGGATTCAATGGTGGAGATGGCTTTCCAAGACGAGGCTACTCGCTCTGCCATCACAGGATGGCTGGAATGCCCTGATGAAAATCATTTTGAATGTGACTTGAAAATAATAGAGAAATAATGAATATGGAAGATTTGGTTTTGGAGATCAAGAACAAGATCATCGAGGCGCTGAACCTCAAAGGAATGTCTCCTGAAGAGATTGATGAGAACGCCCCTCTTTTCAAGGAAGGGCTGGGGCTGGATTCAATTGACGCTCTGGAGCTTATGCTCTTGCTCGAGAAAAATTACGGCATAAAGCTGAAAGGTCCTGCAGAAGGAAAGGAGATATTCAAGTCGGTGAAGTGCATCGCCGACTATGTGGCTGCACGAAGGACAAAATAGAATGGCAGAATAGGACGATGGGTGACAGAATCGCGATAACCGGTGCAGGAATCATTTCTGCGATAGGCGCTGGCAAAGAGGAGACTTTGCGCTGGCTGCTTGCGTGCCGTAGCGGCATCGGTCCTCTGCGCCACCTCAGGACCACGCACGACCTGCCTTGCGGCGAAGTCGCCTTGTCCGATGACGAACTCAAATCCACCCTCGGCATCCATTCCGACCAACAAATCGCCCGCACTTCCCTGCTTGGCATTTATGCCGTCCGCGAAGCACTGAGACAGGCATCCTCCGAAAGTGATCCTGAACAGAAGGAAATGCCGCTCAGCCCGAATTTTCAGCTGAATGCCATCGGGAAAGCTTCTGCAATCCCGAATTCTTTTCAGGAGCTAAAAAAACAGAAAATTGCCTTGGTGTCTGGGACGACGGTGGGAGGCATGGATGTCACTGAGAGAATATTTTTGAATGTGCTTAGGAGCGATGAGTTCAATGAATATTTGAAACTCCACACCTGCGGCAGTTCCACCAGGGACATTGCCGATTATTTCGGGATATTCGATTCACTGACAACCACTTCCACGGCTTGTTCCTCGGCAGCCAATTCGCTGATTCTGGCAGCAAGGCTCATCCGTTCCGGCAGGGAGGATGTCGTGGTTGCTGGTGGGGCGGAATGCCTCACGAAATACCACCTGAACGGCTTCAATTCGCTGATGATTCTTGATTCAGAGCCTTGCAGGCCGTTCGATGCCAGCAGGGCAGGCCTCAATCTCGGCGAGGGAGCCGGATTCCTGGTTCTGGAAAGCCAGGCTCATGCCCAAGCCAGAGGGGCGGAACCGCTCGCTTTCCTAGATGGCTACGGCAATGCCTGCGATGCTTTCCACCAGACGGCGTCATCACCGGATGGCGACGGAGCTTACAAGGCTATGAATGAAGCGATTGCCATGGCAGGGCTGGAGCCTCGGGACATCGATTACGTGAACGCTCACGGCACTGGAACGGTGAATAATGATGAGAGCGAGAGCCGTGCGCTGAAGCGAACGTTCGGGGAGGGCATGCCTCCGGTTTCTTCCACGAAGTCTTTCACTGGACACACCACGAGCGCATCGGGTGGAATAGAATCGGTGATATGCCTTCTGGCTATGCTGAACGGCTTCATCCCCGTCAATCTCGGATGGAAGACCCCGTTCGAGGGAGGAATAATCCCTTACGTGGATACACTCGCAAATCAGGGTTCCGGTTGCGCCTCCTCCGATCGCAAGGTGCAGCTAGAGCATGTCCTTTGCAATTCATTCGCCTTCGGCGGAAACGATACGAGCCTATTGTTTTCAAGAATATGAGACAGAAAGCCTACATAAGGGCAGCCAGCCAGATTTCCATCCAGAAGCCGCTCTGCGACGACTGGATGAGGGAGCCAATGGAATATTCCCAAGGCTTGCATCATTGCTTAGACCCTGACTGGGGCCCGTACTTCAATCCTATTCAGTCCAGGCGCATGGGCAACCTAATGAAAAGAGCCTTAGCCACGTCATTGCAGGTAATGAGGGATTCCGGAATAGGAAACCCCGATGCCATCATGACAGGAACGGGGCTTGGCTGCGTGGAGAATACCGAGATATTCCTGGAGAAAATGTGCAGGGAAGGCGAGGAAATGCTGCCTCCGACGCAGTTCATGCAATCCACACATAACACGATTGGTTCGCTGGTGGCAATAAATATCCATTGCACTGGCTACAATTGCACATATTCACAGGATGAAATCTCATTCGAGAGTGCCTTGCTGGATGCTTTTCTCCAGATTTCGTCTGGCGAGATCGAATCGGCGCTGGCTGGCTCGCACGACGAGATCACTGACACTTCCTACCGCTTCCTCCGTGAATCCCTATGGCTGGACGAGAAAGACGTAGCATCAGAAGGTTCGGCAGCGCTGATGCTCTCATCTTCTCAGGAAAAGGCTCTCTGCGAAATTGCCGACGTGCGGATTTTTCGCACCCCGGCCAAGGGTGCCAATGGAAAAGCCAGGCGGCTGGACGAAATAGTGGACGGCTATGGCGCAGAATATGTTATGAGAAGCCAAGATTATATGAATTTGTTCGGGAAGAACTTCTCTGTCTCTGGCCTCGCCTGCGTCGCGGGAGTGGGACTGATAGCGAATGGGAAATATTCAAATATATTGATTATTAATGATTTAGGAGCCGACATCGGGTTGGTGCATCTTAAGAAGCCATGTGGGAACTAATTGGACTGGCGGTCGCGCAGAGCCTGCTGCTCTCTGGCGGCCAGGTGTTGCTGAAGTTTGCCCTTGAGCAGATGGGGAAATTCGAGTGGACCTGGAGGTTCTTCGGTCATCTTCTCGTCAACTGGTGGTTCCTCGGCTGTGGTCTTTGCTATGTCGGTGGCACGTTGCTGTGGATGTATATTCTTAAGAAATTCCCTTTCAGCATGGCATACCCTATGATCAGCCTGAGCTATGTCTTCGGCATGCTCGCTGCAATATTCATATTTCACGAAAATATCCCCTTTACTCGCTGGATAGGGGTTTTCCTAATAATCAGTGGCTGCGTTTTAATTGCAAGATAATGAATATGTTAAAGAATATATTGCTGGCTCTTGCCGCTCTCTTCGCCGGGGTGACATGCCTGGCGGCAGACCTCACTCCTATGAGCCCTGAAGATACGCAGAAGGCTACCCAGGAAATAATCTCTGCTTGCGCCGAGATAAAGAGCCTCAAGGCCGATTTCACTCAGGAGCGGAGCAATTCCATGCTGAGCGAGACCATGATTTCTAAGGGCAAGATGTACTATCAGGAAGGCAAGCTGCGCTGGGAATATACGTCTCCGGCCGCATTCCTATTCGTTTCGGACGGTGCGAATACTGTCCTAAAATCGGGCGATGGCATCCAGAAGATTGATGCTTCGTCGAACAGGATCTACAAGCGCATTGCTGGCATGATCAGGGACAGTCTCACGGGAGAGGCGCTTGCTGGCACGGATGATTTCAAGGTTAAGATGTTCTCTGACGAGGGCAAGTATGTCGCTGAATTGGCACCTCAGAAGCGAGATCTCCGGCAGATGTACAAGTCGGTCAGAATGCATTTCGACAAGGACTTGAAAGTCGTTCAGGTGGATCTCATCGAGAATAACGGACAGACGGTGATTCACATATGCAACGCCCAGTATAACAATGGGATAAATCCGGAATATTTCTCTGTGTCACAATGAAGCTTGAAGGATGTTTCTATCATATGCTGAAAGAAGTCCAGCATCCACACGCTGTCATCAGTGGCGAAGATAATTCCAGACGATTTACCACCGTCGTCCTGAGCAATCCCCCTACCGTCATCCTGAACTTGATTCAGGAGCTAAGTTTCCGAATCCAGCTCCTCCCAGATAACGACATATTCAAAGCCCATTTCCCAGGATACCCCATCACCCCTGGCGCCATCCAAGTGAGGGTGGCGACCGAACTGCTTCAAAAGAGCCTCCGCAGCATGCAGCCAGCCAAAAGCCCTGCCAACACGCCAACTCTCAGGCTCAGTTCCGTCTCGAACCTAAAATTCATAGCGCCAATCTATCCAGATGACGAGGTAACATATTCATTTACGAATATTAAAGCCTCCGACGGCACAGCTACCACCACATTGGAAATTTCCGCCCATGACGGCATCCGAAGCAAAATGTTTCTTGAATATGCCATCATCTGATTCAACATACATGTCGCCAACCGACACGATGAATATCTTGAAGCGGCTTAAATGCTGCGTAATCATTCCTTGCTATGACAATGTGGGGACGGTGCGCGATGTCGCTGAAAGGGCATTGAAATTCTGCTACAACGTCATCGTTGTGGACGACGGCAGCACAGACGGCTCTGCATCGGCTTTGCAAGGTATTTCCTCCAGGGTAATCATGCATGACCGAAATCGAGGGAAAGGACAGGCGCTGAAGACGGGGTTACGTGCTGCCGCATCGCTCGGCTTCGAGCGAGCAATCACTTTAGACTCTGACGGGCAACACTACCCGGAAGACATCCCAGCATTCGCAGCCGCTCTTGACATGCACCCAGACTCTATGCTCGTAGGATGCAGAAATTTACGACACGAGAATATGCCAGGCGGGAACACCTTCGCGAACAGGTTCTCGAATTTTTGGTTCAAAGTCCAGACTGGAAAGAGGCTCTCTGACACCCAATGTGGGTTCCGCCTCTACCAGCTACGCAAGCTTGGCTCAATGGCTTTGCTCACGAGCCGTTATGAAGCCGAACTGGAACTGCTGGTGTTCCAATGCTGGAAAGGCGTTTACATCCAGGAAATTCCCATTCAAGTCTACTACCCACCCCAGTCCCAGCGCATCACCCACTTCCGCCCATTCCGGGACTTCCTGCGCATAACAATCCTCAACATCGTCCTCTGCGTGCTCGCCATCCTTTATGGTCATCCTCGCAGGCTGCTAGCTAAGGCACGATGGCATGCCTAACTACAACGCATCTTCATTTCGCAAGAATGACTGCTCATACCTTGAGCAGCGGACAAAAGCCTCGAATAGCTTCTGCCAGAGAAGGCGCCTTTGCTGGCAGGAATCTCAGGATGGAAATGGACTTCGACGACGAAATGCCATCCGGAGCCTTCGCTATCACTCTCAGCCACGGAGCTGCTAGCTTAATCGCCTGATAAGGGTACGAATTGACTGTCAATGCAATATATTCATTGAACAAACCGTTCCCATCCTTGCTTGCTTCAAATCCGGCTGCGCTCATGATGTTCCCTAGCTTTGAGCCGGCATCTATGAATATCGTATGCGTGGTGTCTCTATGAGGCACGCCATAGGGCATCTGGATAGGTAGATCCTGATAAAGATTGCCGCCCAATGATATATTCAGCGACTGTGCACCTCAGCAAATTGCTAGGATAATTTTCCTGTGCTTCAGGGAAGCGCGCATCAAAAGGATGTCGCTGGTGTCGCAGAGTCCGTTGACCTGGACGGTGAAATTAAGCACGCTCTCGCCGAATATCTTAGCTTCGTGTCGCTTCTTCCGTTTGCAGATGAAGTCGATATGCCGATAATGGACTTCCTTGCCTCGACAGCCTCGACAGCAATAAGGGAGATCACGAATATTGCACAGAATTTCTTCATCACGTTGTTGTTTTTGCAAAAGTATGAATTATTCTTAAACAAATTTTGACATTTCAGGATTAATCTATATTTTTGCAAACCGATTGCAGGTTGACTGCGGTCGTCATAATTGAGATATGGTGTAATGGTAGCACTACAGATTCTGGCTCTGTCAGTGAGGGTTCGAATCCTTCTATCTCAACTTTAGGCACGGGCGTTTGCCGGGCAACCGTCCGTGCCTTTTTGATGAAAGGCCTTGTGGGGGACGAAGCTTCACGTCGCGGTCACGCGACCGGCCGGGCCGGGTATTTGCGAGGCGCACATCCAAACAAATACGGAAAGGCCGCGGAGGTATTAGGGGGGGCACAGCCCTCTCAGATAAGGCGGGGTAGCTCAGCTGGTTAGAGCGTCGGATTCATAATCCGGAGGTCGTGGGATCATGCCCCACTCCCGCTACTACAAATTATTACTGTAATGGCTAACGCATTTCATTATTCCATCGGAAGAAAGTTCATTCAAGCAGTGAGCGGAGCTTTTCTAATCATCTTCCTCGGATTGCATGTCACCATCAACTTCTTTTCCGTGATTGACAGCTTCACAGGCAAATTCGGAGCACCCGACGGCCTGTTTGCGAAGGGATGCGATTTCATGTCGCTCCCAATAGTGACCATTATGGTGCCAGTCCTTGCGTTAGGCTTCATTATTCACATCGTCTACGGGATATGGATTTCTTGGAAGAACGTACAAGCCCGCGGAGGTCTCAAACGTTATGAAGCAGGCCGCAAAGGCTCCGCTGATTCTTGGGCATCCCAGAACATGTTCGTGCTGGGAATCATAGTTCTAGGCATCCTCTTCATCCATCTCACCCACTTCTGGGCAAACATGCAGCTCCAAGATTTTCTGGGAGCCGAACGCGTTGACCCTTATCTCCTTCTGATGAATTATTTCGGACGATGGTGGATCCTCCTGCTCTACATAATCTGGTTCGTGGCCATCTGGTTCCACCTGACACATGGATTCTGGAGCATGTTCCAAACCGTAGGCTGGAGTAATGGAGTCTGGTTCAAGAGGCTGAAGGTAATCGGCATAGTGGTCGCAACGCTGATTGTTCTCGCTTTCATAATAGTGGCGCTTAATGGATTTTTCCAAGCACAAGCACTAATGTAATCGAGTAACCTTTGAAGAAAATTATGAGGTCGGCCACAGAGCCGGCCTTTTTTCGTATATTTAAAATTATTATCTAATAAACGAATGAAACAGAAGAAATTCTTGCTCCCAGAGAGCGAAATCCCCACGGCATGGTTCAACATGCAGGCTGTAATGCCCAACAAACCTTTGCCAATCCTAAATCCAGCGACCCATGAAGCACTTAAGCCACAGGACCTCTACCCCATCTTTTGCGAGGAATGCGCAAACCAAGAATTGAATCAAAAAGACGAGTGGATTCCTATTCCTGATCCCGTGAGAGAGCAATATGCCGTCTACAGATGCACACCCCTGGTCAGAGCTTATGATTTAGAGGCCGCCCTAGGCACTCCGGCGCATATATATTTCAAGAATGAAAGCGTGTCTCCTGCGGGATCTCATAAACTGAACTCTGCCCTTGCTCAGGCTTATTATGCCAAGCAGCAAGGAATCACCAACATCACAACGGAAACTGGCGCAGGCCAATGGGGCGGAGCTCTTTCGTATGCCGCCAAGAAATTCGGCCTAGAGTGCGCCGTGTACATGGTTAAGGTCAGCTACGAACAAAAACCCTACAGGCGTTCCATCATGGAGACATTCGGAGCCACGATAACTCCTTCGCCATCTATGTCAACCAGAGCCGGGAAGGACATAATCACGGCCAATCCCAATGACCAAGGCTCGCTGGGCTGCGCTATCTCCGAAGCCATCGAGCTTGCTGTCTCGACTCCGAACTGCAAATACACCTTAGGCTCTGTACTGAACCATGTGTGCCTGCACCAGACGGTCATCGGACTGGAGGCGGAAAAACAGATGGAGCTTGCCGGGGAATATCCAGACATAGTTATAGCCTGCTTCGGCGGAGGCTCGAATTTCAGCGGCATAACATACCCATTCATGAGGCATAATATTCAGGAAGGGAAGAAAACTCGCTTCATCGCTGCTGAACCAGCATCATGCCCTAAGCTGACAAGAGGAAAATTTGAATATGACTTCGGCGATGAGGCCGGACTCACTCCGTTGCTGCCTATGTACACCCTAGGCCACGATTTCAAACCAGCCTCCATTCACGCAGGCGGCCTTCGCTATCATGGTGCAGGAGTCATCATGTCTCAGCTTATGAAAGACGGATTTATGGAAGCTGTTGATGTCGAGCAGCTGGACTCATTTAATGCTGGAGTGCTGTTCGCAAGGACGGAAGGCATTATCCCTGCTCCGGAATCCTGCCATGCCATCGCCGCAACAATCAAGGAAGCCCTGAAATGCAAAGAAATCGGCGAGGGAAAGACAATTCTATTCAACCTCTCCGGCCATGGAATGGTAGACATGAGCGCATATGACAAGTACTTCTCGGGTGAGATGCGCAACTACAACATCTCCGATGAAGAACTGCAGAAATACATCAAGTCAGCAGATGCGCTGAATAAATAGTTCATCCTGAAGATTTCCACAGGGCCTAGCGTCAGCGGCTAGCTATTCTGCAGAGAAAAAGTTGCATATCAACAAGGTACGCAACTTTTTTGTTTTTCCCTGATCCTAGATTTATGCATTACCTGAAATATTTGAAAAATAGCCAAATTTGGGATAATTTTACGAAAATATATTAATTCTATTTATTAGGAAGATATGACTGACACTAGAAATATGATAGGCTGCTTCACCGTTACGAAAGGCCGATTTGCGGCAGCGAAATTAATCCTGGCAATGATGCTCCTGCTGCCACTGTGGCAGAAGGCCGATGCGAGGCCGGCATATCCGTGGCCTATAACTGTGACTCAGCCTGATGGGACGAAGATCCAGATAAGAATTCACGGCGACGAATTCGGACATTACATGACCGACATAAGCGGCCACGCTGTCACGAGGAGCATTGACGGCACTATCTGCTACGCCTTGTACGAGCCTGATGGAACGATGAGCAATTCCGGTTATGCTGTCGGTGACAAGAAAGCGCAATCGAGCATCCTGAATGCCAGCCAATATATTCCTCGACAAATCATTCGCCAGATGGCTCTTAAGAAGCAGCAGATTCGTCAGATGGCTCTCCAGAGACAGCAACTCCAGCAGAGGACGCTAGAGATGCAGAGCATCAATCCACAGGAGGACACGAAGAAGCGGATGAAAGTGCTTGTCATCCTCGGTGAATATGCTGACGTGGCATACTCCCATACGAGGCAACAATTCGTGAACATGTTCACTCAGGAAGGCTATAACAATTACGGCAGCGTTAGCGACTATTTCAATGACCAGCTAGGTGAATTCTACGATTTTCAATTTGACATAGCGCCTACAATCGTAAGACTCTCTAAGAAACGTGCATATTATGGGGGCAATGACGATGCGAATGCATACAAAGCATTGATGGAGGCATGCGAGCTGGCTGACCAAGCAGGCGTAGATTTCTCGCAATACGATGCCGACAGGGATGGTAAAGTGGATGCGGTGAGCCTGATCATGGCCGGCAATGGAGAAGAGTCAGGCGGCGGTGAAGACTGCATCTGGTCGCACCAATGGAATTTGGAATATGAAGGAGCTGATTTAACCTTGGATGGGGTAAAAATAGCTGGTTACAATATCTGTTGCGAATGCCGTGGGACAGAATCAAAAATCTCGGACATTGGAGTATTCTGTCACGAGCTAAGCCATAATCTGGGACTGATGGACATCTACGACACAGATGAAAGTGAAAGTGGTGGAAACTACGAGCCTGCATGGATGGTAACCTCCGTGATGGCTGCAGGGTGCTACTGCTACGATGGCGACTGCCCGATAGGTTATAATGCAATTGATTATTATGTACTTGGCCTGGGAAGCTCCACTACAGTCTCAACGAAAGGCGGAATCACATTGCAGCCCGTCAACGGCAGCGGACATCCGTACCTGATTATGAGAACTGACACGCCGAATGAAGTATTCCTGATTGAATATAAGACTGCAAATGGCTGGAACGCATATCTGAAAGAAATAAATCATGGCATCGGGGTCTATCATGTGGATATGTCCGAGAACAATGCTGAAGGAAATCTTACTGCCGCGCAACGTTGGACTGCGAATGTAGTGAACGCAAACCCGGCACACCCTTGCGCAGATATGATCACCCACAGAAACTCTACCGATGCTCTACCGTATTTTCCTGTTGGCACGACAACTTTCCTCAATAAAGACTCGAATTCGAAATATTCAATGTGGAATGGAAAAGAACCAAAATACAAGATTGGCAACATTGCTTTGAATGGCGAGACGGCAAGCCTGACTTTGATTGAGAGTGGCAGCGAACTTGACATGGAACCAGTAGTGAATGCCACAGACATTTATCAGGACGCTGTCATAATCAACTGGAGCTGCAGCGACACGACCTATGACGGCTCAGCTTACATCGTCGTAGCGAAAAAAGATTCCACAAGCGAGGCGGTGGAAGTAAAGCCATACGAAAAAGGCAAGTACGCTTATCTTGCGGATTACCTGAGCCATGCTACGGAATATTCATTGAATATATATTTCACCGATTCTTCTGGCAACAAAAGCAAAGAATATAGCGGCGTCTTGTCGACTAAGGATGTGATGCCAGGTACTCAGCCTTACATCATCTTGCCTGTTTCCGGTAGGAATTCCGATGGCTCTTATAGCTCTGGATCAAGGCTACCTCTAAGGGTGGCGAACCTGCAGGAAAAGGGCACAGTAAAATGGACCTTGAATGGCACGGCGATAAGCCTCGAAGACGATTGCTACTGGACTTTGACAGAGAGCGGCATCTTGAAGGCAGCCGTAACTTACGAAGATGGCACGACTGAGAAAATAATTAAAACAGTGACTGTAAAATGAAAAAAACACTATTCAATATATTGATATTCATCCTTGCCATCGTCGCGGCGGGGTGCACCAAGGATGGCAGCGGAGCGCCAAAGGACTTCAAAAACCAGACGGATATCTGCCTGATGTCGGACGGTAACGTGATAATGTCCTACGATGCTGCCCATTGCCAGCTGAGCTTCAATAGAAAGCGTGGAATGTTCAGGGTCGGCAACGACGACATGAGCGAATATTTCATGCTTCGCGCTGGAGAAGGTTCTGGTTTTGAGCTTGTCGAGGGCCTGACATTCATAGGAGACCTGACCTACTGCACTGGAGGCAAGGTCACTGAAGTTCCAGACCAGACTTGGGAAATAATCTCTTTTCTTACCGATGATTATGGCACCAAAGTACATTTATGGTGCAATGATAAGAAAATCGGCGCCGTCATGTATGCCGTGAAATAGTCACTTTACATCACGTACGTGTAGAGATGTCAGAAAGCATAGCTGGCGCCCTCATCTCCAACATCGTCGCAGCCAGCATCCTCACCCCGGCTTCTTAAGGCATTGTGGATAGCGTGCCACAGCAGATGCGAATGGCGATTGCAGGAGGCATCATACGCAAAAAATTTTTGATGATCTGAATTTTTTTACGTGGCATAAAGAAAAATAATTTCTGTTTTAATGCACGGAATTTCTTTTTCCTGAAGATTTTTACGTTTCCTTGGCCTATCTTGCCGAAAAAACTTAATTATGACAAAGCTTAGCTATCCGGACTCGTTCCGCGGGCGGCAGGTCCATGAGATGGTCCTCCTCCAAAAATACGCCGACATCATCACCGACACCGTGTTCAAGAAACTCTTCGGCGATGAGCGATTCCCCGACCTGATGATCTTCCTTCTCCGTGAGCTGAT
>JAQYTJ010000006.1 GCA_028724885.1 Bacteroidales bacterium | reverse complement strand
GGTATTCCACGCCGTAAACGATGATGACTAACCGCCGGGCGGAATGACGTCCGGCGGCCAAGCGAAAGCGATAAGTCATCCACCTGGGGAGTACGGCCGCAAGGCTGAAACTCAAAGGAATTGACGGGGGCCCGCACAAGCGGAGGAACATGTGGTTTAATTCGATGATACGCGAGGAACCTTACCCGGGCTCGAACGGCGCGCGGAGCGGGCGGAGACGCCCACGCCCCTCGGGGCGCGCGCCGAGGTGCTGCATGGTTGTCGTCAGCTCGTGCCGTGAGGTGTCGGCTCAAGTGCCATAACGAGCGCAACCCCTGCCGCCAGTTGCCAACAGTCAAAGCTGGGGACTCTGGCGGGACTGCCACCGCAAGGTGCGAGGAGGGGGGGGATGACGTCAAATCAGCACGGCCCTTACGTCCGGGGCGACACACGTGTTACAATGGCGGCCACAGAGGGAAGCCACCCCGCGAGGGGGCGCGGATCTGAAAAAGCCGCCTCAGTTCGGACTGGAGTCTGCAACCCGACTCCACGAAGCTGGATTCGCTAGTAATCGCGCATCAGCCATGGCGCGGTGAATACGTTCCCGGGCCTTGTACACACCGCCCGTCAAGCCATGGGAGCCGCGGGCGCCTGAAGGCCGTGACCGCGAGGAGCGGCCTAGGGCGAAAGCGGTGACTGGGGCTAAGTCGTAACAAGGTAGCCGTACCGGAAGGTGTGGCTGGAACACCTCCTTTTTGGAGCCCTGGACGACATCCGGCGACGCCCGCGATGCAGACAAGGATTCGATCCTTGTACTATTCCTTCTTTATTATATAGGCTCTTAGCTCAGTTGGTTAGAGCGCTACACTGATAATGTAGAGGTCGGCAGTTCAACTCTGCCAGGGCCTACTAAAGCAGACGGTTGGTGGCATATGGACATATGGTTCAAGCCTCGCTGTTGCGCAATATGAAATGGGGGTATAGCTCAGTTGGTAGAGCACCTGCTTTGCAAGCAGGGGGTCAAGAGTTCGAATCTCTTTATCTCCACCAAGATAATCAGGCAGTTGCAGAAATGCAGCTGTTTTTTTGTATTTAGCTTTTTGTCTGGCTGAGGAATTTATAGCTTGCCCTTATAATCCTGTGTCGTTCTGTCGAACGTATTGGTGAGTCTTGTACACTGTTGATTGTAAACGCCTTTTTGGGAAGCATTGAGCTTCCGTATTTCTTATTGACGACTGATATGTTGTATTTGACATGGTTTAGGATTTTTTGTAATTTTGTAACTACTTTTGTTTACGATTATGATTTACTCTTACAGGGTTACTCTGGCCGGTATTAAGGGCTTTTACAGAATTTACGAGATGAGTGGTGCCACCACTTTATACGATTTCCATAAGCAAATGCGTTCTGATATGGAATTCGCTCAGGATCAGCTCATCATGTTCAAGGCTTTGGATGATGTAGGCGGAGTCGTTGCCAGATATGGACTTTTTGATCTTGGCAATGGGACTGTGGATAAGATCTCGGTCGATCAGACTGCTAAAGCCGGAGTTAAGTCTTTCATATATTTCTATGATGTCCTGAACAAGAAAAGCGTCATTGTCACTCTGGAGAGCATCAGGGAAGGCAACGGAGGAGTACCTATTATAGTCGACTCAAAAGGTCCAAACCCGATAGAGTTTGAAAACGGTTATGTGGCTTTCGAGGATCTGCCTGATTCTCAACGTCATCTCCCTGGCCAGAAGCCAGATTGGGATTCGTTAGGGGAAGAAGATGACAAGGGCGAAGATGAAGATGCTGGTATAGGCGATGTCGATGCGGACGAAGACGATGATAAGGAAGGCGATGACTATAAGGACGATGGCGATGAGGACGGGAAGGAAGTCTACGACGGCACGGAAGACCTTTTGCTCTAGGGCATGGAGCGGCGCCTCCTGATAGTCCTTGGGCCTACTGCCGTAGGAAAATCTGAATATGCCGTTTCAGAAGCCATTAAATATGGATCTCCGGTATTCTCTTGCGATTCAAGGCAGATTTTTAAGAGTATGACGATAGGGACTGCGGTTCCAGATGCTTCACTGCTTGCTGCAGTGAAGCATTATTTCATCCAGACAGTACCGGTTACGGAGACATTCTCGGCTGGTGATTACGAGCTTCAGGCTATTCCTTTAATAGAAAAATTATTCAGCGAAGGCCACGAGACCCTAGTTATGGCTGGTGGTTCGATGCTGTACGTTGATGCCGTATGCAAAGGCCTGGATGACCTGCCAGACGGAAATCAGCAGCTTCGGGACGAGCTTTGGCAGCAGCTTAAAGAAGAAGGATTGGGCGTTTTGGCAGAGCAGCTGCGGCGATTGGATCCTGCGACATATTCAAAAATAGATATCCAGAACAGCCATAGGGTAATAAGGGCGCTGGAAGTATGCATCCAGGCAGGTCAGCCTTTCTCTTCGTTCAAAACCGGCATCGTGCGGGAAAGGAACTTCAAGATTGAGAAAATAGGCCTCAGGCGGCCGAAAGAAGAGCTATATTCAAGAATTAATCAGAGGGTTCTGAATATGCTATCGGCGGGTCTTGAAGATGAGGTTCGATCCCTCATGCCATACCGCAAGTGTCAGGCTCTCCAGACTGTCGGATACAAAGAGATGTTTGAATACCTTAATGAAAAAATCCCGCTGGAAGAGGCAGTGCGCCTCATTCAGCGGAATACTCGTCATTATGCCAAGCGCCAGATGACTTGGTGGCGCAAGGATCAATCCATCAGATGGATTGATTTATGAATTATCCACTCTAGAATGGCAAGTCTTCACTTTCGCTAGAACTAGTCTCTGGCATATCATCTATGGAAGGGGATGGCGCAGCCTGTTGATGCGGAGTCTGTGCACTCGCTCCTTGATCAGAAGAGATTCTCCAGGCGCGTATATCGTTGTACCAGCGTCCATTATATTCCCTAGCGCGCACGTTAAATGAAACCCTAACTTGGTCTCCTACGGCGAATTTATCTAGCTCGGCGACTAAATTATCCCCGAAAGCAGTGAATAGAGTTTTAGAAGTGTAGTTTCCATCAGGGTACTCGACCAGAAAATCCTGCTTTTTCCAAGGACCCCTGGCGCTATGTCCGCTGATGACGTTGAATTTCTGGCTTATACGGCCTTCTATTTCAAGATTTGGCATACTCATTAAATATTTTTCGGGTTTGCTTATTCATCAAAAAATCTGCCAGGCAATTGAACCCGGCAGGCTTCAATTGATGTTCTGCAAATGAATTATTTCTTAGCCGTATCCTCAGCCGGAGCTGGCTCTATGTAATGCTTTACTGAATCGAGCTTGATCTCGAAGACGAGAGGAGAGTTAGGCTCGATGCCCTGATTTCCACGCTCGCCATAGCCAAGCCTTGAAGGAACGTAAAGAGTAGCTTTCCCGCCTTCTTTGAGGAGCTGGAGTCCCTCAGTCCAGCCCGGAATCACCCTGTTTAGAAGCAGCATTGCAGAATTGTCTCCATCTTTAACTTCCTCGATGACTTCGCCGTCTTTGTTAGACAGTTTGTAGTGAACATATACTGTGTCCTTAGAACCTGGCTGCTCGCCTGTTCCGGCATCGTGGAGAATGTACTGAAGGCCGCTTTCGGTTACCTTTACGCCGTCCTTGGCCTTGTTTGCCTCAAGGAATTTGTCCTCGTCAAGTTTGTTGACTGCAGCTACGTACATCTGTCTTTTCTCAAGATAGCTGTTGATGATCTCCCCCATCTGCTCAGGACTAATCCTGAACTGTTTTACGAAATTGGTATCTCGCTGGTTACCTTTAGCATTAACGAAATCGTTGATTCCTTTCATTACTTGCTTATAATTGAGGTCGCCAAAGTTATAACCTTTAACCATGCTTCCCCAGTTGATGCCAAGCAGATAGCTGACAGAATCTACAAGAGATTTTGCAGGTTTGAGGCTTGCTGGATTTACGGTGCTTTGCACGACGGCAGTGCTATCGTTCCCAGCACCACTGTTGGATGCTTTCTTCCCTGAGTTGCAGGACACGGAAGCAACTAGAACCATTGCGGCTGCGAAGAATTTAAGACTTTTCATGATATTTATAATTTATAAGTTTCGTAATTAATCCCTTGTCTTACGGGACATTCGAGCTGCAAATATCGTAAAAATTCTTGACATTACTAAATAATATAGACTAGAATAGACTAGAAAATCTTGATAAAAAGAAAAAGTTAATCTATATTTATGTTGTTAAAGATAGCTGAAGGCCAGATGAATGTAGATTCTGTACAGCTTCGCTCCAAATTGAAAGAGTTTTTCGGATACGATACTTTCAAGGGAGATCAAGAAGAAATCATTCATAATCTTCTAGATGGAAGAGATACTTTCGTGCTTATGCCGACAGGCGCAGGCAAGTCTCTTTGTTTTCAGCTCCCGGCGCTCGTGATGGAAGGAACGGCTATCGTAATCTCGCCGTTGATAGCTCTCATGAAAAACCAGGTTGATGCCATTCGTGGTTTCGTCTCCGATAACAATGGCAGCATAGCTCATTTCCTTAATTCTTCACTGAATAAGGTTCAGCTTCAGGAAGTTAAACAGGATGTGCATTCTGGCGTCACGAAGCTTCTCTACGTGGCTCCTGAGTCGTTGACGAAGGAAGACAACGTGGAATTACTGAAAGACATTAAAATTTCTTTCTATGCAGTGGATGAGGCTCACTGCATCTCTGAGTGGGGGCACGATTTCAGGCCTGAGTACAGGAGGATCAGGGAAATAGTAGAAGAAATAGGCCGTGCTCCTATCGTCGCCCTAACAGCTACGGCTACGCCTAAGGTGCGTAGCGACATATTGAAAAACCTGGGCATAACGGGGGCTGACATATTCAAGTCGTCATTTAATCGTCCTAACCTTTATTATGAGGTTAAGGACAAGATAGAGCCGGAGAAAGACATAATAAAATATATCAAGAAAAATCCAGGGAAGTCTGGGATTATATATTGCCTTAGCCGAAAAAAGGTGGAGGAGATAGCTAATCTTCTGAATATTAATGGTATAAAAGCTCTTCCTTACCATGCCGGCCTGGATGCAAAGGTTCGTGCAGAGAACCAGGACAGGTTCTTGATGCAAGATGTGGACGTGATTGTGGCTACCATAGCTTTCGGCATGGGTATTGACAAGCCGGACGTAAGGTTCGTCATTCATTACGATTTCCCTAAAAGCATAGAAGGGTATTATCAGGAAACTGGCCGTGCGGGCAGAGACGGAGATGGTGCTGACTGCATCGCCTATTATAGCTATAAAGACATTGAGAAGCTGGAAAAGCTCAAGCATGGCAAGCCTATCGCAGAGCAGGAAATCACTAGCCAGCTTCTTATAGAGACCGTCGCGTATGCTGAGTCGAACCAGTGCCGCAGGAAGCTGCTACTGAACTATTTTGGCGAGGATTATTCTCGGGATAACTGTGGGGCTTGCGACAACTGCCTTAATCCTAAACCGACATTCGATGGCATGAAGGAGATGCTTCTAGTCATAAGGCTGATAAAATCTTTGCCTGAGCATTTCAAGATGGAGCATCTGGCAGCAATTTTAGCTGGCAAGTCAAATGCACTAATCAAATCTTATAGGCATGACAAGCTGGTGCTTTTCGGAGCTGGGGCAAAGCATGATGAAAAGTTCTGGACATCGGTCATTCATCAGGGGCTAGTTGGGCATCTGTTGGAGAAGGAGATAGAGTCTTACGGTCTCATTTACGTGACTAAGAAAGGCGAAGAGTTCGCAGCAAAGCCATACGAGATTCGTCTGGTAAAAGAGAGGGAATTCCTTAGCAGTAATGCTGATGAAGCCGATTATGATGAGGCTGCGATAGCATCTAGCATAAAAGGTGGCGGAGGCGGAGATGCTGCGCTGCTTTCAATGCTAAAAGATTTGCGTAAGGATGTTTCTAAGAAACTTCATCTGCAGCCATGGATAATATTCAGCGATCAGGCTCTGGAAGACATGTCAATCCTTTATCCTATCAGCCTTACTGAGTTGCAGAACTGCCAGGGTGTCGGTGCTGGTAAGGCTAATAAGTTCGGCCATGGGTTCGTAGAACTCATAAAAAAATACGTGGACGAAAATGAGATCACCCGTCCAGAGGATTTCGTCGTGAAGTCTTCCCCGTCGAAGGCTGCGGATAAGGTTTATATAATTACTAGCATAGACCGCATGATACCGCTGGAGGACATCGCTGAGGCAAAAGGGCTGGAGATGGGAGACCTCCTGAATGAGATAGAGGCAATTGTGGCTTCAGGCACGAAGCTGGATCTGAACTATGACATCAACGCTAATGTGGACGAGGATGTAATAGATGATATTTATAATTATTTCAAGGAAGATGCAGTCTCGGACTCTGTAGAGGAGGCAATGAAAATCTTAGGACCTGATTATGAGGAGATGGAAATCAGGCTGGTGCGCATAAAATTCCTTTGTGAGATAGCTAATTAAATATTCACGAGCTTGACTTTGCGGTTTTCGAAATGACCAAGGCGGCGGAAACCACAAGATTTTATAAACTGGGCATAGTAATCGAATTTGTCCCCGATTCTTTCTGTGTCGTGAGCGTCTGAGCCGAGCGTGAGAATCTCGCCGCCTAGCTCCATGAAGCGTATGAGGATGTCCCTGTCCAGCTGTGGGGTTCTCAGTCCATATTTTTTGTATGTTTTCGTATTTATTTCCAGCCCTTTCCCGTTTTGAGCGAGGAAAGTGAGCAGCTCATCGAATAAATCGGAGAAATCGTGATACGTTATGCTTTCTTTTGGATAAGGCGCATAGCGAGCCACGTAGTCTAAATGTCCAATTATGTCGAATCCGTCACCTAGCCACTTAGCTTCCTTAAGTATCGTTTCCAGATAGTGGCCGTAGGCTTCTTTCCAGTTTTTCCCTTTGTAGTAAACTCCTCCGCAGTATGGGTCAACGTTATCCAAGTAATGCACAGAAGCGATTATCTCATCGAATTGGTGGCTGGCGACATATTCCTTTATCTTAAGCCTGCAGGAATTGTAGAGTCCTATCTCTACGCCTTTCAGCAGCCTAAATTTTTTTGCTGCCGCCCTGCCATATTCCCCATCAAGGATTAGCCCGCGAACCCTGTCTATCTCAGCTTGCTGGGCAGGCACGTTGAATTCCTCGTTCACTATTGGCTCGAAATCGGCCTTCATCGGTGGGATATAGAAATCACAGTGGTCGGTGAAACATATCCCTCCCAATCCTTTTTCTATCGCTGCTTTCGTGCTTTTCTCTACAGTAGTGCGTTCGCCATCGAATGAAAACTGGCTATGGGCATGAGTATCGTAAATCATATTCACGAATGTAGCAAAAATTCTTAAATTTGTAGTTCATTGAAATGGAAAAGATATGTTCGTCACATTTGGGTACAAGTCAAACTTTAACAGCGTCTTAAGGGCGCTTGTGGCTATCGCCATTGGTTTGGTGATGGTAGTAGTGAACGAAGCCACGATTACTGTAGTGCAGATTATCGCTGCTTTTCTTATCGCAGCCGGCGTGGTTTCCGCTATCAGGGGAATCGTGAAGCGACACGACGGTGCGATGCTACTCATGATCACTAATGCCATCGTGGATATCGTGTTCGGCCTGCTTCTCTTTTTTTATCCTCAGGCGGTCGCGAACCTCATAGTGTACTTCATTGGAATATTGCTAATCATCTTCGGAGCGATTCAGCTACTGGCTCTGTCGGGAGCGATGAGCCTCATAGGCGCTGGTTTCGCCACGTTGGTTTTGTCAATATTCTGCATCATAGGTGGCATTTTGCTGCTATTCAATCCGTTCGGTATCAGGGTGATGAGCATTGTCGCCGGCTGCCTGCTGGTTATTTATGGGGTTTCGGACTTGATCTCCACATGGCGGATGAACAAAGCGAAGACGGTATACGAGATTAAATTCGGCCCTGCGAGCAAGACCATGGAGACGAAGAAAGACGGAATGGATACTGCTGGCATTGGTAATGCTGTAGAGACTGAATATCATAAAGTAGAGGACAACACAGTTGACGAGCAATGATTCCTGACGAGACGGTACGAGAAATTCTGGACACTGCCAAAGTTGAAGAGGTGGTTGGGGATTTCGTATCGTTGAGGCGCCGAGGATCGGAATATTGGGCATGCTGCCCTTTTCATAACGAAAAAACTCCGTCGTTCCACGTTGTCCCATCCAAAGGAATATATTACTGCTTCGGCTGCCATAAAGGGGGTTCTGCAGTTGGCTTCGTGATGGATTACGAGCACATGAGCTACGTGGAAGCTCTGCGGTATCTCGCTAAGAAATACAACATTGAAATACACGAGAAAGAAGAGACTGCTGAGGACATTGCCAATCGCCAGCGCAGGGAGAGCATGCTGCTTGTCACTGAATATGCCAGCAAGTTCTTCCATGAGCAGCTGAGGACGGATGAGGGGCGTAACGTTGGACTGGCGTATTTCCACTCTAGGGGGTTAGAGGATGAAACAATCGAGAAGTACGGCTTAGGCTGGGCACCGTCTGACAGGCACTCTTTCACTGATGCGGCGAAGGCTGCTGGTTATAAGGATGAATATCTTCTGGACACAGGTCTTTGCGCTAGATACGATAATGATGGCCAGCTGCACGATAGGTTTTACGATAGGATAGTGTTCCCCGTGCATTCGATTAGCGGCAGGGTCATTGCCTTCGGAGCTAGGACATTGAAAAAGAAAGAGGAAGGCCAGCCTTATGCTAAGTATGTAAATTCCAAGGAATCGGAGATTTACGTTAAGAATAAGTCTCTGTACGGCATCTGGCATGCTAAGAAAGAAATGGGGGATAAGGATAAGTGCTACTTGGTCGAGGGGTACTTGGACGTTCTTTCCATGCACCAGTTAGGAATCAAGAACGTGGTGGCTTCCAGCGGCACTTCATTGACTGAGGGGCAGATTCAGCTCATAAAACGATTCACTTCCAATGTCACGTTGATGTACGATGGTGACGATGCTGGCGTACATGGGGCTCTGAGGGGAATAGACATGTTCCTTCGCGAAGGGATGAACGTGAGGGTGGTGCTGATTCCAGACGGAGACGATCCGGACTCATATTCAAGAAAGCACTCGCTTGCCGAAGTGCAAGATTTCCTTGCCGGGGCAGAGCAGGATTTCCTGGAATTCAAGGCGACATATTTATTGAATGGTACCGAGAGAGATCCTATCAAGCGTGCAACAGTAATTAATGAGATTGCTGATTCTATTGCATCTATTCCTGATATGGTGAAGAGAGAAGTTTATCTGGATGCTTTGAGCGAAAGGTTCGGCATTAGAAGGGAGGCTCTCTCAGGGAGGGTGGATTCGTCTGTCGCCAAGAATATAGAGTCTGCGGCAAGAGCATCTTCGAATGTGCCTTATGCAAGGACGGAGCCTCGTGTAGATGAGCCTCAGGCGGAGCGGCTCACTCTGGGCGATGGGGTAGAGGCTTTGGAGAAAGATCCAATAATGGGAAAAGGTGAGAGGGGACTGCTGAATTTCGTGCTTACGGATGGCACTTCTAAGCTGGTGTTCGAGACGGATGTTCCAGATGAAAAAGAAGAGGAATCGCCGACCGTATTCGATTATATATGCCAGGCTCTTGAGGATGACAATGTGGAGTTTACCAACGATATTTACAGGAATATATGGAATGCCTATTCTAAGGAATATTACGATGGCTACTCTCAGGAGGCTATTGTCCGCCATTTGCTTGACAGCGAGGATAGGCAGGTAGCCTTCGTGACAGCACAACTCTCGAACAATGAACGTTACAAATTGTCGGTAAAAGATTTACGCGACTCTCTGATGTCGCACGACTCGTGGCTCGTGAAATATGTTCCTAAGGCTATACTGGTGTTCCAGTCCTGCCGTCTGGATCGCAGGCTGACGGATCTCAGGAATCAGCTCGAGGCTCTTCAGAAAGAGGGGGATGAGTCTGGCCAGCCAAAGGTGATGGACGAAATAATGCGTCTGCAGAAGCTGCAACTAGCTGTTAAACAAAAGCTTGGAAGAGGGATGAACTATTAATGGATATAATATGTTAAAGAATATGGAAAAGAATTTTAAACGGACTTTGGTTACTTGCGCTTTGCCATACGCCAATGGGCCAGTGCATATCGGGCATCTGGCGGGGGTGTACGTGCCGGCAGATATCTATGTGAGGTATCTTAGAATGAAGGGGGAAGATGTGCTTTACATCTGCGGCTCCGATGAGCATGGAGTGCCAATCACGATCAAGGCAAGGGCGCAGGGCGTATCTCCTCAGGACATTGTTGATAAATATCACGGAATAATTAAAGACTCATTCTCTAGGCTAGGAATTAATTTCGACATTTATTCCAGGACTACATCTAAGGTGCATGAGAAGAATGCTTCGGGTTTTTTCAAGAGGCTGTACGATGACGACAAATTCATCACGAAGGAGACGGAACAGTTCTTTGATCCGGAGGCGAAGGTATTTCTGGCTGACCGATACATCGTCGGGACTTGCCCTAAGTGCGGCAATCCGAATGCGTATGGGGATCAGTGCGAGAGGTGTGGCAGCACGCTGAGTCCTGAGGAACTGATAGACCCTAAGTCGAAACTGAGTGGGGCGGCTCCGATCAAGGTCAAGACTAAGCATTGGTATATGCCTCTGAATGAGTATGAACCATGGCTTCGTAATTGGATCCTGGAACAGCACAAGGAGTGGAAGACAAACGTTTACGGCCAGTGCAAATCTTGGCTGGATGGTGGCTTGCAGCCTCGTGCGGTGAGCCGTGACCTGGACTGGGGCATCCCGTTGCCGATTGAGGGGGCAGAGGGGAAGGTATTATATGTCTGGTTCGATGCGCCAATCGGGTATATTTCCAATACTCAGGAGCTTCTGCCAAAGTCTTGGAAGGATTGGTGGCAGAGTCAGGACACTCGCCTGGTTCATTTCATAGGGAAAGACAACATCGTGTTCCATTGCATCGTGTTCCCTTCCATGCTAAAGGCGCATGGGGACTACATACTGCCGGACAATGTGCCTGCGAATGAGTTCCTGAATCTGGAAGGAGACAAGATCTCGACTTCACGCAACTGGGCTGTATGGCTTAATGAATATGCCGACGAGTTTCCTGGGCAGGAGGATGTGCTTCGCTACGTGCTTTGCGCTAATGCCCCTGAGACGAAGGATAACGATTTCACTTGGAAGGATTTCCAGACTCGCAACAATAGCGAACTGGTTGCCATATTTGGGAACTTCGTGAATAGGGCCGTGGTGCTGACCGAGAAGTATTTCGGTGGAAAGGTTCCTCCGCGTGGTGCTCTGCAGTCAATTGATGAGGATGCTCTGGCGCAGATTCCCCCGTGCCGCAAGAATTTGGAGGCAGCTTTGGAGGCTTTCCATTTCAGGGATGCTTTGAAGGAGGCTATGAATATTGCCCGCATCGGGAATAAATACATTTCGGACTCTGAGCCGTGGAAGGTGGCTAAGACGGACATGTCGCGCTGTGCCACCATCCTGAATGTCTCGCTGCAGATTTGCGCCGATCTGGCCCTTGCATTCGAGCCGTTCACTCCTTTTGCTGCCGAGAGGCTTCGCAATATGCTTTGCGTAGGCGTGAACGCAGGCCACGATTATCGCATTGGCGAAGGTGACCCTACCGTAAACTTCTATCGTTCCGGCGAAGGCCGTGCCATGCATACCTTGCCTTACCGTGCATCTGCATCCTCTCAATCCGAACCACCAGTCGGATGCTACGAGAATGCCTTCGGGGTCGTTCTCGACTGGGATATGCTTGGCAGTCAGGATCTTCTGCCAGAGGGTCACGAACTGGGCAAGCCGGAACTCCTTTTCAGCAAGGTTGAGGACAGCGTAGTCGAGGCTCAAATCGCCAAATTGAACGCTGCCAAAGCCGCAAACGAAGAAGTTGCGAAGAAAGAAGCTGCGAGTAAGGTCGCTCCACAAAAGGCCGAATGCTCTTTTGATGACTTCCAGAAGATGGACATCCGCACTGCGACCGTACTTGCTGCCGAAAGGGTTCCGAAATCCGATAAGCTATTGAAGCTCAGCATTGACACTGGCATAGACAAGAGAACGATCGTTTCCGGAATAGCTAATTTCTATGCCCCAGAGGACCTCGTCGGCAAGCAGATCTGCATTCTGGCTAACCTGAAGCCAAGAACAATCTTCGGCATCGAATCGAAAGGCATGATTCTGATGGCTCAGCAAGGTGACGGCACCATGCGCTTCATCACCCCACAGGAAACCCTCCGCAATGGCTCTGTCATTGGGTAGTATGGCATATAAACCAGAAGAGGCCGGCGAAATTGCCGGCCTCTTCTGGTTTATGAGCATTCTCTAATCTTTATTTTGCGAAAGCATAGTGGAAGCCGTTAGTCTTCTGCCAGCCGCCGCGAGTGAAGTCTGGAACTTCAACTGGAGCGTTGCCGTTTTCGATGGAGATAGCCCCAAGAGGGCCGAGGCAGCACCACTCGGCGAGGTCGTAAATGTCCATGTCGAGAGGAAGCCCGTTCCTGAGGCAGTAAATAAGCCTGTAATCCATTATGAAATCCATGCCGCCGTGGCCACCGACCTCTTTAGCAAGGGCCTCAAGCTCAGGAGTCAGAATAGGGTTCGGATACTTAGCAATGAGGGCAGCGATCTCCTCGCTAGACAGTGTCTTCTCATCTTCCAGATTGTCGTAAGAGACTGCAGAGTCTACTTTCTGAAGCTGAGATTTCCTGAAACACATCTGCTGGATAGGATATTTGGCAGCATAGCCTTCGGTACCGACAATCTGATACATTCTGTTGTACGGCCTTGGTGTCATGACATCGTGGGAAATGAGTATGGTCTTGCCATTTTCTGTGCGAATGAGAGTGTTGGTCTGGTCGCCATTCTGGAAGTCATCGCATTCTTTGCCTGTTTTTTTCTCAATTCTGGCTGCGCCGTTGAAGGACTTCGTGTCCATCGCAACGAGAGTTTTCATGCGGTCGCCTCTGTGAATATTTAGCACCTGGCAGACAGGGCCGAGGCCATGAGTTGGGTAAACATCGCCTTTGTGTGTCCTATTGAATTTAAGTCTCCAATCGTTCCAGTATGCATCCCAGAATGGATCCAAATTGTGCAGATATGAGCCTTCCACATGAATGACTTCGCCGAACATGCCAGCCTGTGCGAGCGCCAAGCAAGAGAGTTCGTAGAAGTCGTAGCAGCAATTCTCCAGCATCATGCAGTGGAGGCGAGTTTTCTCGGACATGTTGATGAGCGCCCAGATGTCTTCCATGGAAGTAGCGGCAGGAACCTCGATAGCTACGTTCTTGCCATGCTCCATCGCATATAATGCTACTTCAACATGATGAGACCAGTCTGTGCAGATGTAGACAAGGTCGATGTCATCTCTTTCACAGAGTTTCTTGTAAGCAACTGTGTCGCCAGAATATCCGGCAGCTTCTGGGAAACCTCTTTCCGCGAGATTTTTCTGTGAAGCCTCTACTCTGTCAGGCTCTACGTCGCAGATAGCGACGATTTTCACACCTGGAACATAGGTATAACGAGCTACGGCATCGGATCCTCTCATTCCGAGTCCGACGAAACCGACTCTCACCGTGTCCATAGCAGGGACAGTGAGACCGATTACATCCTCCTGACCAGCCGGGCGGGCAGGAACATCAACTTTTATCGCAGCCGGGGTGCTGGTTTTAGTGGAACATGCAGCGGCCAAGATGATGGCAGCTGTCAAGAATAAGCTTTTGAGTTTCATAATGAATGTATTTAAGGATATTATTAGTCTTTACGCCAACCACAAATATAATAAAAAATATTACGAATTTATTTCTTGCGGATGAGGCTGAGTCCGTGACGCTCGGTGAGGAGAACGACCTCTACTTGTGTGTCAGCGGCTACCTTATCATTGAAAGCGACGATTCCCTGTGTCTGCTTGTCCTGCGGCTGGGGCGTCTGCCATGGCTTCCCATCCCACAACACGTCGTCAGCTATGATTAGCCCACCTGAAGGAATCTTGTCTATTATCAAATCGTAATATTCAGAGTATTCCCTTTTGTTGGCGTCGATGAAAACCAAGTTGAAAGGCCCTGGAAGCTTCTTCAGAATGTCTATTGCATCCCCGATCCAAAGAGTGATTTTATCGGAAACGCCAGCTTTTGACCAACCCTCTCTAATAAGGTCTTCAAGCTCGTCATTGATTTCGATCGTGTCCACATGCCCGTCTGGCGAAGTCAGTCCCATGGCCAAGCAGGCCGCTGAATAGCCAGTGAACGTGCCGATTTCCAGGATATTCTTGGCTTTGGAGATCTGGGCCATCATCGTTAAGAGACGCCCTTGGACTGCCCCAGAAAGCATTCGTGGATAATTCGTGCGGATGTTCGTATGCTTTTCTATCCATTCCAGAGCCTCCCCTTGGGCTGTCGAGTGGGCTTGGATATATCTTTCTTCCGGTGTCTGCATTATTTATATATTACTAAACTACAAGAATATCAGAGAGGAAGTTCTCTCCGGACTGAATATCTCAGATGCTGCTTTGCGAAGGTCTTGTGCAGTGATGGATTCTATCATCACTCTGTCGTATTCATCATCATGGACAGTTCCGTATGTGATGAGGCTCTTGCCCATGGAAAGGCACTGGGTCTCGCCATTGTCAGAGCTTATTACCATCTGCCCGAGCAATTGCCTTTTGGCAGCGCGAAGCTTCGAGTCAGGATATTCATTTTCCTGCATCTTTGAGATTACCTTCCATATTCCTTCTAAGCATCTATCTATGTTTCCCTTCTCGCAAGCAAATGTGATAGCGAGTATCCCGCTGTCAGAATATTGGGTGTAGTAAGTGTCTACCCCATAAACCCAGCCATTGCGCTCCCTTAAATAGTAATAGAGCAAGGAATTGGAGGATGGCCCTCCTAGGATATTGCTTAAAAGAATAGTGGTGAATCGTCCTTTCTCGTCGTAGAGAGACGGAGCAATGCTGCCGATTTCGGCATTTACCTCATAATTGCCTCTGTTCCTTTTGATATTGAATGCCTGTGAGGCAGTGATTTCCCTTAACATTCTTTCGGGGCTAGTCTTCCGGTTCCCGTCGAATGCCTTTTCCGCTAACTTCAGAAGCCGTTCCTCCATCTGTTTTTCATCTACGTTGGCGACGATTGCTAGGGCCATGTTGCCAGGAGTAAACTTGGCATCTACGAATCTGTGCAATTCCGAACAAGTTATCTTTCTTACGTTCGTGGCATTCCCAAGTATCCTTCCGCCAAGTGGGTGTCCCTTGAACAGATTCTCCTCAAAGGTGTCGCAGATGTCGTCTGGGGGAGAGTCTTTGTAAGATTTTATCTCCTCTATAACCACTCCTTTCTCGTGTTCTATTTCTTCTTTTGGGAAAGTCGGGCATGTCGCAAGTTCTAGCAGCATGGAGACGGCCTTGCCTAGATCTTCCTTGAGAACGGTGGCTTGTAGCACGATTTCTTCACGGGACGTGTAAGCGTTCAAGTCTCCTCCAAGTTTGCTCAGGCAGGAGTTTATTGTCTTGGCACTTTTTTTTGAAGTGCCTTTGAATATTGTATGTTCGGTGAAATGCGCTATCCCATTGTGGAAGCCTTCCTCGTCTCGCGAACCGCATTTTATGGTTAGCGAGCAATATCCGACGGCATCGCCACTTTTCTTGATGGCATATCGCAACCCACAGGCTGCCTTACCTATGATCATTATTTCATTAAGTCGTTAATATTATCTAAGTCGCTAGGTAGGAAACCTATGCCGTTTCTGGCAGTGATTTTATGTTTTTTATAGTAGAGCAGCTTGTAAGTGTCCGCTTCTATTATCATTTTATAGCATAATGAGCCTTGCATGGGTTCTTCGGGAGCTACGACGTAACTAATGCAGGCGTTGTAGGCCTTTTCTGTTAAGAGACTGTCTACGTAGTCCTCTTCTTTAATCACGAGATCTGGGTTGAGCTTGCTCAGCCGAGATTCATTAACCTGAGGAGCCAAGTCGTCCTTGCTTATGTAAACTCTTTTCTTAGAGAGAGTCTTCATGTCTTTCGGAGAGACTTTCACGTTCATATAAGCCTTCAGCTCTGAATCTGTCAGGCTTGAAGCATGTCTTTGCATTATCGTGAGAATAGCTGGAATTATTATCATCTCCCTACCTGTGGACTCAGTCGCAGAGCATAGCGGGAAAGACACTACTTCCAGCATGTCGTTAATGCTTTTGTCCGCTCCTTCGCCGCCTTTCACCAGAGTTATCATTTTTATGCTTGGGGTGATTTCCTTTCTTTGTTTGCTGTTCACTATGAGCAAGAAATAAAAATTGCCATTAGTCTTGTCTTTGTCGAACTCAGCCTGAGAGCAAAATTCATAAGTCGTGATGGTCCAAGTGCTGGTGACACCCTCCATTAAAGCTTCGGCAAGGATATCATCATCAGGGATGACGACTTTAGTGGTCTTCGAGGAGAAATCTTTGAGTTTTTCCCGTCTGGTTGTTATCTGTCCTTGAGCGAAGCAGCTGATGCTTAGAATTAGGCAAGCGGCAGCAAGTATTATCCTGAATCCTTTCATGTTCTTCAGTAAGCTTGGTTTAAAACAAATATACAAAATAAATTATGTACATTTGTAAGCTATGTCAGACTATATCGTTTCAGCTAGAAAATATCGTCCTGATTCATTCGAGACGCTCATAGGTCAGGACAACATCGTCCAGACCCTTAAAAATTCGATAAAGAGGGGCAAGCTGGCTCATGCCTACCTGTTCTGTGGTCCGCGTGGGGTTGGAAAAACGACTACGGCCAGACTTTTCGCCAAGGCGATCAACTGCGCTAATCCTACGACAGACATGGATCCTTGCGGAAAGTGCGAGTCGTGCAAGTCCTTCGAGGAGGGGCGTTCGTACTGCATTCATGAATTGGATGCCGCGTCGAACAACGGCGTGGATGACATAAAGAACCTGATGGATCAGGTGCAGATCCCGCCTCAGGTGGGAAAGTACAGCGTGTACATCATCGATGAGGTACACATGCTTTCCACTGCGGCGTTTAACGCTTTCCTGAAGACCTTGGAAGAGCCTCCGGCACATGCCGTATTCATTCTGGCCACGACTGAAAAACACAAAATCTTGCCTACCATCCTTTCCCGGTGCCAGACCTATGATTTCAACAGGATTAACGTGCCTGACATAGTGAGGAACCTTAGGATGATAGCGACAAAGGAGAATGTCAGCATAGACGACGAGTCATTGCATGTGATAGCCCAGAAGGCGGACGGAGCCATGCGTGATGCTCTTACCATTTTCGACCAGACAGTAGCGTTCTGTGGGACTGAAGTGAAATATTCAGAGATCTTGAAGAATCTGAATGTCATTGATTATGAATATTCTTTCTCGCTGGTGGATGCTTTCCTGTCAGGGGACTATGGCACAGCTTTGGAAAAGTTCGACGAGATATTGTCGAAGGGATTCAATGCTCTGCATTTCGTTGCTGCTTTGAGCTTGCATTTAAGGGATCTCATGGTGGCTAAGAACGGGGGGATTGACAATTTGCTTGAACTGCCGGAGTCTTTGAAAACGAGGTATCGTGAGCAGGCTGACAGATGTCCGACTGCATTTTTATTTGATGCTCTGACTATCACGACGCAGTGCGAGGCTGGATATAAAATGGCAGTGAATCCTAGGCTGCATATTGAATATTCATTAATGAAGCTTAGCTTTCTGATGAAGGGTCCTTCGAATGCTTACATAGCGCCTGCCGCTGTCACTGTAAAGGCTGCTGCTGCGGCTTCGGAGGTGCCGGCTAAGGCTGAATCTGCTGCTGCGGCTTCGGAGGCGCTGGCTAAGGCTGCTTCCGAGCCAGAGTCTGCGTCGCCCGTGCAGGCACTGGCTGTAACCATTTCAGAAACCCCTTCACCAAGACATAGGAAGAGAGTTTATAAGTCCGGAGCTTCTCTGTCGTTAAACGCTATTAAAGAGGAAAGCAAGGAAAAAGTTACTTCTTCTGCAATTAAAGAAGATGACGACATGCCTGATGACGATGCTGTCGTGGAGGCGTGGAAAGAGATGCCGGAATATTGTGCCAAGCAGCCGAGGCTTAGCAGCACTCTGCAGAATGCGGAATTTTCGATAACGGAGAAGGATGGCTGCAAGATTCTGACTTTCAACGTGGATAACGTTGCCCAGCAGACTTGGATACGGGAGCGTCAGCTGCATGCGCTGGAAGGATATTTGCAGAAAAAAATAGGCTCTACGAAAATCCACCTGGACGTGGACGTAAAGATGACTGAACAGAAAGAAATGGCTCCATACACCGACGAGGAGAAGGCGAAGGCCTTAATGAAAGAGAATGAGGAGGTCGGCAGCTTAATCAAAGATTTCGGCTTGGAGACAAAGTAAAGTATTTAAGAATATGAAACTTCGTTGCGATAATCTTGTAAAAAAATACGGCATAAGGACGGTTGTGAAGGGTGTGTCTATGGAGATTAACCAAGGAGAGATAGTGGGCTTTCTGGGACCTAACGGCGCAGGCAAGACCACCAGCTTCTATATGATCACCGGTCAGATAGTCCCTAACGGTGGGCGCGTGTATCTAGACGATGAAGATATCACGGAACTGCCTATGTACAAACGGGCTCAGAAAGGAATAGGATACCTGCCTCAAGAGGCATCGGTATTTAGGAAGATGTCGGTTGAGGATAATATAATGTCCGTGATGGAAATGTCCGACATGACTAGGGACGAGCGCAACATGAGGCTGGAGAATCTTATTGACGAGTTTAATCTCTCAAAGGTTCGCAAGAGCCTGGGAATCCAGCTTTCCGGAGGGGAGAGACGCCGTTGCGAGATAGCGCGTGCGTTGGCCATAGACCCGAAATTCATCCTTCTGGACGAGCCGTTCGCAGGCGTGGATCCTATCGCCGTCGAGGACATTCAGTTCATAATTGCTAAGCTGAAATATAAGAATATAGGCGTGATCATCACGGATCACAATGTCGGCGAGACGCTGGCCATAACAGACAGAGCCTACCTGCTTTATGAGGGAACGATTCTGCAGCAGGGTACTCCAGAGCAGCTGGCCTCTGATGAGGATGTGCGCACGAAATATCTGGGTTCTGGCTTCATATTGAAGAAATCTGTATCGGTTGAGCGCGCTAGGGCAGAGCATGAAGCAATTCTCGCTGCCAGAGCCTCAGCAATCGCCTCGACATACCAATCTGTCTCAGCAGAACACGCCACTCAACCAGCTCGGCTGCAGCAGAAAGATACCACGGATTTGAATATTCATTAAGTCTGCTTTTCACATTCTATGGACTTGCAATTGTTAATAATTACGATTGCGACCAAACGATAATTTTCCCTACCCCACACTGCATGGAGACCCCCATTTAGAAAAGGAATTAAGTCCACCAACCTGTGTTCAGGCATAGATTTTCCCATCACAATCTTAATGGTTCTTCTGAGCGTTTACAAGCAGAATGCACACAGAGTGGTTTTCTGTATGCGCTGATAGGTTCGACCCCAACTAATGAGTTATGGAAAGCTATCGCATAGCCTGCTTGGCTATGCGGTGACCGTACTGTGAATCCTTACTGATAGTTTGTTAATTAATTACTTACGGAATCAACCCCGTACTGTTGTATTGCCAAAATTTCAATATTGGTTTGCAAAGCTCCTTGTAGCTATTGGCGACTTACGATGGCTTTTCTGTCAACTATTAGGGAATTGAGAGTTAAACTCATTTCACTTTGCCTCGTATCTCTGGGCTGCCAGAAATGCAGGGGCAGCTCTTATGTGATGCCTTAGGAATTCAAGATGGCTCAAAATGCGGACGGAAGCCATGCTTTTGGCGCATGCAGAGATAGGACAAGAAACTGGATAAGCATGATTTCAGTCTTGAAAATATGGCCTCTCTAGAGAAAGAGTTCACCCTCTTCGCTTTGTCTTACCCCCAGTGCCAGACCGATTTCCACGTCTCTAGGTTCTTGAAAGAGGCATTTCCTGGCATTGAAAAATCGGCAGATGAAGAAATAGTGGCCGGAGAAGCTGGGAAAGTCTTTCAAGAATTGCGTTTATGCAGCTGGCTTCACTGACGAACAGAATGGATGGCTAAAGGCAGACATCGCCCAAGTGAGGAACAAAGATGTTGATTATTTGTGCTTATCTCCGTTTGCCGAAGGACATGAGCAAGGCGGCCTGTATGTGAATCATGACCGTCTTATGATTTGCTCATTTATTTGCTTGAAAATGGAATTAATCGTAATTTCGTGTTTCCGAAACGAAATGCTAATCGTAAATAAGCGAAAGTATGACACCAGAACAAACCAGTAAATTCAATAGGTGGCAGTGGAGAACTATCATAGGAACAATGATAGGCTATGCCATCTTTTATGTAGTGCGGAAGAACTTCTCATTCGCGATTCCCGGACTCACTGCTCAATATGGGATAACAAAGACGGCTTTTGGAATCATAATGACTTTGATAGGTGTCATCTACGGGGCATCCAGATTTGTTAATGGCATAATAGCAGATAGATCGAATGGCCGGTGGCATATGGCAATCGGCTTGACTGGAAGTGCCATTGTCAACATTTTGTTCGGATTCGGAGCCATTATTGTCACTTCGATGACCGGCTTGTCAGAAGGTCCTGCCTTTATCAGAGGGCTTGTGGTGTTTTTCGCTGTGCTGCTAATCCTGAACAACGTGTTTCAAGGCTGCGGATTTCCTCCTTGCAATAGACTTATTACGCATTGGGTCGCTCCGAGCGAGCTTGCTACTAAAATGTCTATCTGGAACACTTCGCATTCGGTTGGGGCATTCATTGTCTCTATTCTATGCGGATGGCTCATGGGACATGCAGGAACTGATGTTTCTGCTGATCCGGAAATGAGCGCAAGAGTAATAGAGAACACGAAGGATGCAGTTGTGGGTTTGTCGCCCGAGAAAGCTGATGCTTTCTTAAACAATGCCCTTCAGCATGTAGGCGCTTGGCAATGGGCTTTCTGGGTGCCAGCCCTCATCGCCATTTTCGGTGTCATATTCATTATTGTGACCCTTCGAGACACTCCGAAATCAGTAGGACTGCCTGAACTCGAAGGCACGAAGACGAAGCTTGACGATAATGATAGCCCTGCGGCGTTTAAGAAATTTCTCAGAGAAAAGGTATGGTTTAACCCAATCATCTGGATTATAGCTATTTCAGATTTCTTTGTCTATGTCGTGAGGTTTGCCGTTCTGGACTGGGGGCCTACCTTTTTGCAGGAATCAAGAGGCTTGTCCCCTGCGATGGCTGGATGGACAGTTGCCATTTTTGAATGCTTTGGAGTGTGTGGGATGCTTCTTGCGGGGTGGATATCAGATAAAGTCTTCAAGGGAAGGGCTCAGAGAACCTGCGTTTTATGCATGCTTGGCGTTATCTTGTTCGTGACGGCGTTCTTTCTTCTGCCAGAAAAGACGAATCCGATAATTCTCCTGATTATCCTAGCATGCGCAGGATTTTTCATTTATGGCCCTCAGGCTCTGTGCGGGATAATAGCGTCACAGCAGGCAACGAACAGAGCTGCATCTACGGCAAACGGGCTCATCGGGATGATATGCTATCTGAGCGTGCTCGTGTCTGGCTGGGGGTTTGGTTTCGTTTCCGACAATTTTGGCTGGAAGTGGGTATTCGTGACAATGATAATAGTGTCAGTCCTAGGCTTCTTCGGATTCGCACTTCTGTGGAATACCGCTCGTGACGGATACGATAAATAAATATTTTGAAGATGAAATATAAGAATAAGCTTTCCGTTTCGGTCATGTATTCTGACTAGATGAATCTGTGAAGAGGAATCGACCTTTTGCGCAATCTGGGAACAGATAATCGTCGGCTCATACGGGGAGATTGATTTCGGTGACCACCGGATAATGGTCAGAGAATTCCACGTGCTTGCATGAATACGATACCCCCTTAAAACTGGCTGGGAAAAGAACGTAGTCAATGCGTATGAGAGGCCATAAGAATGAATATGTCGCCCCGAAGCCAGAGCCTGCCTCCACGAACGCATCCTTCCTGCCCTTGCGCAGACGGTGATAAGTGTAGGACATGGGCGTGTCGTTGAAATCTCCAAGAACAATCGACTCCAGAGGGCAATCTTCAATGTCGGACAGCACCTGCTCCACCTGCCGAGGCCTCTTGATGATGGACGCTTTCATCTTGTGTTCAGTCTCCATCATCACTGAACGATGCTTCCAATTCCTTGCGAGGGCTGCCAGGGATATGCTGTAACTCTGGAAATGACAGTTATATATTCTTATCTTCCTTTCCCCGATGCGAATGTCAGTGTAAATTGCGAGGTTGGCGCTTTCCTCGAAATTGAAATGCCCCCGTGACTCTATGGGAAATCTGCTCAAAGTTACGTTGCCTGAGCTGCCTCCTGCGTTCATATTGATATAATAGCAAGAGAAATAGTCGGGGAATTGTGCCTCAAGAAGTCTCGGAATATCATTCAGGTGTTCAGAATTGAACTCTTGCAGGCAGACGATGTCGGCATCGGTGCGCCTTACGAGAGCAGTGATAGAGTCCAAGCTTCTGGAATATTCATAACCCTTGCCAAGAGTGAACTTCCCGACGTTGTAGGTCATGATTTTAATGCAACTATCTCCTTTGCCGGCTCCTCCCGACGCAAAGCGGAAATACCTCCCGATGAACAGCAAGCCAGGGAGCAGAGCCACCAGCGGAATGACGAACGTTCTGGACTTCCTGCCCACCGCCCAGATTAGCATGATGACATTCAGCAGACTGAAAGGTATGAATAAAAGGCCGAAGAAAGTGAAATACCAGGCCTTGGCAGGGTTCACCAGCATGGAGACATAGCTAAGAGCAAGAAGGCCTGCCGACAGGAGCATAATAACCCTTGCCGCAATCCCCATCATGCTCCAGCCCTGTTTCTTTTTTGCCATGTCAGTAACGGAACAACTTCCCGGTCTTCTTCCAATATAATATCAGCAGCCAGCCAAACAGCATGCCGCCGAGGTGAGCGAAGTGAGCCACGCCTTCCGCAGTTCCCGTAATGCCGCATAGAAGCTCAATCGCGACGAATATTAGGACGAACCATTTCGCCTTCAGCGATACTGGAGGGAAAATCAGCGTCCAGACAGAATCGGGATAAAGCATGGCGAATGCAATCTGCACTCCGAATATGGCTCCGGAAGCCCCTAGGATAGGCATCCTGGCAATATTCATATAAGAAGAAAGTCCCGTTGCGATTTGCACATATTGGAAGCCAGTGTGTATCAGCAGGGCACCTAGTCCTGCCACGAAATATAGGATCAGGAACTTCTTCGTGCCTATGGCTCTTTCCAGGGCAGCACCAAACATCCATAAAGCCCACATGTTAAAGAATATGTGAGCGAAGCCTCCGTGCATGAACATGTATGTGATTGGCTGCCAGATCCTGAAGAAAGGCGAGGTGGGGAAGAACATCGCGAACGTGCCAATCATGAAATTCTCGTTGAGGCGCGTTGCAACGAACATTATTATGTTGATGATGAGAAGGTTGAGCGTTGCTGGCGGGATTGAGGCCAGAGGGTTTGAGTTGTCGTAGTAATATCTTGACATATCGGAATATTCAGAATAGTTTGTCCACTTGCGTGGTGTTAATTATCGCCATTGTCTTGCGCCCCTTGCTGGTCAGTTCCGGGCTGCTGCAAGATAGCAGTGAGTCCACGATTTGGCGGGCTTCGATGGGTGAAGTGACGGCGTTTTCGTTTGTAGCTCCTAATATAGCGAATTTTTCGGCAATAGAGGATTCCAGTGTTCCAGAAAGCGATAGGCTCTCGTCCGCAAGCATCATGGTTAGGTCAGAAATCATTTTCTCTACTTTTCCTGCCTCGGATGAAAAGCCTTCTGGGACTCCGTTAACTACAATCGTGTCGGTTCCGAAAGGAGTAATGTCGAAGCCGAGGGAAGTCAGCAGTTCTGATTTTTCATCGAAAAGAGACCTGCTGGCCACTCCGACTTCCACTTTTACCGGAAACATGCTGATTTGTGTCACGTGCTTGTTCTTTTTCAAGGCAGAAAGCATACGCTCGTAAATTATCTTCTCGCAGGCTCTACGTATGTTCACGACCATGATTCCGTCATTGACTTGCGTCAGAATGTATTTCCCTTGCAGAATCAGGATCTGCGTTGTTGGAACCGTCTTATCTTCGAATAGCTTCCCATAATCTTGTCGCCTATCAACGTAGTCGCTCGGTTTCCCGTGCCAGGCATCACTGTCGGCGGCATGTTCATTGTGCCAGCTTTGCATCGGTTTTGCGTTTCCTGCAGGCATCGGCTCAAAAGGATTGTAAGAAGGATCGAAAGGCATTTGCGGAGCCGTATCTGGCTTATATTCATTAAAATGCTGTCCCAGGACTGGCATGTCATTGGACTCTGGATTGCTGAAATCTATGCCTCCGGCGAAGGAATTCTTGCCGATGGTCTCTTTAATGGCGGCTAGGATGACTTGGAATATGAAGGTGTCGTCCTCGAATTTGACCTCTGTCTTGGTAGGGCTGATGTTCACGTCGACCGAATGAGGGTCTACTTCCAGGAATATGAAATATGATGGGGTCACCCCTTCCGGAATCAGCCCTTCGTAGGCTTTCATGACTGCCTTGTGGAAATAGGGGCTCCGGAAATATCTCCCATTCACGAATAAGAACTGGTTGCCTAGGGTTTTCTTGGCCGAGTCTGGCCGTCCGACGAAGCCGGAAAGTTTTACTACAGAGGTTTCGGCAGACACGTCCACAATGTCCCCGACGACATTCTGGCCGAGCAGATCCATAATCCTGAATTTTGGCGATTTGGCTTTACCTATGACGTAGATGTTCTTGCCGTTATGCATCAGTGTGAATGCAATCTCTGGCCGCGTGAGGGCAACTTTCGTGAATTCTTCCACTATATGCCGGAACTCTACATTGTCGGATTTCAGGAATTTCCTTCTGGCAGGTACATTGTAGAAAAGGTTCCGAACCAATATATTCGTACCTTTTGGGGTTGCAGCTTCGATTGTTGAAATGTGTTCTGAGGCAGCGAATTCCACTTGGCAGCCAATTCCCTCATCGGCAGTTCTGGTTTTCAGAGTTACTTCCGCAACGGCGGCTATTGATGCTAGTGCCTCGCCCCGGAAGCCGAAAGTCATTATCTTATTAAGATCCTCGGCATCGTATATTTTCGATGTCGCATGACGCTCAAAACAAAGCACAGCATCGTCAGGGGTCATTCCGCAGCCATCGTCTATCACCTGTATCAGCGTCCTGCCCGAATCGGTTATTAACACCGTTATCTGGCTGGCACCGGCATCTGCGGCATTCTCAACCAGCTCCTTTACCACCGAGGCTGGCCTTTGCACCACCTCCCCGGCGGCTATCATGTTCGCTATGTTTCCTGGCAGAATCCTTAAATCCATGGTATTCCAATTATAGATGCTGAACCAATCTCAGCATGAACGATCATCGCCTCTTGTCACCCCGAGCTTGACTCAGGAACTATAGCAGCGAGAAGAATTTTGTGAAATAAATGAGGATGACGAACAGCAGAACTAGGCCTACTATCCCAATTATAATCTGGAACTTGTCAGAAGAACGCCTTCTCTCATAATTGCCATTTCTTAGAGAGCCCTTAATGTAGCTCCCTGGCACATATTTCCCTTCTTTTTTCTCTTTTTCTAGAGATCCGTCTACTTTGCCAAAAATGCGCTTACGCTCCTCTTCGTCCTTATCGTAGTAGATAGGCCGGTAATTGAAAGTCCTGTGATCCTGCTGGCCAGGAAAATTAAAGAATCCCATCGCAATCGTTTTTCTAGTCTCCACAAATTTAACGAAATTATCAATTCATTCAATAAAGATTCGTAAATTCGCTTCGCTCAAATGAATAATCATGAATTATAATTGCGAAGCTTTAAGCAAGGTGGCGTTTTTCACTCTGGGCGTTATTGCCATTGCCTCTATGGCGATAACCTCAGGCTGCCAGTCAAGCACTTTTTCAGAAGAAGAGGAAGATTTTGCAAGCTATGTGGACGTAAAGATAGGCTCAGGCGGCCACGGCCATGTTTTCGTAGGTGCTAGCGTGCCGTTCGGCGCCATTCAGCTGGGTCCGACCAGCATTCCTCAGTCTTGGGACTGGTGTTCTGGCTACCATGCTAGCGACTCAACAGTAATTGGTTTCTCTCACACACACTTGAGTGGGACTGGGATTGGAGACCTGTTCGATGTCACCCTGATGCCAGTGGTGGGTTCCGTGATTTACGCTAGGGGGAGCGAGCCTTCAGATGCCTCCGCCGAGGCCGTAGCGAAAGCTCAGGCTTCCGGAATGTGGTCGTACGCCGACCGCTCTAAGGAAGTCGCCGAGCCGGGCTATTACAGCGTGCCTCTGACTCGTTACGGGATAACCGCTGAGATGACGTCTACTTGCAGGGTAGGGTTCAGCCGCTACTCTTTCCCTGCCTCGGACAGTTCCGCCGTCGTCCTGGATTTAGTGAATGGAGGCTGCTGGGACGCATCATATAATTCTGATATAGAAGTGGTTAATGATAGCACCCTGAGGGGCTGGCGTTTCTCCCATGGCTGGGCAAAAGACCAGAAACTGTACTATTTCGCAAGATTCTCCAAGCCATTCGATGCTATTGATTTCTACGATGAAGAAGGTTCCCCGATAAAGGACGGCAACGATAAGGCCGAGGCACCGTCGCAAAAGGCTTTCGGACGTGCCTGCTTCAAGACTGCGGAGAGCGAGCAAATCATGGTGAAGGTCGCTATTTCTCCTGTCAGCATGGAAAAGGCTGAAATGAATATGACGAAGGAGCTTCCAGGCTGGGATTTCGATTGCACTCGCAAGGCTGCCAGGAAGGCTTGGAACGATGAACTTGGCAAGATTCGGGTGAAAACATCCGATGCCGATGCTAGGACAGTCCTCTATACTGCCTTGTATCACAGCATGATAGAGCCTGCTACGTTTTCCGATGCCGATGCTGACACTACTGCCTACACGGTGTTCTCGCTCTGGGACACTTACAGGGCTGAGATGCCTCTCATGACCATAATTCATCCGGAAAAGGAGAATGACATGGTGCGTACAATGTTAGGAATATTCCAACGTCAAGGCCGCTTGCCTGTGTGGCATCTTTGGGGCAACGAGACCGACTGCATGGTAGGGGACCCTGGGTCCATAGTCGTCGCAGACGCTCTGGTGAAAGGTTTCGATGGATTCGACAAGGATCTTGCCTGGACAGCTCTGAAAACCACGGCGATGACAACCGAAAGGGGGAAAGGCCTGCGTCAGGAATACGGCTTCATACCGTCTGATCTGTACAACGAATCCATAGGAAACGACATGGAATATGCCATAGCGGATGGCGCTGTGGCTAATGCCGCAGAATATCTTGGGAAGACTGAAGATGCCAGATTCTTCCGTGAGAGAAGCTATTCCTACAGGCACTACATGGACACTGTGACGCTTCAGGCTCGTGGAAGAATGTCGGACGGCAGCTGGAGAACCCCTTTTAACCCATACTATTCCAATCATCGCGAGCAGGACTACGTCGAGGGTACTGCCTGGCAGTACACATGGCTCGCACCTCAGGATTTCGATGGGCTGGTAGCTTTCTATGGCTCTAAAGAGAAGCTCGTGGAAAGGCTGGACTCATTGTTCAATGCTGATTCCAGGGTAGAGGGCGAGAACGCATCCGCAGACATTTCTGGATTGATCGGGCAATATGTTCACGGAAATGAACCTAGCCATCATATAATATATTTCTATACTATGGCTGGAGCTCCTGGCAAGGCTGCTGACTATGTGAGGAGGGTTTACGAGGAGATGTACAATGTCTCTTGCGAGGGTCTTGCCGGCAACGAGGATGCCGGACAGATGAGCGCATGGTACATCATGTCTTCAATGGGCTTTTACCAGGTCGAGCCGGCATCTACTCGCTTCTGGTTCGGGGCTCCGAATTTCGAAGAAATGTGGGTGAAGGTCTCAGGAGGCACTCTTCATATCAAGGCCGATGGACTTAGCGATGAGAATAAATATATTCAGAGCATAACTTTCAACGGAAAGCCTGTCACGACAGGCTACATTGAATATTCCGACATCGTCTCCGGCGGCGAGCTCACGTATGCCATGGGTCCGGAGCTGAAACTCTGGTATTAATAGTGAATAAAATGCAGATAGGTGGCTGTGACTGCAGTAAGGGCCGCCGTTTCTGTTCTTAGGCGGGATTGGCCGAGGTGGACGGGGATATAGCCACGGCTCACTGCGAGGTTAGCCTCTTCTGGAGAGAAATCGCCTTCCGGACCGATTAATATTGTGATTTTCGGTTCGTCTGGAGTCTCGGGGCAATGGTTGGCTGTGCCGATTCCAGTGGTCTTGGTGGCATATTCATTTAGAACATCGGTGATGGATTTGCGGCGGGCATTGCCTTCGAAGCAGTAGCAGATGAGCTTCAGGCCTGGGACATCCTGGCTGAGAAAGTCCTTTAGCGGCACGGCATCGAACACCGTTGGAAGCTGAGCTTTGAGGGACTGTTTCATGGCTGAGAGAACAATCTTTTTGCAACGCTCCGGCTTGAAGACTCTCCTTTCGGAACGCTCCCCGATGATCGGGGTGATTGCATCCACTCCAAGTTCAGTGGCCTTCTCGCAGAACCATTCTAAGCGGTCGATGTTCTTAGTTGGGCAAACCGCCATATTCAATGAATATGGGTGAGCGCCCCATCCAGGCACCTTTTCAAGAATCTCCGCAACCGCTCCTTTGGGCGAATCATCCGTCAGGCGGCAATGAAACATATTCCCCAAACCATCCACGACCGTTATTTCGTCCCCACGCCTATGCCGGAGCACCTTAACCGCATGCGTAGATTCTTCCGAATCCAGCTTTGCTTCGCGCCCATCCACCATGTCCGTGTAGAAAATCTCCATGACGATTTGCCTTAAAGAAAGATATTTCTGGATTCAAAGTTACAGAATATTTCAAAAAATCGTAAATTTAGCCATTCAATATGAGAATTATGCCGTTGAAGAAAAGATACGTTTCTCTTGATGTGCTGCGGGGCATGACCGTGGCTTTTATGTGTATTGTCAATAATCCGGGCAGCTGGTCCCATATATTCCCACCTTTGCAACATGCGGATTGGGTGGGCTGTACGCCTACTGACCTGGTATTTCCGTTCTTCCTATTTTGCGTTGGCTGCGCCATGGCCTTCTCGCTGCGGAAATTCGAGGGCGATGACGGAAAGGCTTACAAACATATCATCAAGCGAGGTATTCTAATCTTCTTAGTGGGATTCGCTTTGAACCTGTTCCCGTTTTTCCCGGCCACTCCGCATGATCCGGGGTGGAGTTTCGGGCAGAACTACCTTTATTGGTTCCAGCATAAGAGAATTTTCGGAGTGCTGCAAGGAATCGGCTTGGCATATATTCTTGGAGGCTGTCTAGTAGTGTGGCTGAAAAAGCCTTGGCGTTTGCTTGGCGCAGTGGGCGTGCTATGCGCTGCTTACACCGCCATTCTTCTTATTTTCGGCAGGGAGCCCGGGCCGTTCACCATTGAAGGGAACGTCTCGATGCGCATTGATGAATGGCTTGTTGGCGGTAATCATTGCTATCATGGCTACAGTGGAACCAACTTCGACCCGGAAGGATTGCTGGGAACTATGACTAGGGCGTGCAACGCTCTGCTAGGTTACCTCGTAGGCTTCATGATATTGCATTCGCATAAGGACAGGGACGTAGGCGAGACGGCTGCCTCGGACGATCCTGCGAGCCTGTCGGTGGTGAGCAGAATGTTGTTTTATGGGTGCTGCTGCCTGGCCCTTGCAATGGCGTTAAGCATCTGGATCCCAATTTCAAAGCCTTTGTGGTCGGCTTCGTATGTTTTCTATGCTGGCGGCTGGGCTATGCTGGTCCTGGGCTGTCTCGCATGGGTGATTGACATTAAAGGTTGCGAGAGAGGCTTCGTTCCGTTTAAGGCTATGGGCATGAATGCCCTAACCGCTTTCGTCCTGTCCGGAGTCTTGGCGAAGACGCTTTCGCTCTTTGGGTTCTCTCCGTCCAAATATTTCGGAGCCAATGAATATGCTTCTTTGGCCTATGCGCTGATTTTCGCTTTCGTGATCTTCTGCATTCAGTGGGTGCTTTACAAAAAGAAAATCATAATTAAGCTTTAGTCATGTACATTGGACTCATTTCTGATACCCACGGGGTGTTTGATGATGCGGTGAAAGAATTTTTGAAGCCAGTCGACCAAATTTGGCATGCGGGGGACTTCGGGACGCTCGAATGCGCCCATGAGATAGCTGATTTCAAGCCTCTCGCCGGGGTATATGGCAATTGCGACGGGCAGGATGTGCGGCAGGAATTCCCGTTATATAAAACTTTTAACTGCGAATGCTTACGAATCCTAATGATTCACATAGGGCTTAGGCGCGGAAGTTATTGGGCTTACACCCCGAACAAGCACGTTTACGACTTCGAGGCTAAGAGGCTTATCGACACCATTCATCCTGATGTCTTCGTCTGTGGGCACACACATATTCCTCAAGTGTTCAGAGATAAAGACTACGACATGCTCTTCATGAATCCGGGATCCTGTGGGCGCCAGGGCCCTGTCGAAGTGCCAAGGATGGCATTCCGCTTTGAAATCATAAGCGGGAAGATCAATAACTTCGAAAAATGCGAATTTCTAAGGTGAACAGCCGAGGATAAAATGTTATTAAATTATTGCATATTAAAAAAATATATTTAATTTTGCGCGCACAAAACAATTTTTATTTTTTGGTTAGTTAGTATTATGAAAAAGGTATTGATGTCAATCGCAATCGTAGCTATTATAGCAATGGTTGCATCTTGCGGAAACAAGAACGCAAAGAAAGTTGAAGAGGGGACTGAGGCATCCCAGACGACTGAACAAACAGTCGCTCCTGTTGATAGCCTTTCTGAAGCAGCTGACACAACGGTTCAGGCTGCAGCTGATTCTACGAAATAATCACTCTTCATTCTATATCCTGTGGGATTAGTTTTGCGGTGTCCGGGCTAAAACCTAGATGCTGCTTTTTTTGTATATTTGAAAACTCATCCCTCCGGACAGTTTCGGGTTACGTTTGGAAGGATCTTAATATGTTCAATTGAATATGGCAGTAACAGGAAAGCAGAAATCGGTCTGGTTCTGCACCAATTGTGGGAACGAGTATCCAAAGTGGATGGGCAGATGTCCTGCCTGTGGGGAATGGAACACTATCGTGGAGAAGAAGATCGAGTCAGGAGGCAAGTCCAGGGGCGGCTCTTATGCCAGCAGTCATAAACCTAGGCCGTTAAAGGAAATAGATTCCGGTACTGATGACAGAATTTCATTGAACAATAATGAGCTGGACAGAATCCTCGGTGGCGGAATGGTTCGCGGGTCTTTAGTCCTGATTGGCGGAGAGCCTGGAATCGGGAAGTCAACTCTCTCGTTGCAGATACCGTTGGCGAACCCGTCTTTGAAAACGCTCTATGTCACGGGCGAGGAGAGCGAGAGGCAGGTCAAGATGCGGGCGGACAGGCTGGAAGGCGATGCCTCTAACTGCCATATTTACAGCGAGACATCGGTAGAGAACATTGTCGGTCAGGCAAGAGAGCTCGTGCCGGATCTGATGATCGTTGATTCCGTTCAGACTATGTTCACCGAGATGGCCGATTCGGCTCCAGGCTCAGTTACCCAGATAAAGGAGGTCGCGTCCAGATTGCTCAGGCTGGCGAAAGAGACAGGGATTCCTATAATATTAATAGGTCATATCACCAAAGAAGGCTACATCGCCGGCCCTAAGATTTTGGAGCACATAGTTGACGTGGTGCTGCAGTTTGAAGGGGAGAATAGGGGAGCCTACAGGATACTTCGCAGCATAAAGAATCGTTTCGGCTCCACTTCCGAGCTTGCCGTTTTCGAGATGACGGGCCATGGGCTGCGGCAGGTCGAGAACCCTTCCGAACTGCTGATTCCTATGCACGAGGCCGGGCTCAGCGGGACGGCGATTAGCGCGATGATGGATGGGACCAGGCCGTTTTTGTTTGAGGTCCAGGCGCTTGTGAGCTCTGCCGTGTATGGTACTGCCCAACGCTCCGCAACGGGGTTCGATGCTCGCAGATTGAATATGCTTTTGGCTGTGCTGGAAAAGAGGGCCGGCTTCAAATTGGCTCAGAAGGATGTGTTTCTGAATATGGCCGGTGGCCTGCGAGTGAGCGACCCTGCTTGCGATCTGGCAGTCGTGAGCGCCGTGCTTTCTTCGAATTTCGATTTTCCAATCCCGGAGACTTACTGTTTCGCGGGAGAGGTTGGGCTCAGCGGAGAAATACGTCCCGTGTCCCAGGTCGATAGGAGAGTGATGGAAGCAGAGCGCCTGGGCTTCGGCAAAATATTCATTTCATCCTTCTCTTCTTCGGACTTCAAGCCTAAAAAAATCTCCGTCGTCAAGGCGGCTGATATTCCCGCCCTGGTGAAGGCGCTTTTCAGAGAATGAATAATTTTAGCTATCTTTGTAATGTGTGAGGCTGATTAAACGGAATGTGGCTCAAATTGTCGCTTTGCGTGAGAAACACAAAGTGTTGCAATTATATGTGTTCGGATCGGCACTCACTAGAAAGTTCAATAAGAACAGCGACATAGATTTTATCGTTGTGTTTGACAGGGAGTCCCTTCCTCTGCCAATATATGGGGACAATTACTTTGATTTCAAGTTTGCTCTGGAAGACCTTCTTAAGCGAGATGTGCATCCTCTCCGCCGACTACATGGCAGAGAAGAGGCAAGCAGTCGCAGTCATCGATGCGGACCTTCAGCAGTCCATAATAGTGCAGTGCCACCTCGAGCTGGAGGCATCTGGGTAGGATACAGAGAAGGTTCCCTGGAATGCCGTATCTCTCGATACCCGTATCAATGACAGTGCGTAACAGGAACGCTGCTCCTCCTTCTCTCTCGGCACAACAGTCCGGAGTAGTCAAGTATGCATTTGACAGGATCATCACAGAAATTGAAGAAAACGAAAAATAACAAGCACAAAGAAATTGGACGAGAAGATGACCGGCATCTCATTGAAGAAAACAACAACTTCCCTCGGACACTATGACAACGTACCAGCCCAGACACCGGCTCCGGATCCTGAACCGGAGAATGGTGACAAGGACTACGCCAGGTTCAACTTCATCTGCGATAAGAGATTTGTAAAGAAGATAAGGGTCATAGCGAGGATAGAGGGCGTATCAATTCGCAATACCATTGGAAAGACACTGTCTGAATGGCTCGACAAGTACGAGGGAAAGAACGGCCCGTAGGTCAAATGCGTAAACGCACGATAGAAGAACTATTATGTAAACAAGTTAACACTATAACAACTTAACAAGGCTTACAACCACTACAATAGGATATTAACGATATACTCCTACAAATCAGTTACTACAGAGACTGGTAAAAAAGTCTCTCAATCTTTTCCATTTTGCTTGAATTTTAGCTAAATTTAAGAAGTCTCAAGTATGTCCTTGTGTATATAAAATATCCACTGGGTGGGGGGGGGGTAAGCGCTTGATTGCCAATTAATTACAAAGCACTCCCTTTTTATAATGCTAAATTCCTATCCTTATGAGAAAAATTTATCTTGCTTCTGCGTTAGTTTTAAGCGTTTTCGCGTTCGTCCTTGCTGGATGTAACAATGATGCATCTTTTGAACTCCAGTCCCAAGAAGAAGAAATTTCAGAGATGTCAGATGTCTCTAAAATTCTTTATCTCTTTAGGCAAGAAGGTATTACCACTTCGGAGGAAGGTGCCGATTATATGTCTGAGGCATGTGGGACTTCCATTCCTGTGACAAAAGGCGAAGCAGGTTTCATCTACGATGACTCTGTTTATGAAAATATCTCTTTGGAGGCCGCTACTATTATCTCAAATTTTCAAAATGTTGTTGTGGAAGAAGATGATACTGAACAGGCTGTTAAGGAACGCTTTTATTCCATACTTGATGACGGAGGCCTAGATCAAAATTCTGATGAATATCATAATATAAAATTAGCAATTGATAGTTCTTTTGAGCTATTAGAATATTTAGTAGAAAGTAACAAGATAGAGACGAAAGCAAGTAAGTTCTGGGCGACGGTTGCATATGTGGCAAAATGTGTTGCCGGTACAGTGGGATCAGCTGGACTAGTTGGTCTAGCTGGAGCAGGGGCTGGAACCGTTACACTCCCCATCGTTGGTACAGTTTCTGGAGCAGCAGTCGGTGCTATATGTGGTGGATTAGTTGGAGCTGCAACCTTTTGTTAATTTTAATTTTGATATTGGATGGATAATGATGGGAAAAAATTAGGTATTACATATATCGCTAGTTTATTTTTATTTATAATGGCGACTGTACTATCTGTCATGGAAGGTAAAAGACCTCCGATAATAATTACTTTGCTAATAATTGTACCAGGAACGGTTAGTTTTGTCCGTCTTATAAAGAAAAAAACTAAATAAAAACCATCGCTACATTCATTAGCAGTCTGGAAATAAAACACCCATTTTGTGGGGTCGGCTAAAGAGCGATTTTTTAGCCGGCCTCTTTTTTTATAGACTACGGAGGCGGAGACAGCTATCCTTGGCTCAGATGCAAAACCCTGTGTTAAAAAATACCCCCCCCAGACCGTCTTAAAAGTCAGTCAACTCGCTGAGAATCCAGTATTCCGGACGAAATCTTTCCATCCATGCGTCTGGAAGAACGCACCCCGTAAAAGTATCCATATATCAGCACTTTCAGGAGGTCCTTCGGGTCATAGGCGGGACGGCCCATAACTTTGGATTCACTATTACGGAAATTGAGCGCCTCGAGGTCCAGATTCTCGACGAAGGCATCAATAACCCTGACCGGACTCTCCGGAAGAACGTAATCATCTATCCTGTCCGGGAACAAAAGAACCTGATTTCTGTCTAAGCCTTTCTTGAATGACATAACTTGCTATCTCTTTGAGAAATAACAAGTTACGAAAAATTATTGAGGCTACAATGGATTATCTTGACTTTTTGGGGGCCTGTTTTAGAGGAGGTTGTTCAGGGTGTTCGGACAATTTACTTTTAAGACAGTCTCCCCCGTTGCACCGAACACGCCCCAGGCTCTACGAACCTCCGCGTCATCCCGAACGACTCTCAACTTCATCATGCAGGACCAACGCCGTCATCGCAAACCAGGTCATCCACGACTACGCAGCCGTGACGGATGACGTAATGTGGAAAATCGTCATAAACGATCTCCCAAAACTGAAATCGGAAGTAGATGCCTTTATGGCGGAGGATTAGAAAAAAATTGTATCTTTGCAACGAATTAATTCAGAACGCTATGAATTTGAGAGACATCAAGAAGGACATTGAATATGTCATAGGGGCTTTCATCGAGGATTGCTCCTTGTTCGCTTCGCTTCATTCTGACTCTGCATCGGAGTCCTTAGAGGGTTTGCTGAACAAGGCCGTCAATCTTTATAATGACCTCAGGGATAAGGTTAATTCAAAAACGGAAAAGAAGAATGCAGCCTATTACAAAGCCATCCGTAAAGAGCTGCTCGAGAAAACCGATGCTCTGTACGAAGAGCTGAGCGGCCTTGTGAAAGCCGCCAGCGAAGTTAAGCCAGCCTAAGGATTATTTCCCTGCCAGATGCTTCTCCCATGCCCATGCGGCAGCGAGAGTGTCTTTGATGGGGCGTTCCGCTTTCCACCCAAGTTCTTGATTGGCGAGAGACGGATCGGCCCATATTGCTGTTACATCGCCTGCCCTGCGAGGCGCGAACTTATAGTTGAGCTTCACACCGGTAGCCTCTTGGAAGGCGGTGATCAGTTCCAGGACAGACAGCGGCTTGCCAGTCCCGACATTGAATATCTCATATTCCTTTTTCATCTTCCCTTCGAGCATTCTGCGTACTGCGAAGACATGAGCCTTGGCAAGGTCTACGATGTCAATGAAGTCCCTCTGGCACGTGCCGTCCGGGGTAGGATAATCATTCCCGAATATCGAAAGGCACTCGCGCTTGCCGATTGCAGTCTGAGTTATGAAAGGCACCAAGTTATTCGGCACGCCGCGAGGAAGTTCGCCTATCAGCGCAGATGGATGCGCTCCTACAGGATTGAAATACCTCAATGCGATTCCTTTGACATTCGAATATGCCTGCACGGAGTCCCGGAGCACGTCTTCGAGTATCTGTTTGGTGTTACCGTAAGGAGACGTCGCTGGCTGGCGAGGGCTTTCCTCGGTCACTGGCAGCTTCTCTGGCTCTCCGTATACTGTCGCCGAGGAAGAGAACAGAATGTTGTCACAGCCGTGATGACGAGCGGATTCCAATACGTTCATGAAAGAGTCTAGGTTGTTCTGGTAGTATTGCAGCGGCTCGCTCACGGACTCACCTACGGCCTTGAATCCGGCGAAATGGATGACCGCATCAATGTGATTCGTCGTGAACAGCAGTTCTGTAGCCACTGCATCGCAGAAGTCCATCTTGACGAAAGGAATGTCGCCTCTGCCAGTTATTTTCTTCACGCCTTCGAAGCAGGTCATGTCGCAGTTCGACATGTTATCCGCCACGATTACGTCGTATCCGGCATCTATTAGTTCAACTGTGACATGGCTGCCTATAAACCCGGCTCCGCCCGATACAAGAATGCACTTTTTCATATTCGAAGGAATTTTATTTAGCAGGGGCAAATATAGCAAATATTCAGCATCTTTATTTTTATTAATTTTGCGTAAATGAATATGACGATGAGTAATATCGCTAGGCTTTCTGCGGCGTTGGTGGCCGTGATGCTTGTTCCTGTTTTCGATGGGATTGCTCAGGCACCTTCACGCAAGGCTGCCCCTGCCGGGAAGACGGCTGCGCAGAAATATGTTGAATTGGTGGCGCAGAACGAGGTTCTGAAGAATTCTCTTTTTGGGGTGTGTGCTAGAACCGATGGAGGGCGGACGCTTGTGAGCTGGAACAGCGGCAAGAGGATGTTGCCTGCCTCGAACATGAAGCTGATTTCCACTGGAGCAGCCTTGCATCAGCTGGGGGCGGGTTTCAAGTTCGAGACAAGAATTGGTTACGAAGGCTTGATTGAAGATGGTGTGCTGCACGGAGACGTGTATATCGTAGGCGGCGGAGACCCTACCATCGCATCTAAGGATTCCATCGCCATCCCTCGCTTCATGCTGATGGGTAAGTGGAAGGTAATGCTGGAAAAGGCCGGGATAAAGAAAATCGATGGCCGAATCATCGGGGACGGACGCTATTTCGATGGTCCTTGCGAGAAAGACACTTGGTCCTATCAGGACATAGGCGCTGCCTATGGCACCGGCGGTGATGGTCTATGCTTCTACGAGAATGCCCAGGATTTCAGCGTGAGCGCCGGGGCAAAAGAAGGCGATGCAGTGAACATTTCGGTGAAATTTCCATCTACCCCATGGATGAAATATTCGTACAATTGCACGACGGCTGGAGCAGGGACAGGCGACCAGCTTTACATGTATGCCTCTGAATACATACCATTCGCAGAGGTGAGAGGGGCTTTCGCAGTGGACAGGAAGCCGAAGACGGAGGAGTTCAGCAACAAATTCGGAGCCTACACCTGCGCATACTATTTCAAGAATTATCTCACTACGCACGGCATTGAGGTGACCGGAGCCCCTGCGGACATAGTGAAGGGCCGCATCAGGGAGAACCTGAACAGGCAGGAGTTCAATGAATATGCCGCCAAGGTAGATGATTTGAAGATTTTGGGCAGCACTTACTCACCAGAACTGAGCAAAATCATTAAAGAAACCAATCACGATAGTGATAATTTCTATGCGGAGGCCTGCCTGCGGATACTAGGTCGGCGGATGCACCATTCGGCTTGTTACGATTCCAGTTATGTGGCTTTGAACGAGGTTCTTACGAAATTGGGAGCTTCACCGGAGGAAGTGCAAATCGAGGATGGCAGCGGACTATCTAGGCGAAACTACGTGTCCCCTGAATATTTCGTGAGCTTCCTTTCCGAGATGATGGAGAGTCCTGTTTTCGGTGAATATGTTGCCAGCCTGCCTCAGCCAGGCAAGGGGACGCTCTCCAGCCGCTTACGTGGGGAGAGCAACGAACTCAAAGACAGGATATTCATGAAAAGCGGCTCCATGAACGGTGTGCTATGCTTCAGCGGCTACATCGTTCCAGCCGAGGGCTCGAAGGATGACGCAATCATATTCTCTATCATGACGAATAACGTCTTATCAAAGTCCAGCCAAGTCGGAACCATCGCGGACCGTATTCTAACCCTGCTGGCGATGGAACCTGTAACAGGAAAGTAACAAAATTTTCATTGGGAAACAGAGTATTTTCTCTACTTTAGCGGTCTCAAAATTCAAGCAGCGACATTTTTGCTTGATAAAACTTAAAAAAGATGAAAATTTCTCTAGTGGCGGCGAGCGTCCTTTTCTTTTTCTTGCTGCCCTCTGTTGATGCCGAAACGTTCGATCGTTCAGGAAATGATGACGACAACGGGTCTCTTGTAATGCTACAAGGCACCGTCATCGATTCAAAGACGCATGCGACTCTGCCTGGAGTGGCTGTCATCGTGGATGGAAAGTCCCTTAAAGGCACTGCGACGGATTTTGACGGACATTTCGAAGTCGGTGCTCCTGACGGGTCTGTCATCAGATTCGAGTGCATGGGATACAAAACAACTGCGATAAGGGCTACAGGCAAGATGTCTGTCACAGTCTCGATGGAACAGGATTATTTCAGGTTGGACGAGGTCGTGGTCACTGGCCAGGGCGCAGAAATAAGCAAGCGGAGGCTGTCTTCGAACATTGCTACCGTCAGCGCAGGAGACTTGGGAGGCATAAAGGCAGACCGAATAGATCAAGCTTTGAGAAATTCCCTGCCTAACGTGCAGATCACTTTGGGGAGCGGCCAGTCAGGAACTGCTTCGATAATTAAATCTAGAGGAATTTCCTCAGCTTTCGGCAACTCTACACCAGTCATTTATGTGGACGGAGTGAGGGTCGATAATCTGAACACAGCTGCAACGCTGAATAACACCACTAGCGGAGTGCCTATCGGGGGTAACTTCGCCGTGAGTGGATCAGTCAGCGACATTCCGATGGAGAATATCGAGCGAATCGAATATGTTCCAGGCGGCGCTGCGACTACGCTTTACGGCTCAGATGCTGCTAACGGGGTAATCCAGATATTCACGAAGAAAGGCAGCAGCCAGAAGACGAATTTCTATGGTGAAGTTGAGATGGGGCCGGAGACGGCAAACGGCCAGTTCTATCATTTCAAGCGCACGAAAAAATTGCTGCATAAAACGGGGTTCTCTCAAAAATACCGTTTTGGCTTCGAAGGAGGCACGAACGATTACGGCTACAGTTTCGGCGCCAGCATGAGCAACAGTTCTGGAACGCTGATAAGTAACAATAACGAGATTACTAAATACGATCTTCGTTTTGGCTCCCACATCAGATTCAATGATTTTCTGGAATATTCGAATTCTTTCGGGCTTGTTTCGGAAGATTTCTATCGCACGAGAAACGGCAATGAGGGCTACTACACTGGACTTTGGTTCACGGAAGGCACGGCTTGCGCCAATTTCTCGTACATAGCCGAGGACGGGAAAGCCGCCAATTTCAAGTCAGACATTGACGCAAACGACTCTTGGGCATATTCAAAGATGAAAGAGCTTGTCAGCAAGGCGGAAAGCCTGATAGACAATCACGAGACAGTGAGACGTTTCCAGACATCCCAGTCATTCAAATTCACCCCATTTGCCAGTCTTAGCGTGAAAGGCATCCTAGGTGTGGACTACAGGGTGAATTCAGATAAGATTATAGTCACTAATGAATATCTCGTGTTGACTCAGGTGAAGCCCGAGGGCACGTCAGACGCTGGTTACATCAATAATTTCGATAGGAAGTATTTCGGTCTCACGGGGGAACTGAACGCAAGGCATTCTTTGCGGAAGGACTGGTTCAGCCTGCTCTCGACAGGAGGCTTCCAATTCTTCAGCACTAGCGATCATCAGTCCAGATTCGTCGGAAGCAACGTGAGGGATGGCTCAAAAATAATCTCGGGAGCGGGAACTCTGACTTCGGATGAATGGAAAAGTTATGTTTACAGCTACGGGCTATTCCTTCAGGAAAACGTAGGAATATCTGACAGGCTATATTTGGATTTAGGGCTTCGCTCTGACTATAATTCTGCGTTTGGGGACAATGTAGGCTGGCAGTTCTACCCAAAAGTTGGTTTGTCCTACGTGTTCTCAGATGAGCCATTCATGAAATCATTGAAAGACAGCGATGTGCTTACGAATCTTCGGATTTTCGCCAATTACGGAGTCGCCGGCAGCTATCCTCCGCCTTTCGAGTATCAGAAGACAATCGGTTTTTATTCTTACAGAGGAGGCCAGGCGGCATCTTTCGGCCAGGTGGGCAATCCTGACCTGGGGCCAGAAAAGAAGCATTCTTGCGAAGTCGGCTTCAATTCTGTCATACTCAAAAGCCGGCTCAGCCTTGGCTTGACATATTACTATGCCCTTACCAAAGGGGCTCTTTTCAATGTTCCTTCGCTCCCGTCGTCTGGGCAGGAGTCTCAGTATCTGGCGAATGCAGGCAAGATCGAGAATAAGGGAATAGAGCTTAGCCTGGCTGCGCAGATCCTCGACTCTAAGGACTGGAAGCTGAGGCTTCAAGGTTCGTTCAACACCAATTCCAACAAGGTGCTGGAGGTGGGCACAGCTGTGCCATTCGCAATCGGGGGCTTTTCTTCAAGGACTGTGCAGACGGTTGTGGCAAAGGGAGAGTCGGTAGGCTTCCTGCGTGGTTACAAGGCTGTTCTCAACGAGGATAATTCCCTGAAAGAAGTTCTGCCGCTCCAGAACTTAGGTAACACGCTCCCCAAAGGCTATGGCAACATCTTGCTTTCAGCGTCTTATAAACGGCTGACACTTGTGGCTGGCGGAGACTGGCAGTATGGGGGACACGTGGTATCTTTCGACAGGATGTTCCGCTTCCGAAACGGGCTTAAAGATCCTGCCATTCCATCGAAGGCCTTGGAAGGCGTTTCCCAGCGCAAGAGCTGGCTGAATTTCACGAATTTCTTCGTAGAGAAGTCGGATTTCTTCAAGATTAGGAACATAGGCCTGTCCTACGAACTTAGGCCAAAGCACATTGCGAAGAACATATTGCTTGGCTTCAACGTGAATAATCCTTTCTCTTTCACTTCGGCTAGCGTCGACCCAGAGGCAGTGCTTTACGGCGGCAGCTACCAAGGTTCCGTCACTGTCGGAGGAATCAATTATTCCACCTTTTCCCTGCCTCGGCAATATATTCTTTCTATGAAATTCAATTTTTAATGATGAAAAAAATATTAATATATTGTGTTTCAGCTCTGTCGCTGGCATCGTGCAGCCTGCTCGACCCGGGTGACGTCGAGAATCCGAATGTATCTGAAGAAGACTTCCTTAAGTCTCCCAATGCAATGAAGACTTGGGTGAACGGAGCCAACCGCAATTTTGCCATTGCCATAGGCCGTTATTCGGAACTTATGGAAATTCTTTCGGATAATTATTATAACACCTACACTGCCGGGAGTAAGGTTTTCGATAGCCCGACCCTGCTATACACGGATTCTGACGTAACTGCTATGCAGCGGTATGTAGGCTCTATTCGTGAAGATGCTGTGTATGGGTTGGAGGTGGTTGCCTCTGCCGATGCTGAAACCACGAATGCGCAGAAATTCAATCTGCTATATTTGAAAGGGTATTCGTATCTCCTGGCTGGGGAATATTTCGTTGCGCTTCCCTCTGAGTCTGGCGGTGAGGTGGTACCTTGGAGGGAACATCTCAGTCTTGCGATATCGGCTTTCGAAGAAGCTCTCCGGCTGGCTGAGTCTGTCGATGACAAGGCTCTGGCTAACACTCTTATTGCCAGGGCATATTATCGGCTTGGAGACAAGGCCAACGCAGTGAAATATTCGGATGCGGCTCTTTCTTCATCGGGTGATTTCGTCTGTATGGTGAAATTCGATGGCGAAAATGGATTATTCAGCGGCATTCAGGAGTTCCTGTCAGGCACATACGGAACGGCCTATCAGCCACTCCCTAGGCTGGATTTCCTCGACCCGAAATATTTTAAGAAAACGTCTCTGGACGCAAGGCCGATTTGCATAGCTAAGGCCGAAGAGCCGTATTTGATAAAGGCCGAGGCTGCGATTTCAGATGGGAACGTAGCTGGGGCTAAAGCCATTCTGCTGGCACTCTTGAACTTGGTTGGCAGACGGCCAGTTGAGGCTGAAGTAAATGATCAGGTCGATGGCGATTTCTCTGGTGGGTCTAAGGTGTATCCCGAAGGCAGCGATTACCGTGTGGCAGCGTCGCCAGACGACACGTTGAGGTCTGGCCTTGTGCTTGACCGGAAGGCTCCGAACCTAATTTCGGTGCCATATATATCTGGGACTTCCGTTACTCCAGAAATGATTTCTGCTGCTTCGACGCCCGATGATCTTCTGGAATTAGTCTACTTGATGCGGCAGGAAATATTCATTGCTGAAGGCCGCCGAGTAGCCGATTTGGGCATTCGCTTGCCGCTTTGCGATGTTGAGGCGGCGAACGTTAAAAATGGTTCTGAATATATCACGGCGCAGATCCCTCCTTTCATCCCGCTCGGCGGAGGCATGGACGATTTCACGATCGATGAGGCAGCGCACACCGTCGTTATCGCCCACGACATGAACAAGATAATAGTTCAGAACAAAACCTCATGCTACGTAGCCCCATTCTGCGAATAGGCCTGACCTAGCTCAAGCCCATAATGACGAGATGGAAATGAACGCAATTTCTCACACGTCATTCTGAACGAACCACCCCGTCAAACCACTGGCTCGGTGTGTGAATCGTGCATTTTGCGCACCGCAAGGGTCGGCAAACCAGTGCTGGCCGCCTGAGAATCTCCGTTTTTCTGGGCGGGGGGTATGTCAAATCTTGTATTTGATGGTCACATATTTGGCAGCATTGCCATCCACAGTCACATCCTGGCCCTGCTTCAACCAGATTTCCTTGAGATTGTGGATAGCATCAATCGTGATTGTCTTCAGTTTGGAGTTGGCGCTCAGGTCAAGGGACTCATTGTCCACATGGGCTAGCTCTAGCTTTTCAAGATTAGACAATTTGTCGATGTTCAGAAGCTTTGGCGACTTAGTGAATCGGCCGACGTGCAGGTACGTAACCGATGTCGGGTAGGCCGAGCAGTCTATAGGGCTGATGTTAGTAGACCAGATGTCCAGTCTTTCCAGTTTTTCGAGGCCGGAAATATTCAATGTTTGCAACACAGCATATCCGTTAATCTGCAATGATTTCAAATCTTTGAGCTTGGTCAGGTCGAGAGAAGTCAATTCCTTATTCTCTTCACGAACGTTGTATAGATAAAGCGATGTGAGGCCGGTAAGCTTTTCAATGTCCATCCAGCCTAGGCTAAGAACATCCATGAGCGATAATATCTTCAATGCACCGGTGCTGAATGCCGGAATTGGATTATACCTAGACATGAACGTAAAGTTTTCAATGCCGTCAGTGCCGGAAAGGTCGAATTCAACCCCGGATGGCGTAGTCTCTATTGTAATATTCAGAATTTTCAGATTAGTCAGGCCGGAAAGGTCAGTCTTGCCGGACATGGATTTTTGTGTATCGTAAATATAGACTTTTTCAAGGGCCTTGTTCTTGCTCAGGTCAACTGACTTGATGCCAGTACCTCTTATGTAAAGGTAATTGAGGTTCTTGAGATGTTCGATGCCGGCAAGAGACTTTATTTTATTACTCACCAAATTTAGATCCGTGACTGCATCCAGTTCCTTCTGCGTAAGAATCCCGTCCCGGTTATAGTCAAATTTTTGCTGGAGAAACCTCTGAAACTCCGCATCCTCGACCACGATGCCCTCGACTGCGCGTACCGTGACCTCGCAAGGGGAAGAGGAGATGCCGTCCGCCGATGCCGTGACCGATGTTGTTCCGGCAGATATTCCCTTGACCAAGCCCTTCTCGTCCACCGTCGCCACTGCAGGGTTCTCGCTCTTCCATTTGAGTTTCGGGTTGGTAGCGTTGTCCGGCTGCACAGTGGCGGAAAGCTGGTAGGTTCCGCCTTCGTCCAGCGAAATGCTAGCCATGCTCAGCACGACGCTGCTCACCTCGACCTTCTTGACTGTTACCTTACACGTCGCCGTCTTTTCACCGTCCTTCGTGGTTACTGTCACGATAGCCTCTCCGACCTTAACCGCCGTCACCTTCCCGTTTTCATCCACCGTCGCTACTGTTTTTTCAGACGAAGACCAGCTCACAGTTTTGTCCGTAGCATCAGAAGGCGTCACGGTGGCGGTCAGTTGTTCGCTTTGTCCAACCTTCAGCTCAATCGCACTCTTGTCGAGGCTCACACCGGTGACATTTATGATTTTCTTTTCCACCGTCACCTTGCAGGTTGCGGTCTTGCCGCCGTCCTTCGTGGTCACTGTCACGGTAGCCTCCCCAGCCTTCACCGCAGTCACTTTCCCATCAGCATCGACAGTCGCCACGTCTGAGGAGCTGCTCGTCCACGAAACGGCCTTATCAGTCGCATTCTCCGGCTTGACGGTGGCCTTGATCGTGGCCGATGTCCCTTCGACGACGGACAATTCAGCCGGGTCCACTTCGACCCCCGTGACCGCCACGGTCGCAGCCTTCACGGTGACCGTGCAGGTAGCCGTCTTTCCGCCGTCCTTGGTAGTAACGGTTACGCTCGCCTCCCCGGCCTTCACTGCCGTGACCTTGCCGTTCCCGTCCACCGTCGCCACAGCGGTGGAACTGCTCGACCATGTGACGCTCTTGTCCGTGGCGTTGGAAGGTGCGACCGTCGCTGCCAGAGCAACCGTC
>JAQYTJ010000005.1 GCA_028724885.1 Bacteroidales bacterium | reverse complement strand
GCGGCTGAAAAATGCCGCTCAGGACAACTTCCCGTCGGATGCATCTGTTCATGTAATGGCGGATAGGGGATGCTATTCTCGGTCGGATGCATTTTCTGAGCGAGGTGGTTTTGCTCTGTGGTAGTAGCATTTATTGTTGGCGTGCAAAACACCTTGTGCCCTGTCGCGGACTATCTGGCAAACTACGCCGAACGTCAGTGAAGAAATATTTGTAAATAGGTGATAATATAATTATTTTTGAAACGATATGAGTCATATATGATTATAAATATACCACATACACTAACCAACGAGCAATCAGATACTTATAGTATATTTCGAATCTGCGATTACGTAATTTGGCTTCATGACGAAAGTGTCAATTGATTGTTTGCGAAATACCATAATAAGGAAAAACTATGACCATTTATTAATTCCATGATGATAATATGAAGGCATTTTTAAAGTTTCTTGTCTTACTTATTATTTGCGCAACTTCTTTTGCGTGTAGCGAGAAAGAGAATTCTGTAGCTTATTATGAGAATTCTCAATTTTCTGAGAGAAGTTTTAAATTGGGCAAGAAGTTGCAGAATCCTTATTCTGTCGAAAACATGGAAAAAGCCTATTTGGCTCTGGACATTAAAACTAGGTTAGATGTTGATAAGCCTATAGACGATATAGTCTATCCTACACATGCATACGTGAAATTTAAATTTGAAAGTCGCGAGGACTTAGAAAGAATCGAAAGAGACACAACTTTGGAATTATATCCTTATCCTCTTGATTATGAAATATTAGAAGAAGGATGTATGCCAGAGAGCTATGATTCTTGCGGCTATAGGTATGCATCCGTTCCTATAGATTATGCCGTGCCTGATAGTGTCAATTGTGAATTAGTCGAAGAGCTATTCATTCCAGATGATGGGGATACCGTCTATACCAGATCGGGCTGCAATCTTACCTCTGACTTCATCGAAGCGCTTGTCGACAAATCATTGGAACGTACTGGTAATTCAGGACCCGATGAACTGAACACAAGGGGGGAAGTCATCGTGGAACCCTTCTGGCATCATAACAGCTTATGATAATGCCACTAATAGTTATATCCCTTTGCACAGGGTAAAAGTGAGAGCACGAAGATGGTTTACGACCTACAAGGCTTATACAAATGAATATGGATACTATAGGTGTGCATCATTTAAGAGGCCGGCCAATTATAGCGTGGTCTGGGAGGGAACAGAGTGGGATACAAGATTCGGTTGGTTTGGGCAGGCAATATATAACGGGCCAAAGAAGCAAGGAGATTGGAACCTTGCAATCAATCAATCTATGCACAAAACGCTTGCGGCATCTGTAGTCCACCGCGTCGCTAATCGTTATTACAATGGGAATATAGGCGGTCTTGCACGTCCAATGAATCTAAGAAAAGAGAAAATATGCATCCTTAATAAAGATGGCAGGAGCGATTATTGGGGAAATATCGGTATGGGCGCTCTTCCCGATATTCGAATATACATTAAGGATGGCAATAATTATAGAAAAACTCCAAGTATATTTGCGACAGTATCACATGAATTAGGACATGTATCCCATTGTACTTTGATTACTAAAATTAAGTATTGGCAAGTAAGTGACATAATCGTTGAGAGCTGGGCAAACTTTGTAAGTTGGGCTTTTTTGCAGCTGGAATATGATGCGCTAAATGCAAATGTTTCAACTTATATTGCGCATAGAGCAAAACAGTCTTGGCCTGTTGGCAGCAGTGATAAAGAATATTCCTCATTATTCGTCGATCTTGTTGATAATTATAACCAAGGGGCAAATAATCCAGCTCTTCCATTTGACGAGGTTTACGGTTTCTCTTACTATATGTTGAACGTGTTGCTTCTATTGTCAAAAGACATGGAATCGTTAAAAGAAAACTTTAAGATTTGGAAGCCATCTTTTATTTCAAACGTGCAAATTGATAAACTTTTCGAATGTTATGAGAACAATTATTAAGAAACATGCATTTTTACTGCTGGCAGTTTTAGCATTTGTATTCATTTTTGGGGCATGCAGTAAGCCATTGCGCTATAAACTTGACGTAACATACATCAATGAGACTCCTTATGATGTCAAGTTAGAGTTTTTTAGAACGTCTGATTTAAGTGATGAACCATATTTATCGTTCACTGTTCTAACGGGTACGTCATATACCGCACAAGGGTATACAACATACGACGGGGGTACCACAAGTTATTTTGGAAGTGTTAGGATGACATTCAGCGATGGCGTGATTACTGAGTTTTTAGAATCTCAATATGATCAACTTACTGACCTATATGGTGAACATAACATATTAAGAGATCTAAGTTACGATTTCATTGACGGCAAAATTTTCTTCACCATCACGAACGACTTGCATGACAAGCATTTGTAATGGCGGTGATGCTGATGTATGGCAGAGCCTGGTCGTGTTGGTGCGACCGGTCTTGGGGTGTGCAAAAATGCAGAATTACACACCATGCGCTCTTGCATCCTCCGGAAGTTATCCTGAGCGGCTGAAAAATGCCACTCAGTCCAAACTTCCAGTCAGATGCGATAGTGAACGCATTAGTTGGAATGGATTCGTAGGCAATGCATCTTCCGGAAGTTATCCTGAGCGGCTGAAAAATGCCACTCAGTCCAAACTTCCAGTCAGATGCCATTTGTCAAGAGACCGTGCTCCGCTATTATTCAGAACATTACGCCCTTTTCAAAACGCCATTCCCAATAAGAGGTCATGCTGAACGACCCCGCCCGTCATGCTGAACGACCCCACTCCGTCATCCTGAACTTGATTCAGGATCCATAATAACGAAATATATATTATTATGCCAATTCAAGAAAACAAACATAACAATTCGACGTTCTCGTTCGTGCTGCTGGTGATTTTGCTGGTGGTGGGGACTATAATGTCACTACAGCTTTCCAGGGAAAAGAAGGATGCGGAAGGGTTTACGAAGGAAGAGACCGCATTACTGTCTTCTGGGGATTCTGTGATGTATGTGCTGAATGTCAATGATCCTGATGACGAGAAAATCCTTAGGATCAAATCAATGCAGTTAGGGGCAGAGGCGCTGAAGTCTAATGAATATAACAGATTGAAAGCCAAACTCCTGGCTACAGTGAAAGCTCCCGAATATGGCGGAGTGGGCATCGCAGCTCCGCAGATCGGGGTGAATCGGCGCGTCATTGCAGTGCAGAGGGTGGATAAGCCCGGAGAGCCATTTGAGGTGTATCCGGATATTCAGATAGACACGGCTTTCGGGAACATGGCTCCAGGCTTTGAGGGCTGCCTTTCCGTGCCGACGAAGCGAGGCCGAGTGATGCGCTATCCAATGGTCGTCATATCATATCGCAATCCTTCTGATTTCAGCCTTTGCAGTGATACTGTCAATGGTTTTTCCGCAATCATTTTCCAGCACGAGTGCGACCATCTTGACGGTGTGCTTTATATTGATAAAACCGACAGCATATTCATAGATCAAGAATGGAAGGCTGAATACGATGCTTTCGCCACTCAGGGCAAATACCTCCGTTCGCAACGCTAACGCCATTTGAATATTTTGGGGAGGCTTCCGGACCACCCGTGCTTTTGCCGCGCGAGGTGATGTGCCACTTAGGCCATTGAACCGCATGCGTGCATGCAAACACCTAGGATGGCATGTGAGGTGTTTTCATGGTTACCAGCATTCTAGGGCGCTGTGTTGCGGTCGCCCTCGCTTGGGGAAAGCAGCGAACGCATTTGATGTCAAAAAACAGAACATGTGGTCAGCTTCCCCTCGCTTTGGGAAAGCTTTTCATTCACCTTCGTCAACATATTCATTGATAACTTCTTTAGGAACCAGAGTTGCCCTGGCAAGGTATGACTTCTCATACGTTCTCCGACTCCTCCATAGCTCCTTGGCGACGTAGAGCCTCTCTTCGGCGTTGGCTTTTGTTATTCCATGCCCATAGACGGCATAGCAAAGCTCGTCAGCCTCTTTTCTTAATTCCTTGATGCTGAATCTGCTCATTACCTTGCGCCTGCACTCGTTATCATATCTGGCCTCAAGGTCGCTTTTCTGATATAGAAATGCTAGGAAAGATGTCACTTTCTTGAACTCATGCTCCACTGTTCCCCAATCGACGAAACAGTGCGGCAAAATCATGCCTTCATCATTTATCCTCCAGTCTTGCGGTAACTTTACCCTTGAATGGAACAAAGCATATTGCTTGTTGAACGACAACTCGCTCAGCGGCCTTCCTGCAGAGTCAAACGAAGAATGATCAATGAAATATATATTCCCCGGACCCCATTCATATTCCCATGGAGCGAAAGGAAACCCTGCCGCAATGGCATTCCGATAGACATAAACTATTTTGTTCAATAATTCACGCTCTTCCGAAATCGGGTCCATCGAAATCTCAAGTCCATCGATGGAATATGCCGCCCGACCTTTTCTATTAATGAATATGTTCAATTTGGAGATGAGCTCTCTCGTGAACTTGGAACAGCGTTCGACCGTTCCGGAAGCGATTACGTGAAAATGCGTGTCCATGACTTGTAGGGTAAGAAGCCTGACATCATTGGCGAAAGAAGTAACGGCCAGCATATTCATCATCATGATCTTGTCTTTTCTTTCAGAGAACATGTCGTTCATTTTAGTGCCGTTGGAGTAGATGTGGTAGCAGTTGTTGATTAAGTTTGACATAATGTAATTAGGTTATATTGTAGGTACCATTGCCCACTTTACGAAAGTACGAATTTTCGGGCGAACCACCAACCGCCCGGTTAGTGCTTTTGCCGCGCGAGATGATGTGCCGATGAGGCCATTGAACCGTATACGTGCATGTAAACACCTAGGATAGCATGTGGGGTGTTTTCATGGTTACCAGCATTCTAGGGCGCTGTGTTGCGGTCGCCCTCGCTTGGGGAAAGCAGCGAACGCATTTTATGTCAAAAAACAGAACATGTGGTCAGCTTCCCTCGCTTTGTGAAAGCAGCGAGTGCATTCCAGTGAGAGGTAGGGGAGAGGGTGGGCGTGAATAAAAAATCGCTGCCCTGAGTGTGCAGGGGGCAGCGAATATCGTGAATATTCTATATTCAGCTAGAGGTGATTCCGTCGGTGGAAATCGTTCCGTGCCGACGGGGTAAGTCGTTGTGCCAGTTAGAAGTAATACCTCACGCTGAAGGTAGGGAGGAATCCGTAATAAAATCCGTCTGTGTAGAATTCCCCATCGCAGATTCCGAAGCCAGGGCGGAGATCGGCGGATAATTGCAGATTGAACCAGAATTTGTATTCGAGGCCGACTTGCCCCTCGAACATGAAGAAGAAATTGTCATCGTGGTTGTAGTGGGCAGAGCCGAGCGCAACGCCAGGCCCAGCGTACCACTGCCACGTTCCCCTAGGAGTCCAGTCAGGCTCGGCAAACACGAAATTGTAGATGCCATCCAGCCTAAAGCCGACATTGTTGACGTCGAACATTTCCGCATCGAATTCAAGGAAATTTGGGTCACCTAGATAATGCTCGTAAGAAACGCCGAGTCCCCAGCCTAGCCTTCCTCCGATTGCCTTCGGCTGTGCTGTCGCCATTATTGCGCAGCCAAGCAAAGCGATTGCAAATAAAACTACTTTTTTCATAACTTCAATTGAAGATTCGTTAATAATATTTTCAAAGATAGTAAAAAATAGTCGTTATTGCTTTGCTGAGTTAATATCCACCAAGTTGTTTGCTATTGCGTATATGGTGAGACCAGCTACGCTGTGTATGCTCAGCTTGGAAGATATGTTTTTCCTGTGCGTGATTACTGTGTTAATCGAGATGCACAGTCTTGATGCTATCTCTTTGTTGGACAACCCCATGGCAAGGCATACCACCACCTCTTTCTCACGAGGGCTGAGAACTGTCCCGCTGCCCTCGTCTGCCCCTGATGCTTCGTCCTCGCCCAGCCCGGATTGCGCAGAGACATTCTTCTCTAGGTTCTTTATGGCAGGAACCAGGATCTCATTCTCCACCTCGGTGTGCAGCTGAAGCCATCCCTCGTTATTGTACAGGTCGTATAGGGTTGCGGTAAGCATATTATTCCGGAGGCTGTCGCCTGGCAGGTATTTAATGATTATATTCTTCAGCTCCTTTAGCTTCACATCTGCCATTCCATGATGCTTCGCGTATGTCTCTATGCTGTAGGATGTGTCGTGATTCCCGCTCAGCAGACTTTCTATGTAAGGGAAAAGGCGATCTTCCTCGTATTTCATGTGTTTCCTGACTTCTGCTGCGTAGGCATCGTAAAAATCCATTATCAGTTTCTCCACTCGGCCTTCAGAGTTCAGAGAATCGGACAGCTCTTTCCTCATGAATGGAAGCTGGAAATCCAGGTAATATTTATGATTTGCTTGGAGGTAGTGCATCAGGGTGTCTATGTCTATGTATGCCAGTTCCTCTCCACTGAAATATCCGTTCACCATGAAATTGACTATCACAAGGAAAGTCCTGCACTCCACGCCGTTGTCCTTGCAGACTTCTTCAACTGTCTTGTCGCCGAATCCGAGATTGATTCCAAAGCTGCCTAGGGCCTGAAGCACGTTGTAATTATCCCTTATGAGGTCAATCATCATATCCTTTGACTCGTAAACTTTCTGTGTGCGCATTGATTATGAAATTATTAGGCAAATGTAGCAAAAAATGCTAAGCTCGCTTATCCTTATTAATTATGAATATGTTGCCGCGACGCTTCGCTCATACCTAGAAATGATGACAAAGCGCAAAATCATAATTTCATGGTATTGCGGGCCATTCGAGACGAGATTACCTTTGCTGCAGTGTTATTGATTATGAATCAGTAAGAAGTCACATGGTCTTAAAAATAGATCGTTAACGTAAGCAAAAATTCCAGAGCCGGCCGAGAGGTCCGCCCTGGAATGTTAATTTTTAGGCCGCCCGTTATGGCGTGACTTATCCTTGCATCGCAGTCTCTACGTCGTCTGGCTGAATCGGCAGGCGGTTAGGGCCGGTGTGGCGGGCCCCGTCAGCTGTTACGAGAACATCATCTTCTAGCCGGATGCCGCCAAAGTCGTAATATTCTTTAAGCTTATCGAAATTGAGGAAGTCCTTGCAGGTTCCCTCGCTCTTCCATTTCTCTATCAATGCTGGGATGAAATATATTCCTGGTTCATCGGAAATGAAATGTCCAGGCTTCAGCATGCGAGCCATCCTAAGGTTGCCAAGTCCCAACTGAGGAGAGCGCCGCTGATCTGGATCGTAACCCACCAAATCTTCTCCAAGATCCTCCATGTCGTGTACGTCCAGTCCAATGTTATGCCCAAGGCCATGTGGCTGAAACAGTCCCGCTACGCCCTCGGCAACCATATCGTCAATGTTCCCATGAACCAGGCCGAGCTGGCTGAGACCTTCCAGCATCAGTTTAGAAACGGCCAGATGGACATCTCTGTACGCTATTCCTGGCTTAGTTAGCTTGAAAGCATATTCATTGCAGTCGCATACGATCTGGTAGACATCCTTTTGCTTCTGAGTGAACTTTCCACTGGTAGGGTAGGTTCTAGTAAAATCTGATGCATAGTGGCTGTTGTTCTCTGCACCGGCATCTATCACCATCAGCTTCCCTGGCTCTATCACCTTGTCGTGCAGGTGATTGTGAAGCGTTTCGCCGTGCTGCGTGAGAATTGTCGGAAATGAAACACCCCAGCCCTTGGCGAGAGTCACGCCATCCATCTTGCCGACGATTTCTTGCTCTATCGTCCCGATTTTTATGTTGTTGCGAGCGACGACGTGCATTTCCTGCCCGAGAGCGCCAGCATCATCCATTTCTGCGATTTCGCAATCTTCTTTAATGAGCCTGAGTTCTATCACTGCTTTCGTTAGCTCCAGCGAAGGCGCCCTGCCATCCGTGGCCCCATCTTCCTTTGCCTTTCCAAGGTCGCCAGGTCCAAGTCCCATTAGCATTTCAATTAGCATGGTATTGTACCACCGGCTAAGCGGCAGGTAATGGCATTTCCTGTGTTGTGAACGGGCTTTGCCTACATCTTCCTTGAGGGCTGAGAATGGAGCAGTCACGTGTACGCCAGCTCCTTCAGCGATTGATGCCACTGACGGCTGAGGCCCCATCCAGATTATGTCGCCAATCTCCACGTCGTCGGCATAGATTTTTACGTCTCCGCTATCGAAATCCATCACTGCGGCGTAGCCTGGGGCATCTATTCCGAAGAAATAGAGCCACGAAGAATCTTGGCGGAATTTGTAGGCATTGTCTCTGTACTGGGCCGCAGCCTCTCCATTGCCTATGAATATGCCAATGCCGCGGCTTCCCTGAGGAGCCGTCTGTGCCATCAGTTCAAAGAGCCTGTGGCGTCTTGCAATATAAATTTGTCTATCAAACATATGAAGATATAAATTTCATCGTTCTTACAAAGATACCGAAAAAAGCTGTCTATTCAAGTAGTTCCACACGTTGCATTATGGCAAAATCTGATTATATTTGTAATAATTGACTCCGTGCATGGTTGTTCATGGGGGCAGGCGAATGAATTAATGACCAAAATTTTTTATATCATGCTCAATATGAGAAAGTCTTTATTTTTATTAGGGGCCATGGCTGCTACAGCCGTGGCTTTAGTTTCTTGCGGAGGATCCAAGCTGAATGAACTGACTGCCGAGGAGCAGAAAGATGGCTGGCAGCTTTTGTTTGATGGTCAGACTCTTAATGGCTGGAGGGACTACAATGGCACAGAACTCACTGGGCCATGGACTGTGGTTGACGGAACCATCGAGGCTGAGGGCAAAGGCAGCGATGCCAATGGCTATATCGTGACCGACAAAGAATATGCGAACTTCGATTTGAAATGGGAGTGGAAAATCAGCAAGGGGGGCAACAGCGGAATGCTCTATCATGTTGTGGAGCGCCCTGACTTCGCCGTGCCTTACATCACCGGTCCGGAGTATCAGTTGATTGATGACGAGAATTATGCCGAGATGAATGATGGCTACCAGTTGGAAGATTGGCAGCGCTGCGCCGTGGACTATGCGATGTACGTCCCTGATTTCTCTGCGCGCGACCTGAAGCCGGCTGGACAGTGGAACCAGTCCGAGATAATATTCGACAACGGCCACGTGACATATCTGCTGAATGGCAAAGTCACCGTGGAGTTCGATGCCTGGACACATGACTGGCATAACCGCAAGGCCAACGGCAAATGGAAGGATGCACCTGAATATGGAATGTCTCCTAAAGGCCGCATATGCATCCAGGATCATGGCTATCCGGCATGGTTCCGTAACATCAAGATCAAGGAACTGCCGTCAAAGCCTGTCGAGAAGGATCTTTTCAATGGAAAGGATCTTACCGGGTGGATTAATTACGGCACGGAGTTTTGGTACGTGGACGATAGTTGCTACCTTGTCTGCGAGAGCGGCCCAAATAAGCAGTACGGCTATTTCGCTACAGAAGACTATTATGACGATTTCGACCTGATGCTTGAGTTTAAGCAAGAAGCAAATGGGAATTCCGGAGTGTTCGTCCGTTCTACTGTTGATGGAACCACCGTTCATGGCTGGCAGGTTGAAGTTGCTCCAAAGGGGCACGATACTGGCGGAGTTTACGAGTCATACGGCCGCGGCTGGCTCTATCAAATTCCAGACGAGAAAGAGAACATTCTTAAAGAGGGGCAGTGGAATGTGATGCGCATCCGTCTTGAAGGGGATCATCTGCAGTCTTGGCTTAATGGCGAACCTATGACGGATATTCACGATGCTAAGATTGGCGCAGGCCATGGCAGGATCGCACTGCAGATTCACGATGGTGGCGGAATTAAGGTGCGCTGGCGTAATATTCATGTTAAGACATTGTAATATATCATAATATGATTAGAACAGACAATCTTATAAAAGAAGCGAAAGAAGTACTTCAGTGGGATATCCTTAAATTCTGGTCTGCGATGCAGGATCCTCATGGAGGATTTTTCGGCGATATCGGATCTGACGGCGAGCCAGATAGAGGTGCCCCTCGTAGCCTTCAGCTGAATGCCAGGATTTTATGGGCCTATTCTACGGCGTACAGGCTTTTCAAGCAGAAGGAATATCTCATGCCTGCGATTAACGCTAATGATTATTTCCTGAAGAATTTTGTCGATCATAAATTTGGAGGGGTCTATTCTACGGTCGATGAAAATGGCGAAAGGGTTGACACCGACTGCACCCTTGCTAACCAAGCTTTATCAATATATGCTCTTAGCGAGTTCTACGCTGCGACTAGGGACGATGAGGCTCTGAAATCGGCTGTCAACCTTTATAAAATCGTCAGGAAGGAATTCATGGACGGGGAAAAAGGCGGATATTATTCTAAGCTCTCAAGAGAATTCGAAAAGAAAGATACCACAAAAGATGCGGTTGCTCACGTGTACCTTGCCGAGGGTTTTTCTACGCTTTACCGGGTTTGGAAAGACGAGGCCTTGAGGTACGACCTTACTGCTCTGCTCACTGTCATTACGGACAAGCTCTATGATGTAAGGACAGGCCACATGGTCCCCAAAATGGACAAAGACTGGAATAATCTCGATATGGGAATTCAGTATGGTCTTGATCTGGAGGCATCGTGGGCGCTGCTTGATGCCGCATATGCTACCGAGGATATAGATGTCGTGAATATGTTGAAGGATCCAACCACAAGGCTGCTGATGTATGGCATGGAAGGGCAGCAGGCAGACGGACACGTTGCTTTTGGCATAGATGCAGACGGCAAGATGTATACAACTATGGTTCCTTATGTTCAGGCAGAAGCTGTAATCGCTAATCTTTGCGGCTGGAAATATCAGTGTTTCGCTGAAGGCGCAGATAATGCGTTTTCGCTCTGGGCTTACATCAAGGCTCATCTATCCGACAGCGCGAATGCTAATGCGTTCAGGAAATACCCGATGCACGCCGCTCGCGCCTGCGTATATATAATGAGCCTGTTTAGGTAGGAAGAATATCGAATTAAAATTGCTTGCTTGGTGGCTAAAAGGTCATGCTGACTTATTAGCCGCCATTTTTATTGTGTCACGGATCCATGGATGGGCTTACAAAGACAGCAGGCGAGAAAAGTCGTATTTTTATAACTACTTGATAGATTTTTTATTTATCTTTGAAAAGATACTGACAATAAATATTTCTCTTTTATGCTTAAATTCAACCTTGCATTAGCAATCCTTGCTGTCGTATTTTCATTCTCGGCCTTGAGGGTATCGGCTCAGATAATCCCGACTGCCTTTTTCAATCCTTCTGCGGCTACGGAAATGTCGTCCCGACAGGGTTCCGGGCCGGACATCGTTCCCGGCCAGATCAAATATATGGGAGGCGATTTGGTCGATTCCGAAGGGAACGTAATAAAACCGGAAGACATTCGTTTCTATATAGGGAATCAGATCTACGAAGACACTTACGTAGGTGCACGCAAGCAGCTACGTAGCGGGAAGACTCTGGTCTGGATCGGAGCTCCTGTCGCAGTTGCTGGGATTGTGATGATGATAGCAGGCTTGAACTCCATGGAATATGACGATGGCGAATACAGCCACGCCGGCCTGTATGCTGCTGGATTACTTACTGGGGTTGCTGGCGGTGCATGCATTGACGTGGGCATTCCGCTCCTAGTCATTGGAAAGAAGAGACTGAAATGGATAGTGGACGACTACAATAGCCGTCTTGCGTCAGGTGATGGCAGTTATCACTCAGTTCAGATCAACGGTCGCCTGCCTGGCTCTCGTTCGCAGCCGTATATCAGCACTTCTTCCAGAGGCTTTGGCCTTGCGCTAAACTTCTGACGGAAGATAATCGCAGGATTGGAAACGGCGGCGCTGCGTCTTCTGCAGGCTATGCCGGACAGAGACGTTAAGGTTCAAGTTATTGTTACGAGTTAAAGGCGTAGGGTAGCCGCCATCTGCGTGTCTTTCCGTTGTGTGCGGGTTAGTGAAAAAGCAGCAAAGAGTTGTTGCATGGAGCGACGAATTGGCAATAAAGAGGCGAAAAAAGCATATGGACGGCATTGCCTTTTGTTAGGAATATTCTTAAATTAAAACATACCGGATTAATTAATAACATTAAAACTTATGAATTTGTTTACTAATGCTCGACATCAAATTGCGGGCTTATTAAAGGGCATCGCCTTGCTGCTACTATTCTGCGTGATAGGCACTGCCAATGCTTTTGCTCAACAGAAAACCATCACTGGCACGGTTTCCGATGCAACTGGATTGCCGGTCATCGGCGCAAGCATCTTAGTCAAGGGAACTTCGACGGGAGCTGTCACGGACGTCGATGGAAAGTACTCTCTTCGCGTCCAGGAAGGCGCAACATTGGAAGTCTCTTGCATAGGCTACATCACGAAAACAATCATCGTCGGGGAAAGCCAGACGATTGACGTCGTTCTGAATGAAGACACAGAGACCCTGCAGGAAGTGGTTCTTGTAGGATATGGCACCCAGAAGAAAGAGGCTGTGGCCGGGGCGATATCTTCAGTTAAAGGTGAGAAACTCACCAAGTCTGCTGCGTTCGATGTTTCAAATGCATTGAATGGGCAGTTGTCCGGAACTCAAATCAGGCAGACCACAGGAGAGCCGGGAAACGACATTGCCCAGATTAACGTCCGCGGACGTTCCTCGTTCGGGAAAAAGGCTGATCTTGGCCCGCTCATCGTGATTGATGGAATCCCTGATAGGAGTCTATATGAGATTGATCCTAATGACATTGCCAACGTCTCGTTGCTTAAGGACGCATCCGCAGCAATCTATGGATCTCGTGCCGCAAACGGTGTCATCCTTATTACCACCAAGAGCGGAGGCGAACACAAGCCGACCGTGAACATGCAATATACGCAGGGTTTCTCGAAGCCGACCATCCTGCCCTATGCAGCGAACGCTCCTGAGTACGCCCGTTATGTCAGCGACCTTCAAGACTACGAAGGCGTTGCTAGACTGTATTCCAACGAGGATATAGCTCTCTACGAAAGTGGTGCTGATCCATGGCAGCATCCGAACACGAACTGGATGAAATCTCTCGTGAAGGACTGGACCCATAACGAACGCTACAATGTGAGCGTGAACGGAGGAACGGAGAAAATGCACTACTTCATATCTGGAGGCTACAAGAACGAATCCGGCATCTATTCTCATTCCTCGACCACTTATAAGCAGTATAACTTCAGGGCTAAGTTCGATGTTAAGCTGCTCAAGGACTGGGTGAAGGTTACAGCCCAGTACAGCGGTCTGTATTCCAAGAAGAAATACCCTACGATTGATGTGAGTCAATTGTTCGGCTGGGCATCCATGGTCGTTCCGACCGTGGCCGATTACTGGCCGACAGGCGAGCCGGGTCCGGCGTTTGAAGGCGGCGTGAACCCTGTGGTCAACACCTCTTATGCAGCTGGCTACAGGAAGACCGACTCTCACAAGGACCAGACTAACTTCCAACTGGACATTACTCCTCCTATGATAAAAGGACTCACGATTTCCGGGTCTTTCAATTATGACGTCGATCACATCAACTATAAGGAATTCAACAAACCGTGGATTCTCTACACCCTCGATGTGGCGAACAGCAAGAAGGACTCGAATGGATACATTACCAACGAGGGAGCCGTGCTTATCCCGAGCAAGAACGGATACGACAATCCGCAGCTCAACCAAAAAAACAACTACATAAAGAAATACACCTACACGGCGAGCGCCAACTACGGCAGGACCTTCGGGAATCACAATTTCAACGTGTTTGCCGCATACGAGCAGTACAACGATCTTGATTCTGACTTCTCGGCCTTCAGAAAATACTTTGTTTCCGACCTCCTCGAGATACTGAATGCCGGAGGCGAGAAAGACAAGAATAACTCCGGGACGGAGTCAATCTACGCCCGAAAGTCGTTCATTGGTCGTCTGAATTACAACTACAAAGAGAAATATCTGTTTGAGTTCATATTTAGGCGCGACGGATCCCTTAAGTTCCCTTCAAACAAGAGGTGGGGCAACTTCCCTGCAGTACTTCTTGCCTGGCGCGCATCTGAGGAACCGTTCTGGAAGAACAACCTCTCAGCTATTGATTACTTCAAGCTACGCTTCACGGCAGGAAAGATGGGAATGGACCCTGGCGATCCGTTCCAGTACGTCAACAAGTTCGCATTGGCCTCAGGGCCTACTTTTGGGGCGAACAAGAACGTAATGACCAGAATTTATCAGTCGGTGGTTGCGAACTCGAACATCACTTGGGAGACCCAGACGACGTATAACTGGGGCTTCGATTCCAAGTTCCTGAAGAACATGTTCTGGCTGAACACCGAGTTCTTCTACAACAAGCGCAGGGACATTCTTATTACTAGAAACGCTTCCGTTCCTAACTTCACAGGCCTCACCCTGCCGGATGAGAACATCGGGAAGGTGGATAACAGAGGTTTCGAGGTTGAAGGCGGATTCACGAAGCAGTTTGGAAACCTCAATGTGGACATTTCCGGCAACCTCAGCTGGTCTAGAAACAAGGTCGTGTTCATGGACGAGCCAGCGCAGTCCGTAGAATGGCAGAAGCAGACCGGACATCCGTATGGCTCAGCCTTGGTATATAAGGCGATCGGCGTATTTCATACTCAGGAGGAGGTTGACAATTATCCTCACTGGGAGGGAGCCAAGCCGGGAGACCTCATCTTCGAAGATGTGTCCAAAGATGGTAAGATCAACAGCGATGACAGAATATACCTTCACAAAACGGACGCACCAGAGCTCTTCTACGGCATCAACGTTAACCTCTCGTGGAAGAACTGGGCTCTATCTATCCTTGGTCAAGGGCAGGGAACATATTACGTCAGCGCAGTTTACGGTAACAGAGGAACTGGCATGAATGTGTTCAAATGGATGACGAAGGATTACTGGACACCAGAGAACAATATGTCCAACAATCCTCGTCCTTGGAGCCGTGCCGACCAGTACTGGACCTACAACAGTCACAACAACACTTACTGGTACGACAATATGGCATACTTCCGCCTCAAGAACATAACCCTGAGTTATTCGCTTCCAAAGCCATTGTTGGAGAAGTTCAATGTCTCTGGAGCCACGATTATGCTGACCGGATATAACGTGGCGTTGCTCTACTCCGCGCAACGTCATTACGATCCTGAGACGGCAGACCCTCAAGGTTACCCTGCGATGAAGAATTATTCAATCGGTCTAAATATTACTTTCTAGTTCAGCTGAAGGATGATTTTTATTAACAATCAGTCGATATGAAAAAGTTTAAATACACAATATTGAGTTTTGCTGCTCTGTTTACGATGACTTTGTCATCATGCACGGGTGATGTGCTAGACAAAGAATCAGTTAATTCCTTCACGCAGGACAACGTATCCCAAGATATCAATCTGCTGGAAGCATATCTTTACGAATGTTATGACCAATTAGGAGGAGACAATGGCTCCATCTTGGGGATGAGGGAGGATTTGCTCAGTTCCTCGACTGACGAGACCCTCAATATCCATAGGGCAGGTAGCGTGGTATTTCTAAAAAACACACTCTCTCCGAGCAATATGGGCATGTTTAATTATCCGAACTGGCCAAGTTATTATGGCTGGCTGACATGGCCTGCCCTATATCGTGATATCCAAAGCATTAACACTCTGCTTGGAGGCGCAGACGATGTTCCTACATCGAACTCATCGGAAGAGGCAAAACTCAGTCAGATAAAGGCAGAAGCATATTTCCTTAGAGCTTATGAATATACGAACCTGCTCAGAAGCTATGGCGGTGTTGTATTGATGGACAAACCATTCTCGCTGAAAGACGACTTCACGAATGTGACGCGTTCTACTCTACAGGAGACGGTGGATTTCATACTCAAAGATTTGGAGAAGGCCATCGCTGGGCTGCCTGACAAGTCTGGCATTGACCAAGGCCGCGCTACAAAAGGCGCTGCTGGTGCATTGAAATCGAGACTTCTGAGCTTCGTGACCGGAGAGCTGATGAACGGCACATTCAATGCTGGAAATGATTTGGTGCACTTCTCAAGTGGCTCTCGTGAAGAAAGGCTACGTGCGGCTAAAACAGCCGCAAAGGATGTCATAGATGGCAAGTATGGCACCTATTCCTTGGCGCAGTACAAAGAAGGAGAGCCGTCAGCCGACATGTCGGATGCCGATTTCCAAGGCTACGTGGATAACTACGCAGGCATATTTTTACAGAAGGGTGCGTGGAACGATGAGGCTATTTTCGGAGTCCAGTATCTAGACCAAGTCGGGAATACAGCCTGGAATAACCTTTGGTGGGGTCCTAACGGATATAGCTGCTGGGGAAACAATGGTCCTACCGAGAACCTTGTCCGCAAGTATGAAATGTCGGATGGAACCCCGTTCCAATGGGATAAGTATAAGCCAGGCGACAATAATATAAGGGCTTGGACTGCTGAGCAGCTCGCCGCAGACCCAGATAGGAATCCTTACAATGGGAGAGAGGCCAGGTTTTATGCGTCAATTCTTTATGATGGCGCAACATGGGCAAATAGAGAAACCGCCTCTAACATAATTGACATCGGTTCCCATTACACCGAGACAAATGGAGCATCGTATCTGGATAGCGATCTGAAAACAATTCATGATTTCGGTGAAGGTACTGCCGCCAAGATTGGTGGCGTTGATTCTCGCAATGCTTCGAAGCAGGCTTGGAATGGCACTAAGACTGGGTATTATCTCAGGAAAATGCTTGACCCGGAGATTGAGAATGCCGAGGCTCATAGCAACACTAACTCTTGGATGGAAATCCGTTATGCCGAGGTATTGCTCGATTATGCCGAGGCGTGCATTGAACTCGGTGAAGTCGCCGAGGGAATGAAGTATGTCAACATGGTTCGCAACCGGTCCGGTTTGCCAAGCAGATCCACAGGCTGCACGCAGCAGGAGGCTCGCGAATATTATCGTCACGAGAGGCAGATAGAGATGATGGGAGAGGGAGATCGTTGGTTCATGATTCGCAAATGGATGATCGCCGAGGATAATGTCTTTAATGTCTCGCCTACTTACATAAATCATTTCGCTGACGGAGTGACTATCGTTTACTGGGACACGACTACGATGACGGACGAAAGGAGCTGGAACTCCAACGGTTGTGCATACTGGTTGCCTATCGCAAAGGAGGAGATTAATCGTGACCCTGCGCTCCAGCAGAATCCTAATTATGATTAATGCATTTCAATATATAGATTATGAAAAGAAGAGATTTTTTACGGACAGCCGGAATAGCGACTGTCGGAACAGTGATTTCGGCTAATAGCGGCCTTGGAGACATAATGGCGGCGGAATCCGTGACCGGAACGAGGTCCGGAGCTTGGACAGGAAACAGCAACACGCTGAAAGTTGGCCTCATTGGCTGTGGTGGCCGTGGGTCGGGGGCTGCGGAGCAGGCCATGAATGCCGACGAGAATGTGGTTCTGTCTGCGATGGCTGATGCTTTCAAGGATCAGCTCGACAATTCCTACGATTCCCTGAAGAAGCTTTTTCCTCAGAAAGTCCAAGTTGCGAATGACCATAAATTCGTCGGATTGGATGCCTACAAGAAGCTGATTGATTCCGATGTGGACGTGATAATCCTAGCGGCGCCCCCATGTTTCAGGCCGGCTCATCTTGAATATGCCGTCAATGCGAAAAAGCACATCTTCTGCGAGAAGCCGTTTGCGGTCGATGGGCCGGGCATGAGAAGGATAATAGCGGCGGCTCAGAAAGCAAAGGCTCAAGGTACGGAATTGATGTCCGGCTTCTGCTGGAGATACCATATTCCTAAGAGAGAGACATTCTCCAGGCTATTAGATGGAAGCATCGGGAAAATCCTCGCGGTCGAGGCGAGCAACAACTCAGGTGAATTGTGGTTCCATGAACGCAAGAGCGGCTGGACCGACATGGAATACAAGCTCAGGAACTGGCTCTACTATAACTGGCTCTCAGGAGACCATATCGTCGAGCAGGCAATCCATAGCGTAGACCTTATGCAGTGGGGCATGAATGACACGCTTCCTTCAAGAGTCGTGGCTACTGGCGGCAGAATCAAGCGGACTGATCCTAAGTATGGCAACGTGTACGACCATTTCGGGGCAAAGTTCGAATATCCTGATGGCACCAAAGCTTATTTCAGCTGCAAACAGCAGAATAACGTGGCTCATTCCTATGGAGTGGAGTTCGTCGGCGAGGATGGGAAATGCGTAGTAGACTGCATGAACGGACAGCACTATATTACCGGAAAAAATCCTTGGAAATATGACGACACCTTCAAGTTCACTGATGCTAATGCCTACAAGAACGCCAAGGTGAAGAGCATGTACCAGCAGGAACATGACGAACTCTTTGCTGCTATCCGGAACAAAACTCTCATAAATGACTTCGACTGGGCGGCTCGCTCGAATCTTGTCGCGCTGGCAGCCAGGATGTCTGCTTACACCGGGCAGGAAGTGACAATGGAGCAAGCTCTCTGTTCGGATGAGAAATCCTTCCCGGAGGATCTTACTTTTGATACCAAGTATGATCTTCCGGTGGCTATCCCTGGTCTTTAAGCGACGGAATCCATGAAACGCAGAGATTTCATCAAATCAGCTACGGTGCTGACTACGGGCATGGTGGCAGCCCCGGGACTCGTTTCTGCCGAGAACATCTCTTCTTTTGCAAGGGAGAAGGAATCGGCAAAGGCTGTAAAAATGAAGAAGGCTTTGGGATACGGAATGATCCAGGACGATCTCTCCCTAGTCGATAAGTTCAAAATGGTCAAGGAGATTGGATTCGATGGCATTGAGTTCAACAGTCCTCTGGAGTTCCCTGTCGATGAACTTCTGAGAGCCAGGGATAAGTCCGGGATAGAGCTTCCTACGACGGTGAACAAGGATCATTGGAAACTCCCGTTGTCATCTCCTGATCCATCAATCAGGGGAAAGATATTGGAGTCCGTGACCCAGTCCCTGAAGGACACTAAAGCAATCGGAGGCGACACTGTGCTGGTGGTTCCAGGTGTAGTCAACAAGGACGTTTCCTACGAGGAAGCCTACTATACGGCGCTGAATGCCATCAAGGAGTTGATCCCTGCGGTAGAGAGCACCGGAATCAAGATTGGCCTTGAGAATGTATGGAACAATTTCCTGCTGAGTCCTCTTGAAGCGAAGCAATTCGTGGATGATATCAACTGCCCTCTTATTGGGTGGTGGTTTGACATCGGTAACGTTTTGCGCTATGGCTGGCCAGAGCAGTGGATCAGGACACTCAATAAGAGGATTGTCAAGCTCCATCTAAAAGAATTCAGCATTAAAAAAATGAATGAAGAGGGTCTCTGGAAAGGATTCGATGTCGGCATAGAGAAAGGCGATGATGACTGGCCTGCCGTCATGAAGGCAGTAGGCGAGATCGGATATTCCGGAGGTTGGATAACGGCAGAGGTGTCAGGAGGAGGCAGGGAGAAACTGGCCAAACTATCAAAGGATATGGATAAAGTAATCAGCTATCTGCCATAGCGAACGCTCCCGTCAGGAATCATTCATTTGATGAGAGGATGGCTGACGAGTCAATCTGACGGATCAGCCATACTTTTTATGCGCAAGGACTGTTGGTTAAAAAGTAGTTTTTTTATGCCGATTCGATAAATATTATCTATATTTGAGGCAATATTGACAACAAATATTTACTCTAATGTTTAAACTCAACTTTATTTTAGCAATCTTTGCTGGCATATTTGCTTTCTCTGCCACGAACGCATCTGCCCAGATCATCCCTACAGCATATTCCAATCCTTCTGCGGCTACGGAAATGTCGTCCCGGCAGGGTTCCGGGCCGGACATCGTTCCCGGCCAGATCAAATATATGGGAGGCGATTTGGTCGATTCCGAAGGGAACGTAATAAAACCGGAAAACATTCGTTTCTATATAGGAAATCAGATTTACGAAGACACTTACGTAGGCGCACACAAGCAGCTACGTAGTGGGAAGACCCTGGTCTGGATCGGAGTTCCTGTCGCAGTCGCGGGGATTGCTATGATGATAGCAGGCTTGAACTCCATGGAATATGATGATGGCGAATACAGCCACGCCGGCCTGTATGCTGCTGGATTACTTACTGGGGTTGCTGGCGGTGCATGCATTGACGTGGGCATTCCGCTCCTAGTCATCGGAAAGAAGAGACTGAAATGGATCGCAGATGACTATAATGGTCGTCTTCATGGGTCTCGTCGTCAGCCATACATCAGCACATCTTCGAAGGGCTTCGGCATTGCGCTAAATTTCTGATGACTGGCTTGCCGTCATGAAGGCAGTCGGCGAGGCTGTGGTCGATGTGGTCACAAAGGATTCATCCATGTCCTCGCTCAGAAGGACGAGAATTTATGGGCGACGGTATAGTGCCACCGACTGGCTTGTAATGAATGACTGCGTTGCCCACCAAGTTCACAGAAAGGTGGTTGGCAATGCGAATATGTGTCCTCGGCACTTAAAATGAATGTCACCGTTGCCTACGATTGCGAATAATCATAACCTATCTTCAAGGTTTTACAAAACCTTGTCGATGATACGAATAAAGCATCGCATACGGATATTCAAACCGTTCGGAAGAAGTGTCTCGCAAAGCGCCGTCGAGGCAGTCTGTACAGAAGTGCGTAGGGAAGGGCATGTCTCGACATAGAGGCCTCCCAAGAGCCACGTTGTCGACCGGCACCCCTTTGCAGAGTCTCCGGAAGGACATGCTCCGACAGCACTTTACGAAATTCCACTACGCTGATTCTGCACGACCAACTCCCGTCATCCTGAACTTGTTTCAGAATCTTTGTCCAAGGATCCCGTCATCCGAGCTGGTTCTATTCCTACGTTTCCAATTGGAGTGCAGGCATGTTTGCATCGGAATGCGCTGCACAACATAACGGCATGCCCAGCCCAGCTTTTATAAGTACCCCTGGGAGGGCAGAGCCTCATTACTCTGCACTGCATTGAATAGCGCCATGCCCGCTATTTGCACGGACGAATCCTTCAGGCTCTTTATTGATTGTTCGTGCTGCAAAAGCATCCGGAATGAGCCCCATGCATTAGTCGTAGGATTTACGAGTGGTACCGAACAATGCGAGGAGGCGTTTAAATAGGTTGGCAATCCATAAGTAGTCAATCCTTAACAACTGCCTATTGCGCAGTTTGTAATTTATATTGAGGATCTCCGAAGAGGATTTGCAACAAGACAAATAAAGTCTTTGCGCTCTTCTTTGCAAGGTCCTTCATCATTTTCTTCAGATTCCAGCCAG
>JAQYTJ010000004.1 GCA_028724885.1 Bacteroidales bacterium | reverse complement strand
TTCGCCCCACATGAAGTAATTAAATACGAGAAGGATATGCTTACTCAATGGGACATAGACGAGTATGTCGGCGAACAGGTCGAGAAAGGCGTTAAGGAAGGCCTCGAGAAAGGGCTTAGAGAAGGCATGGCAAAAGGCATGAAGGAAGGCAGAGCTGAAGGCAGGGCCGAGGGAATGGAGAAAGGTCGTAATGAGGGACGCACCGAAATACTAAAATCACTGATCGCCTCTGGGATGCCAATAGATGAGGTTGCCCAAAGGTCAGGCCTGACCATCGACGAGGTCGTGAAATTAACGGGTTCTTCCCATTGACAAAGGTTTCGTGGGAAAGAACTGATCGATAACGGGCCATAACTCTCTTCTTGCCATCATTCAATAGCAAGGATTCTACTACCAGAAATTTATATCGGCTTCGTCTTGTCACGGAGCCAGTGAGCGATCTCGCATGGAAGGTGCGATGAGAGAGTTGTGAACACGCCGGCGTTATATTCATTAAGCCAGTCGATCTCAGCCTTGTCCAGCAGATCCTTAAGGATTACTGAAGTGTCGAAATGGCAGAGGGTGAGCGGCTCGAACCTTAGCCAATGTCCGAATTCATTGGTACCGGCATCAACCGTTAGCAGAAGGTTTTCGTGACGGATGCCGAACTGCCCTTCCCGGTATATCCCAGGCTCATCGGAAGTTATCATGCCAGGCAGTAGTGGCTGACTGTTGAAATTCTGGCGGATGTCCTGCGGCCCCTCATGCACGTTCATGTAGAATCCCACTCCGTGGCCAGTCCCATGACCGAAATTCCGGAGCGACCGCCAAAGCGGTTCTCGCGCTAAGGCGTCTATCTGACAGCCAGCTGTACCATAAGGAAACACAGCCATAGCCAAGTCGATGTGGGCTTTTAGCACAAGCGTGTAGTCTTCCCGCTCCAAGGCGGTGCAGGAGCCAAGCGGCACAGTACGGGTGATGTCAGTAGTGCCGTAGAGGTACTGCCCACCGGAATCGCAAAGATAAAGACCCTCCGAGAACATCTCCGCAGAACTCTCAGAAGGGGTGACGTAATGCGGCAGAGCGGCATTCGCCTCGTAAGCGGAAATGGTCTCGAAACTTTCCCCGCGGAAGCCCGGAATGGCACTGCGAAACTCGTGCAGCTTCTCCGAGGCAGCATATTCAGAAACCGTGTCCCCGCTCTCCATCATCTTGCCCAGCCAGTAAAGGAACCTCTCCATCGCCAGCCCGTCCTCCAGATGAGCCTTCCGCATGCACTCTATCTCTACCTCGTTCTTAACGGCCTTGCGAAGAGCAACAGGGGATTTCCCCGACATGACTTTACTACTCTGCCCGCTATCTTTCAGAACATTATAAAGGTCGTAGTTCAATGAGGAAACGTCTACGTACAGCTTGCCAAAATAGTCATCGTTCATCAGATCCGACAGAGCCAGGCCGACATCGGAATAATCATCAATGATTATTCCGCTTTCCTGGACTTCGTCAAATGCCCATTCGGCTCCCTGCACACCAGTACACAGCGAAGGTTTTCTAACGAACCATCTTACATCGTCCGTGCTAACCAGCAGATAGGACATCACTACAGGATTGTAAGCTATGTCGCTCCCACGCACATTCAGCATCCATGCAATCTCGTCTAGAGCTGTAAGCAAGATGGCATCAAAGCCTTTCTCTCCAAGCCATTTACGAAGCCAGGAAATCTTTTGTTCCCTAGACCAGCCAGCGTATTTCACATCCAGCACGGAAACCGGAGCGGCTGGCACCGCAGGCCTGTCTTTCCAGAAAGCATTCATGAAATCGGGGGCATTCACGATCGTGACCTTTCCTCCGAAAGCCTTAACGATGTCAAGCACCGAAGAAGCGCTCTGCGACAAGCCGTCCACTGCCACCACGGCATCATCGTAACCCTCGAATTGCTCAGCAAGCCATTGCGGAATAAGCACCTGATCCGGCACCCGAGTTTTATGCAGATCAATGCCCGTTACAGGCAGCTGCCGTTCTGCCTGAATGAAATAACGAGGATCTGTCCAAAGACCAGCACTGTCAAGGGTAATCACTAAATCTCCTTCGCCAGAGTAGCCAGAGACCCACTCTATCTGATGCCAGCGTGGGGCCTGATATTCGCTTCCATGGGGATCAGAACCAGTAATGACAATGGCATCCCAGTCCTTGGCACGAAGCATGGAGCGGACCAGTTCTATCCGCTGAGAAAAAATATTCATTTAATATCTTTTAATGAATTTAATGAGATAAGTCACCAAATTCAGCATCAACTGTCGGAAAGGGAATACCTCCGACACGGCCCCAAGACTGCGTGCCATTATATTCCTTGGCGAATATTCTTCCCTCATGTTCCTGAAAGAAGAAGCAATTGCGCTTCCTTCATCCCCTATCTGCCGCCTTATGCTCTTCTGGCAAGCTTCCAGCTCGTCCATCGTCTTTATATCCTTAATCCGCATCTTCACTCCCTCCATCAAAGAATAGTTTCACGAAAAGTGGCACGAACGTGTCCCGGAACAGCCTTTTCCTAAGCAGGAGGAGCACGATGAAAGCAATTAGGAATATTCCGACGATGATGAAAGCAGCGACCGTCGTGCTGCCAACCAAGTCGCCCAGCAGAAAGAGTCCCCCAATTGCCAGCGCAATCAGAAGCACAGCCAGAATTAGGATGAGCACCTGAATATATACAAGCTTTCCTAGAGCGATTGACAGCCCCTTTACTGTGCGCAGTTTTACATCTGTGATCTGGAGGTCAGCATAATCCTTTGCCCGCTGCCCCAGGTCTTCGATTTGTTTAGCGAAATCAATCATGTTCAGGCATTTTCAGAGCCTTGCTCATCGACACCATCCAGCCCGCCAATATCGGTTCTGAGAGATGCCTCAAGTTTCTCGAGCTGCTCTAGGATCTTAGCTTTTGCATCTTCTCTCAAGTCCCCAACCTGATCCTTAATGGTTTCTGTCAAATCCTTGAGATCCCTGCGAGCCAGCCTGGCACGAGCCTTCATCTCAAACGCCTTGTCAGATGCCTGTTCTTTGACATCACCGTACGCTTTTTTAACCTGATCTACGCCATCTTCAGCAGCCTTCCTAACTCTATCGCGAGTCTCCTTACCAGATTCCGGCGCAAATAGAAGCCCTAGCGTCAAACCTGCCGCCACTCCGGCGAATAATGCAAATAATGATTCCCCTTTCATATCTAATCAATTTTAAATGTGTTACTAATATAATAAATTCAAACGAGCATTCGAATAATTTCATCCGATGTGAACAGATGATTTTCCGCAATACGCACTCTGTCACAGTCAAGTTCCATGCCGCCCTCAGTTAATAGCTTGTTTATTATCGATTTATCCACCAATGAAAATAATTTTTCCACCTCAATTCCTCTCCGAGTTCGAAGTCCAAGCATCAATTCCTCCATCCTGACATCTTCGGCTGTGAGCGTTTCTACGCTATATGAATATGTCGGAGCAGCACCGTCTGGGAGCCTCTGTTCATTCCACGAACGCACCTGCCTGCCATCAGGGAATATGCTGAATGAGTGAGCTCCCGGACCAAGCCCGACATAAGGCGTGCGGTCCCAGTAATGACTGTTGTGAACAGCCTCGCAGCCAGGAAGAGCGAAATTGGAAATTTCATAATGAATATATCCAGCCTCTCTGAGTCTCTGACAAAGAATATCATACTGGCGCCTGCACTGTTCATCCGATGCCTCTTTATACTTGCCAGAGGCCAAAATCCCTGCCAGAGCGCTTCCATCTTCAATCGAGAGCTGGTAAGCAGAAATATGGTCAGGACGGCCACCAGAACCGCTTAAAGACAAGGCCTTCGAAATGGTGTCGTTCCAGACCTCGTCGCTGAGCTGGAATATACCGAATATTAAATCTATGCTGATTCGAAGAGGTCTTGCTTCAGGATGGCCTCGCCTCCACTCAGCATCAGATTCACGCAGGATCTCGTATGCTTTCACTGCCCTAGCCGAATCGTGCCTGCGGTTCATCCAGAGCAGGATTCCGTCATCAAAACTCTGGATGCCCATGCTAACTCTCGTTACTCCAAGCCCAAGCAAGCCGGCAACATATTCATTCCCTTTCTCCACTATATCCTCTGGGTTTACTTCAATCGTGAATTCCTTCCATGGGGCAGCAGATAGCAGCATGCCAGTCGCAAACCCAAGCCTAAGTAAGCAGATTTTTTCTACGATCCGAGACAAAACGTTCAGCGGAAGCACAGAAGGTGTGCCTCCGCCAATGTAAAGCGTGTCCGCATCAGGATATGCGGCCATATTTTTTGAAATCTCGTTCTTCCGCCTCTCTACCTCCGAGAGCAGTGCCACTGCATATTCATCGAATGAATTTCTCACCTCCGAATAAAAGTCGCAGTAGGTGCAGAAGCTCTTGCAGAAAGGGACGTGGACGTAGATCACGGCGTTACCTCAGCAGCAATTCGGTCTTGCCGAGGAAGGCCTGCGACGTGTAAGCCTCGACAGTGTAGATGCCAGAGCTATAGGAAGGGATGCCGTTCAGATAAATGCTAAGGTCAACTTCCTTGCCTTCGTAATCTACCTCACGCGAAGCAGAAGCAACCATAGTCTCACCATTATAATTGAACGAAGTCTGAACATCGTTCGTAAGAAGCACGCCCTGAGGATCCTTAACCCTAAGATAAACTCTTACCGGGCCTTTCGGAGCCAGATCGTTCTCTACCAAAGTGATAGAAGCAAGCAGCCTAGTAACTCTGCTGCTCCTGTCAGTAACCTTGTCGGAAGAATTGTATGCTGCGACGCTCAGGCCTCTCGCCTTGATGACGGAACCAGTCGCCACTTTCCCGGAGAGATCCTCAACCTGACCCTTCAGTTCCTCACTCTCGGCCTTACTCTGAGCAGCTTCTTTACGAGCAGCAGCAGCATCTGCCGTAAGCTTGTGGTTCAATGTGTTCAGCGAATCAATCTGGACAATATAGCTCTTCATTATGCTGCGCAGCGTACCCAATTCCTTCTGGTATTTGCGAATTTGAGCTCTGTTCGTAGCGTCTGTCTTCTTGATTCTCTCAACGAGCTGACTCACTTCATCGCGAGAAGAATCCAACTGAGAATTGATGGATTCATAATCGGACTGCAAATTATCGTAGTCGCTCTTCAAAGCCTCTACTTGCTGAGTAAGATCCTGTTTCTCAACGTTCAAATCCTTTACGAGCATCGATTTTGAAATCCAGATGTAAGCAAGCAGGATGAAAAGAACCGCAGCTACGCCAATCATTATGTACATGGTTTTCTTTAGGCCCTGATTCTTTCTTTCCTGATCTTCACGCTGTCTGCGTTCTTCTATTGGATCAATGTCTGCCATAGTTTCTATGTTTTAAATTTCAACAACGACACAAAAGTAACAAAAGTTGTGCTATTGCGAAAATGATTATATTTGTTAAAAAGATTCAGACAATGAGGTATTTCCTTAGAGCTATTAAATATTTCATAACTATTTCAGTGCTGCTGGCGCTGATCATGGTTGTTCTGGCGTGGCTGAAGGTGATTCCTGCCAACCCGGAGCTGATGTTCCGTGGCGGATGGAAGTCTGTACTCGAAATAGCAGTCCTATTTGCTGCCTTTTCCGCCATTTACCCGAAATTCGGTTATTGCACAAGGGATGCTGACATAGCTGGAGAATATTCAGAGATACGGCAGGGTGTGATTGAATATATGAACGACCGCGGCTATGATTTGGAAAACGAGGATGGAGAGAATATGCTCTTCCGTTCCAGGAGTGCCTACACGAGGATTATCAAGATGGGTGAGGATAAGGTGACTTTGACACGTAAGCTTGGCGGTTTCACGCTTGAAGGAATATCAAAGGAAGTAAACAGGCTCGCCAGAGGCTTGGAATACAAGTTCAGGTCCGATGACGAAAATACATGAATATATGGAAGATGAATTTAAGACTGTCGCTAAGTTCAGCGACCCAATGAGCGCCCACATCACGGCTGGAATGTTAAGGGAGAACGGAATCCCTGCGGAAGTTTTCGGGGAGAATTCTTCCTACACGTCATTAAATTACGTAAATCCGGTGGAAGTGAAGGTCAATGCGTCGGACTACGAGGCTGCATTGAGCTTAATCGCTGCCGCAGACAAGGCAGAATAGAACTCTTCCCCGAATATTGCGATCAAAGGCTCGCGAAGGAACTCGTACACGCGGATTCCTTCGCGTTTTCCTTTCTCATAAGCGTCCTTGCAAAGCCCCCAGTGATGCACGTTCAGAGCCAAGCCACCGCTGCTCAGCTTCGTCACGCGTATAGGATACAGCCAGCAGGACTGTGGCTTGCGGAACTTGCAGGTTACTTTGAAGAAGCATTTTTCCATCGAGCAGAAACAGTTTCCAGCCTCATCGAAGGTTGTGTAGGCACACTCACCAGAACCATCCACGATGGGGGTCACTATGTCGTTATCCTTATCAATTATGAAAAAGCCATTCTTGGCAACCTGAGCACGACCTTTCTCAGACATCAGCGGAGAGAACGACTCGTAATTCTCCTCAATCTTGCCCAGCTCCGGCTCTTCCAGAGGGGCACCGCTATCGCCTATGACGCAGCATATTCCTTTACATTTAGAGTAGTCGCAGGCAAAATATTCAGTGACAACATCATCCGAAACAAGAATATCCCCTATCTGGATAATCGTTCCGAAGTCTTTATTTGACGACATATTCAATCCTCATCCCCTCCAAAAGGGCTTTTTTCACTTGATTTACTTTCTCGGCAGTGATGCCGTTTATTCTATTCCCGTAATCAGTCAGAATGTCTTTGCCATAAGCATATCTAAGCAGTATGGCATCTATGAAACGACTTGGCACGGCGATGCTGGCGGAGTACCGGTTGGAAAGCAAAATTTTATACGCTTTCAGCTCGCCATCAGTGATAGGTTTCGCCAATACATCGGTGATAACCTTCTTAGCGACATTCAAAGCCCTCATAGGATTTTCAGACCCACTGTCTACGCCAAGCGGAAGCCCACATTCCGGAACAGGCTGGCAATTAAAAATCAATTCGACGGACTCCATGGGATATAGTTTCAGATTCGGAGTCATCTCAACGTAAAAGCCATTCTCTGCCATCTTTCCTGACAATGTCTGATGCAGTTGCAGGGCAGCGGCTAAGAAGGCTATGTTGTTTTCCGTAGTGAAAGGTAAAGCTGTCGCAATACCGATGTCAATCATTTTGTCATCCCCTGAAGATGAAAATGTCACGTCCCCCTGACGGTATTTATACTGGATTGCCGGCCTCCCAGGCACGACTTTGCTTATTCTGAAAGCGCCAAGGTAACTTTCTAGAATCTTCCGAACCCCCTCTTTGGACAAATCACCGACAATGACCAGCACACCGTCATTAGTCTTTATGAACTGCCTCTCAAAATATTCGTCTGCATCCATCTGGGTTCTGTCAGCCAAGCCAGCGGGTGTTTTTTTCAATGAATATTTATAACCAGTGTACATCAAGCTGTCCAATACTGCTCTCTGCGGCTTTTCTAAACTTTTATATGACTCGAAAGCTGCCGTATTCAAGGACCTATCGTTAGCGACGGAAGTGAGGGCTTTCATGACGAGCAGGAATTTATCTGAAGGTGCCGAGCCATAAAGCCTCATGTCAGAGAGGGTCACGGACGATTTCAAGTTCACGTTATTAGCTTTCAGTACTTTCTGAAAATTATAGCCTGACATTCCAGCAATGTCGTAAAGCCATAGCATGTCGGAAAAGAAAGCTCCCTCCCCTATTGCAAGATCCTTAACCGTAGAGAATCCACCATTAATTAACAGCGAAAAGCTGAATTCTTTGCTTGGTAAAGGCTGCTGCTTGAATATTACCTTCATACCGTTCCCGAAAGTCCACGCCTCTCCGCCAGAAAAAGCGTCAGGGCTAGAGGACTTAAGCTTCGTCTTAGATCTTTTCTTCCCGATCATCAACGTGTCGCCATCGCTGATTGTCCAAGGATATTGAATATTCTCTAATGCAGAGACAGCATTCCAAGTGAGCCCGAAAGCCGTTTCTCTGGTCCATTCATCACACTCGTCTTCGCTCCCTGAGCAAGAAATGTTAAGATTTTCGGGATTATCCAAGAGAGCCTTCACATAATTATTGAAAAGATCCAGCTCAACATCCGAGTTCAAGTTTCTAGAACTGATATAGTTAAGCTTAGAAGCCATAGTCGCAAGGTCAGAGCCATGCAAGTACGAGGCGACACACTTCTCAACCATATCTGAATTGTCCTGAGACTCAGACAGGTAGCCATGTATCACGCCCATCGCAATCTTATACTCGGCTTTGGTAACTCCGTTCTTTGCCAGCTCTGCTACTGTTGAAGCCAAGCAGAGCGATGCCTGAATCATATGCCCCTTAGCCGTGCCGAATCGAATCTTCAAGTGCTCGTCTTCCGCGGTCATAGAGCTATTCACATATTCAGAAGATAGGGAAAGAACAGGGATGCTCCTCGCCTCGGATGCTTCCACTAAGCGGCTCTTTATTATTAATTCCAAGCTTTTCACGTATATGCTCGTAATGAACGGCTGAATAGTATTCATCATTCCTTCTGGCGTCCTTGGAGATCTGAGATCTAAGTTGACAGACGTGGTTTCGGATGGCGAGAAATTGAATTTCATGGCACCAGAAGGCTTCCATGAATATTTCTCCTTCTTATTGGTGGGGTTTCTTTTTGGGACGGACATTGAGAAAACAGTCATCCTGTTTACCAGGTTGCCTACATTGATGTCCCCTGATATGATTATGGCGCATGGAAACGAGTGCTCGTAAATGATGTCGAAAATCATAAGCAGAGTAGAGTCAGAAGAAGCCTGGTCAATGATCGGGACATCATCGAACCTGTAGAGCGTCGCTCCATCAGGGTAAGAAATATACCCTTCTGGCCTGCAACCTATTCCTTTCCTCGCAAGGAATTTATATGGCTTTGTCTTATTGAAATGATGCAAGGATGCGAGGTCCTTTCGTGCATCTGCCGTATCAGACTTGCCATTAAGGATTAGGGCGAAATCGGCAACTCCTTTAAGCTTAGGATTATTGACAAGATAGTAAGAAATTCCATTCTGTAATTGCCCAGTAGTTATATTTCCATCTTTTTGCAAAGGCGGAAGATTTTGTCCTGGCATTAATGTTGAAACACACAGCAGGGCAAGGGTTATGAACACTTTGAAATTATGCATGCTAACAAACTTCATAAGCAAATTTACGCAAATAAGGACAAAACCAGTAATTTTTTATTACATTTGTATTTGTGCGAATCTATGAAAGATAATAAGTTGAACATAAATTAAACAAAACGATGAAAAAGTTATTTTTGATTATCGCTACGCTTACCATCAGCGGTGCGCTGTTATCTGCTCAGGACATGTCTAAGGCTACTGAACTCTACAATAATGGAGCCACCGCATTAACCACTAAAGATTACGCTTCTGCATTGGAAAACTTCCAGAAGGCTTTAGAAATGGGGAAAACCATTGGTCCTGATGCTGATGAGCTAGTCGCAAACTGTAAGGCCGCCATCCCTGGCGTTGCTCTTCAGATTGCTAAAGACTTGATCCAGGATAGCAAATACGACGAGGCTAAAACGAAAATCGATGACGCAATCAAAATTGCAACCGAATATGAAAATAACGATGTTCTAGCTGAGGCTAACGCTCTCATTCCTGATATGTACGCAAAGAAGGGAGCCGAAGCTCTTAAATTAAAAGACTATGCTGGAGCAGCTGCCGCATTCGTAGATTCTTATAAGGCAGACACGACTAACGGCAAAACTGCGATTACCGTGGCTCAGCTTTATGGCCAGCTTGGCAAGTCGGACGAGGCTCTCGACATGCTTCAGCATGCAGCTTGGAATGGACAGGAAGCAGAGGCAAAGGAACAAGCCTCTAACATTTACCTTAGGGAAGCCAGTTCACTCCTGAAATCTCAGAAATATGCTGACGCAGTTAAAGCTGCCGAGAAGGCAAATAGCTACGTTGAGAATGCCAACGCTTTTCTGATTGCCGGACAAGCTTCACAGAAACTCGGGAAGAATAATGACGCTATCGAGAATTTCACGAAATATCTCGACCTGAAACCAACAGCAAGCAACGCATCAGCAATAACTTTCACTGTTGGAGCTCTTTATCAGGGTGCTAACAACAAGGCCAAAGCACTTGAATATTACAAGAAAGTGCAAAACGACCCTAAGTTCGGCGCACAGGCTAAACAGCTGATTACCGCCCTGAGTAAATAGAACATTCACATGACTTTTGAGTGGCTGGCTTTCCATATGGTGGGTCAGCCATTACTATTTTCTTCATATTCACAGAAATGTCAAGGATTATTGTTTTCTTTGCATAAAGCCATATTTATTAATTGTTATGAAACGTGTACTATTTATCGCTTTTCTTGCGACATTGACATTTTGCATGTCAAGTTGCACGGAAGAGAAAGGCAATCCGAAAATGCTGGATCCAGTTGATTATGTCAACACGCTGACTGGCACGGAGTCTACTTACCAGCTTTCTACGGGGAACACTTATCCTGCCATTGCCATGCCTTGGGGGATGAATTTCTGGACCCCGCAGACAGGCAAGAACGGCGATGGATGGACTTACGCATATTCAAGCAATAAGATCCGAGGCCTAAAACAGACCCATCAGCCAAGCCCTTGGATCAACGACTATGGCGCATTTTCGTTGATGCCGGTGACTTCGGGTCCAGTGTTCGACGAGAATGAGAGGGAAAGCTGGTTCTCTCACAAGGCAGAGGTCGCAAAGCCATATTACTATAAAGTGTATATCGCAGACCATGACGTTGTAGCGGAAATCGCTCCGACCGAGAGAGCCGCGGCATTCAGACTGACCTATCCTCAGAAAGACACCTCTTTCCTAGTCGCAGACGCATATCACAATGGCTCCTATGTCAAGATATTCCCGGAAAAGAACATGATTGTTGGATATTCCACGTTCAATCACGGCGGAGTGACCGAAAACTTCAAGAACTGGTTCGTGGTGGTCTCCGATACGCCATTCTCCTATGCCGGCACTGTCGCAGACGGGCAGATTTCTGAAACGGCGGAAGCCAGATCGGATCACTCCATCGCACTTGTAGGCTTCAAGACAGCCAAAGGACAGCAGGTGAATCTGAAAGTCGCATCCTCCTTCATAAGCCTGGAGCAAGCACAGCAAAACCTGAAAGAGCTAGACGGCAAGTCCTTCGACCAGGTTGCCGAAGCAGGACGCGATCGCTGGAATGAGGTGCTGGGAAGAGTGCACGTCGAGGACAGCAATCTGGACAACCTTCGCACCTTCTATTCTTGCCTCTATAGAGCCACTCTTTTCCCTCGCGACCTCTCCGAAATAGACGCTTCAGGCAAAAGGGTGCATTACAGCCCATTCGACGGCCAGGTGCATGAGGGTTATCTGTTCACCGACACGGGGTTCTGGGACACATTCAGGGGCCTTCTACCGCTTCTTAATCTAGTCTACCCGGATCAGAGCGCAAAGGTTCAGGGAGGGCTTGTGAACGACTATCTCGAAAGCGGTTTCCTGCCAGAGTGGGCAAGCCCGGGGCACCGCGGATGCATGGTTGGAAACAATTCCGCCTCAGTGGTCGCCGATGCCTATCTTAAAGGCATTAGAGGCTACGACGCAGAAAAGCTGTGGGAGGCAGTGAAGCATGGAGCACATGCGGTTCACCCCTCCATATCCTCGACTGGGAGGCTAGGATGGCAGCAATACGACAGCCTAGGCTACGTGCCTTGCGACGTAGGCATCAACGAAAGCGCTGCCAGGACTCTTGAATATGCCTACGACGACTGGTGCATATACACATTCGGGAAGGCTCTCGGCAAAAGTGAGGAAGAGCTTGCTCCATATTCAAAGTCGGCAATGAATTACAAGAATTTATTCAATTCTAAATATAACTTAATGGTCGGACGCAAGGCGGATGGATCCTTCAACGAGCCGTTCAACCCCCTGAAATGGGGTGGGGATTTCACCGAAGGCAACAGCCTGCATTATTCTTGGTCGGTATTCCATGACATACAAGGGCTAATAGATCTGATGGGCGGCTACGAGGGATTCAATGCGATGATGGACACCGTTTTCGCTATGCCACCACTCTACGACGACAGCTACTACGGAAGGCCAATTCATGAAATAATTGAAATGACAATCATGAATATGGGAAATTATGCTCACGGGAACCAACCTGTCCAGCACATGCTGTATCTCTACGACTGGAGCGGCCAGCCTTGGAAGACCCAGTGCAAAGTGCGTGAGGTTATGAATAAATTCTACAACTCCAACTTTGACGGTTACTGCGGCGACGAGGACAACGGACAGACATCGGCATGGTACGTATTCTCTGCGATGGGATTCTATCCGGTCTGCCCTGGTTCCAATGAATATGCCCTAGGCGTGCCTCTGTTTAAGAAAATCACGGTGAGCCGCCCTGGAGGTGAATCCTTCGTGATTTCAGCGCCAAAGAACTCCACTGAGAACTTCTATGTCAATGGTTTACGCATCAACGGCAAGAACTGGAGCAAGAATTTCGTGCGGCACGATGACCTGCTCAATGGAGCGAAATTAGATTTCGATCTGTCTTCGGAACCGAACAAGGTTCGTGGCACGTCATCCGATGATCGCCCTTATTCTTTCTCGAATAAAGAATAGAATAACATTCATGCTTAACAATAAGTCTCATCATAGAAAATTCTAGGATGAGATTTCATTAATGATGTCACTTCAGAAATTTTATGGATGAAGAGAGCATTTTTTTCTGAAGCCTATCGTCTGTCCTCTTCAGCAGATCCTTGATGGAAGCGATATAAGCTTCTCTATCCGACTCTGACAGGTCTGCGGGGCGATTCTTACAGAGGTCATAAATCTTGGATATTTCCTCGGTGTTCTTTGGCGAAGAAGATTTCAAGAGCTTATCTAATTTTTCTCCCCAGGTTGGCTCAAAAGGGATTACTTTCAGATAATCTTTATCGCTGGTTGACCTGCGTCCGGAGAAGCCCTTCCTGAATTTTTCCATAGATTTGGAAAATTCCTTCATCTCCTTGCTGATCTCACTTGACACAGAATCGCTCAGGTAATGCCAGTCAATCCCATTCAAGGCTCTGCAAACCGAGTCGTTTATTCCCCTCCAGTTAATGCCCTTCAGATTTTGAGCCACTGAATCGCTTATGCCTTTCCAATCAATTGCCTGAAGCTCACGAGCCACCGAGTCGCTAATCCACTTCCAATTTATGTTTCTCAAAGAATCGAGACCTACAATGACAACTGAGCTGAAATCTTTGCCTGGCCTTTCGCCATGCACCTTGACGACCCTGAAGCCATTCCATTTCTTATTCCACTCCAGAGCATAGCCATACCTATAGTCCAGATTTTCGTCTGGAAAACAGAGTACGTAATGGCTATCATAATCTTTCCCGATCTTGATCTTGCCCATCAAGATAATTCTCTTGCCGCTATTCTCGTCATAATCTGAGTAATAAGCATCGCCGCTGTCCTTGTCGAAAGCTGCTTTGAAACCGTCGAACAGCTTTTTGTCAGAGAAATAATAGACATCCGATGCCGAGCTGACTTCTTTCAACCTTGGATCATTCTGATAGCTGTCATGCGTCTTTTTCGAGGCTTTTTCAGCCGAAGCTGAAATCATTTTGTCAATATTTTCCTGCGCCCACATGCCCTGAGGCACAAAAAAGGCGCAGAGAGCGAAAATCAAGAATATTCTTTTCATAATGCTATTGTATTTTCATCATTGTTAATCACATACACTACCGCACCGTTTTCGGATTCAGCCCTTACGAAACCTTGTGATGCCAGGACCGCATCCATTATTTTGGCCTTTGCCTGGTGTGCGGCTATCTTTATGACCTGCTGTCGGATTTGCTTTACGAGTTCTTCTTTAGCCACATCTTCTGCTGCTTGAGCAGATACAGCCACAGGCTTTGAAGAGATCTGCCTCGTCACGACATGAGGAAACTTTGGCAAGGCCAAGACAGGCTCTGAAGTAATATTTTCAGGAATAGGCGCTATTGGAGTCTCCGCCTGAGCGCCTTCCGAAGCAGCCGTGCTTGAATCCCGAATATTCAAGGCCAGAGTATCTTCCGCTTTCGGAATATGCCGTTTTGGTGCAAGCACCGCCAGAGCGATGCCGACAGCGACTCCTACCATGCAGGCTGCCAGCATTATATTCCTGAAACGATGACTTTTCATGAATATGCTGCCTTCGCTTGCCGTGGCCATCGTGGAGATGGGTGCCACTGGCATTCCTTTGTCGAAATATTCAAACATCGCCTTGTAATCCCTCCACTGTGAAGGAATCTCGGCCTCGCAGGAAAAATATTCATGAAGAGCATTTTCCTCATCAAGAGAAGTCTCTCCATTCATGAACTTTTTCAGCAAGCCTGCAATATATTTCTTTGAATATGTCATTCCCTATCTCTTTTTCTTTATTTCCTCAAGCAGCCGCCTTCTGGCACGGGAGAGCAACGTCCGCACGGACGCTTCCGTAATTCCCAGAATATCAGCTATTTCCTTGCCAGAACGCAACTCCACCTGGCGAAGCCTAAGCACCTCATATTCAGTGGAAGGGAGCTTCTCCAGCTCAGCTTCTAGCAATTTCTCATCGTCATGCATTACCAAAGCGTCCTCAGGAGAGGCAGATCCCTCCTCTAGCGTAAAAAAAGCCTTTCTGGCAGCCTCTCGCTGGCTTCTTCTGAAACCACTTATCGTCATATTACGAGCGATCGCGGCGGTGTAGCCGTTGATGGAAGAGATATTCTCCAGCCTCTGACGCATCTGCCACAGCCGAATCACCACTTCCTGAGCAATGTCCTCAGCTTCGGCAACATCTGCTCCGGTGCCTCCAGCGGCATTTAATGCAACTTGCCTCAGATTAGGCACAATGCTTATGAACTCTTTCTCGTCCATCTTCAAATTAATAACGCAAAAAAGTAGCTATTGTCAACCAATATTCAAATAATATTCATTTATTAAATTTTTCGCCAAAAATTTCGTATTGTTAGATAATTCTTTATATTTTTGTAAAATTCTAATGAAAAAAAAGATTTTTCAATAAAAAAATAATGAAATTACCATATAATATTTGCAATAATAAAGCAATGATCTACCTCATGTCTGTCGTGGCGATAGTCTTATGGGGCATGTCTTACTTGTGGAGCGACAAGCTTATTGCCATGGGCATATCCATTTTTTATTTCGTGCCCATCCGAATCCTGATTGCCGGGGTTATCCTGCTGCTTTACAATCTGGCTACCATGGAGTTCAGGAAAATGGCGAAGAGGGACTTATGGAAATTCATGCTGCTGGCTTTATGCGAGCCGTTAATATATTTCCTAGCCGAGACGTTAGGCATTCAGGAAACCGGTTCTCCGACAATCAGTGCCGTGATAATAGCTTCCGTCCCGATTTTTTCCGTGAGCGTCGGAGTCCTATTTTTCAAAGAGAAAATGACGTGGCTGAATTTGTTCGGAATATTCGCCACTCTGGCTGGAATCACCATAGTCGTAGTGTTGCAGAAAGAAGACTGTAACCCTAAGCATTTCGCACTCGGAATAATCCTGCTAATGATTGCCGTGTTCGCTGAGGTCGGACACGCATCGCTTACTAAAATTCTAGCTAGCGACTACAAGCCGCAGGTTATCGTGATGTACCAGTTCCTTATCGGCTGCGTTTACTTTTTACCTATATTCTTAACGAAAGGGATGAAAAATTTCAGCCCTACGTATGTTTCATGGGAAGTAATTGAGCCGATTTTATGCCTGGCAGTACTCTGCTCCAGCCTAGCGTTCTCGTTCTGGGCAATGGCCATCAAGCGTCTCGGCGTCGGGAAATCAAGCGTTTTTCTTGCCATGATGTGCGTCGCCACAGCACTAATCGCCGAGATTATGGGCCGCGAACATCTAACGATGCTTCAGTGGCTTGGCGTCATCATTGGCGTGATTGGAATAATTCTTTCGCAGCAAGCCCCCAGAAGGAAAAAGAAACTGGAAGTTGCGGAATCGTAAATCTATCCGAAAACGCTATATTTGTTAGTATTGCAATACTAGAATGAATATGAATGTTTTCGGAAAGAATTTTAGAGTACAGATTTTCGGGGAGTCACATGGACCAGTCATCGGCGTGGTTATAGACGGCGTAAAGGCAGGCCTGCCGATTACGACTGAAGATTTCGCAGGTGAAATCGCTCGACGGAAAAGCGGTTCGAATGGTACGACACCTCGCATAGAGGCGGATGAGCCGCAGATACTGAGCGGAGTCTTCGAAGGGCATGCTACTGGTACCCCATTAGCAATAATATTCAGGAATCAGAATACGCATAGCTCAGATTACGAGGCTCTTAGGGATGTTCCTCGTCCTGGCCACGCTGACTGGACAGCCAACGTGAAGTGGAATGGCTTCAATGATCCCAGAGGGGGCGGGCATTTCTCTGGACGCCTAACTCTGCCAATCGTCGCCGCCGGAGTCGTCGCTAAAAAGATGTTAAGCAAGGCAAATATTATAGCACAACTCATTGAGGTTGGCGGCGTTCCTAAACCCGAATCCATGACCGATGTCAAAGTTCAGGATGCAGCAATCGCCGTACAGATTTGGGACGAGATACTCGCAAAAGCAATGGCTGAAAATGACTCCGTGGGCGGAATAGTTGAGTGCTGCATCGATGGTCTTCCGGCTGGCATCGGGGAGCCGTTCTGGGATTCAGCGGAATCATTAATCTCACACGCAATCTTTGCCATACCTGGCGTGCGTGGAATCGAGTTCGGGGATGGATTTGCAGCGGCAAGGATGAAGGGTTCTGAGCATAACGACCCTTTCGAATACTCCGAAGGCAGGATCCGTCCTGCCAAGAATGGCTCCGGCGGGATTAACGGCGGCATAACTAATGGTGGCCCTATCATATTCAGAGTAGCGTTTAAGCCGACTTCAAGCATTCGTAAAGTGCAGAAGACATTGAATATAAAAACAAACGAGCTTGAGACATTAATCGTTCCAGGACGTCATGATGCCTGCATCGCTCTGCGCGCCCCGGTCATAGTCGAAGCAATGGCCGCCATCGCCCTTGCCGATCTAGTTACAACAAAAAAGCAATGGTAGCAGCCAATCGAACGGGAGCTCTAGAATGCGTAGCCGAAACCCATGTTGCAATAAATAGGATATATATTGAAGGTAATCGTATTAAATGATCCCTTGAATATGTCAGTGAATCCCCAGCTCAGGTCTGCAACGACGGAGAAATGCCTGTATGCATGCCAAGAGCAGCCAAGCATGGTACTCCACTGCATTCTGCGCAAATCATCGGAAAAGTCGAATGTTCCTCTGCCGTCTTCACTGAAAGTGACTTTCTCGCCCACCGGAGTCCCATTACGCAAATATCCATCCTTGACATAGCCGTTGAAATCCCCGCCGAGCAATACTGACGTGCCGATTCCGGCACGCACTTTCCAGCGAGAATTGAAACGGTAATTGGCCATAATCGGAACAGTTAGGTACGTAATGTTCACGCTTGTGCTGTTGTATCCAGTGAAATAACCTTCGACTTTCTGATCGCCTTTTATGACCTTAGTGTGGTAATTTTTCACGTAAGCTCCAGTCTCCATACCTTTTTCTTCCAGCTTCAAGCCTCCTGAAATGCCCCAGCCACTGTTGCATAACCATTTCGTCGCAACTCCTTCCACGCTGCCATTGAACATGGGATTGAAGCTTTTTACCTTCCTTATTTCACGAGGCAGTGGCAGAGGCGAAGTGCCTCCGAGGTTAATTCCTGCCCTTATCTCATATTCCCAGCCAAGCTTTTCTGATTTTATAAGGTTTGCGTCCCTTTCCTCCTGAGCTGCAGCCTTAAAGGAAAATACCATCGTAAGTATTGAGACAATAATGAATATTTTGAATGCAATTCTCATATTATTCATATTCTTTGTAGTAAAGTTCAAGTTCGTCTGCATATAATGTTGAGCCTACTGCTCCTATGAATTCAGCTCCTCTCATCGAAGATGAAAGGACTATAGTGATTGCATATTTTCCATCCTTAAGTTTTTTCTCATCAATAGTTTTGCCAGAGACTTGGTCAAGCAGGAACCAGAACTGATGCCACTCACCATCTGCAATTTTCTGATCTTCAGCCACCTGCCCGAATTTTATGATGGTGGTATATTTGCTCGTCGTGTCTTTCACGTTCGTCCCGTCCAGATAAGGCACCCCCTCTGTCGGCTCGAAAAAAGACGCATAGATGTCGAAGTTATCTTCGCCGACTATCGGGGCGTTTTTCTTGTTGGTCATTTTAGCCCCACGCTTGTACCTGTACCATCCAGAAACGGCTAACGGATCCTTAGTGCAAGGGACGCCTTCGCCGAAATGAGTGGACAACAAAGGGTTACTCATGTTTATCTTGAACTGGCCCAAGAACAAATTCCCAGCGGCTATAGGTGAGCCAAACATGGCACCCAACTTACCAGTGCTTCTCGTGACCAGTTTAACACCCTTGCCGACATAGCCCGTATCGCAGTGCGCGGTAGGATAGTCAACTGCAGGAGCTTCTGAATTCGCTATCATGAAACCCGGATTGCCTGAACTCCAGAAAAGTGTGTCGGCATTCTCCATAGGCTCATACAGAATATCGTACTTATAGCTAACCTTTCCAGTCCAAGAGTCAACGTTAACGTATGTCCCGTGCTCCTCGAAATGGTATTTGTTAATTGGATCGGAGCTGGAAAATGACACGATGTAGCTTTTTGTCCATTGCCCGTCCTCGGAAGTTACCGTATAACGCTGAGGCGTTGTAAAGTCGCGGACAGTACCGCTTGCCGGATCGATGGTGGCTCCGTCCGTGAGCGTGAATTTAGGGGCAAGGCTCTTAACTTTTTCCATGTACTTAGTGTTTACATAGAAAGAGATTCTGTCATTTGTTATTACAGGGTTATGAGGCAGTTCCACCCCATCGACAGCGCAGGAAAGAATGTCAGCCTCTGAATTCTTAGCAGCCTCTCGGATGCATGATGAAATCAGCACACTTGTGGCAAGCGTCATGGCAGGCACCACTCGGCAAATCAAAAAAGTTCTCTTCATCTTTCATTAATTCGTTGAATAGTTTGCAAAGATGGTATTTTTTCGGGAATAATATTGTTTTCTTGACCCTTTTGGAGAATTATCCGCCGACATCTTCACAAAAAAGACGTTCCGAAGGCCTAGTCAAGCCCATGCCTCGAGAATTCGCAGCCGCAATACGACTGGTTGTACAGCCCATATTCACGAATGAGGCATCCCCTGCGCTCCTGCAGGCCGCCTTTCCTCCAATTCTGCCCCCACCATCGAACCTGAGTTCTGCCTTTAAAATGAACGGCATTAGCAGCATCGCAAGCTAAACGCCCTGCTTCATCAACCTGCTCCAAGTCTTTCCACCTAGATGATGCCAAAGTGGTCGTCAATATGTCATATTCATTAACGGCAGCATATTCAGCAGCTCTTATAAGCCTGAATTTAAAGCACTCCAAGCATCTTAGCCCCCTCTCCGGCATCGCAGCCACGCTGCCATGTTCGCTCTCTAGAGAGCGCACCCAAGCCAGCCACGCATCGTGATCATATTCATCATCAATCACTTCCAAGCCGTATGAGGCGGCATAACGCTCCAGTTCTGAGCGCCTATGGGCATATTCATCAAAAGGCACTATGTTGGAATTGCTGAAGAATATTCTTGGATGCAAGCCCTCCTGCACCATCCATTCAATGATTGCGGTAGAGCAGGGCGCACAGCAGCAATGCAGCAATATGCGGCCATTTTTCAGCTCTTCGGGAATTTGAGCCCCCTTCAATCTGATGCTTTCCATATAATGAATATCTATGCAAATATAGCGTCAATTCTTAATATCAAAGAACTCTAATCTAGAATAGATTCATGATGGTGGAAAAATGTTGTAGAGAATCGTAGTAGTCACAGAAGAAGGGGGCATGCGACGGCATATTCAAAAATTTTCATAAATCTATTTTTTTGCATTCCATACGAAAAAAATTTCTGCTTTCGTGCACGAACTTTCTGGCATTAGGAAATATTTATGTTTGGTTGCCCTATATTACCGAAAATACTCAGAAACATGCTAAACTTTAATGGTCCGGATTCGATCCATAGGAGGCAGGTACATGAGTTAGTACTCCTCCAGAAATATGCCGACATAATCACCGACTCGGTGTTCAAGAAGATCTTCGGTGACGAGCGGCTAAACCAATATCCGTTATTTCATGATGGTTCGCAGACGGATTCCAGGCAACAAACATTTTGGCATATTCATTAGAAACCGTCATCGCCGAAAAGTTCCAAACGGTGATTATAAGAGCGTAAGCCAACAGCAGGATGAAAGATTTTTACCACCTCTACAACATTTTGCACGGGAAAGGGGATGATTCCGCTGCCGCCATCGTAGAAAGGATCAACAGCCGTCATTGCATCAACACAGCCGATTACGCCGCCAAAATCGGCCTCAGCTTACAAAGCTACAAGCTTGGCAGCCTAGACAAATAGTCCGTACACGTTCTATCTTTTAGAAGAGAGCCGCATTGTAGATGCGTCTTTTTATTTATCGGCAGTTTTTACTAATTTTAGCAAAATTCTGATTAAGTTTTGAACGGTATAATAAAAAGCACCATTACCCTTAATGATGCCATCAGGCTCACCGGCCCGATGGCATTCAACATAATGCTCAAGCCGGCAGGGTCGCTCTGCAACTTGAATTGCAGCTATTGCTACTATCTCGACAAATCCGCGATCTACGGTGGCAGAGAGCCGATAATGAGCGACGAGATGCTGGAAACCGTAGTTCGTGAATATATAAAAGCGAACGACGTGCCGCAGGTAACTTTCAACTGGCATGGGGGCGAGCCACTGGTGCTGGGGCTGGACTTCTACAAAAAGGCAATCGCTTTTGAAAAGGAATATGCCGACGGCAAGAAAATCCTTAACACCCTGCAGACTAACGGCACGCTCATCACGCGCGAGTGGGCGGAGTTTTTCAAAGAAAACGATTTTCTCATCGGAATATCCTTGGACGGACCGCAGGACGTACACGACAAGTTCAGGCGTGACAAGTGTGGTGCACCGACGTTCGAAAGGGTCATCCACAGTTTAGGCATATTGCGACACGAGGGTGTCGAGTTCAACACCATGAGCACGGTGAATCGCGCCAGCGAGGGCCGAGGACTCGAGGTCTACCTGTTCCTGAAGTCTCTCGGCAGCCATTACATGCAGTTCATGCCTGTCGTGGAGCACGTCAAATACCCCCTGAATGGTGCAGGAAAGCCCAACAAGAGGCTTAGGCCGCACATCGTCGACCCAGCCGAGGATGGTGCCATGATCGCTCCATGGTCGGTAGGCGACGTCGCTTTCGGGAAATTCCTATGCGACATATTCGATTACTGGGTCTGCAATGACGTAGGGCAATATTTTGTGAATGAGTTCGATGCCGCCCTGGCTAACTGGTGCGGAGTTCAGCCTGGCACCTGCGTCTTCGCACAGACCTGCGGAGGCAATTCAGTCATAGAACACAACGGAGACCTCTACCCCTGCGACCATTTCGTCTATCCGAAATACCTGCTAGGGAATATTCAGGATTCCAGCATTCGTGAAATGATGGACAGCCCGGCTCAGACGCGCTTCGGCATCGACAAGCGCAATTCCCTGCCTCGCAAGTGCCTGCGATGCGAATATCTCTTCGCATGCAACGGAGAGTGCCCTAAGCACCGCTTCAACAAGACGGAAGCTGGCGACACCGGGCTCAATGCCCTCTGCGCAGGTTACCACCTGTTCTACTCCCACGTCGCCCCGTACATGAACAAGATGAAAGAATTCCTTCTCCAGGAGCAGGCCCCAGCCAACGTAGTCCCATGGGCAAAAGCAAGGCTCATGAACAAGTAAGGCATGTCTCTAGCAATACGGATGGCTTCCTTTTATCTCAATCGCAGATAGTTTCACATTTGCACAAATGCCATTTGAATTTTATATCTATGAGCAACGATTTTGATGAAACATTTTTTAGTATTGATGGTGAACATGCTGCCACTTTCGAAAAAATATTCATGAAATATCAGCCCATACTGTTATATTTCATTAATGGTTTCATAAAGGATCTAGAAACCTCAAAGGATATCTGTCAGAATATATTCTTTATGCTTTGGAGAGATCGGAAAAAGCTTTCGGCCATTTCATCTCTCGACACATATTTATTTTTTATCGCAAAAGGAGCGGTATGCAATTTTTTTGACCATGAAGTAGTTAGCCACAAATATATTTCTCATATTCTTCATTCTCCAATAGAAACAGACGATAGCGAAGAACAGTTATTCGCAAATGAACTTGAGAATAAAATCAGACAGACTATAAAAGAAATGCCGCAGAAGCGCCGCCTAATCTTCTATCTTAGCAGGGACAAAAAATTAAGCAATCAGGAAATAGCGGATGCTCTCAACATTAGTAGGCGAACAGTGGAAAACCACCTAACATCTGCATTAGCAGATATTAGGAAAAGTCTAAAATTAATATTATTGATGTTCTTTTGTGTGTAAATGTGCGTTTCATTTTTATTTTAATAAGGAAAAGATCAAATGGGAAATATTATACATAAATATTTTAGCAATAATTTCTCGAAGCCTGTTCGGGAAAAATTCAAATGGTGGGTCGTAAATAGCAAAAATGCTGATATTGAAGAAGAATTCAAATCCATATGGCAGGAGTCCCCTTCTCAGATTACAGAAGATACCAGGATAGAATTCCGAAGATTGAAAAATAGAATAATAGAACACGAACAGTCTAAAACATCGGTCACTAGGAGGATGACAATTGCTGCATCTATAGTTATTGCGGCTTCTCTAGGCGCAACTATAACATATTTTATTTCCGAGCGCAGAGTCAATCGCATCCTTACGGAAAATGAACTGTTTCAAATTTCTGTTCCTAATGGAGAATCTTACGCCACTAACCTGCCAGATGGAAGCAAAGTGACTCTTGGTGCAGGATCAACACTGATTAGCCCGAAGTCTTTCGGAAAAGGCAAGCGGACATTATTCCTATCAGGCAAGGCTCTTTTCGAAGTGAAAAAGGATGAAAGACACCCTTTCATCGTCAATACAAGAGACTGGTCAGTCACAGCTCTAGGCACCATATTCGACGTTGACGTTTATCCTGATTCTAAAATCAGCTCTTCTACATTAAAAGAAGGTAGGATAAAGATAACAATCAATAAATTACATGACAAAACTATGGCTGAGGAATATTATATTTCCCCAAATCAGCAGTTGATATACGATAAAGACACTAAAGCTGTTTCCATTTCAGATGTTAGCGCAGATCAGAAGATGTCATGGACAAAGGGATACCATATATTCGAGAAATCTTCGTTCTCTGAAATCATCTCGGCCTTGGAGAAAATTTATGGTGTCAGGATAGTTTGTGATAACATCGAAAAGATAAATGGCTCATTCAATGTTAAATTTTTCCCGAACGAATCAATCACGGATGTCCTTGAAATTCTTCACAACGTTAATTGTGGCTTTACCTACAAAAATGTAAATGGAACGATATACATCAATGTAGAATAGCTGACCGGGGTCTTTCAAAAAAATACTTTTTAGAATAGGTGTAGTCGATGACTATGCTTTATTATTAATGTAATGTATTTTATCCGACACTAAAAATTAATAACAAATATGAATAGGAACACAATTTTGCGACACCTGTGGTATGTTTTTGCATTGATGATTCTGCTGTCGCCTAATTTTACGATTTTTGCGCAATCTGTCAAAATCCGAGAAGGAAGGCTAACTCTCAAAAAAATGATTTCAGACATTGAAGAACAAACGCAAATGTCTGTGGATTACGATGACAATGCAATAGACTTGAAAACTGTCGTCCATGGTAATCATAGTGGCGAGCTTTCAACTGTCTTAGATAAAATTTTAAACGGCACAGGCTATTCGTGGAAAATAACTGGTAATCATATTATCATCAGCAAAAACCAACCTACCAGTCAAGGAGTGCCTTCCAAAATATCTGGAAGGGTAATCGACCACAGCGGTTCGCCGATAGCAGGGGCATTCGTAGTTGCGAAAGGGACTCAGAATGGCACTATCACGGACAGCAATGGAAGATTCGAACTCGAAGCCTATGGTAATTCTGTGCTTAGGGTTACTTTCATGGGATATATAGACAAAGAAGTAACAGCAAACGGTAAAGCACCATTAGAAATAATCATGTCTGAAAATTCTGAAAGACTGAACGAGGTTATAGTAACTGCGCTTGGAATCAAACGAGAGGAAAAAGCCCTCGGTTATTCCGTTCAGAAAATAGGCGGCGAGCAGCTCTCTGTTGTCAAAGGAAGCGATGTTGCGTCGAGCCTCACTGGTAAAATATCCGGTTTATCTATTTATAATAGTTCTGAAATCTCAGAAAAGCCTACATTAAGATTGAGAGGCGAAAATCCGCTAATAGTCATAGATGGCGTGGCCTATGGAAATATGACCCTTAATGATATCAGCGCAGAAGATATTGAGAGCATTGATGTACTGAAAGGCGCAACTGCATCTGCATTGTATGGCGTAAGAGGCCGTGCTGGCGCTATCATGATAACGACGAAGAAAAGCGGAGAAGACGGAACCTTAACCGTCAATATTTCGAACAACACGATGATTACAGCAGGTTATCTAAAATTACCTAAGGCTCAATCATCTTACTCTACTGGTAATTACGGAAAGCTTGAATACAACAGTGGTAATGTATGGGGAGACTACATGGATGGCCACGAAGTTGAACAATGGGATCCGATTTCTATGGGTCTGAAAGTAATGCCATTGGTTTCAAAAGGGGGAAATAACATTAAAAACTTTATGCAGACCGGATTCATAACAAATACAAACGTGAATGTCTCGCAATCTGGGAAACTGGGAGGCTTCAGAGTATCGGCTACCCAAATCCATCAAGATGGTCAGTTCCCTAATTCACAGATTGACAAATATATCATGACCAGCTCCGGTAATATAAAATATAAGAATTTCAACATGGAGGCCAATTTCTCTTATAAAAAAGAGAAAGCTCCGAATCTCCCTAGAGTAAATTATGGTAATGGCAGCATATTATACAATATGCTGATATGGGGAGGAACTGAATATAACATCACGGATTACAAGAATTACTGGAAAGTGAAAGACCAGCAGCAGAACTGGCCCTTCTCGGCATGGTACGACAACCCATACTACATCATGCATGAGAGAATAGACAAAAGGGACAATAATTTGTTGAGCGTGAATGCAACGCTTAACTATGACATTATTAAAAATCTATCTGTTAAGTTGCGTTCCGGATATGATAGCTATAATAACAATCAAGAGATAAAACGATCTATCGGAGACAGTGGAGAGAAACGAGGTTATTATTATTACAGGGAATATGATGGTTCCAGCTTCAATAACGACCTAATCTTTACGGGTAATTTCTCTTGGGAGGATTTCGGGTTTGATTTCATCGCAGGTCTTTCATCATACTGGTATAAGGATAATAATTTTAGCGCTTATACAAGAGGAGGACTCTCTGTGCCTGGATTCTATTCGCTTAATGCTTCGGTAGAACGCATTGGCGGAGGAAAAACGACTAGTGAAAAAGCACTGTACAGTGCATATGGGAAACTTGGTTTTTCTTGGAAAAGCGGAGTATTCGTTGATGTAACAGGAAGGAACGACTGGTCTTCGACGCTGCCATCAGATTCTCGCTCATACTTCTATCCGTCTGTCTCTGCTAGTTTAATTCCTACCGCATTCTATAATACATTTGAAGAAGTCCTAGATTTTTGGAAATTGCGCACATCTTGGACAGTCGCAAAAAAAGATCTCGGTGTATATGAAATTAACAGGGTATACAATGTTTCTACCGACGTGTGGAATGGTTTGTCAACAGCCACATACCCAAGCGAGCTTCGTGACCCCAGCATAAAACCAGAAACAGAAACTTCATTCGAAGTTGGCACAAATCTCAGGTTTTTTGACGGCAGGCTTAATTTCGACTATACCTATTTCACAAGATTACGATATGACAGGATAATAAATGCGGATATTTCCGAGGCTTCCGGATCTTCAGAGATTATTACGAATACTTCTGAGGAATTGCGCCAGAAAGGGATGGAATTCACATTATCTGGAATTCCCATTGAAAAAGATAATTTCAAATGGGAAAGTTCGGTGAACTTGTCTTTCTATCACTGGTATTATGCCAAACTTGATCCTGTTCACAGCTCTAAAGATCCTAGGATAGGAAAAGGCGAGAGGATAGACAAATTCTTCATGACGGACTGGGAAAAAGATCATGATGGAAATATCGTACATCAAGCAGGCCTGCCTGTGAAAAACAAATATCAGACAGTAATGGGATATTCAGACCCGAAATATTATCTTGGATGGACCAATAAATTTACATACAAGAACTTTGATCTGAGCCTCTCTGTTGATGGAAGAATCGGAGGACTGCTGTATTCATGGACTGAACAAGCCATGTGGAATTCTGGAGCCCATCCAGATAGCGACAATCAGTGGCGATATGATGAAGTCGTTAATGGAAAGACAAATTATGTCGGCAAAGGCGTAAAGGTAGTAAGTGGTTCAGCTTCTTATGATCCTTATGGAAAAGTGCTCGAAGATACAAGAGAATTCGCCTTTAATGACGTGGCCGTTTCTTATCAGAACTATACTCAGGTATATAATGAAAATCCTTGGGACCATCAGGCCAGGCAAAATATTAAAGACGCTACTTTTATTAAGTTGAGAGAGGTGGCTTTTAATTATACTCTTCCTCGCAAGTTTTCTAAGAAACTAAAAATGAAAAATGTTCGTGTAGGTCTAATAGGCCAGAATTTATTCATCTGGACAAAAGAATTCAGATTTTCCGATCCGGACAGAGGGACTGAAAATCTGAACACTCCGACGGCTCGATATCTGGGGTTCAATATAAATCTAACATTCTAAGTCTATGCAAGCCATGAAAAAGATATTCTATTTTATTTTATCAGCTATAATTATGACGGCATGCGGTGATCTTGATAAAATCAATCGGGATCCGGATACGCCGCAGACAGTTACGCCGGCTTTTCTTGCTACCGATCTGATATTGGAATCGACATCCAGCAGTATTAGTAAATGGTTCTTGTCTGATTCCTGGATAATGAAAACCACCTCATTTACTGAACACATGGAGTGGTATCTATATAATAAATTCGAGCGCAGCAATTTCGGTGCTTACTCTAATCTTACGAATGCTCAGAAAATGTTAGAATTGGCAGATTCCAATGAAGATATGGATGAGTCTCAGAAAAATTCTTATAAAGGGTTATATCATTTCATGAGAGCTTATTTCTTCTACAACACGACTATGGAGATGGGAGATGTCCCTTGCTCTGATGCAATTAAAGGCGAAAGTAATGGGGTTTTTTCTCCCAAATATGACCCTCAGGAAGACGTATTCGTCGATATACTCTCTGAATTGAAAGAAGCCTCATCTTTATTCGAACATGGTTCTCCCTTCGATGGCGACCCAGTTTTCAACGGTGATCCAGATAAATGGATGAGGACTGTCAATGTGTTTACCCTCAGAGTCTTGAATATGCTGAGCAAGAAAGTCACGGTCGGGAAAATGAATGTTCAGCAGATTTTTGAGGAAATGGCATCAAAGCCATTGATCAAATCTGAGGCAGATTCATATCAGCGAGTTTATAGTGCCAATAAAAGTTCACAGTGGTATCCTTTCTACTATGAACAACAGAATTATTGGTCCTACCCAGTTATGACATCTTTCTTAGTAAACATGATGAAAGATTTAAAAGATAGAAGACTGTTTTATTACGCTGAACCGGCAACAAGATTGTCGGATAAACCGAAAGATTCTTATGATGCATATAGCGGAGTCAATCCAGTACTTGAATATGGGCAGGTTCAAGCCGAGTACCAGGCAGGACTTCATTCTTCTATAAATAAACGCTATTATCAAGTTCCTCAAGGGGAACCGGTAAAATTCATCGCATACTCTGAGGCTCAATTCATTCTTGCTGAAGCTGCTCTGCGTGGCTGGAAAACGCCATTGACTGCTAAAGAACATTACGAAAACGGGGTTAGAGCAACGATGATGTTCACATTTGAAAACACGCCAGAAGAATACCGGCATGGAGTAACAATCGATGAGGCATATATGAACGAGTATCTGAACGGAGATGCGGCTTTCAACGAATCTAATGGATTGAGCCAGATTATGACTCAGAAATTAATCGGATCTTTCTTGCAGCTGAAATTCAACTCATATTATGACTATAGAAGAACCGGGTATCCTGTGATACCTATTGATCCTCAGACAAACATGAATGAGGTCAAGACTCAGCTACCAATACGTTGGATGTACCCTGATGCAGAATATTCCCATAATAGAGAAAATATAGAAGAAGCTATTCAGAGACAATTTGGTGGAAGCGATACGCCGAATGGCGTAATGTGGCTCTTAAAATAACAACAATGAGAAAACATATTCAGATTCCTTTATTCATCTTGCTCTTTTTAGCTCTTATTTCATGTCAGCCGAGGAAGGAACTCAGAGTGATGCAATTTAATATATGGCAGGAAGGCACGCAAGTAGAAAATGGATTTCAAGGAATAGTCGATAATATTATAAGTTTAAATCCTGATCTTGTAACGTTCAGTGAAGTCAGGAATTATAATGGTGTGTCTTTTATACCACGGTTGCTTTCTGCCTTAGAGCAGAGAGGCGTTCATTACTATGGAAAGGAAAGCGTTAGTACTGGAATAATTTCAAAGTATGAGATTGAATCTCATTATATAGTATACCCATTAGATAACGACAGGGGATCGGTGATAAAAGATATCATCAAGGTAGGCAAAGGAGGAGTAGCGTTGTATTCTGCACACCTTGACTGGTTAAATTGTTCATCATACCTTCCTAGAGGGTATGACGGATGCACATGGGAAAAACTGTCTTCTTCTATATCGGACGTTGATTCTATTCTATTTGACAATCGAGAATCCTTCAGAGATGATGAGGTAAAGGCTATTATAAGAGATGCAAAAAAAGAAATAAATCTCGGCAGAGCAGTAATAATCGGAGGAGACTTTAATGAGCCATCTCACCTTGACTGGCAGGATGACACAAAAGATATGAGAGGACATAATGGTCTTGTGATAGACTGGGATTGCTCAACGCTGCTAGCGAATGAAGGATATGTCGATACGTTCCGGGAGAAGCATCCGGATGCCGTGAGATATCCCGGCTTCACTTTTCCGGCAAATAATGAGTATGCGGATCTAAAGAAATTATGTTGGTCTCCAGATGCTGATGATAGAGAAAGAATAGATTTTATCTACTATAAGCCAAATCGCTCTTTATCGCTTAAGAATGTAAGCATAATCGGCCCTTCAGGCTGCATCTTCTATGGGAAGAGAACGGACAAAGATCCTGATGGAGACGATTCTTTCATTCAACCATACGGAATATGGCCGACAGACCATAAGGCTTTGATAGCTGATTTCTCAATCAAATAACTCACAAAAAGGAACGCCTCTAAAATGCGATGCCCCACGGAAGCCTATATGGAAAGCTTTCAGTAGGCTTTGCGTCATAGGTCGGTAGTCATTCCATTCTGCGTACCTCTTTCAATTACCGCTATGCCTTCGAGTGGATACCAGGTCAAGAGTTCGTAAATCATGGGAATCTCCCCATTCAGTGGTCTGCCATCTTTCTTCGGGATGCTCCATGGACGCTAGGAAGCTGTGCCAAGGGTTATAAGCCAAAGCGTTCCGGCTGACTGTCACATCACCTTTTGCTGGCTCTCGTATCTGATGCAAGAATGATCGAAAACTATTGGCTAAATCCCGTCAATGCCTCCAAAATCACCAATTATCTCCCTTGAGGGCAAGCAATTGCCAACATTGATATCGGGGATTTTCATAAAGTTCACTTCTATGAATAATTTTGATGGATTGATTTGGTTTCAAAAAATTGTCACTTTTTTAAAAATTTGACAATATTTTGTACATTTGCTTAAAAGAAAGGTTAGCTATGTCTGAATTGCAGACTCACATATTGGAATACGCATCTTCGCATCCATCCTTTTCAATAGTCGAATTGCTTTCGGCCACTCCTAAGTCCATACTTTCTTCTCGCGCCACGTTAGAATGGTATCTAGGACAGCTCACCAAGAATGGAAAACTGTCCCGTATTGGCAAGGGCCGATACTCCTCACGGCCCCACTCCATATTTATTCCACAACCTAGGGAAACAGACGCAGAGCTTTTCCACCAACTAAAAACAGCATATCCGGAAGCCACATTCTGCATCTACAAAGGTTCCATTTTCGCCCCACTACAGCACCATTTGTCATATAATGCAATGACATATATTGAAACCCAACGAGAACTGACGGAGGTACTTTTCCATCGTTTCCAAGGTGAAGGGAAAGTGGTTTTTCATCGCCCAAATAAAAAGATTTTATACGATTACATTGACATTTCCAAGCCCATCTTTATCATTAAGCCACTGATTACCGGCTCACCCCTCCAGGAAGTTACTGGCATAACTGTTCCCACGCTAGAAAAACTACTAGTTGATATCCGCTGTGACGCAGATTTCGACTACATGGGTGGTAGCGAGAGTGCTCGGATGCTGGAAAATGCCGTATCTCTTTACGCCATCAACACAACTAAACTCTTCCGCTACGCAGGTCGTCGTCACTGCCGCGAGCAGTTTATGGAGGAATTCAACCAACTCGGTCTATGATACGCCAAGAGTGCTTTACTAAAGAATGGATTCACAAAATATCCACAGACATCCAGTATCCAGACATCAATCTCATAGAAAAAGTCATTCGGGCTTTTTCCCTAGTGGAAATGCTCTCCGCATCCGGATGCCCATATATCTGGAAAGGAGGAACATCGCTGATGCTATTGCTTGGTGGGAATCGCCACAGAATATCCATTGATGTGGACATCCTCTGCCCACCTGGAGCAAAAATTGAACAATATCTGCAGGACTTCCAGAAATACGGCTTCCTAGATGTGAAAACTGTCGAAAGAGTTCAACGTGGCACCAGCATTCCCAAGTCCCACTCCAAATTCTTTTACAGAATTGCCTTTCAGGATAACGAAGCACGCATAGGTAATATCCTCCTAGATGTTCTCTTTGAAGAGAATAGTTACCACAAAACTCAGCGTTTGCCGCTCCAGAGTCCATTTATTGAACTAGATAGTGAGCCTGTAATGATTAACGTTCCATCAGTGGACGACATTCTAGGAGACAAACTCACCGCTTTCGCACCAAACACGTCTGGGATCCCATACTTCAAGGGAACTAATGATTGTAACTTGGAGATTATCAAGCAGCTATATGACATTGGATGTCTATTTGACAAAATGACGGATCTTTCTGTTGTTGCAGAGACCTATGGCAAAATCAGCCGCATGGAATTGTCCTATCGTCGGATGGAGGAGAACCCAATCATTGCTTTGCAAGATACCCGTGAAACGGCCATGTGCATTTCCACTCGTGGCTCTGCAGGCACCGGAAACTTTGCCGCCCTCCAGAACGGCATCTCAAGACTTCGTTCCTTTATGTACCTAGGCAAATACCAAATTGAGCAGGCTACGGTTGATGCAGCCAAGGTTGCCTATCTGGCAACACTATTAGAAACAGGAGCCTCACGTTTTGAACATTACCAAGGTGCAATCGATGGCTTGCGAATTCCCTCTACATTACCTATACGATTGGGCAAGCTTCGTCTCCCTTATCCAGAGGCATATTACTATTGGGCGAAGACGGGAGAACTACTGTAATTGGTAATGGTCACCTTAAATTTCATCCAGCAACGTTTCCCCCTTAGTTTTGCAACTTACACTTATTAATATAACATAAAACGCTAATCCCACTTTTCATTGCTTATATTTGTTTCTCTACTTTTGCTCAAAAAGAGGCGGCATACGAAAACATTGATAGACAAACGACCAGCTCGAATAGGCTAGCAAAACAGACAATCGCCATGTGCTGCTGATAGGAAACAGCGAGCTACTACACTACCATTAAAGAAGCGCTGGGAAACAATGCATATGTCAGTAGACTGTACAACTCTAAGTGCATAGGGAACTCCACCATCTGGGATGACTTGAAACTGGTGCTGAAATATAATAATACATCCAGGTCAATAACGGACTCCACGGATACGGCTATTCAGAGGGGAATTACGAGAAATATCTTTCTAAATATCTTAAGCTAATAAAGAAATACCATCGATACAGACATGACAAAAAAGTAATTTTAACAAAAACATTCATAATATTGTTTTATCTTTGCAAAAAGATAAAATATTTTGTTATTAAGACAATCTCGCTAAATACTGCACCTTTTGCCAATTTCACGAATATGCAGCATTTGGGGGTAATTTGTGCTTTAAAATGCCATTGTTACATTTCCAAAAATCCATCGTATTTATAACAAAGTCTGTTTGCATTTATTTATAAAAAACGACTGACTCATGATGATAGAACTAAAGGACGTAAACAAAACATATTTCGGAGCTCAACCGCTTCACGTGTTGAAAGGCATTAATCTCGAAATCGGGAAAGGGGAATTCGTATCCATCATGGGAGCCTCCGGAAGCGGAAAATCCACGCTGCTGAACATCTTAGGAATACTCGACAATTACGATGCCGGCGAATACTGGCTGGACGGCAGGCTGATAAAGGGACTGAGCGAAAGAGAGGCAGCCAGCTACCGCAACCTCACCATAGGTTTCATATTCCAGTCTTTCAACCTCATCAACTTCAAGACCGCCGTTGAGAATGTAGAGCTACCGCTTTTCTACAGGGGCATCGGAAGGCGCGAGAGGCATCGTCAGGCAATGGAATATCTCGATAAGATGGGCCTCACGGACTGGGCAGAGCATTTCCCTAACGAGATGTCCGGAGGTCAGAAGCAGAGAGTCGCCATCGCTAGGGCTCTGATAACTCATCCACGGATAATCTTAGCCGATGAGCCTACTGGGGCGCTTGACTCAAAGACTAGCCTGGAAGTCATGGAACTGCTCAAACGAGTCAACAAGGAGGAGGACGTGACGATGATCGTCGTGACGCACGAGAGCGGAGTCGCCAACGAGACGAATAAAATCATCCATATCAAAGACGGGATAATCGGCAAAGTCGAAGATAACGTGAATCACAATGCTTCTCCATTCGGAGAAAACAGCATAATGAAATAAGGGAGCGATGTTCGACATATTAAATGAAATAATCGGAACCTTAAAGCAGAACAAACTGCGCACTTCCCTTACTGGGTTTGCGGTGGCATGGGGCGTATTCATGCTCATCGCCCTGCTTGGCGCCGGCAACGGCCTGATGAATGCTCTGGTGAACAACAACCGGAACATAGACGTGAATACCATGCAAGTTTATGGCGGATCCACCAGCAAGGCATACAACGGAATTAACGAGGGGACATGGACCGAACTGAAAGATTTCGATGCCGAAAGGACTGAGGAAAACTACAAGGACATCATAGACGCAGTGAGCGCAGACTACTGGAGGTCGGACACGGCAAGCTTCCGCGACATGAGCAGCAGCGTCGGCATCAACGGAATAAGTCCCGTGCACTATGTGGCAAGGGACAGGGACATCATAGCCGGAAGAAAAATAAACGAACTGGATATAGAGCTGCACAGAAAAGTCATATTCATCGGAGATGATGCCGCAGCGATGTTCCTCCCTGCCCCTCTTGACAGCCTTGCCATAATTGGGCAGTACATCAAAGTCGGGCACCTGGCGTACAAGGTAATTGGCGTGTTCCAAAGCGACATGGATGCCGACCTCATGCAGATGGACATCCCGTCAACAACTTTCTCGGACGTATACTACGGCAGCGAGATGTATTCAATCATATTCTCGTACCACGGGCTGAACACAGAGAAGGCCAACGAGGATTTCATGAAGCATTATAAGAAAGACTACAACAACGCTCACGGTTACGCTCCTGACGATGACAGGACTCTGTGGATCTCAAACAGCGTCATCAACAACCTGCAGGTGAACAAGGTCATGAACATAATAAAAACCATGCTTTGGATAATAGGCCTGTTCACCCTCCTAAGCGGAGTTGTGGGAGTTTCGAACATAATGCTCATCACAGTGAGGGAGCGCATCCACGAATTCGGCATCAGAAAGGCTTTAGGTGCCACTCCATGGTCGATAATAAAGCTCGTGATAGTCGAGAGCATAGTCATAACCGCATTCTTCGGCTACATAGGCATGATATGCGGCATCATTTCCTGCCAGATAATGGATTCCACGATCGGGCAGCAGGTACTGGACATAGGCGTCCAGAGAATGTATATATTCAAGGACTCGACCGTGAGCGTCGGGGTGGCAATAGGGGCTACTGTGGTGCTTATCTTGGCTGGAATCCTGGCAGGCTTCTTCCCTGCTAGGAAGGCTGCCAAGGTGAAGCCGATAGAGGCTCTCAACGAACTTAAATAATGAATATATGAAATTCGACATAGACGCATTCAGAGAGATCTCGCAGACGCTGCGACGCAACAAGAGCAGGACATTCCTGACCGGCTTCGGGGTGTTCTGGGGCATGTTCATGCTGCTGTTCCTGCTAGGCGGAAGCAAGGCGGTGAAAAGCATGGTCTCCAAGGACATGGGAAATTTCGCCACAAACTGCGTGATTGTGATGAATGGAATCACTACCAAGCCGTATGGGGGATTCAAGTCGGGCAGGCAGATAATGTTCAGGACAGCGGACATGGATGAGCTGAGGAAAATCCAAGGCGTCGAGCTAGCCACCACGTCCATGTCTCAATGGGGGGTGCAAGCCGTTTACGGAACGAATAAATACAATGGGGTAAATTTCCAGGGTGTCACCTCGGATTATTCCAGAATCCAGTTCCAGCACATGAAATACGGACGATTCATAAACGACATGGACAACGCCGAGGGTCGCAAGGTTGCAACGATAGGATGGCGCGTTTACGAAACCCTTTTCCCAGGCGGCGGCGACCCTTGCGGCAAATTCATATCCATCAATGGGATATATTACGAAATCATAGGCGTAGTGGCGCAGACCAGCAGCAATTTCAACATAAACGGAGGTTCAGACAGAGGGGTATTCTGCCCTATGAGCGTGATGGCCAGGCTGTACAATCGCGGCGACAGGATATGGGGGCTGATGGTTCTCGTGAAGCCTGAATACAGATCCAGCGAAGTCATGAACCAGTGCGTGAATATGATGAAGCGGAAATACCTAGTCGCACCCAATGACAAACGAGCAATCGTCGGCCTGAACATAGAGAGCATGTTCACCTTCGTGAGGAATCTGTTCAAGGGGCTCGACTTACTGTTCCTTCTGGTAGGAATCGGCACTTTGCTGGCAGGAGCCATCGGTGTATCGAACATCATGATGGTAACAGTAAAAGAAAGGACTACGGAAATCGGCATCCGGCGCGCCATTGGAGCAACTCCGAAAACCATCATTTCTCAGGTGATAGCCGAAAGCATAACCATGACCATGGTCTCGGGAATGTTTGGCATCATATTCTCCGTCATTATATTAGGAATGGTGGAGCTGGGATTCACAAAGGGCGGGGTCATGACGGCTCAGTTCCAAGTGACCTTCTGGCAGGCTTTGCTGGCGTTGCTGGGGCTGATCACTCTTGGCGTTCTGGCAGGGCTTGCTCCAGCATCAAGAGCGATGCAGATAAAGCCTGTGGATGCGATGAGAGAAGAGTAACCAGGGACTGCCATCCTGACGAAAGGCAGGGACTTATATGAATATAAAATATTAATGAATATGAAAAAGTATTTCAGAATCATCATCGCAGCGCTCGTAGCGTTGCTGTTCCTTGGAACTTTCGTCTACCTGTACCAAAGATCCAAGCCAAAAGAAGAGAAGTACGAAAAACTCACTGCTACGAGGAAATCCCTTGAGAGGACTACGCTCATCAACGGATCCATTGAACCTCGCAATGAAGTGAACATCAAGCCGCAGATAAGCGGAATCATCGCCGAGCTTTATAAGGAACCGGGTCAGAATGTCACCGCAGGGGAGATAATTGCAAAGGTTAACGTCATACCTGAGATGAGCTCGCTGAGTTCTGCGCAGAGCAGGGTGCGTCTTGCGGAAATCAACCGTAAGCAAGCCAAGACCGATTTCGAGAGGGAGAAAGCCCTATACGACAAGAAACTGGTCAGCGCAGACGAATATGACAAAATTGCTCAGGCTTATGAGCAGGCTAAAGAGGAATACGATGCCGCCGTGGATGCCTTGGAAGTCGTCAGAACCGGCGTCTCGAAGCAGAATGCAAGCTCTTCCTCGACGCTCATCCGCTCCACCATCACCGGACTGATACTTGATGTCCCCGTGAAGGTCGGAAACTCCGTCATCCAAGCGAACACTTTCAACGATGGCACCACGATAGCCACCGTGGCCGACATGAAAGATCTCATATTTGATGGCAGAATCGATGAGACCGAGGTCGGAAAAATTCAAGAAGGCACTAACGTGGAAATCACGATTGGGGCCTTGCAAGATCAGACATTCGAAGCCACTCTTGAATACATCTCCCCTAAGGCTACAGACAACAACGGGACAAAAGAATTTGAAATAAAGGCCGCCGTGAAACCACAGGAGGGATCCATGATTCGTTCCGGCTACAGCGCAAACGCAAAGGTAATCTTGGATCACGCCGACAGCGTAGTGACAATTCCTGAGAAAGCCCTGGAATTCTCCGGAGATTCTACTTTCGTCTACCTGATGGGCAAAGACAGCACATACAAACGCACTCCAGTAACCATCGGGCTGAGCGACGGCGTTGATGTCGAGATAAAGAAGGGACTGAAGAATGGAGACAAGGTTCGCGGGAACAAAATCATCGAAACTAAAAAATAATGAATATGAAATTTAGTAATATAATATATTCATTCGCTCTGGCATCCTTCTGCGCCACGCCGTACATCGCATCTGCGCAGGAAGCGGTTCATTCCGGCCCATGGTCGCTGGCAGACTGCATCAGCTACGCCATAGACCACAACATAACCATAAAGCAGCAGGACCTGCACAGGAAGAATCAGGAAATAGCTCTAAATACGGCCAAGAACAGCCGGCTGCCTGATCTGAACGGCTCCGTCAACGAGAATTTTTCATTCGGGCGAGGCCTGACTTCCTCGAACACATATTCAAATAACAACACATCTTCCATGGGGTTCAGCCTGGGTTCTTCCGTTCCAGTGTTCCAAGGCCTCAAAATCCGCAATTCCATCAAGGAAAGCGAGCTGAATCTGCAGGCGGCGACCGAAGATTTAGAGAAGGCCAAGGATGACATCAGGGTGCAAGTCGCACAGGCATACGTTCAGATTCTCTACGACATGGAATTGCTGGACGTGGCTTTGAATCAGGTTTTCATTGACTCCCTGCAGGTGGACAGGCTCTCTGAAATGGAGTTGAATGGCAAGGCTAGCGCTTCGGAAGTAGCACAGCAGAAGGCCGCCTTGGGTCAGAGCCGACTAAATGCCACCCAGGCAAGGAATGACCTGAACATCGCCCTACTGGATCTCAGCCAGCTGCTGGAACTGCACAATCCAGAAGGATTCACTGTCGTAAGGCCATCCCAGGACATCGAAAATCTCCTTTTGCCGAGTCCGGACGACATTTATGCAGACGCAATTACGGCCAAGCCTGTGATCAGGGCCGAGGAGTTCCGGTTGAAGGCTTACGATTGGACCATCAAAAACGCAAAGAGCGGATACATGCCTACAATTTCCCTGAGTGGAGGAATAGGCACAAACTACTATACTCTGAGTGGCACACACAATGATTCATTCGCAGATCAGATGAAGCATAATTTCAGTCAGTACGTAGGGCTGAGCCTCTCCGTCCCAATATTCAATAAATTCCAAAACCGGAACCAGGTTCGTAGCGCCCAGCTATCGAAAATCAATCAGGAGTTGCAGCTAGAAAGCGCGAAAAAATCTCTTTACAAAGAGATACAGCAGGCATATTACAATGCCGTGGCAGCTCAAGAAAAATACCGTTCCGGCAGCGATGCCCTGTCCAGCGCCAAGAAGTCATATGACCTGATGCTTGCTAAATACGAAAACGGCAAGGCTAACATCACTGAATTCAACGAGTCACGGGACAGCTACCTGTCCGCAGAATCCACCTTGGCACGCGCCCGCTACGAGTACCTCTACTCCGCCAGCCTTCTGGACTTCTACCGCGGCCACGAGCTAACGCTGTAGGCTGCGAATCGATACCGGACTCATCTAGTGTGAGCAATACTCGCCTGGAATGACAAGAGAATCAGCAAGTTGCATATGCTCCTTGCTCACGCCCCAGAGTCCGTCCGTGGAAAAAAATTAGGGAAAATGCTACATTAATTTTTTTCATTATATTTGCGGTGACAAGCGACCACATAATTATTGTCAACAAAAAACCATGTTGTTTGAGACTTTTGAGTTAGATGGCCACAAGGAAGATCCAACACAATGCCGACAACCGACTTGGTGAACACGAAACTAATCATTTGTTTTTTACACTTGCTTCGCGCCTGCATGGCACCACTGTTAGAGAAATTGGGAAAATCAGATCGGTCTGCACAGCCGATCCGATCCGATAATTTAATTCAATATGTTATGAAACCATTTACATTAAAGATTTCATTTTTGCTGCTCCTATGCTGTCTTTTCACGATTTCTGCAGGAAACGTTTTTTCGCAGGAAAAGAAAACAGTTACCGGCAGAGTAACGGGCGAAAACGGCTTAGCCTTAATCGCTGCAGGCATCTTGGAGGACGGAACACTGAACGGTACGACCTCCGATGAAAACGGCAACTTCTCTTTGAAAATCACCCCTGGTGCTTCCTTGAGAGTTTCTTATCTCGGTTATGTGGAACAGATAATTGACACAAAAGACAAAAACGAATTTTTAATCGTGCTGAAAGAAGACGCAAATAGTTTAAAAGAACTGGTTGTCGTTGGGTATGGGACACAAGCCAAGAAAGACATCACCGGATCGGTGAGCGTAGTGAGAGCCAAAGACCTTTTGTCAAGCAGCGGATCTTCTGCGACGCAACAGCTGCAGGGAAAAGCCGCTGGCGTGTATGTAGGACAAACAGGTTCTCCTGGTTCTGCGACGATGGTACGCATCCGGGGCATTAATACGGTAAACGACAATGGTCCCCTGTATGTGATTGACGGAGTGTCAACACGTAACCAGAATTTAAGCAGCTTGAACCCAAATGACATCGAAAGCATGCAAGTGCTGAAAGATGCTTCCTCAGCTGCAATTTATGGGGCACAAGCTGCCAATGGCGTCATCCTAATCACCACCAAAAAAGGCATCGGTTCGGGACGGCCAAAATTAACTTATGATGCCTATTATGGCATTCAGAAAACCACCAAGCGGTATGATATGCTGAATTCGGCGGACCGATTGGCACTGGAGTGGGAATCACAGCGCAACGCCATGTTGATACGTGGGGTCCCTGAAGACGAGGCCATTCCTTATCATCCGCAGTTCGGGCAATATTTGGAACCCCATATTCCGAATTATCTGACGGTAACCGGAGCCAAGGGAGAAAATCAGGACATCAAGAACTATTCATTCCCCGACAATCAGATGGTGCCTTTCTCCGACACCGACTGGTGGAAAGAACTGGACCGAGTCGCACCTATTCAGAACCATCAATTGACATTTTCGGGTGGAAATGACAAAGGCAGGTATCTGGTAGGCTTGAATTATTTCAACCAGCAGGGAACGGTCAAGTACTCTTACTATAAAAGATACCAGACACGTCTGAATACATCGTTCGATGTGCGTCCTTGGTTGCGCTTCGGAGAGAATCTGCAATATACATGGACAAAAGACGATGGCTTGAATACAAACTATAACGAAGCAAATCCTTATTCCTGGACCTATCGCGCCTCTCCGTGGGTTCCGGTAAAAGATGAATTCGGGAATTGGGCCGGTTCGAAAATTACCGGTACAGGCAACTTCGAGAATGTTGTCGCAATGGTTTATCGCAATAAAGACAATTATTATAGCAATTCTCGAGTTTTTGGAAATGTTTGGGGAGAAGCGGATCTAATGAAAGAACTGACGTTCCGGACAAGTTTCGGAGTGGATTACACGAATAATTATTATTACCGGATGAGCAAAAAGAATCCGGAATTTTCTGAAAGTCCCGGAACAAACAACTTGGAAGAAGGTTCCGGTTTCAATTTCAGATGGGTATGGACCAATACATTGACCTACAATAAAGTTTTTCGCGACATCCATTCCTTGAATGTGGTTTTAGGGTCGGAAGCCATTCGTGACGGTCTCGGACACAGTATGAGCGGGAGACGATATGGATACCTCTATGAAGATAACGTCAACACTTGGACATTGGGGATGGGAGAAAGAAACGACCTCCGAGAGAATGATTCGTCGTACAATGGAGAATTTGCGCTCTTTGGTATATTCGCACGTGCTGATTATTCATACAATAATAAGTACTTGATTACCGGAATCATTCGCCGAGACGGAGTTTCGCGATTCGCCAAGAAAAACAGATACGGGGTTTTCCCTTCTGCATCTTTGGGATGGCGTATATCGGAAGAGGATTTCATGAAGGGCACGAAAAGCTGGCTGGACGACCTGAAAATTCGGGCAGGATATGGAATCACAGGAAACTCCGAAATGGTCAGGACCACCAATTATGCTATGGAATTCACGACCTATCCCAGATCTACGAATTATGATCTCGGGGGAGCTAACTCTGGAACGACTCTGGGTTACAGGCTGGGACGTTTCGGCAACGAAGACACTAAATGGGAATCTACCAAGATGGCCAACATCGGAATCGATGCGACATTCTTTAACGGCAAATTTTCCGCAATATTGGATTTTTATCACAAGAAGACCTCCGACATGTTGATAGAAGCCGCCTATTCCGCATTGGCAAATGACGAAATCGGAAAACCATACATCAACTATGGTGACATGAAAAACGTCGGTGCCGATTTCACGTTCAACTACAGGGACAATCATGGCGATTTTTCCTGGGATATCGGGCTCAATTTATCCACGTATAAAAATACGGTTCTGCGATTGGCAAACTCGGATGACTTTGCTTTGTGGGGGTATGGAGACCGGTTTGACGTTGGAGAGACACGCACCATCAAAGGACATTCCATATCGGAATTCTACGGTTTCAAGATCATCGGCTTTTATGAGAATGAAGAAGATGTAATGAATTCTCCTGTCCCATACAACACGACCAAAAAAGACTTGATGGATCCTGACAAACCAGGGCCTAAAGAATACGTCGGGAAGTATAAGTACGCCGACCTGGGCGGAGGGGAGAACGGAGAGCCTGACGGGAAGATAGACATGAACGACCGTACGGTAATCGGCAGTCCGCATCCCGATCTGATAGCCGGTTTGAATGCATCCTTCAAGTATAAAAATTGGGATATGACCATGTTCTGGTATTCTACCATCGGGAACGACATTCTCAACAATACCAAATACTTCACGGACTTTCCACTGTTTGGAGGAAACCGGTCCACGCGGATGCGTGATATCTCCTGGAAACCGGGGGCCGACAATTCAAAAGCCAAATTGCCAATACTGGATGCACAGGACGGATGGACTGGAAAAGTGCTCAATTCCTACTACATCGAAGATGGTTCATTTTTAAGGCTGAAGAATCTTGTTATCGGGTATACCTTCCCAGAATCCTGGCTGCAAAAGGCGACCATTTCCAACTTGCGCATCTATCTGCAGGCTGAGAACATTTTGACTTTTACAAAATATAAGGGATTGGATCCTGAAATCACCAACAAAGAAACAGGCACAGGCAACCGTGCAGACCTCAGCCGAGGAATCGACGGGGGTGGCTGGCCTACGACCATGCGTTTGCTCTTTGGCGTAAACTTCACATTTTAAATCATTTAAATAGCTGTACAATGAAAAATACTATCATATTACTACTGCTTGGAGCAGCCGCTCTTTCGGCTAGTTCTTGTGGAGAAGATTTTTTATACAAAGCACCGCAAGGAAGCATAGATCAAGCAGCATTGATGAACGAGACGGGGATTGACCTGCTGACGACGAACGCTTATGCGAACCTCACCGAAGACGGTTGGGGGGCTAGTCCTTTCAACTGGACATTCGGAGGAATGTACGGAGGTGATGCCAACAAAGGTTCCGATGCCAACGACCAATCCGTTTTGAACGACATGGAAAAGTATAGCGTCCAATCTAACAACAACTATCTAAATCAAAAGTGGATCTGGATCTATAAGGGCGCAAAGCGGGTAAACATCACCTTGCAGACCATGGCGAAAGTGAACGACCAGCTGCCAGAAACATTCATAAAAACTAGAAAGGGAGAGTTGTATTTTCTCCGGGCACTGTATTATTTTGAAGGTATAAAGGTGTTCGGACCTTACATTCCATGGGTGGACGACACCATTTTGGAAGATAACCCCAAAATACATAACGACATTGACATATATCCGAAAATACTGGACGACATAGATGTTGCCATTGCCAATCTGCCGGAAAAACAGGACTTGGTGGGAAGAGCGAATTCATGGGCAGCCAAAGCCTTGAAAGCGAAAATTCTGATGCAGAAAGGCGACATGGCTTCAGCAGAACCTATCTTGAAAGATGTCATCGATAATGGACAGACTTCAAATGCTTTGAAATACGGATTGGAAGATGATTTGAACGCTAATTTCGACAGTTATCGCGAAAACGGCAAAGAATCCATTTTCGCTGTTCAGTTTTCCAATGACTTGAACAATGCCAACAGCGGAATGTCGTTGTGCTACCCACATGGCGGCGCAGGCTCTCCCGGTGGATGTTGCGGTTTTTATCAACCTTCCTATGAATTGGCAAATTCATTTAAAGTGAATGCGGACGGATTACCTTTCTTGGATAATTCCTACAGGAACGCACCGTATGTATCAGTCAAAAATCCGTCTATAGAGAAGGAGGCTCCGCTCTCAATCAATACAGATGCTCTCGTCGATCCGCGTCTCGATTTTGCCATCGGGCGTTTCGGCATTCCCTATAAAGATTGGGGACTTCCGAAAAACAATTGGGTAAGAGACATGGGAAACGGAGGATTCTTCATGCCGAAGAAACACGTTTATTCCCAAAAAGAATTAGATGCCGGCTTAGCCGGCGGAGGCTTGAGCGCCGGCTGGGCACCAGGATCTGCAATGAACCTGCAATATCTGAGTTTAAGGGATATGATACTGCTTTATGCGGAATGTTTGGCTAACGACGGAAAAACCTCGGAAGCCATGGAAATGGTCAATCAAATCCGCAGACGCGCAGCACTGCCGACAAACATAATCCGGATGCCGGATGGCACTCCCGCTGCAAATTACCTAGTCAAAGAGTATCCGTCCACGCACCCTGCATTCACAGACAAAGAGGTGTGCATTAAAGCAGTCCGGATGGAACGCAAGCTGGAATTGGCAATGGAAGGACAACGCTGGTTCGACTTGGCGCGATGGGGCGGCGAATACATGGCACAGCAAATCAAAGAGTATATTGATTTCGAGAAAGGCTATCTGTTCGCCAAATTCAGTGCGGCTGTTTCACTAGATGCTAGCAAGACGATGTTCCCAATTCCTCAGACTCAGATACAAACGATGGGAAATGACGAGAACGGGAAACCTTACTTGGAACAACCAGCTCCTTGGAGATAATGCATCGTATCGTTTCCATGGAGAGGGAGGGAATCCTCCCTTTCCATGGTTTTAAAATCATGGGAAAACATATACCATTTACCTTCTGTTTACTCGCCCTGCTGGTTTGCGGTTGCAACGTAAGTACGGTATCAAAGGATTTCACTTATAAATACAGCATGGAAAGCGTGTGCAATTTCAAAGTGGAATTTCAGCTGAACTCCGATTTGAGCTATGTAATCACGCAAGAAAATTACTTTTTTGACCGCTTTGAGGGAAAACACAATCCGGTTGAGAAGGAAGGCACTGCGACAAAATCGGAATTTGAGACATTCCGGAAGTTAATCCGCGACAGCAAAATCGATAAGATGGAAGATGCTTATGGCTTCAACGAGGAGAAAAATTCAGGTAATTCTGTTTTGTACATGGTCACCTTGACGCAAAACGGAAAGAGCAAGTCCGTTTTCATCAATGCCGGCACAAAACAGCCTTTCTCCAAAAAATTCATTGCGTTGATTGAATATACCAACAGCTACATAAACGCACATGAAAAGCCATAATTAGTCGCTCCTTAAGAGTTATTTAATAAATTGACAATCAATCAAATAAAAGTAG
>JAQYTJ010000003.1 GCA_028724885.1 Bacteroidales bacterium | reverse complement strand
TCAGAAAAGAGTTATTTGAAAAGCATGAGGAATATAGTGTAACAAAACAAGTTAGCAATTTCTTATCCATTGCCCATTCCAATGCAAGTTCTTCATAATAGTTTGATACTCAAAGAATCTTAATCAAACTACATCAAATATTACAAATTTCAGCATATCCCGAATCTCGCACCCGAAAAAAGAACAGTTATATTTTCCTGCCCTGGGCAATATATTTGCTGTATTTCAAGAAATGTTCAGGAAGAGGCATCCCATAAACTTTCTTGCGAAGGAATCTGCCATATTCCTTAATGTCCTTGTACGGCAATTGTTCTTCGACAGAAATTGTATCGCCGATGCCTATCCTTATCCTGCGATGCCTCTTGTTTACAAGCTCGTGAGGCAGCTGAAGCAGCCTCACCTTCCAGCTTATAAGCCCTAAATTATAGAACCACAAAGAGTTATGGTCGAAGAAACGAACTGGGACTATAGGCACCTTGGCCTTTTGTATGAGTCGCAGGACGGAAGGCTGCCACTCGCGGTCACGGATCTTCATTTCTTTCAGGCTCAGGTCGGAAACTGCGCCGGAAGGGAAAAATCCCACCGGGAAGCCATCGTGAATCCTCTGCAAGGCTTCTCTCACGCCATGGATGTTATTGACGGTTATTTTGCTTTCGCTCAGTTCTGTCTTTGGCTTCACCACAATTAGGCAGGGACGAAGATTCTCGACCAAGTTCAGGAATTCGTTCACCATGTATTTGTAGCCATCTCTTATATGGCCGAACAGGTCTATTAGTATGATGCCGTCCAGGCCTCCGTAAGGATGATTGCTGATGGTGATGAACGGACCGTGCGGCAGCATGTTAAGGCGTTCCGGATTCCCGATGTGGTAGTCGGTGCGCACGTCTTTTAGCACGCCTCCGGCGAAATCTGCACCCTGCTGGTCGCTCAGATCGTCATAAATGTCGGACAGCGTCTTTATAGATAGTATTTTCCTGAGAACCTCGGCTGCGGCGTTCCCAACTTTGCCTTTAAATGCAGGAATCAACCTTTCGATGTCCTTGACTGTCAGAATCGGCATCGCTATTCTCCTTCTCGTTTGGGCATAGGGTCAATCTTGGCAAAACCCTTTGCGTCATTGATGATGGTGATTATGTATATGATGACTAGAATCGCCAGTATCACTGTTCCTGCCAAATCCAGGGTCCCCATAATGCAAGCTTTGCCGAAGACATCCCAAGTCACCGAGAATGTCTGTAGAGGCTTAATGAAGTACAGGAGGGCAATCAAAATCATTGCTATTATCCTGAACTCGGTAGGTCCTAGTTTTGCGTAAGTTAGCTTGAACTCGCCCTTCAGATGGGCGTTGGTGCCTACGTTGACCGTGAGGCAGAGATAGACGGCGAACAGGGCGAGTGCTAAGGACAGATGCATGTAAGAGGACAATCCTATGCCTAAGAACATGAAAGCCTCGTTGATACAGTCTACAGTGTGGTCTATGTAATAGCCGTAGATTGGGCGTGATGTCTTGCGAACTCTGGCCAAAGTGCCATCCAGTGAGTCTCCGTACCAATTGACGATGAAGCCGAAGAAGCTCAGCCACAGCCATGCCGCATTCCTGCAGGCTAGAACGAAGCCTAGGCCAATGAGCAAGGCTCCGATAGACCCGATGAATGTAAGAGTGTCCGATACCACCCATCGCGGCTGCCTCTCGGCTAGCCAGACGAGAACTTTTCTCTCAACTCCATTCAGGATGGAAGTCTGTATTCTTTCAGCTTTCTTGTCGGCCATATATTATTTTATTTTTTTGATGTAAACTCTTGCTCTTTTGTGGAGCTTGCGCTCGAAGTGGCCCCACATGTTCTGAACTGCCATATTGCTTTCAAGTTCCCTCGTGCTTTCCAGGTATTTGATTCCGTGCTTGTGGTAGCCGATGCCCATTTTTGCAATCAGCATCGCATTCACGCCTTTGTCTTTATATTCATCGGAAATAGCCACTAGAAGAGCATCAATCGTGTCATTGTGTTTCAGCGCATGGAGGATATGGTACCAGCCGAATGGGAAAAGATGCCCCTTGGCCTTTATGAGTGCCTTTGAAAGCGAGGGAAGGGTGATTCCGAATGCAACGACCTTGTCGTCCTTGTCCACGATGACAGAAACGTAGTCCAGGATCAGCTGAGGCAGGAACTGCTTCTTCAAATCCTCGCACTGAGCCTGGGAGAGCTCGGAGAAACCGTGGAGCGAAGAATATGCGTGATTGAGGACTCCGAATATTCCGTCGGCATATTTCCGTACCAGGTCTTTCTTATTCTTGAACGTAGCTTCATGCAGCCCCAATCGTTCTCCAATTAGCTTCGAGAGCTTCTCGTACCTGTCGATGTTCTCGGGAACGGTGACTCGGAATTCCACGTAATCGGTCTCTTTCTTGTAGCCTTCAGCTAGGATCAGAGGCTCGTAATACGGATCGTTGTATTTCCCGTAGGCTGTGGGGTATTGGTCGAAACCGTCCACCAGGACTCCAGCCACGTCGAATTCCAGAAAGCCCACAGGCCCTTCGACCACATTCATTCCATTCGCCCTTGCATAGCTTTCCACCGTGTCCAGCAGGGCGTGGACGACTTCCGGATCATTCGTGAAATCAATCCATCCGAAACGGCAGATGTTCTGACCAACTTTGCGATTATATTTATGGTTTATTATGCCAGCGACACGTCCGACGAGCTCGCCATCTTTGTAGGCAAGCCAGTATTTTCCCTCACAAACCTCAAAAGCCCTGTTTTTCTTGGGCGAAAAGGTAGCCATGTCCATGGAAATCAGTTGCGGGACATAATATTTATTATTCTTGTAGAGTACATTAGGAAATTTGGCAAACTGCCTCAGTTCCCTTTTAGTGCGTACTTCCTTTATGGATACAGCCATTTTTTTTCACTTTACGCACCGCTAAGGTACGAAAATTTCCAAAAATGTTGCCATGGTTGATAACTTGTTTGATAAGTTCTATCCGAATGGAAATATTTTATGCGAATTATGACTACCTTTGTAACCCGATTAATGATAATCGGAATGTCGCACGAATATAATCTCAAAGACTCTAATCTAGCTCAGACTCGCATCCCTGGCGTCTACAGGTTTGAATGCGAGAATCTCAAGAATCATTATTTCATCATCAGCGATGGCGGCACAAGGAGGCTCATGGCTTCTCCTGAGGTGGTCGGATTCGGCTCTTATCAGTCCATGGTGCCTGCCACTATGAAAGGCATGCAGTACTTGACAGACAATGGTCTTGAGGGGAAAGTGAATATATTGACGATCCTCAGAGGCGGATTGAACTATCCCATCGAGGAATGTGCCTTCAGGGCAGGCTTGAGGGTTACGAACATGGATTTTCTCTCCTGTGAGAGAATCATCGAGGATAATGTCATCAAAGGCCTGGACGTCCGCTACCAGAAAGTCCGCACATGCAAAGACTGCGTGCTGATGATTGGCGACATAATCGCATCAGGAGCCACTCTTAAGATGTGCATGGATCATGTCATAAACTGGTTCCATGACCATGGCGGCAGCTTCAAGAGGATCATCTTTTTTACGATAGGCGGCACGAAAGCCATCGATGTCATGGAGGATCTGACCGAGGAAATCAAGAAGCTTTCGCCTAATTTCGAAGGTTTCTCTTGCTTCTTCTACGAAGGAATATTCAGAGTCTATGAAGACGCTGGCGTGCTAGGTTTCCAGGTACCGGACATCGATTTTTACTGGGGCGGAGGCATCATTTCTCCTGAGTTCAGGGAATATGTCGTTGCGCATGGCTTCTCGCTTTACGAAAAATGCATAATCTACGACGGTGGGGCTCGCCGCTATGAGATACCGGATCATGTTCAAGAAGTTAAGAAATACTGGAACGCAGTGCTGGAGGCTTCAGGCACGACAGACATAATGGAACTGACCTACGAAAGGATAGGATACAGGGCACCTATTGAATATGATGAATGGCTCAAGACCACGCATTTTCAGAAACTCGGTGACCTGAGGGTGCTGTACAGCGATGAAAGGGTTTTCCTGGCAAAGGCCGAGACTCTGACTCTCAGGCAGATTGCATCAACTAGATTAGAGCAAATCAATCAATCACTTAATGGTTATGAGTAATTATAAGCAAGGAGCTGACGCTGACTTCACCAACGGACCAGTCAGCGCGGCAGGTCGCAAGAGCAACCTGAGCATGTTCATGGTAATGCTCGGCTTCACTTTCTTCTCTGCATCTATGTGGGTAGGCCAGAAACTGGCGACAGGGCTTGATTTCTGGGGATTCATCGGTGCTCTTCTCTTAGGGGGACTTATTCTGGGGGCATACACAGGGGCATTGGGCTGGATTGGGGCCGAGAGCGGCCTCACCCTCGACATGCTCGCTCGCAAGAGCTTTGGCGAAAGGGGCAGCTATCTCCCAAGCGCGATGATAAGCTTCACGCAGATAGGCTGGTTCGGGGTAGGCCTGGCAATGTTCGCCATCCCGATTGCAAAAGAAATCATGGGACTGGAAGTCACTCCGGACAGCATGCCTTGGCAGGGTTACATGCTAGTGCTTATTGCCGGCATACTGATGACATGCAGCGCATACTTTGGCATCAAAAGCCTTACTATCGTTAGCTACATAGCAGTTCCTGCCGTCGCTATCCTTGGCACTGTGGCCATGATCATGGCCGTTCAAAGGGGCGATTCGACCCTTATAGACCAATTTTCAAAGGGTTCCAAGGATCTGAGCGTCATAGCCGGCGCAGGGCTGGTAATCGGAAGTTTCGTGTCTGGAGGCACTGCCACGCCGAATTTCGCCCGTTTCGCAAAGAATGCGAAAGTCGGCTTGCTGGTCACCGTCGTGGCCTTTTTCCTTGGGAACAGCCTGATGTTCTTTTTCGGGGCTATTTCAAGCATTTACGTAGGGGGCAACGACATTTTCGAGGTGATGCTGAACCTGAACCTGTTCTACATTGCCATTCTGGTGCTGGGCTTGAACATCTGGACGACCAATGACAATGCCTTGTACACTTCCGGCTTAGGCCTGTCCAATATCATGGGCCTTCCCAAGAAAGCGATGGTTCTGGCAGCCGGCATCATCGGCACCGTGTCTGCAGTCTGGCTGTATTGGAATTTCGTGGGATGGCTGAACGTGCTGAACTGCACCCTGCCACCAATCGGCATAATATTAATAATCAGCTATTTCCTGCATAGGAAGGAATATCTTGCCGGCACCTTGCCTAAGCGTGCCGTGAACTGGTTTGCCATTGCAGGAGTCGTTCTTGGCGCTGCCGTGGCCAATCTTGTTAAATGGGGCATACCTTCCATTAACGGAATGATTGTCTCTGCTGCCTGCTTCTTCGTAGGGTATATTCTCGAAAAATCTCGAAATCAGTCGTGATTTAAAAATTGAAAGTAAAAATAGGGCAGGGGATTTGGGAATTGTCTAAAATGGTCGAAAATCTTTTCAAAAGGCATCAAGAGATATTTCGACTTGCCAGAACTGTAAAAATTACTTAATTTCGTCCCAATTTTTGAGAAATGCTTTCTCGATTTTGTCAGGCTGGTTGCGTAGAACTTTTCGAAAAGATGGAAGGCAGAAACACTGTAAATAAAAAGAAGGACTTTAAGGCAATTCCGCTCGCATATAGATGCTTCAAGGCATATCTGCGTTTTCTGTTCGAGCATGTCATGTATAAGGACGTGCGGTATCTCCACATGGAGAATGTTCCGGAAAACGGAATCCCGACATTGATAGCGAGCAATCATCAGAATGGCCTCTGCGATGCACTCGCCATCCTGATGTCTTTCAAGGAGAGAAAAGTCAGATTCATAGTTAGGGCAGATGTCTTCTCGCTTTCCCCATCCGCAAATAAGTTTCTTCGGTCGATCGGGCTTCTTCCGGCTTTCCGCATGAATCACGAAGGTGAAAATGCCTTGAAGAACAACGCTTCCACCTTCGAGGATTCCGAGAAGGATCTGGCTGACGGCAATTCAGTCGTCATATTCCCCGAAGGCGGCCACCAGACAGGGCACTGGCTGGGGAATTTTTCTTTCGGCTACACTAAGATGGCGTTCGATTCAGCGGAAATGCTGAATTTCGAAAGTGATGTCATGATACTCCCGTCTTGCAACCATTATTCTGATTATTTCGGGATAAGGCAGAAATGCCTGGTGGAATATGGCGCTCCAATTTCCCTGAAGCCATATTACGAATTATATAAGGAGAAGCCAAGGACGGCACAGCGCCAGGTAAACAAGCTCGTATGCGAGCAGATTAAGAGTATGATGTTCAGGGTGAGAGACCTTGAATATTACGACGAGTTAGAATTCATCCGCAACAGCTCATACGGTGAAGAATATGCAAGAGGAAAAGGTTTCGATCCGGATTATCTCCCAGACAAGATGATTTCTGACAAGGAACTCGTCGCTCGCTTGGAGGAAAAGACGGGAAGAGATAAGATCAAGTACTTCATACTCTCGAAATCTACGGGCTGGGAAATCGAAAACGAGAATCTGGAAGAGGGAAAATGCTATTCCATCGTGAATCCTGATGAGGTTCCGGAAGGTGGGCCGGTGGCTTACGAAAAAGTGAAAGCCTACAGAAATGGACTGGAGTTTGCAGGCATAGATGAGGCTGAGCTGGATTCTCCTGGAACGGCTGCCGAGATATTCGGTAAGATTCTGGGTCTTATTCTTTTGCTGCCGCTTGCGATCGTCGCTCTGTGGCCTTCGATAGTGTCATGGTTTTTCCCTATGCGCTTCGAGAAGAAGATGGAGGACAGGATGTTCCAAGGGACTTTGCTGATGGCGTTGAATGCTTTGTTCGTGTTCCCGATCCTTGGCATAATAACATTGGCTGTGGCTTGGCCCTTTGTGGGATTCATTCCGGCGATATGCTGGGTGCTGCTATTTCCAGCGTTGTGCGTTTTTGAGTGGAACTACGTGAAATGGTTAGGCGGCCTTCGCAAAGACTTCGCTTTCAGGAAGGCTCTGAGGTCGGGGAAAATAGAAGATATTAAGAAAGCTCGGTCTGAAATGAACGAGGAACTAGATAAATTATTGAAATATGCAGAATAGGGTAGTTATCACAGGCATGGGAATATATTCCTGCATCGGGACAACGCTTGAAGAGGTAAGAGACTCATTGTACAACGGAAAATCAGGAATATGCCTGGATGCTGCCAGGAAGGAACTTGGCTTTCGTTCGGCTCTGACTGGGAAAGTCGAGGAGCCGGATTTAAAGGCTGAGCTGCCGCGTTCCGTGAGGGTTTTCATGCCAGAGGAAGCTAAATATGCTTTTTGTGCCACGAGAGATGCTCTCAAGGATGCAGGAATAGACCAAGATTATCTCAACGACCACATTGTCGGATTGCTATATGGAAATGACAGCTCGACGGTTCCTGTCATGAAGGCTGTGGACGTAATCAGGTACCAGAAAGACACGTCTCTGTGCGGCTCCGGAACCATTTTCCAGTCTATGAACTCGACGGTTACGATGAATCTTGGCTGCATATTCAAGTTAAAGGGAATAAATCTCACCGTGTCAGGAGCTTGTGCCAGCGGATCCCATGCCATAGGGCTGGGCTCGCTGCTGATTCAGAACGGACTGCAAGAAATGGTCGTCTGTGGCGGAGCACAGGAAGTCAACCCATACGCCGTGGGTTCTTTCGATGGAATTTCAGCATTCTCTACAAGAGAAAACGCTCCAGATAAGGCCAGCCGCCCTTTTGACAGAGATAGGGACGGTCTCGTGCCGAGCGGTGGCGCTGCTACGGTGATTCTCGAGAGCTACGAGTCTGCAATGCGCAGGGGAGCGAGAATTTATGGCGAAGTGGTCGGTTATGGCTTCTCGGCTAATGGAGATCATATTTCAGCACCGAACGTCGATGGGCCTGTAAAGGCATTGGAAATGTCAATTGAACGGGCTGGGATATCGAAAGACGAGATTGGTTACATAAATGCCCATGCTACATCTACTCATGTGGGGGACGCAAATGAGGCCAAGGCTCTTTATAAGGTGTTCGGAGACAGGCCGATAGAAATAACCAGCACTAAATCGCAGACCGGTCACGAGATGTGGATGGCTGGAGCCAGCGAGGTGATATATTCAATGCTCATGATGAAGAATGACTTCATTGCTCCAAACCTGAATTTCGAGCATCCCGACGAGGATTCGGCCATGCTGCACATCCCGGCGGAGAGGGTAGAGAAGCATTTTGACGTGTTCTTGTCAAACTCTTTCGGGTTCGGTGGGACGAATTCATCTTTGATTGTAAAAAATATTAAATAGCATATTATGGAAAAAGCAGAATTGATTCAGAAAATCAACGCCGCAATGGCCGAGGAATTCGAAGTTGAGGAGTCTGTGTTCGCTCCGGAAGCTGACATTAAGTCCACTCTTGAACTTGACAGCCTAAGCCTCGTGGATTTGGTAGCATTGGTCGAGAGCAATTTCGGCATAAAAATCAATGGCGCCGACATCGCCAAAATAAGGAATTTCGGGGCACTGTACGACCTCATCTACGAGAAAGTTCAGTCAAAATAAATGCCTGCGGAGCCGATGCTAAAAGGTGAGGAAGTCTTGAAGCTGATTCCTCAGCGGCCCCCGGTCGTAATGGTCGATGCATTATATTCAGTGACCGTAGATTCTGCGGAAACTGGATTGGACATCGATCCTTCTTGCATATTCTGCCGCAATGGGAAGCTCTCCGAACCCGGAATCGTGGAGCATGCAGCCCAGAGCGCTGCCGTCTTCGCCGATTACGACTCTTACGTGAAAGGCATTCCGCCACGGCTTGGATTCATAGCCGAATTGAAAAACTTGGAAATCGCGTTGCTGCCAGATGCTGGAAAGTCTCTGCGCACTAGCTTATCGCTTTTGGGCACTGCGATGGGCATGTCGCTAATGAAAGTTGAAGTGCGTTGCGGGGATGATGTCGTGGCCGAAGGTCAAATGAAAATATTCATAAAAGAATGAGAGAGCTAAGCCTGACAAAACGCGTAGAGGTTAGATTCTCAGAGCTGGATCCGTTGAATGTGGTCTGGCACGGGAATTACGTGAAGTATCTCGAAGATGCCAGGGAAGAGTTTGGCCGCAGGTTCGGCATAGGCTATTCAGAACTGGTGAAAAACGGTTATTATGCGCCTGTGTACGATGTGCGTCTGCGTTATGAGCGCCCGGCAGTGATGAACGATGTTCTGCTAGTGAAAATTACTTACAGGCCGGCCGCTGGAGCGAAGATGGTTTTCGACTATGAGATTCACCGAGAAAGCGATGGCGCTCTGATTCTCACGGCCTCGACGATTCAGCTTTTCGAGACCTCAGAAGGGGAGTTCTGCCCGATAGTGCCAGACTTCTACCGAACATGGCAGGAGAGAGTGTGCTACGATTTCTATAAGGTCAATGCCTGCGAGAGGACTGATTCCGGATTCATGTTTAATGTCTCGCTGATGCCGGACAGTGAAGTCTACGAAGGCCATTTCCCTGGAAAGCCGGTAGCCCCAGGGGTCTGCATGATGCAGATGGTGAAAGAATGTTATGAATATGCTTCCTGCACTGTCACGAGGCTGGAAAAAATCAAGCTCTGTCGCTTCCTGAGGCTTGTGGAGCCATTAAAAATCCAGGACCTTCAGATTCAGCTGGATGCGGTTGAATCGGACGGGAAGGCTGACATCCAGGCTTCTGTTTTCAAAAACGAGGAAGTCTTCGTAAGTTTAAAGGCGGAACTTTCGTTTAAGGACAATGGATAATTTTTTCGTTCGCCTTTACAGATTCAATCAGAAGCATAAGGCATTGATGTATGTCACGCTGCTGCTTAGCGCTGCCATATTCATTTATTTCGGTCTCAAGGTTCGCTACGAAGAGGATATTTCCAAGCTTCTTCCATCGGACGATTCCACGTCGGATGCGAATCTGGCCTTCGGCAGCCTGAAAGTGAAAGACAAGATATTCATTCAGTTTCGAGGAGCAGATACTATTGATGTAGAGATGCTTACAGCAGCTTGCGACGAGTTATTCGACACTCTGGCCGTGCGCGACTCTTCTTCGAGATACATCGACAACGTACTTTATAAGATTGACGATGACGTGCTTGTGATGGGCTTGGATTACGCCCTCGCTCACGTGCCTTCATTCGTGGACACGTCGTGCTACAAGCGTTTCGATGCATCAATGCAGCCAGATGCCGCGCTAAAGCAGATGCAGGAGAATCTGGATTTGCTGGAAAACGACTTCACAGGCTCGTACGCTCAGATGGTCAGCACAGATCCGCTGGCTCTGCGGAAAGATTTAGCTGAGGGATCCGGTGGCTTTTCTGGAGGAATTTCAAGTTATACGCTCATAGACAACCATCTTTTCTGTAAGGACAGCACAGTGGAGCTTGGCTTCATCTCGCCAGACTTCTCGTCATTCGATTCAGGGAATGGTACGTATCTAGTGAATATGCTTGAGAACGAGATTTCAGCCTTCCAAGCCTCTCATCCGGGCATAAAGGTTCTTATGCATGGGGCGCCTGTGCGCAGCGCGAACAATTCCAGAAGAATCAAGCTGGACCTGTTTCTCACGATCGGGATCTCGCTGATCGTAATCTTGCTGTTCCTCTGCATCGCATTCAAGAGTCTCTCTGTCGTATTCTTCATGGTGCTTCCGGTAGCATACGGCTCTTTCTTCGCCTTGTCATGCATCTACTGGATGAAGGGCGGCATGTCAATAATGGCGCTGGGGATAGGCGCCATAGTGCTTGGAGTGGCGCTCAGCTACTGCCTGCACGTGCTCACGCACTACAAGTACGTGCAAGATGCCGAGAAAATGTTACAGGACGAGTCCACTCCAGTATGCCTCGGCTGCCTGACGACTATAGGTGCCTTCATGGGCCTGATTTTCACCAAGAGCGACCTCCTTCGGGATTTTGGAATATTCTCTACGCTTGCTCTGGTTGGAAGCACGCTTTTCGCACTTATCGTGCTTCCGCATCTTCTGGCCCTCAGGAGCCATTACAGAGCAGAAAAACGCAACGAACACATATTCGCTAGCATAGACAAGATGGATTCCTATCCTCTCGACCATAAGAAGTGGCTGAATTGGACGATCTCTGCAGTCATCTTGGTATGCATGGTGTTCTCATTCAGAGTGCAGTTCGATAGCAACCTCAAGAACATAGGCTATAACCCTCCGGAGCTGCTGGAATCTGAGGCTCTGTTTGCCCAGAAGAATTATGGCAGCAATGATCAGGTCTATTATGCGGCCACTGGAAGCACTCTGGACGAGGCTCTCTCTACCAGCCGCGAGATAGTGCGGGTGATAGATCAGTTGAAAGAAGATGGCGTAGTGAAACACTCATCCGACGCGGTAGGAATGTTGTTCCAGACTACGGAAGAGCAGAACGAAAGAATATCCGCTTGGAAGTCTTATTGGATGCCAGAAAAGATAGCCGAGGCTAGTTCTGTGATAAACCTATCTGCTGAACAGGTCGGACTGAATCCAGATTCGTTCGAACTCTTCTACGAGATGGTCAGCAACGATTATGAGCCTGGCTCGTTCTATGAGTCGGATGTCCTGCCGGAGGGCCTGAAGTGCAATCTGATTGAGCAGTCTGAAGATGGAAAATACCTGGCTTTCACGCCAGTGCAGATGCGACCGCAAGATAAGCGCAAGGTCAGTGATGTAATAGCCTCCGTGCCGCATTCTCTAGTGGTTGATCCGTTCTACTACACGACCGACATGGTGGAGGTCATTCACGATGACTACAGCGTGGTTCTGCTGATTTCCTCGCTTTTCGTCCTTGTCGTGCTCCTGCTATCGTTCAGGAACATTTGGGTGGTCCTGCTTGCGTTCATGCCTATGTTTCTAAGCTGGTTCGTAGTAGAAGGCGTGATGGCGATTTTCGGGATGAAGTTCAACCTAATCAACATCGTTATCTCCACGTTCATTTTCGGAATCGGAGTGGATTACAGCATATTCGTTATTGAAGGCCTTCTGGATCAGCTTAAGAGTGGGAATGACAGACTTCTGATTTATCACAAGGCAGCGATTTTCTTCTCAGCGTTCGTGCTGCTCGTCGTGACGGTGGCGTTGATATTCGCAAAGCATCCTGCTCTGAGTTCCACGGGAGTAGCCACTTTCATCGGGATGGCATCCACGATACTCATTACCTATACGCTCCAGCCTTTCCTGTTCAGGAAGATGCTGGACATTCACTATTTCAGACGTTCTATAGGATATTCCTATGGAATTGACAATCTGACATCAACTGATGGCAAAAAATAATGGACAGGGCAATTATAATAGGTAGCGGCTTGGGTGGCTTGGAATGCGGTTTCATTCTTGCAAAACACGGCTATGAAGTAACCATCTTGGAGCAAGACAAGCACATTGGCGGCTGCCTGCAGACTTTCCATAGAGAAGGATTTCTATTTGATACCGGTTTCCACTATGTGGGCGGACTAGACGAGGGTCAGTCGCTGCACCCTCTCTTCAAATTTTTCGGCTTGCTGGACCTGCCATGGAAGAGACTGGATGAGGATTGTTTCGACGAATGCGTTTTCGTGGGGGATGGAAGACAGGAGTCCTTTCCTTTCGCTAACGGGCATGGAAACTTCGTGAAGTCCCTATCTGCAATTTTCCCTGCCGAGGAAGACGGACTGAGACGCTACGCTGCTGCATTGAAAGACATCGGGGATAACATTTTCAAGGCTTTAGGCGGGAATTCCATTGGTGAAGCCTTTTCAAAGAGCGCCTACGGCTTTCTATGCGAGAGTATTCATGATGAAAAACTGCGCAAAGTCCTTTCCGGCACATCTTTGAAGATGGAACTGCGTCAGGACACCCTGCCGCTTTATGTTTTCGCGCAGATAAATAATTCTTTCATTCAGAGCGCATGGAGGCTTCGGGGCGGTGGCTCACAGATAGCGGAGAAACTGGCTTCCAAAATTGTCGAGATGGGGGGCAAAGTGCTGAATAGGACCAAAGTTTTACGAATATGCGAAATTGATGGGACTGCAACGGGAGTTGAGGCTGAATCAGAAGGGGAAAAGCTTATGCTGGAAGCAGACGTGATTGTTTCAGATGCGCACCCAGCTGTCACAATGAGCCTGCTTAGCGAGTCCAAATCTATAAGGGACATTTACAGGAACAGGATAACCCATTTGCCGGACACCTACGGCATGTTTACGGCAAACATTGCCCTGAAGCCAGGGAAACTCAAGTACCTGAATCGGAATATTTACGTAAATCGCACTGACTGCGATTTGTGGAATTCGAATGATTCGAAGACAGAGTCCGTGCTGGCGCATTTCTATGTGCCTGAGGAAGGAGAATACGCAACCCACTTGGACCTGATGAGCCCGATGGCTTGGGATATGGTTTCTGAATATGCTCCCGAGCCTAGAGGTCGCCGTGGCGAAGAATATGAAGCATTGAAACGGAGGAAGGCAGAAGAATGCATTGCCATGGCCGAGCAGAGGATTCCTGGCCTTAGAGACGCGATAGCTCAGGTCTGGACTAGCTCGCCACTGACCTATCTTAGTTATACTGGTAGCCCATTCGGTTCGGCTTATGGCATTAGGAAAGACTTCAGCAATCCAATGCTCACGGTGATGTCGCCTCGCACGCCGCTCAGAAACCTCTTCATGACAGGCCAGAGCCTGAATCTTCATGGGATACTTGGCGTGAGCATGACATCGGTGATGACTTGTGCCAGCGTGCCAGGACTGGAGGATGTCGCATCCGAGATATTACTGTAGTATTTTTATTATCTTTGCTACACAAAATTGTTTTATGAATATGAAGAATGCTCTTGTTACAGGAGGCAGTCGTGGAATAGGCAGTGCCATCTGCGTTGAACTGGCACGCAAAGGATATCATGTCTTGATAAATTATGTCTCGAATGAAGAGGCGGCTCAGGAGACCTTAAATAAAGTGAATGAGGCTGGCTCTGATGGGGAATTGCTGAAATTCGACGTGAGTGACATGGATGCCACGAACAAGGCCTTGCAGGCATGGCAAGAAGCACATCCTAAGGAATATATCGAAGTGCTGGTGAATAATGCTGGCATTCGCAAGGACAATCTGCTTATCTGGCTGGAGCCTATGGAGTGGCAGAAGGTGATAAATACGAATCTGGGAAGCTTCTACAATGTTACTCGTGCCCTACTGCAGCCAATGCTTACGCATAAGAACGGAAGAATCGTGAATATGGCCTCGCTTTCTGGAATCAAAGGTCTTCCTGGCCAGACAAACTATTCTGCGGCTAAGGGCGGCCTGATAGCTGCCACGAAGGCTTTGGCTCAGGAAGTGGCTTTGCGCAAGGTGACAGTCAACGCCGTCGCTCCAGGCTTCATTCACACGGACATGGTTGAAGGCCTGGATCTGGAAGAAATTAAGAAGACCATCCCCGCTAGGCGCCTTGGCGAGCCTGAAGAGGTTGCAGCTTTGGTAGGATTCCTGGTGTCTGATAAGGCCGGTTACATCACAGGGCAAGTTATTTCAGTCAATGGTGGATTATATACCTGATGAATATTATGAATTACGTCATTTCCATCATTGCGGCTCTTTTTCTGGTGCCAGCCGCATTAGCGTCGGATGCGGATTCTGACACGTTAGTTAAGATAGAAAAAGCCAATTCTGAGTATTCCACATTGAAAGCCGACTTCAACCATACTCGCAAGATCAAGGCAACCGGCAAGGAAATATACTTGCAAGGCACCTTGTACTTCAGCAGAGAGGATAAGATGAGCATGCAGTACAGCGATCCGAATGAGAGCCTGGTCATCAATGGGGCTAAATTCTTCATGAAGAGGGGAGGAAGGGCGAACACGTTCAATACAGAAAGCAATTCTCTGATGAAGACGCTCTCGGGCACTCTTCTGGGCTGTATAGCCGGGCATCCTGCCAAAGTCGCGAAAGACTACAAGGCGGATTTGAATGTTTCAGATTCAGGGAAGGCGTACGTTGTCACGATAACTGCATCCAAGGATTCTCCGAAGAAATATTCCAAGATTGAATTAAGCTACCGAAAGACGGACTGCGTGCTAGTGAAGATGGTGATGGAGGAAGCTGCAGGCATATCAAATGTCTACGAAATGAGCTCGGTGAAGAAGAATGCCGCCATAGCTTCGGAGAACTTCGCCATTCCTAAATAATTTATTTCCACCTTTTGTGTGTCCAGAGATAATTCCAAGGCTGTTTTTCGAGATCGGCCTGGAGCAGCTGGTAAAACTTGTTCATTATATCTTCTGGATCTGTCAGCGAAGCGTCCCTGCATATCTCTTTATATTCAATCTTGTACTTTCCTCTTTCCTCGATCAAGAAACTCTGGTAAACGACGCTGAATCCGAACTTATGCGCTATCCCGGCACCTCCGAACATCGATTTAGTTTCCTGATGCATAAACATATTCACATGATGCTTTCCTGTGTGGGCGTATGGGGCCTGGTCGGTCGGGAACATGTATATCCTCTTATCCATCTTGTTGTGCAGGATGAATAGAAGTATGTCTCCGGAATCTATGTAGCATTCTTCATTTGGACCGCCTACGGGGGCGCAACGGTTGCAGGCCATCATCTCGTCCCATGCCTTGCTTTTTATCGGCTTATATACTACCGAGAAATTGTGTTCGCCCATGAACGGCTCGAAGCCATAGAAATATTCATGAATGCCTCCTATCAGTTCCCAGTTGCCCATGTGAGAAGTAAGGATCACGACGCTTCTGCTGTTGTCGTAAATTTCTTTCAGCTTTCCCGGATTTGCTATTTCAACTATGTGCTGGTCGTGAAGCCTTTTTCGGTTAAATGACCTAGAAAACCAGATTCCTTCAGTTATCACGTCGGAGAAATGGAGATATGACTCGTCGGCTATCTTGCAAATCTCCTTATATTTTTTGTCTGGGAACGACCGTGCGAGGTTTATCATTACCACGTCCTTGCGATAGCGCAGAACGTCCTTCGCTAGCCAGCAGAGGAATTTTGACCAGCGCATATGTGCTTTGATCGGCTGCCTTCCCAGCATCCTGAAAAAGCCAACGTGAACCTTAGACCAGAATCTCATATTTTAAAATTACCCAATTTATTTCCTTGAAACTACTAGAATCAGCATTTTTCGCCGAAAAGAAATCATATTGCGAATTTTCAGAAATATACGTTCTTGTTTTGGAGAAAATACATCTTATGCTTAAATTAGAACAAACAAATATCAAATGGACAGAAGGGATTTCCTCACTTATTCTGCAATTCTTGGCGGTTCGGCTTTGCTGACCTCAGTGCCTGGTTATTCGAATTCTAAAATCAGACGGAAATATGGAGACGACAGGTCTAGGTTGAGGCTAAGCCAGATAGATGCCGATGTAGTAATAGTAGGCGGCGGAGTAGGCGGCGTAGCTACTGCCTTGGCTGCTTGCAGAAATGGACTTAACGTCATCATGACTGAAGAAACTAAGTGGATCGGGGGCCAGCTCACGCAGCAGGGAGTACCGCCAGATGAGCACCAATGGATTGAAACTCATGGAGCACCGGCTTCCTATAGGGACTATAGGACCAGGGTGCGGAATTTCTATAAGAGGAATTATCCTTTGACGGCTGCCGCCAAGTTCAATGACTATCTTAACCCAGGCAATGGTGGAGTGTCTAGGCTATGTCATGAGCCAATAGTGTCAGTGGCCGTGCTCTATGAGATGCTAATGCCTTTCATAAGCTCAGGGAAACTTACATTGCTGCTGGACACGAAGGCTAGAAGCGCAGAAACGAGTGCTGACAGGGTGATAGCAGTGACAGTCGAGAACTTGATGAATGGTGACAAGACAGCACTGGCTGGTAAATACTTCGTTGATGCGACAGAACTAGGCGATTTGCTGCCAATGACTAAGACTGAATATATCACTGGCACTGAGTCGCAGGCGGACACAGGCGAAATGCATGCGCCTGATAAGGCCGATCCAACGAATAACCAGAGCTTCACGCTCTGCTTCGCTATGGATTATGTTCCGGGTTGTGATTTCACGATTGATAAGCCTGAAGATTACGACTATTGGAGGAATTACGTCCCAGAAGTCAGTCCGGCATGGGCCTCTGCTAGGCTGCTGAACCTAGATTCGCCTATTCCTATGAAACCAACGGAAGCCAGACCGTCGAAGTTTGATCCCGTGAATAATGTTGATGGATTCAATCTCTGGCAGTATCGCAAAATACTTGATCCTAATAATTTCCTTCCAGGAACGTATAAAGGCGGTGCCACTTTGGTGAATTGGCCGCAGAACGATTACATGGAAGGGAATATCGTAGACGTTTCCGAGAAGGAATTCAATAGGCATGTGGCGGCTGCGAAACAGCTGAATCTCAGTTTGTTCTATTGGCTTCAGACAGAGGCTCCGAGAGAAGATGGCGGCCAGGGCTGGAAGGGGCTTAGGCTTCGCAGCGATCTGCTAGGCTCAGATGATGGCATGGCATTGTATCCATACATCAGGGAGGCTCGCAGAATAAAGCCCGTGTTCAGAATCTTGGAGCAGCACGTCGGCAAAGACCAGCGAAAAAGCGAGTTCGGCACCGATAAATCAGAGAAATTCTTCGATAGCGTAGGAGTTGGCTATTACCATCTCGACCTTCATCCTACCTGCAACGGAACAAATTACGTAGACGTGGATTCTCTGCCGTTCCAGATTCCTCTAGGCGCATTATTGCCTGAGAGGGTTCAGAACCTGATACCTGTGTGCAAGAATATAGGAACTACTCATATCACGAATGGGTGCTATCGTCTCCACCCAGTTGAGTGGAGCATAGGTGAGGCTGCCGGCTGCGCTTTATCATATTCATTAAATAATGCCGTTACGCCTCACGCAATCAGAGATAAGTCTGCGCTGCTCTATGATTTCCAAGAGTTTATCCGCTCGCAAGGACTCGAAACTGACTGGAAATAAAACATATTATATATGAAAGTATTTCATTTATTAGCGTTAATTCTCATCACGGTTGCTACTCAGGCACAGCCAGTCTTACCGTCAGCAGATCTTTATGGCATAGGTAATTGGGACAGAGATTCCCTCGGCAATCATCGCGCCGTCGTAAGGGTTGAGAAAAAGGGTGAGGCAGTCAGATCCTATCTGCCATGGAGGCTCAGGCTCCAGCATCCCGAAAATAATCAGATATGGGTCATTGATGCCGCAACAGGGAAGCGTATATTGAATGTTCGCAAAGTTTTCTCTAACAGGGAATATTGCGACATAATATTCAAGCCAGAGACAGTCCCTGGCGATTATTATGTATATTACTTGAAGACTCTCGGGAAAAGGAGCGCACCATACCAGAAACTAGTTTATGAGAATTATTCGCAGACAGCGGATCCAGGGTGGCTGCAATTGTATTCTAACAAAAGGAAAATCGCAAAGCTGCCTAGGGCGGAACTGCTTCGTTTCGAGTCAATTGATGAATTTAACAGTTTCTATCCTATGGAAGTGATAGCGACGAAAGCAGAAAAAGAGAAAATCCTCAAGGAACTAGGAATCCCTGTCGTCATATTCACAGAAGATCGGCGTTTCCCTGTTCGCATGACCTCTGACATACCTTACAGATGGGTTGAGGAAGGGAAGCATGATTCTTTCGAGGGCATGGCCGACAGAGGAGAATTTTATCCTTTCCAGATTGCTGTGTGGGCCGCAAAAAAACCTGTTTCGCATATCAAGGTTGAATTCCATGATTTAGTCTCAGAATCGGGGGAGCATATCCCTTCCTCCTCATTTACATGTTTCAACACTGAAGGGACAGACGTATTCGGAAAGGTTTTCGACAAAGAGTGTAACGTAGCAGAAGGGAAAGTCCAAACCCTCTGGCTTGGCACTCAGATTAATGAGAATGTTGCCCCGGGGAGATATTCCGGCACAGTAAGCGTGACAGGCGATGGCCTGGGGAAAAGAGACATTCGCCTGACTTTGAATGTCAGCAGCCGCCTCATCAATAATTCTGGAGATGACGATACATGGCGTTTTTCTAGGTTGCGCTGGCTTAATTCCGCTCTGGCGGAGGATGATGAAGTCGTTGCCCCTATGACCCCTCTGCAGATCGAAGGTAAATCCATCAGCTGCCTAGGTCGTAAAGTTACCCTTGACCCTACCGGGCTTCCAAGTCAGATATTCAGCTTTTTCTCTAAAACGATGACTAGGATTGATACTGTGGGAAGACAGATGCTTTCAAGTCCGATTACTTTCAGAATCGAAGGGGATAATAGCGAATGGAAGAATTTAGACTTCGAATATGTTAAAAGAAAGCATGGGGCTGTCTCTTGGAGTTGCCTTAACCGAAATGACTCATTCTTAATGAGGCTGAATGGCGGAATAGAAGCAGATGGGAATATCTTGTACCAAGTTACATTGGTGTCTCTCAAGGATCAGGATGTCAAAGATATTCGGCTAGAGGCTAACCTGCTTCCTGGGGTGGCGGAGTATTTCATGGGTCTTGGAGAAAAAGGAGGTCGTTGTCCAGACAAGCTAGACTGGAAATGGAATGTCAGACGTAACCAAGACGGGCCTTGGATCGGAGATGTGAATGCAGGCCTTCAAATTCGTCTCTTCGATGATAAGTACATTCGTCCGCTGAACACGAATTTCTATCAGCAGCAGCCGTTAGTCATGCCTGATTCATGGTTTAATGAGGGCAAGGGCGGGATAAGCATCAGACGTTCTGCCGATGGCTCTTCCGTGACATCATATTCAGGAGAACGCTCAGTTAAAGCCGGTCAGGCATTGAAATTCTATTTCAACCTGGCAGTAACGCCTTTCAAAACTATTGATCCGCATAAAAATTGGCATGACCGCTATTATCATCAATATGATAAGATAGAGAAAATCAAGGAATATGGCGGGACGGTTATAAACGTTCATCATGCTACTGACATCAATCCATTCATAAATTATCCGTACCTGCGTCCAAAAGCCATGAAGTCTTATATCGACAGTGCTCATGTGAATGGGATGAAGGTGAAAATTTACGATACTGTAAGAGAATTGTCTAACAGCGCAACCGAGCTTCCTGCTCTAAGGAGTCTAGGAAATGAGATTTTCCCCTATGGGGCAGGTGGTGGGTATTCCTGGCTGCAGGAACATCTCGATCAGGATTATATTCCAGCTTGGTATGCTTACCGAGTCAGAGATGCGGCTGTGCTGAATACAGGAGTCTCGCGCTGGCATAATTACTACATAGAGGGGCTAAATTGGCTCGTCCGCAATATCGGGATAGACGGTCTTTACATTGATGACCTTGCCTTCGACCGCACTACCATGAAACGAGTTCGCAAGGTCTTGGCTAGGAACAATCCTGAGGCGATGATCGACCTTCACTCCTGCAACCAGCACAATGAAAGGGATGGTTATGCGAACAGCGCGAACCTTTACCTGGAACATTTCCCTTATATCGACAGGCTCTGGTTCGGAGAAAACTTCAATTATGACGAAAAACCAGATTTCTGGCTCATCGAGCTATCTGGCATTCCTTACGGGCTTATGGGCGAGATGCTTCAGGATGGCGGAAACCCTTGGAGGGGAATGCTGTTCGGCATGACTCAGAGAGCCCCTTGGGCTGGGGATCCAAGGAATATTTGGAACATATGGGATGATTTCGGCATAGATGACAGTGAGATGATCGGCTGGTGGGCGGAGAATTGTCCGGTCAAAACTCATTCCAATAACACGCTCGCTACTTCCTATGTCAGAAATGGAGAGCGCTCGCTCATCTCTATCGCAACATGGGCAGACAGCGATGCTACTGTCAATTTGGAAATAGACTGGGCAGCTCTTGGCCTGAACCAATCTGAATGCATACTGCATGCGCCTGAAATTACAGGTTTCCAGCACGAGCACACATGGATGCCCGGTGAATCAATAACTGTTCCTGTCGAGAAAGGCTGGCTCATTATATTGAGAAGAGATAGCAGAAATTTTAACTGATGAATAATACCAATGACAAGGACATGGATGCAAGCTCTCCAACGTCACTCTGGCCGTCACCATGCTTCCTTTCTCAATACTATCTATCTCTTTGAGATAATTTTCGTAGTGGTAAGAAAAAGGCTGACTTGATGTTCTCAGGTCAGCCTTTCTATGAATATTTAATATTCTGATTATCCCAGGAAGCCTAGCAGGATTCCGGCAGCGACTGCCGAACCTATGACTCCTGCCACGTTCGGACCCATCGCATGCATGAGCAGGTGATTGTCCGGATCGAATTCTCTTCCCACTAGCTCAGAAACCCTGGCGCTGTCAGGCACGGCTGAAACGCCAGCGTTGCCAATCAGAGGATTTATCTTATGCCCAGGCTTCAGGAACAGATTCAATAGCTTCACGAATAGGATTCCGCTGACTGTGGCTATCACGAACGAGAGCAAGCCGAGAATGAAAATCTTCACTGAATCTCCTGTGAGGAATTTATCTGCCTGCGTCGAGGCTCCGACGGTAAGGCCGATCAAGGTAGTCACCGTGTCAACGAGAGGTCCCCTAGCCGTTTCTGCCAGACGACGCGTGACTCCGCTTTCCTTAAGCAGGTTTCCAAAGAACAACATTCCAAGCAAAGGCAGTCCTGAAGGCACGATGAAGGCAGTGAGCAGGAAGCCGATGACGGGGAAGAAAATCTTCTCTTTCTGGCTTACGACCCTTGGCTTAGGCATTTTTATGAGTCTCTCTTTCTTTGTGCTAAGCAGAAGCATGATAGGTCTCTGTATCACAGGTACGAGAGCCATATACGAATATGCGCTGACTGCTATGGCACCCATTAGGTCTGGGGCTAGCTTGGAAGATAGGAAAATGGCAGTAGGCCCATCTGCTCCGCCGATGATGCCTATCGCGCCAGCTTGATTAGGATCGAATCCCAAGACAAGCGCCAGCAGGTAAGCTCCGAATATACCCATTTGCGCTGCTGCTCCGATTAGAAGCAGGCGTGGTTGCGAGATAAGGGCAGAGAAATCAGTCATGGCGCCTATTCCCAGGAATATCAGAGGTGGGTACCAGCCCTGCTTTACTCCTTGGTATAGGGTGTTGAGAACGGAACCATCCTCATAAATGCCTATGTTAAGACCCGGAAACATGGGAATATTTCCGATTACCATGCCAAACCCGATTGGCACCAGGAGAAGAGGCTCCCAACCTTTAATTATAGCTATAGCGATAAAGCCTATCCCTATAGCTATCATGATCAGATTCTGCCATGTAACGTTGGCGAAACCAGTGAAATGCCAGAATTGCTGGAGGCTTTCTATGATGGTATCCATTAAGAATTAAGCCTATGCTATTTTCACGATATCTTGGTCAACGTTCACTGAGTCACCTTTGCTTACCAGCACAGCTGTGACAGTTCCGTCTGCAGGGGCATCAATTTCATTTTCCATCTTCATGGCTTCGAGAACAGCCACTTTCTGGCCGGCCTTAACCTTGTCTCCAACCTTAACCGAGACCTCGAGTATGACTCCAGGCATAGGAGCCTGGACATGCTTGCCTTCTCCCGATGCAGCTGCTGGAGCAGTCTTAGCCACAGGCGCCGGAGCAGCCACAGGCGTTGCGACAGGAGCTGCTGCTGGGGTGGCAGGAGTCACTTGTGCGTTATCCATCTCAACTTTGTAGGATGCGCCATTGACGGTTACGTCAGCGATGTTCCCTTCAACTGAATTGATGTCAACGGAATATTCGTTGCCGTTGATCTTGAATTTGTAAGTCTTCATATTAGTCACTATTATTTTCTTGGTAATTGTCTGAAATTCTGAGTTTTCTCGTTCCATTGGCTTCCAGGGGTCGGCTTGATGGTGATTACATAGCTCTCGGCATCGTGAACCCCGCCTCCCAGATAATCATCCAGGGCAAGGGCTATTGCAGCGAAAGCCTCGCCACCGAATTCTTGCGACAGGGCTATGGAAATGGAAGCAGCAACCTCATGGGGTATATTCTCTGAATATTTCTTTGAGGCTTTTTGCTCCTTCTTTCTTTTCTCCCTTGTGCTGCGATTCCCTATTGCGGTGAATACGAGAGCAAGGATCGTCAGGGATACGAACACTGTGATTACTGAAATGAGGGTCAGGATCCATCCGTGCGGATCCTTTTCCTTGACTTCCTGGCTTTTTGTCTTGGCGTTCACGTCCCCATTATAGCTCCCAGGCGTCGGAACCGAATTGTTCTCGATTTCGAAATCGGTCTCCTTTATGCCGGCAGGGACTTTCTTCACGCTTCTGTCGGGCTGAAGATCCTCAGGCACCTTAAGAGAGTCGATTATCGTCCTTCCGTCGTTGCTGACCATGTAGATGGTCTGGCCTTTCTCAACGATAAAGTTCGTGTAATACGTGCCCTTCTCCCCACTTCCGCCGGCAAAGAACAGTACGCTTTGGCGAGGTTTCAGGGTCGTGGACTTGTCATTGGCGGGGATGCGGTATTTCTTCAGATCCGAGCGATCGTTGGTCAGGTAGCATCCGCCGTAGCTGACAGTACCGTAGGAATTGTTGAACAGCTCGATCCATCCGCTCCTGACCCCGAAATCGTCAACCAGTCCTGTCTCGTTGTCCGCAACGATCTCAGTGACCCTCATGTCAGAGAGATTCTGGGCAGATAGCGTCGTGGCGCAGAATACCAGACCGGCAGCAATCGTTAATATATTCTTATATTTCATTTTTACAAAGGCAGATTGTCATGTTTCTTTGCAGGGATGCTCTGCTTCTTTCCGGCCAGCGCTTCCAGCGCCCTGATCACGCGAAAACGAGTGTTGCGAGGCTCTATCACGTCATCTATGTAACCTTTTTCCGCAGCCTGGTAAGGATTGCTGAACAATTCCTCATATTCCGCTTTTTTCTCGGCGCGCAGCTTTGCCTTCTCCACCGGGTCTTCGATGGCTTTCATCTCCTTGGCATACAGCACGTTTACGGCCCCATCAGCACCCATGACCGCAATTTCTGCCGATGGCCATGCGTACACAATGTCAGACCTTAAATGCTTGCTGCTCATTACGATGTATGATCCGCCGTAGCTTTTCCGCAGCTCTACGGTAACCTTCGGCACCGTGGCTTCACCGTAGGCGTAAAGGAGTTTTGCCCCGTTTGTGATGACGGCGCCGTATTCCTGCTGCGTTCCAGGCAGGAAGCCTGGCACGTCCACCAGCGAAACTATAGGAATATTGAATGCGTCGCAGAAGCGCACGAAGCGAGCCCCTTTCCTAGATGCGTTGATGTCCAAAACTCCTGCCAGCACTTTCGGCTGGTTTGCGACAATGCCTACGCTGCGTCCGTTCAGGTGTGCGAAGCCGACGATGATGTTCTTGGCGAAATTCTTGTGGATTTCAAAGAATTTCCCATCGTCAGCTATGCTGGCTATTACCTTGTACATGTCGTAAGCCTGATTAGGATTGTCCGGGATGATCTCGTTCAAAGAGTCGTCTGCCCTGCACACCGGATCGTCGGTAGCCACCCTGGGGGCTTCTTCCATGTTGTTCTGCGGAATGAAGCTTAGCAATTCCTTAATTATGTCTATTCCTTCCTGCTCGTTCTCGGCAGCGAAATGAGCCACGCCGCTCTTGGATGCATGCACGCTGGCTCCGCCAAGCTCTTCCTGGCTCACCTCCTCTCCCAGCACGCTCTTGACCACGGCAGGTCCAGTCAGGAACATGTAAGATGTGTTCTTGACCATTACAGTGAAATCGGTGAGGGCAGGGGAGTATACGGCTCCTCCGGCACAAGGACCGAATATTCCGGAGATCTGAGGAACTACCCCTGAATATAGGATGTTCCTTTCGAATATTTCTCCGTATCCTGCCAGCGCATCTACGCCTTCCTGTATTCTGGCCCCGCCCGAATCGTTCAGGCTGATCAGCGGCGCTCCGTTGCGAGCAGCCAGATCCATTACTTTGCACATCTTTTCAGACATGGTCTTTGAGAGAGAACCACCCGATACGGTGAAATCCTGTGCGCACACATAGACCAGGCGGCCGTTTATCGTTCCCATTCCTGTAACGACGCCGTCTCCGTCAAAATGTTCTTTCTCCATACCGAAATTAGCGCAGCGATGATGCACGAACATGTCGTACTCTTCAAAGCTGTTCTCGTCCAATAGAAGGGCTATTCTTTCCCTAGCCGTGAGTTTGCCTTTGGCATGTTGAGCGTCGATTCTTTTCTGGCCTCCGCCAAGCTTGGCTGCTGCCCTGCGATCGACGAGCTTTTTTATGTTCTCCTGCTGGATGCTCATATTGTTTAATGTATATTTAACTATTCAAAATAATATTGAACTCGCAAAAATACTTAACAATCTTCAAACTATCAAGCACGAAAGGTGCTTTTGTCAATTTCGTTTTTTCCTGACATTCTGCCCTTCAGACATGCGCTGTTCAGTACGTTCAGATGGCATGCGGTGTGGCGCAGCGAGCGGTACATCGCCGTCAGGGAGTCCTATTTCACGCTCACGGCAAGCGCAGCCAAGCGAACTTCTTCGGCAGCCACTTGGCATGACTCGTCAGTTGAATGCAGGGAGAGAATGTCCTCCAATTGCGGTTATTGCTTAAATCGTTTCATATTTCGGATAAAATGATGCCTCCGCAAATTCGTAAGATATGCTTACGGCGATTGCGGAGGCGGGTTATTGAATATAAATGATTCTTACTCCTTGATGACTTTCTTCCCATCTACGATGTAGATGTCCTTGAACCTGTCGCGCCACTTCACCCTGATGGGTACTGACCCGCAGCCGTGGGCGGGGTCGAAACTATATACTCCACCGCTTTCTTGTTTACGACCATTGGCCGGGGGCGCCTGTTGATGTTCTTCGTTTCCTTTTCTTCTCGTTTTTTAATAATGAAACATTTTGTTGTTGATTAATTCCCCTCCCGCCGCTTTCGGGAGCGGGAGGGGAGGTTTTGAGCTTTATCTTACTATGCCCGTGTGGGCAGGACAAATTTATGGACGAACGGGACGAACCGAGAACCCGAGGCAACGTAAGAAGGTGTCCATGCTGTGCTGCCCGTTCGAATAGAAGTAGATGCGGAAGACTACGTCGTTGCGGGACGTGCTGTACGAGCTGTGCGAGCTGTGCGAATTCGACAAGTAGAAACCACGGCTGCCAGCAGAACCGAGCGCGGAACCGCTGCGGTAGCCGGCGGCAGGCAGGAAGATGGCGTTGCCGTTCGGGCCGTCCACCTGATAGCCGTTCACGCCGTCCTGCGTGGTCCAGGTCCAGGTGCATTTTGTGATCAGTTCCTTTTGTTCATCAACGGTCGGCATGCGCCACGGCGAGCCGAGCTGCTGGGTGGCGGCGTCGTCGGCAGGCCTGAGGGTGGTCAAGTTGTCGCCGATGAAGTTGCCGGAGGAGTCATACCAGATGCCCCCGGTCTTGCCGTCGGCGAAGGTGTACTTCGTGATGTACTTCCAGTCGGACTGGCCGGCCTGCATCCACTTGTAGGTCGCCCAATCGTAATCCGCCTTCGGAGCGGTCTCGCCCCAGGCGTAGTAGTCGCCGTAGTCCGACGGCTTCGACGCGCCGAGGTTGCACTTGGCCCACTTCAGGCCGCTCGGAAGGCCGAGGTCCACATATTCGACAGGGGAAGGGGTCGTGCCGCCTCCGCCGATGCTGCCCTTGAGTTCCTCGAGCTTCTGGATGATCTGCGCGAGGGCCGCGGCTGCGCCGGTGTTGCCGCTGTTCACTTCATCGACGAGGTCGTTGATGGCGTCGGTCACGCCGGCTATCTGCGTGGCGATGCCGGTCTGGCCGGTGCCGAGAGCCTCAATCTGTGTCTTCATTTCTCCCAAGGCTGCTACCACAGCATCGAATTTGTCGCTGTAGTTCGGCATTCCCTTGATGGCCTCCTCGATGGCAGAGAGTTTGTCGCCATAGTCGGGCAGGTTGGCAATGGCGGTCTTGATGGCTTCGAGCTGAGAGGTGTAGTCGGGCAGTGCCTTGATGGCCTGTTCGAGCAGGTCGAGCTTGGCCTCCATCGAGAGAGTCTGCGCCTTGATAGCCGCCTCGATGGCTGCGAGCTTGGTCTGGAGCGCAGTGTTCACGTTGTTGATGGCCGCAGTGATGGCTTCCATCTTCTCATCCATACTGCCTTTGAGGTTGTCGATGGCGGCGACGAGCTTGTCTGCCATTTCCTCCAGCTTGAGGGTCTGGTTGTCGATAGCGGTTTCCAAGAGGGCGAGCTTGCTCTCAAGGGTGAGGGTCTGTGCCTTCATCGCTGCCTCGATAGCGGCGAGCTTGGTGTCGAGCGTGGCGTTCACAGAGTTGAGTACATCGATGATAGCTTGCAGCTTGGTCTGCTGTTCGGCATTCATCTTGTCTATGGCCTCGGTTAACTTCTGGATGGCCTGCTCGTTTTTGAGCGAGCCGTTGTTGATGGCTTCCACCACCTTGGTGAAGTCGTTGATAACCGACACGTTTATCGTGTAGTTGATCTCGGGCGCGTCTTCCTGACAGGAGGTGAACAGCGCAGGTGCTGCCAACAGCATGGCGATGGCGAGCAGCATGAATTTAATGCGTTTCATAATTGCTATTGAATTTTAATGTTTTTACTTGCTTTGTTCTACTGTTATCGTTACTCTGCGTCCTTCTGCCGACGGCTTGCCGTTCTGCTCGGCCTGTCGGCGTGCGTTCTCTGCCTCGTCTGCCAGTTCCTTGGCTTCGGCGGCTTTGCGTTGCAAGACGTTCAGGCGGTCGCCCAGCGTGGCGATTTCGCCTTCATAGCGGGCACGCTGCACCTTGGCGCGGCTCGCCACGAAGTTGTACCGCAGGGTGACAAGGGCGAAGGCATAGTTCTTCGGTGCGATGGCCTTGCGGTTCATCAGCCAGTCGATTTCACCTTTCAGCCCTATGCTGAGCTGCCGGCTCACGTCGGCCTCGATGTGGAGCGAGGCGGGGACGTAGAGCTTCTTGAAGCTTTCGTGCCGGTTGCTCGTCCGCACGCTGCCCGTAATGGTGATGGAGCCGTCGTTGCAGACGCTCTCACCGTCGATGAAAGGCAAGGTCTTGCCGCCTTGCGTCATGGTGTTGCTGAAATAGATGCCGTACTCGTTGCCCTTTGCGAAGGTGCAGCCCACGCCCGTGCCTGCCCAGATGTTGAGCCACTGCGTGCGGCGGTTCGGCCACAGTTCCATGAGGTTGAAGCCCACGCCGAGCCTGGCGTTGTGGAAGTTCTTCAGGTAGTTGCCGTATGCCTTGACGGTCATCGTCTTCGTGTCGAGCTGCGAAAAGCGCTGTTCACGGCGGTAGCGCGACCAGAGGTACTCCGCCCCCACGCGCACCCACGGACGGATGGTGTAGTCCACGCCGCCGCCAACGGCAGGTGCGACTTTGTAGCTCTTCTTGGCATCAAGGTTCTGATACCAGACATCTGTAGCCCACGACAGTCCGCCCTCGGCATAGATGCTCCAGGTGCCTGTGCGCAGTTCGCGGTTCTGGTCTCGTGGCACAGGTGCCACGAAACCGTCATCTCCTTGCGTCTGCGCCTGCGCGCCGACGGCGACGACTGCGGTGAGCAGTGCCGTGAGATATGTTCTTGCCCATCGGCTGCTGAGCGGTGGAATGAGCGGTTTCGTTCTTCTTTTGTTCATACTCAGTTTGAATTAAAAGGTTGATGAATGTATGTTTTCCTGTCCTTATATATTTACGGAAGGCATCTGGTGAAGAGGCTCACGATGCGCTGCCATAGGGTGCGGCGGTGCGGCGGGTCGGGCGGCGTGCGCCTTCTGTCCTCAGGCGGAGGGTTCTCGGGGTGAGTGTCGCCCCCGGGGTTCACTTCGCGCCGCTCCAGCTCGATGTCGATTATCTTGCGAACGGTCTCAAGCAGTTGCATGCGGTCGTCAAGAAAGCCTAAGTCTTCCTTGCCATATTGCCTGAGGTGGCTGTCGTTCTTCCGTTTCATACTTTTTATGATTTGAACAATTGCCGGTTTACATCCGTTGGAAACTGTGTTTCGTCTCAGTTGCTTGTCACAGTGCAAATAAAGTATGAAAGGGACTAACCGACCTTGCAAATCCTGCCAAAAAACTTGCACCATCGGACATTCTGCATATAGCCCATCTTGCGCCATCGGACATTTTGTGCTTATAACAGACTGTGTATAAACGAATTGCACTGACATATTTGCAAATGTTAACAATCGGTGAATTTGGAGGAAGAAAGAGGTTGGAAGGGTGTTCAACCATAGGATTCTGACCACACGCAATGCGATTCTGAAAAGCAGGAACAGGGCTTTCACTGCTTATTCTGTCCGAAGCAACCCCTATTTCGGTAATGATTTTGGTCAATTTATTTCTCTTTTTGGTTGTGTTTTCAGAATTAAATCGTAACTTTGAACGCAAATCATTTCTAAACGGCAATCATATTATACAGATGACTTATTTCAAAAGACACATAGACGACAAATTGCGTGAGTGGAAAACCGAAGCCCGACGCAAGCCGTTGCTGATACGTGGTGCCCGTCAGGTGGGCAAGTCCACTGCCATAAGAGAACTCGGGAAGCAATTCCGCTACTTTGTGGAGGTGAACCTTGAAAAGCAACCCGATCTGCGGCAACTGTTCACGGAGAACATCAACGTGAAGACTACGTGCGAGAAACTCAGTGGTACGCTTGCCATCCCCATCATACCGGGCGAGACGCTCCTCTTCATTGACGAGATTCAGGTAAGCAAGGAGGCTGTCATGGCGCTGCGCTACTTCAAGGAGGACTATCCCGAACTGCACGTCATTGCCGCCGGCTCGCTGCTGGAGTTTGCCTTGGAGGAACTGCCGTCGTTTGGCGTGGGAAGGATACGTTCGCTGTATATGTACCCTTTCTCGTTCGACGAATTTCTCATGGCTCAGGGGCTTGGACTCACCGTTGATTTCAAACGGAAGGCAACGGCCGATGATCCTCTTACGGAATCGGCACACAAAGCCTTGATAGAACAGCTCCGCTCATTCTATCTTGTGGGAGGAATGCCGGCAGCCGTGACGGAATGGGTGGAAACACATAGCTATATAGAAGTGTCGCATATCCACAATGAAATTATCGACACATACAGCGACGACTTTTCCAAGTACAAGAAACGGTTTTCGCCGGTTCTCCTCAGGCAGGTGCTGCGCTCGACGGCATTGCAGGCAGGAAAGAAATTCGTTTATGCCGCAGCCGCACGCGACACGAAATCCACGGTGGTGAAAGAAGCCCTGCACCTGCTCACGCTTGCCGGGCTTGTAACCCCTGTGAAGCATACGGACGCACACGGAATCCCACTCGGAGCAGAGGAAAATGAAAGCTATGTGAAGTATCTTTTCTTTGACTTGGGTGTCATGCAGACCATGCTCAACATTCCTGCGGGAGACATTTTTATGGCTACAGAGGTGGACTTTGTGAACAAAGGAGGTGCGTCCGAGATGTTTGCCGGATTGGAGATGATGAAATACAGTGACTGTTTTATGAAACCCGACCTGCATTACTGGCAGAATCATGCCAGGAACAGTCAGGCGGAAGTGGATTACCTCAAAGCAAGCAACGGCAAGATACTTCCCATAGAGGTTAAAGCCAGCACACAAGGGAGCATGCAGAGCCTTTGGATTTTCATGCGTGAACGTAAGCTCCTTGATGGCATCCGCACATCACTTGAGAATTTCGGTCATCTTTCTTATTATGACAAGCAGGACGACAATGCCGAGCGACACGTAAATATAGTACCCTTGTATGCCTTGAGCAACTTATTTATAACAACCCATGAACAATTCTAAATCATCACCTATATGCAACACTATAAACATGCCCGCAAAAGCCCTTCACAGCCTCACTATGAGCCGTTTGGTATCTATGGGGGTAAGCGCCACCGCTTGCTTTTAAGCGCGTTAGCGGCATTTATTTCAATCTCTTTCCTGCTCGTTTCGTGCGGGAAGAAAGAGAACGGAATGACTCCCGACGGTTACAAGACAGACAGCATCAAAGCCACCGGAACATCGGAGGAGGGACAAGCCATGAACCAGCTGCTGCAAGACTATGAGCAGCAGGATGGCGCGGAACGCATAGCCTCAGCCAATCATATTTTCGAACTCGTCTATCAGGCGGAGATTACCGACGAACAGTTTGTTGCTACGCTCCACACACCTGCCGACAGCGTGGAAATGATGGTGTGGCACTGGGCGGGCGAGTACTTCTGGGATACGCAGGACTACCACCAGAGTCTGCGCTGCGTACAACGCGCACTGCCTTTTGCCTACCGCATCGGCGACATGGAATTGCAGAGCGACTGCGATCACCTGATAGGACAGAACTATTTCCGCATGTCGGACTATGCGCATGCCGTGGAGTATGTGCGCAAGAGCCTTGTCCTCGACCGCAAGATGGGTGACGAAAGCCGCATCAGCAGTTCGCTCAACACGCTGGCAGCCATCTGCCTGACCTCGAGGCAACTGAAAGACGGCGAACGCTATGTGCTCGAAGCCATCATGCACAGCACTGCTGCACGCGACTCCAGTCGCATGGCCATCCAGTATGGCATGGCGTCGGAAATATATCACGCTATGAACAAGGAACAATTAGCTCTCGATTATGCCCGGCGTGCCTACGACCTGGATGTCTTGCGGGGCAACACGGCCAGGGTGGGCATACGCCTGTCGCAGATGGCTTCCGCACAGATGGCGCTGGAGCAATATGCCGAGGCTGAACGCTCCTTGAAGCATGCCATACCGATATTGGAGAAGGCGGGCAACGTCAGGTCGCTCTCCATCTGCCGCAACCAGATGGGCGAACTGCTCAACCATCGTGCCGCACACGCCGAGGCTGCCCAAAACTTCAGACAGGCAGCCGAGGTGTTTGTCGCACAGCGCGACATGTACAACGAGAGCCGGGCACGGATGGGGCTCTACAAGGCTATGAAGGATGGAAATCCATCTGAGGCCGGACGGCATTTGCTGCGCTATGCCGAGCTGAAAGACTCGATCTATCACCGCGACATGGAACAGGCGGTGAGCCAGCATAACGTGCAGTACAAGACCGAGAAACTGGCTCTCCGGCAGGAGCGGGAGCGTGCCGAGAAGCGTGTGATCCTCATCGGAAGCATCGCCTTGACGGCCGCACTGCTGCTCGTGGTGGCAGCCCTTGTTTATTTGGGCAGGGTGCGCCGGCGCAACCACCTGGCGTTGAAACGGCTTGCGGCATTGCGCGAGAACTTCTTTACGAACATCACCCACGAGTTCCGTACGCCGCTCACCGTGATACTCGGACTGAGCCACGACCTGCAAGCCGCCGAATCGGAAGAAGTGAAAGACAAGGCACGAACCATCGAGCGGCAAGGCAATGGACTGCTCACGCTCATCAACCAGCTGCTGGACATCTCCAAGATCAAGTCGGC
>JAQYTJ010000002.1 GCA_028724885.1 Bacteroidales bacterium | reverse complement strand
TATTGAATAGAGAGTTCTTTGAAGCACTGCAGAATGAAGATAGGAAAAGAAACTTGCTCGTTTCCAACTCGTAACCCTTTTGCCCTACACTCTTTCCTGCTCTATTGATTATCTGAAAGATACAAGTTTCTTGAACCTTTTGCGGGCATAATCTGTACACAAGCCAGCTGGATCATTGCTTCGGCGGTCTCAGTCACCTTCGTCGAACCGGGGCTGCGCCAGGAACTTCCCGATGATGTGAAAGCCTTACAGGCCGAACCGGCCGAGGCAAGAGAACAACTCCGCATGGAGAAGCTCACGTGCCGTCGCGATTGCTTCCTCAAGAGTCATCTGCTGAGCCATGATATTGGTTCCCAACAGTGCAAAAACCATGACCACAAGGGCATATTTCTTCCAACGGAGCATATTATTGATTCATTATTGCGAATATAGTAAATTATATTCTTAAATCAATTTAATGCTTAAAACGCCAGCAGCGGATTCGAGTCTTGTGTCAATGAAGGGAAGTACTTTCTCAGCGTTTCGTAATAGATGTTTCTATGAAGTGACGGAAAATCGGATAAGGAAGAGCAACAGACCTACGCAGAAGACTGCATTTAGCAATTAATAGAGTTTCATGACAGAATTGATTACGTTAAGTGTCGGTATCTCGGCAGGAATGTCCGTAAAACCTTTTAAATACGCAAATTCCAATCCTTCGATTGACTTCATTTTAGGGGTCGATGCTTGTTAATGATTTCCGGACATGGAGTCAAATGTTCTGAATCTTCCGAAACTTCGTTTCCCTGTGTAAGGATCTCTGTTGAAAAGGATGGCTTTCACAACTCCGACGATATAGTCATCGGGAACGAATCCCCAGTAACGGGAGTCTCCGGAGTCGAGAACGTTGTCCCCGGCCATGAAGAAATAGTCATGCTTGAATCTGTGGGTGCCAGAGGATGATGAACAATTCTCGTAAATCAATATGTCGCCGTACAAAGCCGATGTAGTGTCATTTATGTGAATGATGTCTCCTTTCCTAGGCACATAGAGAGGCCCGAAGTTCTTGATGCTCCATTTTTGTTCAGGTGCGCAAGGCTGCAACGTCCACCAGATCTCGTCAGGTAATTGCGCTTCGCTGATTGATGCCAAGCGCTCCTGCTGCTCGGCTATGCCGAGAACGCCGCTGAAATTATTGTTCTTCCAGAAACCATCGGCCACGCTGACGCTGTCGCCCGGAAGCCCAACGCACCGCTTCACGAACACGTAATTGATCTTGAAGGAAATACCCCTCCCTCCGTTCTTGGGAAAATTGAAAACTATGATGTCGCCTCTTCTTATTCCCCTCCTTCCACGTGTGCGCCAGCACTTCAATTCCATCCCCTCCTTGAAATCGTAGTCTTTGTAGATTCTAGCTCCGAAAATTGTTTTATCCACGAGAACCCTGTCCCCAGCAACAAGAGTTGGCGACATTGAATCCGAGGGAATGATAAAGCGGTCTGCAATGAATATACGCCAGGCGGCGAAAAGCACAAAAATGACGATTATCGCCGACAGCACCCACGTCGTAATGGAGGTGAATTTATTAATTGCTCGAACTTGATTCATGGCGAAGTCGTTTAATTTTAAGGGAGTCAATGAAAGCTGAGGCCCTCCGGTGAAGTTCCTCCATATTCGCATTTCGGTGATTCACGGGCAGGGAAATCGCCATCTCTCCAAATTTCAATGCCGCATCTTCATCGCCTTGACCAACTTTCTTATACTCTGTATGGCAGAACGAATCTGCAAAATTCATCGAATGAAACCTCATTCTTTGATTTCGTCCTGCTCCACTCATCGACGGCCTCGTCAATGTGGTCGATCAGGAACTCGGACGATAATGTCTTGACATCTAGTAGATACGATGGTGAGATTGTAGGCTCTCCGATGCTGCTCTTTACGCTGTCAAGCATGTCATATAGGCCAGTGATGCCAAGCCCCCCATGTTTCATCCTATAATCCGAGAATGCATCGAAGAATGGCTGACTCGAAGAAACTGAAGTTGTGTCAAGCGTAATCTTACCAGGCATATTCCCGATTAGGAATTTTGCGGCCGCAAGCCTTGCGGAATCATCTGAAAAATGTTCGAGAACTCTCTCCAATTCGGGTCTATTTTCCTCTGCGAGTTCCAATGCCAATTCTATCCTGTTCTGTGTGCAACAGGATATCAAACATGATAGAGAAATCATCAGAAGAAACTTTTTCTTCATGCAGAGCTTGTCAACATATCTAAGATAGGTTCACTTTGACCTGTCATTCATACAAGTTATGGGAATGTTCTACAGATATCCCTCCAGGTCATAGACGTAGACGTTGAAATCTGGGTAGGATGAGTCGCAGTAAAGCTTGTAGCCTTCGAGGAAGAAATTGGTTATATTCCTCTGTAGGATGAAATGTCTCACAGGCTCTCCAGACCAGTCATAGACTATCAGGTGCCGGCTCTCCCAGCTGGGAAGAGAACCGCCGCGGAGTTTGTTCCCAGAATATAGAGCATAGACGTATTTCTCGTCAGCCTGAAGGCAGTAAAAATTACGTATCGTTTCGTCTGTTACATGTGTGTTTCTGAACCCCATGGCGGGGAAGGTGTATCGCTTGTATTCAGTCAATTTTCCGTCTTCAATGGACGAGAATGATATCGCAGGGAAAACAATGTTTGCCACGCAAGACTTTGTCCCGCTGGGGTTGGAAACCATTACTGAGCTAAGAAGGTGAGACATTCTTGTGTCAGCATCATCGGAGAGGTCCTTATCTTCAAACGCTTGTACGCTTGAGAGGACATTCCCAGACCAATCGGAATACGAGTACCAGGTATCTGGATCGGTTACGTTCGTGGTGATATAGCCGTATTTCCCACAACAAGCAAGTTTTAGCGGTTTGGTGAAATCTTCTCCGAAAGCAGCAACGGTGTCCATTGAGGCTATCTTGGTACGTTCAGTCTCAGGAATATTAATCTCGAATAAGATCTTTTTATCTTGGTCGTATATGAGAGTTCTATTCTCGTATTTAACAAGGGTTGTTGGCTGAATAACCTCTCCAGGTCCACGCCCCTTTCTCAGCGCAAGGAAGTGTTCACGTGTGTTTATATTGTAAAATAAAAGGTGAAACGTTGCCCTGCTGTCGCCTCTCATGATCAGCCAGTCGTCAGCCTTCACTATGTTTGATGCGAGAAATTCATCGATATCTGAAAGGCTTACAGAATCCAGTGGCTTTATAATCATCTTATCGACATTTCGCAGCGAACGAAGGTAGGTGTTCGGCTCTGACTCAAAACACGAAGTCATGGCCGCTGACATGACAGCAGCGGCTATGACTTCTAGTGAAATTACGAAACGTCTAGTCATGCTTTCGTGTAGTCGAAAATAATTTCGCCTAGGCTAATGCAAAATGTAAACGGACTCCAGCCGCAGAGTTCCCCGACCACGATTTCTTCATCGGCGAGGGCTTCAACGTTGGATTTGAACAGCTCAGATGTCTCGTCCCCGGATGAGAACTTCGCAGCGAAAGCACCTCCCGCCAGGAGAGCGGCCGCTAAAGAAATAATAATGATTTTTTTCATCGTTGTGATTTTTTTTGATTGATATAAAAAGTCCAGCGGCCGCTATGACCCAGGTTTGTCATGTATAGTTCATTTAGTTTTGTCTTCACTTTTGAGCACCTCGTTGAAAATTTTCATCAGGTGCTCGCTAGCGGTAGGGTCGCCGATGAATCGTGGTCGTCCCAAGCTGTCAGTGAGAAAGCCATGGAACCTTCGGTCGGACGGGATGGATGGGTTCAGCAAATCGAACTCGTTCTCCAGGTCAACATAAACGGGAAAGTCGAAATGGTGAAGCCCTACTTGATGGCAGATGTGGCGAGCTTCGCCATGCGGACTGGAAAACGATGACTGCGAGCTGGAAAGTCCTCTCGGACAACGATTGGGCGTACAAAGGCGAATACCTGTTCAGCTTCGGTATTACGCATGTCGAGCAATAGCTGGAATCCACGTGAATGACGAGCAGCGGATGGCAGAGA
>JAQYTJ010000001.1 GCA_028724885.1 Bacteroidales bacterium | reverse complement strand
TATCATTTTCTGCAAGGTTTCCAGACATAAAGGTACGAAATTCCGCAGACAAAAACAAAAAATACTACTTTTATTTGATTGATTGTCAATTTATTAAATAACTCTTAAGGAGCGACTAGATAAATACCCAATAAGCTTAATTCTAACTTAACTATCAATCCCTCGGATCGTCCAATCGAATTCCGAGGGATATTATTTGTAAACATTGTTTACAAAAGGTGTAAAGTTTCTTTACGGAAAGGAAAGGTGGCTTGCGAATATAATATATTCATTATTAATATGTTAAATTGAATGGCATGGGGGTTGTTTTTCTTGGCGTCGGAAGAAATCCTAAGCTTCCCATCAATGGTGGAAAGAACGATTTCAGAAAAAATATTTTAAAAACTATAGCAATATGATCAAAGTCAGCAATCTTACGAAAGTATTCAGGACAGAAGAAATCGAGACCACGGCGCTCAACGGAGTGTCATTCGAAATCAAAGACGGCGAATTCGTAGCCATCATGGGACCTTCAGGATGCGGTAAATCCACGCTTCTGAATATTCTGGGGCTTCTGGACAATCCGACCTCCGGCTCATACGAGCTGCTTGAGAAGGAGGTCTCGAAGCTGAAAGAGAAGGAGCGCACGAAGTTCCGAAAGGGGAACATCGGATTCGTTTTCCAGAGCTTCAACCTGATTGACGAGCTGAACGTGTACGAGAACATAGAGCTTCCGTTGCGTTACCTGAACATATCTGCAGGCGAGCGGAAGAAGCGCGTCAACGAAATAATGAAGCGCATGAACATCAGCCATAGGGCATCACATTTCCCTCAGCAGCTGTCCGGAGGCCAGCAGCAGAGGGTGGCAATAGCGAGAGCCGTCATCATCAACCCCAAGCTGATACTCGCCGATGAGCCTACTGGAAACCTGGACTCCAAGAACGGTAAAGAGGTGATGGATTTGCTCTCCGAGCTGAATCATGAGGGCACCACGATCGTGATGGTGACGCACTCTCCAAAGGATGCTGCGGTGGCGCAGAGGACGATTGACCTCTTCGATGGCCAGATTGTCAGCGACGTGCAGAATGAACTCTAATTCCTGCAGAGCCCAAAATATTATTAATTTGAATTTTCATGATCAGTCTATTTAGAAAAGACAGCATAGTCTCAACCATCCTGAACCTCCTCGGCATGACGGCAGCCTTCGCTGCAATGTACGTGATTTTCGTGCAGGTCCATCACGACTTCACCTATAATCACGGCATCAAGGACAGCGACAGGATCTACGTGATGGCTTTGCCGGACTTTTACGAAGAAGGCAAGTACTCGGTGTGGCTGAACAGGCCGCCTCAGGAGAAGGTGCTCGCCACTGCGACCGGCATAGAGAGCGGGGGCTGCGGACAAATGCTTGGCTCAAGTAATACCATCTCGCTGAAAGAAGACTCGGACAAGATTACCGCCGTTTTCAATTCTCTGTCCATCGGTGCCGTCAAGACCTTCGGCTATGAGCTTGTGCAAGGCTCATTCGATGACATGAAAACGTGGCGGCAGACAGCCATAAGCGAATCTTTCGCACGAAAGACTGGGCTGGAGCCAGGTTCGACATATTATCAGGTCAGCAGAGGTCAGTCTGTCCCGATGACCGTCGCCGCCATATATAAGGATTTCCCTGCCATCTCAGACCTTGCCTCCAATGACGGCTTCTTCCTCTTGACAGACCAAGACATTGATAATTCGAGTGAATGGTCCTACTGCTACTATGTCAAGCTGAATCCGTCCGAGACAAAGGAGGACTTCGAGAAAGAGGCATTCGAGATAGCCAAAGAGTTCTATACCGAGAAGTTTCCGGACGAGAAAATAGAAGATGATGATCTCAAAGCCTTGAAGTACCGCCTGGTCTGCATCCGAGACACCTACTTCGACCCGCTTGTGGCCAGAGGTGACAGCCTGACCGGCAACAAGAGCACCACCTACACCCTGCTCGCCATTGCCATCCTGATCCTCTTGATTTCGATGGTCAACTACGTCAACTTCTTCGTGGCCATGATCCCTTTGAGAATCAAGGGCATAAACATCAGGAAGGTGATTGGTGCATCCAGGACTTCTCTGGTTATGGGGATGATAGGGGAATCCTTGCTGTTGACCTTCATCTCACTGGCGCTCTCCGCCTTAGTCGTCATTTCCTTCGGGAAATCTCACCTTGCAGACCTGATTCCGTTCACCACTAGCTTCGGCTCCAATCCGCTCATCGTGGCTTTGACCGTCGGAGTGGCCGTGCTGGTGGCAATCATCGCCAGCCTGTATCCGGCCTTGTATTCGACCTCGGTGCCTCCGGCTCTGTCGCTGAAAGGCTCGTTCTCAGCGACCCGCAAAGGCAAGGCGATAAGATATTCCCTCGTAGGAGTCCAGTTCACCATTTCGATGGCCCTCATCATCTGCGCGATATTCATCAACAAGCAGCGCACTTTCATGCTGAACCATGAACTTGGCTTCGACAAGGAGAATCTTCTGGTCGTCAGCTCCGGCTATTCGGTCGGCAGGCAGAGATCCACTGTGGAAGAGAGACTGAAGCAGAATCCTGACATAAAGGATGTGGCCTGGGCAGACGGCAACATGGTCGCTGAAAGCAGGATGGGCTGGGGCCGTGAAATCAAGGGCCAGCAACGAAATTGGCAGTGCTATCCGGTCTCATGGAACTTCTTGAGGTTCATGAATATACCGGTTCAGGAAGGAAGAGATTTCCAGCAGTCAGACGAGCAGTGCGAGAATGGAGTATTCATATTCAACGAGGCAGCAAAAAAGGAATTCGGCATCACTCTGGAAGATAAGGTGTCGGGACATATGGATAAGCCCACTGACATAGCTGGCTTTTGCGCAGACTTCAATTACGCTCCGCTGAGGTCGGCAGTGGCTCCTTTCAGCTTCTACGTTTTTGGCAAGGAGCCGTGGAGGCCGCTTTCGAAGCTCTTTGTCAGGACGGCGCCCGGCTGCGATTTCACCCAAGTGCGGAAATTCATAGGCTCTACTCTTGCAGAGTATGATGCAAGCATGTCCGCTGATGATTTCGACATCAAATTATTCGACCAAACCTTGCAGAAAGTCTATGACAGGGAGTCGAAATTGTCCAAGCTGATCACCCTTTTCACCATCCTCGCGATAATTATCTCGCTCATGGGTGTCTTCGGCCTGGTGATGTTCGAGGCAGAAGGACGCAGGAAAGAAATCGGAGTGCGAAGGGTCAACGGAGCAACGGTGGAGGAGATACTCATGATGATAAATTCCAAGTTCGTCTACATCGTCATAGGCTGCTTCGTGGTGGCCGCCCCGTTGAGCTTACTAATCATGAGGCGTTACCTCCTGACCTTTGCATATCGGATAAGCCTGCAGCCTTGGGTATTCGTAGTTGCTTTGCTCGCAGTGCTTGCGGTGACCATAGGCGTTGTGACTTTGGAGTCCCTGCGCGCGGCGACGTCAAATCCCGTTGACTCTTTGAGAAATGAATAAATTCCATTAATAATTAAATGATTATGCAAAAGTTAGAAGGTGCACTGATAAAGGTGATTTCCCTGGCTGCAGGCTTGGCCATCGGCTCTGTGCTCATTGCGATGGTGGTCTTCCTGATGTCGTTCGATGGCTGCTTCAGCAACGTGAATGACATCTATCAGATATACAGCGGCGTGGAGTGGGAGAAAGAGTCGAAAGAATATGGACAGGTCAGTGGGGGAGTGGCTCCGGGAATGAAAGAATTCATTCCTGAAGTCGAGGAGGCCACGAGAACAACTTCCATTTTCGATTCTGACAAGTTCTATGATGAAAATGACAACGTCATAAAAGGTTCCATGAATATAGCAGATTCATGCTTCTTCAAGATTTTCGACAGGAAATGGCTTGTCGGCGATTGGAGGGAGGCTCTCTGCGGCCTGACGAAAAACGTTGTAGTGTCCCGTTCTTTTGCAGAAAAACTAGGCGGCCCTGTGGCGGCAATGGGAAAAGTGATAAGCAATGAGCAACTGAGAGATCTCCAGTTCACGATAGTCGGCGTCTATGAAGATTTCCCGAAGAACAGTTCTTTCTCGTATGTCGACATGGTAGCGAGCTTAGACCACATGAATCAGAGCAGCAGGGATAACTGGGTTGGGAACGACAGGTATCTGGGCTATGTGAAGCTATCACCGGGGACCGATCCCTCTTCCCTTAAAGATGCCATTTTCAAGATGCAGCAGGCTAAGCAGCCTATAGAAGAGCTGGAAAAAGCCGGGGTCAAGCTGTCTTACAAGCTTGTGAACCTGCCGAAGGTTCACACTCAGGACCCTGAGATTAGAAGTCGTGCGGTCATACTCTCAATAATAGCCTTGCTGCTCATACTGATTGCCACCCTGAACTATCTTCTCGTGGCTGTTTCGGAAGTGGTCAAACGTTACAAGGAAGTCGCCGTGCGGAAATGCTACGGAGCTTCTGACCCAGACATCTACGGTCTGCTGTTCAAATCCGCGGCTTTTTACCTGGGTCTGTCCCTAGTTGCCGCAGCAGCCCTCGTACTCGCTTTCAGAGGGAAAATCGAACAGCTCATGGGGGTGGGCCTTCATGACCTCATGATTCCACAAACATTCATTATCGTGCTCGCCGTCCTTGCCCTTGTGTTCCTGGCATCGGCCATGATTCCCGCTAGGCTATTCGCAAGGATTCCTGTTTCGAGCGCATTCAGAGGCTATAAAGAGAGCAAACGAAAGTGGAAACAGTCGCTGCTGGTCTTCCAGTTCATGATCAATGCCATTATCATCGTGTTGTTAATAGTCATCAACCATCAGTATGGCAAGCTGATGAATGAGGATGTCGGTTACGACTACAAGAATCTGGCATATTCGGAGCTGCCTGGCACAAAGAAGGGTGTTATGTTCGAGATTGCGGAAAAGCTTCGCACTTACCCTGAAGTTGAAGGTGCCGAAGTCACATACACCCTTCCATTGCAAAGTTCTTCTGGCAACAATGTATATCTCCCAGGCAGCGACGCGGAACTCTTCAACGTGGCGGATCAATATTGGTCTAGCGAGGGTTTTTTCAAGCTGATGGGTTTCCACCTGCTCGAGGGCAAGGCTCCGGAAGGGTCGGATGACATAGCGGTCAGCGAGTCTTTCGTGACCAAGCTCTCGCAATTCACGAATCTCAACGACGGCGCTATCGGCAAGGCGGTTCTGCTGACTGAGCATAATCATCCCCTCACCATCTGCGGAGTCTATAAAGACTACAGAATAGGCTCGGCTGTAGATCCGGACACTCGCCCTAGCGTAAGATTCTGCCTGAGCAAGACCGATTCCACATGGTATTCGGACATCGCCACGACGCTTGTCGTGAAATTCCGCGAGCTCAACAGAGAGAATATGAAATTGATGGAGAACGTAGTAAAGGATTTCCTCCCAGACCGTGACGTTGAGGTTCAGGCATATACTGCCAGCATGGCAAAGCTTTACGACGACACTCGCAAGATGCGGTCTGCCTTCGGAATAGGTTCGATTTTTGCCCTTATAATAGCGTTAGTAGGCCTCGTTGGCTATCTTCTCGATGAGGCGGAGCGGCGCAGCAAGGAAATAGCGGTGCGTAAAGTCAATGGCGCAGATTCGCAGGAGATAGTGAATATGTTGGTTATGAACATTTCCAAGCTTGCTCTCATAGCGATAGTCATCGGGGATATTGCCTCATGGTTCATTGCTAGAGACTGGCTGAGGCAGTTTGCCGACAAGGTTAGCCTCTCCCCGATGTATTTCCTTGCAGGAGACCTGGCTCTGCTCGCGGTCATAGCCCTCACGGTGGCTCTAGGCTCGCTGCGTATCGTAAGATCCAACCCGGTAAATTTCCTCAAGAATGATTGAGGACCAATTAAGTAGTCATATTCCTAAAAACCTTCTTATTCTAAGTTATTGCGAGATTAGATGTTTTTTGTATATTCGTGCAAATTCCAAGTAGCACTTGAAATTTGCACGATTCTCGTTCGCTGATTTGAGATCTTCTATAAAAGACTCACCTACAGACAATCTGATGTTCAGGGGCTGTATCTGGGAACGATTGCCGGCCATATTCCACCCACAGTATTTTACAGGAACTATTATAGCACTTACGTGGAAAGGGATATTAGAAATGTCCTAAAGGTGCAATTTTTTAGATTCATTTTGAAAAGTGTATTTTTTATTTTGAAATATTATTTGAAAAGTGTAGTTTTGCAGGTGGTAAATCATTTGAAAAGTGTAATCCGATATGTTGTACAGAAAGATAGCAAGCTATATTGAGGATCATTTAAGGTCAGATTCCGACATGATACTGGTCATTGAAGGCGCACGGCAGATAGGCAAGTCATACATAATCCGTGAAGTGGGTACCCGTGTATATATGAACTTTGTGGAGATTAACTTCGTTGAGGATGACGATGGTGACCGGATATTCAAGAATGTGAGGACTACTGACGACTTCTACTTGAACCTCAGCAGTGTTGCCGGTGAGAAACTTGGCAATTATGATGACACTTTGGTGCTGTTGGACGAGATACAGCATTATCCCCAATTCCTTACCATGCTTAAGTTTCTCCGGCAAGAACACCGTTACCATTTCATTGCCAGTTGGAGCTTGCTTGGAATAGCTTTGCGGACTACAACATCCATACCCATAGGAAGCGTAATCCCAAAGCAGATGTATCAGCTTGACTTTGAGGAATTCCTTATTGCGAATGGCTTTGGAAAGAATGCCATTGATGCAATGCGTGACAAAATCAACGTCCGACAATCTCTTCCTGAGGCGGTACACACCCGTGTCATGAATTTGTTCCGCAGGTATCTGCTCATAGGTGGAATGCCGGATGCTGTCAATACCTATCTTGAGACACACAACATCGTAAAGGTCAGGGAAGTACAGAATGCTATCCACAGACTGTACGAGGAGGATGCATCAAAGTATGAAGAAGACAATGGTGGTAAGCTGCTCGTCAAGCGCATTTACGACATGATTCCATCGCAGATGGAAAATAAGAAGAAACGTGTCGTGGCAAAAGACATTCAAGACAAGAAGGGAGACCGCTTTGAAAGATATGCTGCCGAGTTCGAGTATTTAATATCATCCGGCATCACCATTGCAGTCCATGCAATCTCAAACCCTCGTTACCCTTTGAAGGAGTCCTTGCAGAAGAACCTGCTGAAACTCTATATGAATGACGTGGGAATGCTGACCGGTCAACTATACCATAACAACATCCGTCCGATATTGAACGATGTGCGCAGCGTCAACCTTGGTGCGGCATATGAGAATGTTGTCGCACAGGAATTGAAGGCTCACGGTCATGAACTCTACTATTACGACAATAGGAAGAATGGCGAAGTGGATTTTCTCGTTGATGACTATTCTGCATTGAGCATTCTTCCCATTGAGGTAAAGTCCGGACGGGACTATGCCATTCACAGTGCCTTAAACAATATGGTCGGCAATGATGATTATCATGTAAATTCAGCAGTAGTCCTCTCAAATGAAAGAGAAATCAAGCAGGATGGTAAGACAATCTATATGCCTATATATGCCGTCATGTTCTTTGACTCAACTGGCAACTATGACGAAGATGTTATGTTCTGACCAATCTCAAGACGGAATTTCCGCCAAGTTAGAAAGATAGCCAAAAGGTGAGGCGATTCACCCAGGGAAAAATGATATTTTTACTATCTGTCTGATTATTAATTCGTAAATTTGCAATTCTCAAAAATTGGGAATTGCATTGAATATGGCGAATGTGAGGGACATGACAGAGGGGAGTCCGGCGAGGAATATTTTGTATTTCGCGCTGCCTCTGGTTTTGGGCTACGTCCTACAGCATCTTTATCAGGTCGTGGATGCCGCCATCGTCGGGCGATGGGTCGGAGTTGAGGGCCTTGCGGCAGTCGGAGCTTCGTCTTCGATCATGTTCCTGTTCTTAGGCTTCTGCAATGGTGCCTGTGCTGGATTCAGCGTACCTGTGGCACAGGCATTCGGCGCTAAGGAATATTCATTGATGCGGCAATATGTCGCCAATGCCATAAGAATAGGAATTTGGATTTCAGTGCTGCTGACCATTCCTATCAGTGTCTTCTGCTCGCCGATCTTGCGCCTCGTCAACGTTCCGGATGACATATTCCATCAGGCATGGATTTACCTGATGCTCCAGTTCTTAGGTATTCCGCTAGCCATTGCCTACAATCTTCTGGCCGGCTTCATTAGGTCTCTGGGCAACTCCAAGGAGCCGTTCTATTTCTTGCTAGTCTCGTCTGCCACGAACATTATCCTGGACCTTATCTTCGTGATTGTTTTCAAGTGGGGAGTGTTCGGCGCCGGATTCGCCACGTTAATTTCACAAGTGGTTTCGGTGAGCCTTTGCTATTCATTCATAATAAGGCAGATGAAGATGCTGATTCCTGTAGGTGAGGAAAGACGCTACAATAGTGATCATGTGACGCATCTGCTGAACAATGGCATTCCGATGGGGCTGCAATTCTCGATTACAGGAATAGGCATAATCATGCTGCAGAGGGCCAATAATGCACTTGGAACCATGTACGTCGCAGCCTTCACAGCCTCTATGAGGGTGAAATACGTGTTCACGACGGTGTTCGAGAACATAGGGGTTGCCATGGCAACGTACTGTGGCCAGAACATTGGAGCTAAGCGACTGGACAGGGTTAAATCTGGCTTGAAGGCAGCTACGGGAATAATGCTTGTGTATTTCGTGTTTACCTTCGCTGTCATATTCCCATTCGCTGATGAGATGATGACCCTGTTCCTTGATCCGTCACAAAAGCAGATTATCGATTTGGCATCTCAGTATATGAGGATTTCGAATTATTTCTATCCGGTGCTTGGAATGCTCACCATATTCAGATATTCAATTCAGGGCCTAGGCTATTCTACACTTTCGCTGATGTCCGGGGTAATGGAGATGCTGGCGCGTTGCGCGGTGAGCATATGGATGGTTCCTGCAATGGGTTTCATGGGCGTGTGCCTGGGCGATCCGGCGGCATGGTGCGCCGCCGACCTGTTCCTCTTCCCTGCTATGTACTTTCTTCTCCGCCATCTTAGCTGTAAGCAGGCATGAGTGGGCTGTTTTTCATAATTAATTGGTATTGATGCGCAATTAGTCAAGCGCTACATTTGTTGCGATTTACTATTGAGCTGCCATACCCTGTATATGTCTTTGCTTCGACATTGCTTGCCATGAGCAGAAGGACATCGGCGGCATGGATTGATAAATGTTTAGACAAGCGACTGTTTACATGCACTTATTATTGCTTTTTGTATTCCTGCAATTCCAGCATACTCCTGCTGCCTCCAAGGAGAAGCCAATATTCGTTGAGAGCCTGCGCCTTTTCATAATAGATAAATATGAAAAAGAGCCGTTGGTTTATGTTCCCTGCGTTTTTTATCCTCTTGGCAAGGCTGATTCCGAAACATTCGTCGTGATAACTGATAGCGAAGGTGCCTGCAATCTGAAAAATTTGCCTGTTGGGGACTATGGCCTGGAAGTATGCTACATGGGTCAGGCATCAAAGAGAATGACTGTGAGCATTACGCCTCAGACAGTAGGCGACAGGACGGTTTATGTTGACGTGAATCCTATTCAAATTGGTGATGCCGTGGTCGTGGCATCCGAGTCAAAGGGGCTATCCACCTCATCGAAAATCGGTCAGGAAGCCATAAGGCACATACAGCCTTCCAGCATAGGTGATTTGCTGGAATTGCTTCCTGGAGGCCGAGCGAAAGATCCGGCATTCGGCTCTCCTCAGGTAATCAGAATCCGAGAAGCAAGTCCGGTAAGCACATATAATACATCCTCGCTCGGCACTCAGTTCCTCATCGATGGCATTCCTGTAAGCAATGATGCCAATATGCAGAAAACCCCTGCCTACAGCGCCTACGGATCAAGTTTCGTCAATAGTGGGGTAGACATGCGCACGATAGGGACAGATAACATAGAGTCGGTCGAGATAGTGCGAGGCATTCCTTCTGCCGAATATGGGGATCTGACGAGCGGCCTAGTGAAGATTCAGAGAAAAAAAGGGGGAGACGCTATGTGTTTGCGTTTCAAAGCTGACATGACAAGTAAGCTTTTTTCTGCTGGCAAGGCATTCCAGCCTAGCAAGGCCAAAGGTTTGTCCATCAATGCGGATTTAGATTATTTGGATGCGAGATCAGATCCTAGGAATGTGCGCCAGAACTACAAGCGGGCTACAGCTAGCCTGAGAGCAGAGAAAAAATGGGGCGATGGCTCTTCTTATGCTTGGACATTGGGCGGTAATGTCGACTTCACGGGGTCTTTCGACCAGCGCAAGTCGGACAAGGATTTGGACGTAGGCGATAATGGCCCCATTGAACGCTACAAGTCCTCTTATAACAGGTTTGTTTTCGGAACCCATTTCCGGGTGAATGCGATTGAGGAAAGGTTCTTTTGCTCAGCCAGCTTGACGGCCGCTCTGACAAGCGAAAAAGATTTCATTGACTGCTGGAAATACGTAACTCTTTCCACGGCCACGCCTCTTTCGACGACTCTTGACGAAGGAGAGCATGATGCAACCGTAGTTCCCAACCGGTATAATGCGACGCTAAAAGTTGAAGGGAAGCCATTCTACGCCTATGTAAATGCAACGAGCCTATTCAAGACCGCTTGCTCGCACACGAAGCAGGAGTTCAAAGTGGGGCTGAATTGGACTATGGACAAGAATTATGGGCGAGGAACCGTGTTTGATCCGACGCATCCGTTTTCTGTTGACATGAACGTGCGCCCACGTTCCTTTAATTCCATCCCGGCGAAGCATCAAATCAGCGCTTTCTTGGAGAATGATGCCACCATCACATGGCGGGATTTCACGCTCCGGTGGATGGCTGGAGTGCGAGCAATGGAGATGCTGAATATAAGCTATCCGTATGCTCTAAGAGGAAAGGTGGAACTTGACCCACGTCTTAATCTGCGCTTGATATTTCCAGGTTTTGACTTCGCCGGCAGAAAGCTTAGGCTGGAAACCGGGGCAGGGGCAGGCTGGCACACAAAATGTCCTACCTTGTATCAGCTGTATCCTGATTTAATATATTACGATATCACCCAGCTCAATTATTGGCCGCCCGATGAAAGCAAGCGACGGATAAACGTGGCCGTTTTCAAAATCGACCCAGTACATTTTGATCTTGGGGCTGCACGTAACTTCAAATGTGAAGTGAGAGAGAATATCGTGTGGAATGGCTTTGAGTTATCAGTTACTTATTTCGAGGAGGACATGAAGTCTGGCTTTCGCAGCAGTTCCAAGCCAATACGCTTCGTATACAAGAATTACGATGAGCAGGCGATAGACTACCATTCATTGACTGGCCCACCATCGCTTGAAACCACTCCGTATTCAATTGATACTCTGCTCACTACGCATTCATTAACTACAAACGGGAGCCGCACTAGGAAAAAAGGCGTAGAATTCACTTTTTCATCCCCGCGGATACGTTCGCTGCATACGAAGTTCTCTGTTTCCGGCGCATGGTTTCTTACCACTTACAGCAACAGTCAGCCAGAATATTACAGGCCATCTGTCGTTATCGACAATTCGGCCTATCCTTATATAGGCTATTATAAAGACGAGGATAACTATCTGCGAGAAATGTTCAACACAAACTTCGGCTTCGACACCCAAATTCCTAATATGGGTCTCATCTTTTCCTGTTCTTTCCAGTGCCTTTGGTACACTGGAAGCCAGAATAAAAGGAAGGACCCAAACCCACTGGCCTATATCGACAAAAATCTGCGATATCATATTTTCACTGAAGAATCTGCAAGAAACGGCGTGTTGTCAGAAATGGTCCGTAGTTACAATAAAATCAGCTTTATTTACTCCAAAGTGCCTTTCTGCCTGAATGTGAATATGAAAGTTACGAAAATGCTGTATCACGATAAGATTGCGCTTGCCATCTTCGCCAATCGCATTCTCGATTATAATCCCTCTTATTATTCTCCGCTCGGGGTCAAGGTTAGAAGAGAGGTCAACCCTTACTTCGGAATGGAACTTAATTTCAAGCTTTAGGACATGAACAGTATCACCCGTATATTCATCCTTATGTTTTCCCTTGTAGCGGCAGGTATGAATTCGTCTTGCGAAAAGAACGAAGATCAGAACATCTACTCCTTCGTAACACTGAAAGGCGTATTGCCGGACGGCCGCCAGATTGTTCGCATGGAGGCTAACTATGACCTGGCAAGCACTTTCATGCGGAATCTGAACAACAGGCTGGAATACCAGCTTCCGATATTCACGAACAATGAGGCAAGCATGGTGGTTCAAAAAGGAGTTTACCTCGTATCATTCGATGCTACTGCCACTTTCCCTGACGGATCTTCTGCTAGGGTTAGAAGCGCAGAGCACGTGGCTCCTAAGAATGCTCTTTTCCTAATGAACGACAAAGACACGGTGACGCTCAATCTAAAATATCTAAACTATTGAAAAGGACATTAAGATGAAACGCATTATTCTTATTTTAGATTTTCTTGCATGCTGTTACGGCTTGGCTGGCCAGAATGAAGCTGCGGACGTGGATGTGAATGCGCGTTCGGAAGAACATCTGTCAGCCTTGAACTTGGCCGACAGCTACCTTTTCATCACTTCCTCTGCCAATCGTTATTTCCAATTCTCCACATCCTACTCTTCATTGCAATTCCAAGGCAGGTTCCGTGACGAAGAAAAACCATATGCCATGCAAGAAGGTGGCGGGGCAATCGCTGGCGAATTCGAGGTTGATTCATATCTACGTTTACCAACTAGAGGAGTCGCCTTTGCCGGAGCGGGTTATGACTACGAAAACAAGAAGAATGTCAGTTGGAATTCTATCGCCGACTACGACCTGTTGTACCCTCACGTAATGGCGGATTCAGTAGGTGGCAATCTCAGGTGCGAGCAATATGTCTTTTACGGCGGCTTTTGTCATCGCATAGGGCGTTTCTGCATAGGCTTCTCAGGCAATTACCATGCAAGCCATCAGTACCGTCAGGCGGATCCGCGCCCACGTAACATTTCCACTGATTTGAAATACGAGATATCCGCCAATTATCTGTTCCATCGCTATTCTCTTGGCTTGTCATTGACTGGGACAATCTACAAGCAGGTCACGGATGTCGCTTTTTACAATGAAGCCGGTGCAAATACTTCCGAAATGTTGATGACGGGCCTGGGCACCCAGTACGGGCGTTTTACCGGCTCGGCCTACACAGAAAATCGCTACAAAGGACGCAATGCAGGCTTCTTCTTCTCTGCCATGCCGTTGTCGTGCCACGGCTGGGGGTTCCTGGCGGGATACGAATCCTTTTCCATAGATCGGAGCCTTTCCTCGCTGAATGAAGTTCCAATCACGAATCTCTGGATTCAGAAGACCGCCATTGGGCTTTCCTTCGTTAGCGGTGAAGAACGCATCAGATGGGGCATTTCAGCAGACCTTCTTTATGAATACAGACAGGGAACGGAGAATGTGATAGACAACGGACTGCTGAATGAATATTCCATACTGGGAGAAATGACCATGTACGACAGCAAAGACTGGAAGGCTTGTCTTAGATGGGTGGGAGAACTGAAAAAGAATGAGTGGGTTTGGAGTCTCAGCCCAGTAGTCGGATTCCGCAACATGCGCGAGAAATACATCTATCCTAAACGCTATCTTTCATATTCCAGATTCGATTTTGGCGTTAGTCTCTCCCTTCAATGTGCCATGGGGGCTTGGTGGATCAATGCCTGCTGTGAAGGGGATTATGTTTTCACCGCAGGGTCTTCCTTTGGCATTCCTCAGTGCTGCACTACTGCAGAAGTATACCAGATGTTGAACTATGCCTTCGATCGAGCGACAGAAAATGGCTTTGTTCTCCATCCGGCGCTCAGGATTCAGAAAGAGTTGTCCAGGACGAAGGCATTGTTCGCTCTATTTAAATATAGCCGATGGTTTAATGAAGCCATGCTTAGAGACAGTGGTTTTTCCATTAGCATCGGCTTATGTTTCTAATCTAGGAAAATGTTTTCTTAATAACAGAGCATATATGGAAAAAATTAAGTTTATTTTATTGTCGTTGAGCATGTTCGCAGGACTTACGGCATGCAATCATTCCGAAGATCCAATGCTGGAAATTTCTTCGGCAGAACTGAAGGTAGAAGCATCAGGATGCGAAACCACGTTGCTTATTAAGGCTAACGGAGACTGGACCATTCAGACTGATGGTCAGTCTTGGTACTCCGTGAATCCTTTGTCCGGTTCCGGACCAGCATCGGTCTTAATCAAGGTTGAGGCTTACGATGAAGTGAATGGCAGAAGCGCCACGCTTAAGATCTCAAGCGGTTCGCTGCTGAAAACCTTGGCCATCACCCAGATGCGCCCTACTCCTCCTTCGAATCCAGTCGAAGAAACCGTGACGGTGAGGGCACGAGGAGGAGAAAGACGCTTTGTCGTCCCTGAAGGTTTTGCGTATAAAGTCGCCATTCCGGAAGATGCCCAGGACTGGATTTCCGTCCTTTCGAAAGATAAGGGCACTCTGACTCTGAACTTCAAGACGAATGCGACCGAAGATTACCGTACTGCGAAGGTGATAGCACAGACAACGGATGGAGCCGAACTCGCAGCCTTCGACATTTCCCAGAGCTGGAGAAACATCGAGCCTGGCGAGTTGTTGATCGAGGAAATATATTACACCTCAACCTTGACCGAAACAGGGAGGCCGGAGAAATATCACGGAGATCAGTTCTTCAAGCTTACGAACAACTGCGACAATCCATTATACATTGATGGCGTGATGATTATGGAGACGAAATATGTCAATACGTGGAATTATGAGTTCATCGTTCCAATAAAAGATGAATATGTCGGGGTCGGCACCGTGACATGCATCCCCGGAAGTGGCACAGACGTGCTTCTGGAACCAGGAAAATCGGTAATCATAGCTAACAACGCCCAGGATTACCTGCATGATGTTTATGAGGCAGATGGAAAGACCTTGAGAACCAAAGGCAATCCGAACTCGTTTGATTTGAGCAAGGCCGATTTCGAATGGTATGACGAGTCTACCAACAACGTCAAGGATATAGACAACCCTCTTGTCCCTAATTTGGACAAATGGTACTGCTACACCCTGTCTATCTGGGTTCTGCACAACCGAGGCTTCCAAAGTTATGCCATAGGCTTGCCGCCTGCAACGGTGGACAAGAAAAAGTTTCTTAGCGATTACAAATGGGAAGGTGAATATATTAACCATACCCTGGCAGGAGACTTTCAGATGCGCATCTCCAAGGCTTACAAGGTTCCTAACAAATGGATCCTGGATGCAGTCAACTGCACGGTGGAAAGCAAGCTGGTGGAATTCAGGCTTAGCGAAACTTTGGATGCCGGCTTCACGTACTGCGGCGAACAGAATATCGACAGCGACCCGACTCGCTTTAACAAGAGCGTTCGCCGCAAGAAAGACGGATCTACGGGGAAGCTCGTGGATACTAACAATTCAACGAATGACTTCACTCCGAATGCGACGCCGTCACTGAGGTAGCCTCGCCGAGCGGAAAAAATGGCTGTCAAGAGTTGTCCTGGGCAGCCATTTGTTTTTTCCAGGAACAAGCTTTCATCAGTTTCCCTATTTCAGGATTTCCTTAGCGAGCTGGGCAGGGGAGTCTGCGAGAGCGTATGGGCTGCATGCCGCAAGCTCCTCTCTGGAACGAAAGCCCCAGAGAACGCCGATCGTGCGCACGCCGGCATTGAGTCCAGTCTGCATGTCCACGTTGGAATCCCCGCAATAAACTACGTCTTGTTTCATGAGCGATGGCACGCATGACATGATTTGCTCCACTATCTTAGGGTCGGGCTTAATAGGCTGTCCCTCCCTCTGGCCGAGAATCTTTACGAATTTGTGCTTCCCAAAATAATGCAGCACCATTTCTTCGGTGGCCTCCTGATATTTGTTCGAGGCAACGCCGAATGCGACCCCGCGTGCTTCCAAAGCATCGAGCATATCGCATATTCCCGGATAAGGCATGGTGTAATCGCATTTATGCTTGTCATAGTATGGAATGAAGAAAGAAGCCATTTTGTCCACGACCCCCTCGTTCACGGAAGGATATCTCTTGAAAAGTTCCTCATTAGACAGCCCCCGAGGAAGCACAGCCCCACGGAAAAGGTTGTATATTCCTCTTCCCACCAATTGGTAGAAATCATCAAGCGGCCTTTCCGGATAACCACAGTTCCTCAGGGCATAATTCGTCGCATTCCCAAGATCTTTCGCCGTGTCCAGCAGCGTCCCGTCTAAGTCGAAAATAGCAAGTTTCGTCATATTCATTTATTCTTCCTTATATTTTCGTAATATTCATGCCTCTCAGGGTTCTCCGGGAACCATCCCTTCAGCACGCGCTCCTCTTGCTGGAATATTTCATGGATGCCCCAGAAGCATGAGAAAGCACCTGCGCCGAAAATAGTTGAGGCGACTTCATTTTTCAGGAATATGGAAACTGCCGAGAATATTATGCCGGCCAGGCACAAGACCCACCAGCTACGTTTGCCATAATAATATTCAAGATTTATCACTACGGGGTGGCATATTCCAATTATGAGAAAAGTCGCAGCTCCTACGATTATACCGTTGAAATTCATATCTGTAAAATTAGGAGTTGCAAATTTACTCAAATTAAAAACATTCCAAAAATTACAGCTATGAAAGCCAGACTCGTTTCACATTTTCATTTGGTTATGAATATTTTCTTGGAAATCTAATAACTATTGACAGGATTGCAAAGAAAAATAATGTGAACGGATAATAAAGATGAGATATTATTGAAGTAGCTGAAATTCCAGCGAAACTCGATGCCATGAGCAGCTGCGCCCCATATGGCAGCATTCCTTGGACTATGCATGAAAAAGTGTCCAGCAGGCTCGCAGACTTTCGAGGATCAAGGTTATATTCCTTCGTTATGCTCCTAGCAATATTTCCGGTAGTCAGTATTGCAATAGTGTTATTCGCCGTGCAGATATTGGATATCCCCACTAATGAGGCAATGCTGAATTCCGCCCCTCTCTTGCCTTTTATCCTCTTAGTTAGCCCAATTATTATAAAGTCAATACCTCCGTTACTGCGGATTACCTCAAGCATCCCTCCAGCTAGCATCGTGACGATTATCAGGTCTCCCATTCCAGAAATGCCCGAACCAGCGCTTTCCAAAAAGGACACCCACGAAAGTCCGTCGATAAAGCCAATGGCAGCGCATAGCACAAGCCCAATCGTTAGGACTAACAGCACGTTCATTCCGCATAGCGAAAGTAAGATGACAGCTAGGTAGGGGATTAGCTTCATCATGTCAATGTCCCCAATTTCAGGAGACGCATTGAAATTCATTCCTATGAATATATATATTGCGCTCACAACTATTGCGGCGGGGCCCGCGATCCAAATGTTCGCCTTAAATTTGTCCGACATAGAGCAGCCCTGCGTAGCGGTGGAAGCTATGGTAGTGTCTGATATGAATGAAAGGTTGTCGCCGAAAAAGGCACCTCCGACTATCACGGCAGTGATTAGCGGCATGGGGATCTCCGTCTCTCCAGAAATGCCAGCCGCAATGGGCACTAGGGCTACAATGGTGCCAACGCTCGTCCCGATTGAGAAAGAAATGAAACATGCCGCAATGAAAAGGCCTGCAAGCAGGAATTTCTGTGGCAGAAGCGTTAGTGTCAGGTTTACGGTAGCTTCGACGGTGCCAATGGATTTCGCAACGCTGGCAAAAGCCCCTGCCATCACGAATATCCAAATCATCAGCAGCACATTATGATCACCCGCGCCTTTTGAGAATATCCTTATACGCTCAGAGATGCTGCCTGGAGTAATGATTATCGCATAGATTGAGGCCAGCACGAAAGCAGAGGCAATGGGAACTTTGTAGAAGTCCTTAGCTAAGATGGATGAAATGAAATATATTAATATAAAGACTATCAGAGGGCTGAGTGCCAGCCATCCGTTCATTTTATGATTCGAGGCAGTTTCCAAAATATAAGTTCGTTTCTGCGAAGATAGCAAATTCCAAAAGAAACTCGTAAATTGCAATGCTTTAAAAACAAATTCAATGAATATGAATATAGCTGTGGCCGGAACTGGCTACGTCGGCCTATCAATTGCAACTTTACTCAGCCAGCATAACCATGTCGTTGCTGTGGACATAGTCCAGGATAAAGTGAATATGATAAATAATAGGAAATCTCCTATTCAAGATGAATATATAGAAAGGTATCTTGCCGAAAAAGATTTGGACTTGACAGCCACCATGGATGGACGCGAGGCATATTCAAAAGCGGAATTCGTAGTGATTGCTACCCCTACGAATTATGACCCGAAGAAAAACTTCTTCGATACCAGTGCCGTTGAAGCAGTAATCAATTTGGTGATGGAGTGCAATCCAAATGCGGTTATGGTCATAAAATCCACTGTTCCTGTGGGCTACACGGAGCATGTCTGCAGGCTCACAGGATCGGAAAACATAATCTTTGCGCCTGAATTCCTAAGGGAAAGCAAGGCTCTCTATGACAATCTTTATCCCAGCAGAATCATAGTCGGTCGACCTAAAAATGACAGGCGGCTTGATGAGGCTGCCCATACATTTGCAGCACTGCTTCAGGAAGGAGCCATAAAGGAGAATATTGACACTTTGTTTATGGGTACTACTGAGGCAGAGGCTGTGAAACTGTTCGCAAACACTTATCTGGCCCTTCGCGTAAGCTATTTCAACGAACTGGACACATACGCAGAGATGAAAGGACTGGACACCAAGGAAATCATCGATGGTGTTTGCCTGGACCCCAGAGTTGGCGCTTATTACAACAATCCTTCTTTCGGTTACGGCGGTTATTGCCTTCCGAAAGACACGAAGCAACTTCTTGCAAACTACGCCGACGTGCCAGAGAACCTTATCCAGGCCATAGTGGACAGCAACAGAACCAGGAAGGATTTTATTGCTGACCAGGTGCTCAGCAAGGCCGGTTATTATTCGGCGAATAGTTCGTGGTCTCAGAACGCTGAGCATCCCGTTACGATTGGAGTGTACAGGCTTACAATGAAATCGAATTCTGACAATTTCCGTCACAGTTCCATTCAGGGTGTCATGAAGCGCATCAAGGCAAAGGGTGCAAAAGTGATAGTCTATGAGCCGACTCTAGAAAACGGAACCTTGTTCTTCGGCAGCGAGGTCGTAAATGACATTGCGAGATTTAAGTCAGAGAGTAAGGCAATCATCGCAAACAGATATGACTCCGCTCTTGACGATGTCAGATCCAAGGTCTATACGAGAGACATATTCTTTAAAGACTGACGCAGATCCTTTTAAGTCACTCTTATCAGCAGCCTGAGCCATCTATGCTGCAAGAGGCTCCTTTGGGTGAATATTCTTTCAGTCCGAAGTCTTCAGGCTTGAGAGAGACATAACCGTCGTCCCTTAAAAAACAAGGGATGCCGATGTCTCCGATTTTCTTGGAATGGTTGAAAATCGGATTGTTGTCGCGCAGCGCCAAGAATTCGTGCATGTATGAGACATCCTCTCCTATGTCAATGACTTTGTAGCGTTTATCGTCCTTTATCTGCTCATAGACGTACGTGCAATAAGGGCACGTTTTCATTCCGAATATCTTTATCATGATTACAAATTTACTAAATTCTTGTTAGATATGTTATCACGACAGATCATAAAAACCGAGCCATGTTAACATTGCTCAAGACTTAGAAAAATAAAATAATTCATAGATGCAAGGTTCCATATTTATTGGATTTATAAATGTGTCCGGTGTCCGTAAATGACTAAGATATCGACACTTGATGACAACTGCTGTGTACGCTATTAATATGACTACACATAACTTTAATTTAATTCAACAATGAAACGCTCAATTGCTTTTGTGCTTATCCCAAGCCTGCTGACTGTCGCCGGCTCATTTCTCAGCTCCTGTTCAGTTAATTCAGATAGTCTAATTTCTTACAGCGATTATTGGATGGATGGAAACATCGATTATCCCGAGTCTGGAGGCGACAAATATGACAAAATCGTAGAGAACCCTTTCGTCAAGACGGCAGATGAGAACGTGTCCACGTTCTCGGTCGATGCTGACGGAGCATCCTACGCAAACATGCGCCGCTATCTTGCAGACGGTATGCTACCGGACAAAAACTCTGTACGTACAGAAGAGTTCCTGAACTATTTCACCTTTGACTATCCGGATCCGGCAGATGGCAGGACCGTCGCCATTAACTCAGAGACAGGCGTTTGCCCATGGAACAGTGAGCACTACCTGCTGCGCTTGGGCATAAAGGGAAAGTCTGTTCCTGAGAGTGAGGTTCCGCAGGCTAATTTCGTTTTCCTCATCGACGTCTCCGGCTCAATGGATTCTGACGATAAGCTTCCGCTCCTGAAAAATTCCCTCATGACCCTTGTGGACTATATGCGTCCGACCGATCGCATCTCCATAGTGACTTACGCTGGCGGCGTGGAAAAACTCCTGGAGTCTACCCCTGTCAGCGAAGCTTCTACCATAAAGAAAGCTATCAAGAAGCTGAGCGCATACGGCTCTACCTCCGGCGGAGCGGGAATGAAGATGGCGTACGAGGAAGCGAAGGCTAATTTCAAGAAAGACGGAAACAACAGAGTCATAATGGGCACGGATGGAGACTTCAATGTGGGCGTGAACGATACTGACGAACTTAAGGAAATGGTTCAAGACTACGCAAAGGAAGGCATCTATCTGACATGCTGCGGGTTCGGGCGAGGTAATCTGAACGACTCAATGATGGAGACGGTGTCGAACTGGGGTAATGGAACCTATGAATATATCGACTCAGAGGGCGAGATGACTAAGGTCTTCGTGAATGAACGCTCCAAGTTCTACTCAGTTGCTAACGACTCGAAATGCCAGGTCACCTTCGACAAGGATATGGTGGATGCTTACAGGCTTATCGGCTACGAGAACAGGAAGCTCGAGAAAGATGACTTCGAAAACGATGATAAGGATGCAGGAGAAATTGGTGCAGGGCAGACCATCACTGCGCTTTACGAAATCATTCCTGGAAAGGCATTCGAAGCCGGCAAAGCTTTGGCAAAGTTCGATTTTCGCTACAAGGAAAGCATAGGCTCACAGAGCATAGCCCTGTCCAACGAAGCAGTGGCCCAAAGCTCTGATCAGCTATCAGAGAATCTCTCATTTGCCGCTGGCGTAGCTGCGTATGCTATGCTGCTCAGAAATTCGGATTATAAAGGCAAAGCCACATTCGACATGGCATCCGAACTGGTCAAGGCTGGTCAGGGAAAAGATCCGAATGGGTATCGTAAGCAACTGCAGGAACTAATCGCAAAAGCCAAGAGCCTTAATAATTAGCTATAACCTACATAACGGGATTAGGATTATATATCATCAAGAACTTTCTGTAACCAAACAAATATTTCATCAAGAGGGGAGCATCGCTTGGAACGGTGCTCTCATTTTATTTTCAGATGGAATACTGCGCTAGATAGCTGCGTAGAGCATCAACTTATATTTGTGGCCATTCTATTTTGGATCCAAAATCTAAATTTATTCATTGATCACTTCGATGCATTCCGGAGTTATTTCAACGGCGACAGCAATGCAGCTGGGAATTTCGACTATGAGACGTTTCTTTCTAGACCCCTTTACCGAGAGCAGTTGTCCCTCGTAGCCAACCATAGGCCCATCAATAATCCGAATCCGCCGCCCACGCATGCCGGAAGTTATTTCCTGAGGCAGGTAATACCGAGGCTTGTCTAAATACTTCACGGCGGTGATGAACTTCTCCATGTCCTCGTCCCTAATTGTCAGAGGTTCACAATATTTTCTGCCAGTGACGTATCTGTACTGAAGAGTAGGGGTCTTCGCAATGATTTCATCCAAGACATTCTTCTGAGAATGGACAAACAGCATGTCATTAATATATGGCAGCACCATTCTCACTCTCTTGCCACCCACATTCCTAGTCTCGATTTTCATCGGGGTGAACACTTCAAATCCCCTCTGGCTCAGCGTCTGAAAGGCATGCTCCTTCGCATTAGGGCGTTTGAGGTCTCTTAGGAAAAACCACTGAATAGAATCTTCCTGTATTGAATCTGCGTCTGTCATATCATCATGCGCTAGAGAAGAAAAAATACAACATTTTCGCAAAAGAACTTCCTACTAGCCAAAAAGCGAGTCATGCACTATAAAACTAACTCGCTTCTGCCGCAGAAGTACCTAGAAGCTTCATGCAACATGATATGCTAGCCTGTTCACAAATCCATCCTCATTCCTTCCATGTGAACTTGATGTAGTTTTGCAGCGGCTTCCTCTTATTTTCCGGAGGAAGTATCATATAGTCCCCGTAGGAGTCGCGCAGAATCCTGTCATAACCTTTCCATGCAAAGAAGTCGCGGTCCTCGAACCTGAGGGAGATATATTCATTAATGTCCTTGTCCCTGAAAAACTCATTAGTGCCTACGTCTGGACAGCATAACTGTGACCAATGCTGGCTCTGCCTAGGGCTGAGCAGGGAGATAAGGGCATTCATATCTTTGACTATGGCATTGGGGTCACGTTTCGCAAGCCTCGGATTTATTTTTTTCAATACCCAGATCTTAAGCCTTTTGTAGATGGAGAATCTGGTGGATGCAATGGCGTGCACTCGCCTTATCCCTACATTTGATTTCAGCAGGATCAGAAGGGCATCATAGATTCTCTCGAATGTCTCCTTGTCGTCCGGCACTCGGTCAACAGGGAATATGTCGATCCACACCCCGACATCTTTCTTTATCCATGGGATGCAGCTTGTGGCGATGGTCTTTTCCGTGTCGCACACTCGCCCGAATGCGATGTAGCAGTCCGGAGTATTCCGGCTGTCGATAAATGTGTATTTGTCTGACCGATAACTGGACCGGAATCTTTCATAGTCCTCACGCGGCATCATTAGATCCACATCGTCATCCCAAGGGATAAAACCTTTGTGACGCACTGCTCCCAGCATGGTGCCGTAACCTAATGAATATCTTATGCCATTTTTTTCGCAGAATTCTGCCACGTCCTTGAGGATTCCAAGGCTGAACGACTGGAGTTCCTTTAATGTAAGTTGTCTCATTGGTATTTTTAACTTAGCTTATAGACAGTATTCCCGTCGATGTAGTCTTGCTGGATTTCTGTCATCTTGAGAATCTCATCTTTGGATAGAAGATAGAAGTTTTGCTCCGGATTCAGGATGTGCGAGATGAACTCTCTGATCTCGTACCTCAGGCCCTCGCCAATAAATGGGTAGAAGCACTTTCTGTTCAGGTTCTGATCCTCGAACCTCAGCTCGAAATAGTCGGTTTTCCACCAAGGCGCTGGGACGTAGATGTAGCCCTTCGTGCCGGAGATTATCATATTCCCTTCTGTCTTGGCTCCCAGTCCTACTTGGAACGACGCTGTGGCAGAGTCGTACCGTAAGACGGCCTTGGTATAAATATCGACATCGTTCTTCATAATGGAGTAGAAATTGACGTTCCGCACATCCTTTCCAAGCAATTTTATGATTGGAAGCAGTGGGAAGCAGGCATTCTCGTTCATACTCCCGCCGTAGTGGTTGTGATCCATCTTAGGGGAATTCTCGTCAGTAAGAGTGGTAATCGAGGCGTTGATGTCTACGATTTTCCCAATCACTCCAGACTTGAGCATTGTAACAAGGTGCCTGAATGCCGGGCAGTATGCAGTTTTGTGGGCTATCATAAGGGTGCTGTGGTTGGCCTCTGCTATCGAGTACAACTCTTCGGCCTCGGCAAGGCGCAGAACGAAAGGCGTCTCGCACAGCACGTGCTTTCCTGCTTGGAGAGCAGCCCTGACATATTCATAATGAGTGTAGTGAGGTGAGGCCACGTAGATAGCATCGCAGTTGCCTGTCAATTCGTCAAGCGAGTGGGCAGCAGACTGGATGCCGTTGGCGGAACAGAACGCCTCGCACTCCGCGTAATTGGGATTGAAGGCGGAGCTGATGGTATTGCAACTGACGAACTTGGATTCGGGAACGAATCTTTTCGCAATGCTTCCGGTTCCAATGATCCCTATCCTGATCGAGATTTGCTCCTCGCGCAGCATAGTGCTGGAGATGCCTTGCGTGCGTGGAAGGTACACCACTTCGCAATACTCTTTCAAGTAGTCAAAGTAGCCTTCCCAGTCTGAGCCGATTGCGAAAACATCTACGTTATATTTCTGGATGTCGTCAATTTTTTGCCCCTTGTACTCCTCTATGATGACCTCATCGGCGTAGCCGGTGTCCTTTACCGCCTGGATGCGCTTCATGACGCTGTCCCTTGTGTTCAGCTTGCCGCGTTCAAGATCAAAATTGTCGGTAGTGACGCCGACGATCAGCCAGTCGCCGAGTTCTTTTGCCCGCCTGAGCAGATTGATGTGCCCCTGATGCAACACGTCGAAAGTGCCGTAAGTGATTACAGTCTTCCTGTGAGGATTCCCTCCGCTTGCCTGTATTGTGTCCTTATTCATTGATTTCGGCTTCTATTAAGTGGATTCTTTCGGCTAGCTCCCGCAGCTCCTCGTCCGACTGGAGCCCCATGTGTGAAATTCTGTATAAACCAGGAACGGATCCCGGCATTATGTAGGTCTGATACTGATTAATCAAGCCATTGAAGATATGGCGCTCTGCCGTGTCCCTCGTCTGAATGGCAGTGATTGCGCTGGAAGGGGTCTCGGCCGGCATCGGCCATCCGTACCTGCGGCATTCCGCACGGAAGACCTTTGCCCGGTGGCGCACCTGAGAGATGTTGATTGCCTCTCCGCCCTGTTCCCTGAGCTGCTTGAGCCGTGCGTTAAGTTGTAGGTAGATGATTGTGGCTGGACTGAACGGGGTCTGCCCCCTCTTGAGATTGGACAGATTGTTCTCAAAGTCCCAGTAGTAGCCTCTGTGGGCATATTCATACCCATCAAGTCTTTTGCTGAGGAACAGAATGGACAGTCCTGGAGGAATGTTGAGCCCCTTCTGGGTGCTTGTCACGCAGATGTCTATTCCAAGCCCGTCCATGTCCAGATCTTCGGCAAGGAATGAGCTTACGACATCCACGATGAGGGATACATCGTGCCTACGGCAGATCTCCGATATTTTCTCAAGGTTGAACAACTGCCCGGTCGATGTCTCGTGGTGCTGGCAGAGGAGCACGTCCGGGTGCTCTGCCTCTACGGCCATTTCAAGCTCCGCATAGTTTATGTCCTTTGCGAAAGGAACCTTGAAGTCGACCACAGGAATTCCATAGTACTCACAGAGTGAAACCCAGCGCTTGCCAAAAGATCCGCCGTTGATGGCGATCGCTTTTCTCTTTGTGCTGACATAGTTCTCCACCACGGCTCCCATAGCCCCAGTTCCGGATCCGGTATAGATGATAGCCCTCCCTCTATTGCAATGGATAAGCTCCAGAAGGATGCTTTCGGATTCGAGATTAATCTTGGAGAACCAGTCGGTTCTCATGTATGGGATAGGCAGCGAGCCAATCTTCGCTATCTCCCTGTCTAAATCTCCTGGGAAAACATAAGAATGCATATTCGTTTGTTTCAGTTTTTCACAAATTTAACAAAATTCAATTATCTTTGTAAAGAATGGACTATATTTTAATCGCTTTATGCGTAAATTATCACACAGGGAGATCCAACTCTATCTTCTGGAAATCCTTAAGTCTGTGGATGCCTTCTGTGTCAAGGAGGGGATAAGGTATTCAATGGCGTATGGAACATTGCTAGGGGCTGTGCGCCACAAAGGTTTCATTCCTTGGGACGACGACATCGATCTGCTTATGCCAAGGCCTGATTATGAGCGTTTCGTGTCCGTCTTCGGAAAGGAGCCGGGTTCCCGTTACCGTTGCCTTTGCCATAGGGCTGGTGCAAAAGGAGACCGCTTCGTTCACTTTTTCTCTAAGGTCGAGGATGTCAATACTAAAAGCATCCAAGGGCGAGGCTATGAATATGATTTCGGATTGAACATTGACATATTCCCTATGGACGGTAAGCCGGAAGACGTTGAGTTACAAAGAAAAAGGGAGCGTAAGCTGACGCATTGGTCTCACAGGCTGAACATTTGCGGGACACGCTTTGACATATTCAATTTCCATCAGCCGCTGCTGTCAAAGATTGAAGCTCATCTCAGGGGTGCGGAGCATTGGTGGGAACTTATCAACAATGAGGTCCTAAAATACCCTTACGAGACCTCCAGACTTGCCGGAGCTGTCTCCGTCACTTACAACGGCACGAGGGAAATCTTTGAAAGGAATATGTTAGATGAATATTCTGACTTAGAGTTCGAAGGTTACCGCTTCAAGGCTTTCCGCCATTGGGATGAATGGCTGACCCAGGAGTTCGGGGACTACATGACGCTTCCGCCGGAAGGCAGCCGCAAGACCCACGGCTTGACCGTTTATCTTCTCGACGGTTAGCTTGTATAGAATTTTTTGCTTCCTTCTGCCTCAGTATTTCTTTGAAGAGGGAATCCCATTTGTCCATTATCTTCTCAAGGGCGAAGTTTTCTGAGAGTCTTTTGGACTCGGCTCCTAATCGCCTCCGCAGTTCCTCGTCCTCTATGACTGTGCATATCCCGCGGGCAAGCGTGTCCGTGTCCCCGACTTTGGCTAGGTAGCCGTTTGCACCAATCGTGACAACCTCAGAAGGCCCTTTGGGACAATCGTAGCTGACTATAGGTAAGCCGGTTGTCAATGCTTCGAGCAATATCATCGGGAAGCCTTCGAATCTTGACGACATCACGAGGCAGGAACTGTCCAGCAATTCTTTGCTGATGTTACTGGTGTTACCTTCCAGAATGACCTTCCCAGTCAGCCCGGACGCTTTTATGTAGTCCGTAAGTTCACCTTTCCGGCTTCCGCTCCCATAGATGCTTAGAGTCCAGTCTGGATGTCTGCTGTCCACCGTCCTCCAGGCTGTGATCATATCTTTGAAGTTCTTCTGGCTTTCAAGCCTTCCGGCCGCAATACAGCGTTTTCGGGAAAGGGGGGAGGATTGACTGGAGACGAATGGTAGCGGATTGTAAATCTGCTCTATTCCATCGGCGATTACCGCCTCCCAGTCCTTTTTGTCTGCCTTGGTCAGCACGACGAACCGATCCAGTTTCTTAACGGCGTTCTCAAGATTCCTTGTCCTGAACGCAGCATAGAGCCTTCCGACAGCGTTCGACCCGTATTTCATCTGGAACTTTTCGTGGGAGAAGTGAAATTCGCCGACTTTGGCGCTTCCGTCTTTGCACATCGGAAGGACGTATACGCTGTTATCGCAGACACTCACCGTGATGTCGGGATGAATTTTCGAGAGCAAAGCCTCGAGTCTCTTCGTGTATTTGAGGAGGAAGACCCTGTCATTCGTGTCAAGATCGTGCAGGACAACATTCTCGCTCATTTTGAAGGGCATCTTTCTGCCTTTTTGGCGAGCCGTTATTACATGAACCTCATAGCCCAAAACATCGGCCAGATAGCTAGCCTTTGTCGTGAGTACCCTTTCAATGCCTCCTGAAAGATTGAGAGCATGCAAGCAATATGCAATTATCATCTCTGTATATTTTGGTCAGTAATTAACATTGTATTAGCCGGCTCATTTGGCCAGTAATTTTATTTTATGGTCATCAATCTACATCAACATGGCTGTTTTTTGCCAGCAATTTTGGTTATTGCAGTGTTGTAGATAGCAATTTACAAAGTTTATGATAATTTTCAAAATGAAGATGCAAAAACATTTTATTTGCGTCATCCTACCGTGAGACTAGTCTAAAGATGGCTGCAGCTCCTGGGCTATTTTTCTGGATTCCCGACAGAACGGGTCTCCCAGGCAATGAAAGTCTGTTTCAATTTGCCCTGCCCCATCAGCATTGTCTCTGTTTGGCTCAACACCTCTGAAGGCCAGCCGTCTGCGAAGTATTTCCAGCTATTCCAGCTGCTTACGATGGCATCTTCTTTCACTTGCTTGTCATATTCATCGGAAAAATCCTCTGACTTAGAGTCGTCTGAAAAGGTCTCGACTATATAGCCTACGAGTTCTTTAATGTCTTTCGACGGAATCTTCGTCTCCACCGTGGTTGAAATTGAATATTCCATTGTCTCCGGATCAAGATCTATGCTCAGATGAGAATCGGACGCATACTCTTTCTTGGTTTCGTCGCTATGGTCGTCATATTCTCCTACCGTGAATGAATTGCCGTGGAACCGGAACATCATTTCCAGTTCCTCAGTGTATCCGTCGACTATGGTGGCGATGTCAGCCTTCTTGATGAGTGTGGTAATGTCGATTCCGACGGATTTCAGACTGTCCATCACGGGCTGCTTCAACAATTCCTCATAAGCGGAATCAAAGAGTTCCTTCGCCTGCGTCTTGATTTCCTTCAGGTTCTCGTATTTGGTGATGTGTCCATATTCGTCGGTTCTGAATCTGATAGATGTCCCGACGATATCCTTCGACAGTTTATTGACGAGCGTGTTCTGGAATTCGCCTATCTTAGAGTCTGCTAGCGTATCACCTTGAAAATCAAGGAATTTATACTCCATATTGTAACCTTTCTTCGTGGAGTCGGTCACCGTGAGCATGACTTTGGTCGAGACTCCTGATGTCTTGGTGGTGTCTCCATCCTTGACTTTCCAGCTGCTCTCATTGATCCAATACGTCATAGTGTCTCTCTTGTTGAACCATGCGATGACGGCAACCGTCGAATCAGCATCGTCGTTATCCCATTCGCTATTGGTTGCAGGCCTTGCCCAAGCCGAAGAAAAAGCGGTGCAGGCTGCAACTATGCCTAGAATGACAGAATATGCTTTCATATTAATATGATTCAGGAATATTCGTGCAAATATAATAATAAACGATGAGCCTTACTGTCTGACATGCGAAAATCAATGTGCAGTAGGGCGCAAATGAAGAGTGCCTTTTTTACGTTGATCCGGTCAGCATGGCATCTCCTATTGCATTTGGCGAAGCCTGACATCTATCCCAGATAGCAGTTCCGGCAGGGCCGAAATGTCAGTCTTGCTGAAATGATAAGGAATCAGCACTTTGGGCGCTATGGTCTTCGCAGCTTTCACGCACTGGTCTACTGTCATTGTATAGGGCTGGTTAACAGGGAGAAAAGCAATGTCAATATCTTTTAGTTCAGCCATCTCAGGAATGTCTTCAGTGTCCCCGGCTATATAAATGCGAAAGCCGTCCAGCGTGAGCACATAGCCGTTGTCCCTGCCTTTGGGGTGGAACTGCAAGTGACCTTCAGTGGTGTTGTAGGCGGGAACGGCCTCCAGTCGAATTCCTTCGGAGAGCGTAGCGCTCTCTCCATTGACAAGTGCTTTTCCCCAGCCGAGCATATCTGCGCAGCGGGCATTCGCGAACAGGCGGGTGTCTTCCTTCCTGAGGCTTGCGATGGCTTCTTTGTCAAAGTGATCACCGTGTTCATGTGTGATCAATATAATGTCTGCCTTAGGAAATTCCGTCGCATAGTCCGTAGGCTTGCCGTAGCCGGATACAGGGTCTATCTGAATCGAAAGGCCCTTATAGCGGATTTCCAGCGAGGCGTGCTTGATGAGGGTGATGGCGAGCGGTTCGCCGGAAGCCGTTTTGAAGCCTTCCACGTCATAAGTTGAAACCGACTTTCCCGCCTCTGTCCAGGAGAGATAGCCGCCAAGCAGATTGTAGGTCTTGAAGAGGTTTCCGTCCAGCTTAGCGGCGGCGGCAGCGCTGCGCTTTCCGCTCCGGCAATATACCATTACAGGATGCTCCGTGGATAGGAGTGCCTTGGCATTCTCGATGAAACCATCGTCTTGCCAGTTGATGTTGATCGCCCCAGGAAGATGCCCTGAGGCATATTCCTCCGGAGTGCGGACATCTACAAGCTGGACAGTCTTATCCTCCGAAAGCATGTTTTCAAACTCATCAACCTTAAGGTCCGAGTAACCTTTGCAGCCCTGCAAGCCGAGCATCGTCAGTAACGCCATGATCAAATTATTCATATCCTTTACCCCATTTCTTCGGGACATTTGTAAACTTACAAATAATTTTTGGTTTTTGCGCCAATTCGAAAATGTGTGTCAACTAGAGGATGACGGGGTGGGTCGTACGGGATGACGGGGAGGTTGTTTAGGATGAATAGTGGTGGTCGTTCAGGATGAGAGTGGTGTAATTTCGCAAAGTGCTGTCGGGATATATCCTTCCGGAGGCTCTGCAAAGGGGTGTCGGTCGACAACGTGACTCTTGGGATGCCTCGATGTCGAGACATGCCATTCCCTACGCACTTCTGTGTAGCCTGCCTCGACAGCGTTCTGCGAGACACGTTTTCCGGAGGGCTTGAATATACGTATGCGATTCTTTATTCACATCATCTACAAGGTTTTGTGAAACTTTGTAGAGAGGTTGTGATTATTCACAATCCTGGGCAATGGTGTTATTCATTATAAGCGCTGAGGAGACTATTTCCATTACTAACCACTGGTTCTGGAAACAGAGTTCACGCTCTCTTATGGATGTTGACACCGTCATGCAAACGTCCGTTTTGTTGTTGAAAACATCAAAATTTGTCTGTTTTTACAATAATGTTGGCGAATATGGGCATTGATCTGGATATCGACTAGTATTCTCAATGATTATTCAGTCCACAAACGCTATCCGGCTTTTATAGAACGACCTCTTTTCGAACTCCTTGAGCAGGGTCTGGAAGCCCTCCGGCAAACGCTCGAATGCCTCGTCTGCCATCTCTGCGAGAATAAGTCCATGGAAGGCTTCCGCTATGCCGCCGGTAATACAGGCAAGGGTGTCAGAATCTCCACCGAGAGCTACTGCTTTCCGGATGGCATCCTCATAGTCTTCGGACTCCAGGAAACAGATTATGGCTTGTGGCACCGTTCCTTGGCATGATTCATCCCACCCGTATTTCCCATGCCAATCAGCGTAAGTCTTATGAAGGTCGTAGCCGAATCGCTGCTCAATATAGTCCCGTATGTCCTCTTTGGAGTGCCCGGTCCGGGCCAGGAAGATGGCAGCGGCAGTTGCCTGTGCGCCCTTGATGCCCTCCGGATGATTATGAGTAATCGAAGCGGAAATTTCTGCCACCCGTTCTGTCTCCTCCAAGGTATCGAAGAACCAGCCAACAGCGCTCACGCGCATCGCCGAGCCATTGCCCCAGGAGTTATACGGCTTGCGGCCTTCCGTCCGGAAGAGCCAGCGGCGGAATCCTCCGCCATAGCCACCCTTGGGGCAAGGATATTCATTTGCAAACCGAACCATTTCCTCTTCCAGCACCTTGTGTGTATGCTCAGGATCCTTGAGCAGCCACGATGCCACCGCTATGGTCATGACGGTATCATCAGTGTAGTTGCTCTCTTTCGGGAACAGGTTGCAATTGTAATCGTTGGTGTTGTGGAACTCGTAGGTCGAACCTGCGATGTCTCCGATAATGGCACCTAACATGGTTTAGTCCTCCTTTTCTCCTTCATATGCGGTCCATGATGATCACGTTGTAAACCCTAGTCTTTTCGTCCTTCTTTTCCATAATGCGTCGCGATTTAATTATTAATTGTGTCAATGTGACGCAAAAATAAAACATTATTCTGAATCATCCAAAATTTTTGCGTCATTTTGACGCAAAATTTTGCAAATAGCCCGAAAACGCCTATTTTTGCAGGGCAATGGGAAAGAATTTCACATACGTTCCCGGTGCGGAATTCCCGTATCAGTACCGCTACGAGCACATGGCCGTAACGACTGACTGCGTAATCTTTACCTATGAAGACCGCAAGCTCAAGGTCTTGCTGGTCCGTCGCGGTGGCGAGCCGTACAAGGGCTTCTGGGCCTTCCCAGGGGGGTTCCTGCAGTTGAACGAGACTGCGAAGGATGGTGCTCTCCGTGAACTACGTGAAGAGACCGGCCTGGAGGCCGCAGCCATCGGTGAATTGGGTGTTTTTTCTGATCCCGACCGTGATCCTCGTGAGCGCGTCATCACCATTGCCTACTATGCGCTGGTAAAGCCGTCCGAAGTTATTGGTGGAGACGATGCCGATGAAGCAGTCTGGTTCCCTGTCGACAATCTACCAGAGCTGGCCTTCGACCATAACAAGATCTTCGAAGCAGCAATGGAACGCCTCCGCCGCGACATTCATTTCGAGCCCATCGGCTTCGATCTCCTAGACGATACCTTCACGATTCCTGACCTTCGGTGCCTCTACGAAGCCATCCTCGGTGTCAAGTTCGACCGCCGCAACTTCCAACGGAAGATTATGGCCTCCGGAATCTTGGAGGAAGCCGATGCTCCCGAGTCAGATGAAGCCGCAATGCTTTACGAGGCGGCTCCCACTCCGATGATGATGGCCGATATGGACTTTTGCGACGCTATGTCGGTGCCGAAGATGGAGGAATGTTGTCTGAATACTGACATGGCAGAACCGGAACTTCCCCACGTTCGCAAAGGACGTCCCGGTCGCGTAGCATCCCTTTTCCGTCTCAATCGCGCCAAGTATGACGAGATGAAAGAAGATGGCGGGAAAACCGAATTCTAGAGAATTTTCATCGCAATATGTGCACACGCCTCCGCATCTGCCAGGACGTGGTGATGCTGTGTCAGGTCAAAGCCACAGGCAGCGGCCACCGTCTGAAACTGGTTGTTAGGGAGGATCCTTCTATGATTTGGGAAAAGATGGATGGGGCCTAGTGGTAGTTACTCCCGCTAGGCTTATGATTAAAGGCGACTATGATAGCACTTATGGCTACGGTGGCGGAGAGGCAAGTGGTCATTTCGAGAATGATCTCCGCGTTTTTAATAAACAGTTTTAGCACATAATTTGCAGAAATTTTACAGAAGAAGACTAAGGGATGTTTTAACCTGATAAGAATGATAATATGAAAACAAAGTTCGCAGATGACGCAAACGACACAAACGACGCAAACGACACAAAGACAAAACCAAAACGAAAACAAAGCAGCGGGGCTATTGCCTTGTATGTGATTATTCTTATTAACCTCACCTCCATCTTCGGGATGGTAATCACCTTGTTCTTCTCACTGTATTTTGCGGCTTCGGACTGTTATTTTTTCCTAATCCTTGCAGTTTTGGGGATACTCTATTATGCGTGGATTGTCTATCACTTTTTAATTCCGACAGGATATTTCCCTGTCATCCGCATTAAAGGGAAAGAAAATAGTTTGTGGGGTGTCATTATCATTGTAAGCTTTTTTGTGCTGATTGCCTATTTTCTCATTGGCGGAGCCACCATAATCTTTGAATGTCTTGCTCATAGCGAATTATCTTGGAAAATTTTCAATGCAGTGTGTTCAATGAGGGTATTCTGGTGGATAGTCATCATTTGCGGAAACATACACATAGTCGCCTGGGTTGAGAGAGAGATGGAGATTAGACAGGCTATCGCTAGCAAGCACCAATCTAAGGATAATTAAATGGTTTTCGAGGTGCTCCGTCCGTGGAGAAGCCATATTTGCGGACAAAACAGCCTTTAAGAGAGGATTTGGAGACTTGCTGCGCATCACTTCTTGCTAAGCGGGAAGAGGGAATCGACCTCGTATTGGCTGAGGCCGAGGATGCGGCGGATCTGGCCGTTGGAAGAACTCCAGTCGTAATGAAGAGCGCGGGCGAGTTCCTGTTTCTGCGCCTTCGACAAATCGCTGAGACGTTCCAGCTCGTACTTTTCCCGAACAATCTTCCACACCTGTGTAAACAGTTCAGCATCAGTCAGGAACTTTCCATCATCCAACTCCGCCGCCAGCTCGCTGTACGCCTCTACGTTTTTCGTCAGCATCGCGAAGTAGTGGTGCGCGTCGCGGAACATCGCCATGCCGAACTTGATTGCGCAGAAGGAGGTGGGGGAGATGTGGCCGTTGATGATCTTGAAGTCAGGCGGCACACCGTGAGTGTCACATTTAAGCAATGTTCTCAACTCTCTTGTGGAGTAGTTGCTGACCGCATCGACGCAAGGAATGTCATTGTAATAGTATCTTCCAGTACCCCACGGATAAGAAAACGGCGTGAATGAAGGGTCTACGACATAACCATTGCGGTTGATGTAGACGATTGTGTTCCGCAGAGATCTCAAGTCTGCAATTTCTTTGAGAGTTGGCTGGAAGTAATCGGGGAGTGGAGTGCTCCGATTGCTAGAATACCTGGCAAGACGCCTTCGGAATAATCTGAAAAAAGCCAAAAGATTGTCACGTTCACCGCTGGCAGCTATGTGAATATGGTCGCTCATCACTTCGAATGCCACGATTTTCATCAGAGGACACTCGACGGCGCATCTTGCCAGAAGATTGATTGCGAAGCGGAAATCGTCATCGCAAGTAAAAATCACCGGTGTTTCTTTCCCGTTTGTAAATAGGTGCCACCACTTTCCGGCGTGGAGGAAGGTTTGTTCGCATCGTTGTTCGCTTTCTCTGAATGTCAGTTTTGCCATAATGTTATTTGGGTTAGTTGTCAAGTGCAAAACAGCCCGTTTTGCACTTGAGAGCCGCCCGGCCAATCCTTTCGCGTGCAAATCGGGCGTTTTTGCACTTGAAAGCCGCCCGGCCATTCCTTTCGCATGCATATCGGGCGTTTTTGCACTTGAGAGCCGCC